>CAZFIV010000076.1:0-34951 GCA_964519665.1 uncultured Myxococcales bacterium
GCGCCAGCACGGAATCGCGAATGAACTCGAGCGTTTGAGGCGCAGCCTCGCTAAAGCTAGAGCGCCGATTCACTTGGATCGCACGATTGTCGCTGGTTCTCACCCCGTCTGCTCGCCGCGCCGCCTTCGGCTTTCGTCGGTTGCGTATTCCCGATACGCGCCCTCCTCACGCGACGACCCGACGGGCCGATTCCGGCGCGACAACAGCACGCTCCAAGTGAATCGGCGCTCTAGTCCCCGAGAACGCGCTGAACCTTGGCGATGACCGCTCCCGGAAGGAACGGCTTTTTCAGAAACCCTGCCACTTCCAAGCTCGTCATTCGGGCCTTCGCTTGGGCGAACGTGTAGCCACTCATGATGACGACCGGTATCTCGCGACCGGCGGCGGTCAAACGGCGCGCGACTTCGGCGCCGTCGAGCCGGGGCATCGTGAGATCGAGCATCAACAGACGGGCGTTGGGATGGGCTTCGACCAGCTCGAGCGTGGCCTGCCCGTCTTCGGCCTCCAAGACCTGAAAGCCGGAGGTCACAAAGACTCGACGGAGAAGGCCGCGGACCTCCGGCTCATCGTCGGCCACGAGGACGACGCCGCGGCTCGCCCATCGCTCGGTCGACACCGGCCGTTCGGAGGTGGCCGCCGCCTCGACTGGAGGCTTCATGCGAGGCAACCACACCCGGATGAGTGTGCCCCGCGTCGGCTCGGTATCGAGCTCGATGGCCCCGCCGTGGAGACGAACGACTTCGCGAACGACGGACAACCCGAGCCCTCGATTGTGGCCTCGAGTCGAAAAGAACGGCTCGAAGATCTGACTAGCGATCGTCGGACTGATCCCGGTCCCGTGGTCTTCGACCTCGAGAAAGACCGCCGACCGCCCGCTGAGAGTGCTCGGGGGATCGAGACGAATGGCCAGCGACGGATCGATCACCTGGCTTCCGGTGCGAACGACGACCGCCGACCGAGCGTCGGAACTGGCGTCGGCTGCGTTCTGGATGAGGTTCATCAGCAGCTGCATCAAGCCCGATTCGTCGCCTTGTACCTCGAGATGCTCATCGGCCAACGACAGTCGGACGTCCGCTCGGGGCGATGCGAGCGAGCGCAGGACGGCCGCCGTGTCGCGCACCAGGGCGTTCAAATCGACGGGATGAGGCGGTTCGGCGGTCGTTCCGGCGTACCGAAGAATCTGTTCGGTCAGCTGTCCGGCCCGCACCGCCGCCCGCTCCAGAGCGCGCAGGGACTTCTGACTGGACGCATCGAGACTCGTATCGTCCTTGAGGAAGGCGGTGTGTCCGACGATGACCGTCAACAGGTTGTTGAAATCATGAGCGAGGCCGGTCGCGGCCGTACCGAGGGTGATCAGCCGACCGGCCTGCTCGGCCGAGCGTGGTCGATCAGGCAGGGTCCGCTCGCGCTCGCGATTCAACGACCGCAAGCGAGCCTTCACTTCGGCCGGTGTTGCGTCGAGCCGGACAACGTCATGAACACCGGCGTCGAAGGCGGCCGAGAAAGCGGCATCGGTGGTTACGGCGAGAACCCAGGCCTCGGGATATCGTTCGCGAGCCGCGACCACGTCGCCGGCCAGATCGGCCGGCGGGCGACCGCCGTCCGCGACCACGACCACCAGGGTCCCGGCATGGTCGCTCGCCACTTCATTGATGGCCGACCGAATCTCTTCCGGCAGGCGCTCTGCACCGAGGATCAGCGACTTCATATCGAAGTGTGAAAACTACTCCTCCCGCCCCAGAATGCAGCCAGAGTATCACACTTCGGGCGGTGTATGACATACGAGTGTCAATCGAGTCGCTCCATCAGCTCGGCGCACGCCTCGCTGGCCGCATATTCGAGCAGCGGCAACCGCCACGCCCGTTCCGTTCGCCCATCCGAGAGCACCTGGAGCCCCTGCAGCGCCGCCGTCAACGAGCCGGAGACCATCAGGCCGGCGCGATCCGCCGTGCGAAGCACCGCGTCCCGTTCGTCGGCAAGACTCCATCGGCTCGGGCTCTCGAACCAGGCGGACAACTCGGCCGATAAAGGCAGCCGGTCCGCCGCCGGTACGGCCCGCTCCAGCGCTCTTCCCCGCCGCTTCGTCGACTTGGGATCCGCAAGGTATACGGTCGGGTCAGGAACCTTGGCGAGCCCCAGCAGACCCTCCCGCAGGACCTCCAGAGGCACGACGACCAACGCCAGAGCCCGACCACGCAGCAATCCCAACGAGCGGCCGAGCAGGAATCGGACCACCGCTGGTTCGTAGATATCGCCCAGATCCGGCGCCACCATCAGCGCCGGACCGCTTCCGACCCAGGTCGGACGGACCGGAACCTCGACGTCCTCGCGCACGTAGACCGGCGGCTCATCCATGCCGAGTCGGGCCGACGCATAGCTAAGGGGCCGCGCGATCTCCTTGGCCAGAGTCGCCTCGGTCTGCAAGTCGCGCTTGCGCGGTCTGGGCTCCGGAAACGTGTCGGAGAAGGCGACCAAAGGGGCGTACCCTAGGCGGTCGAGCCAGTCTCGGGCCGAGCTCTCCGCCTCCTGGACCGAGGGCTTTATCGAGAGCCGGTCGACGTTGGGCTCCTCGGAGACGGTGATGAGCTCCCCTGGCGAATCGGACAGACCGAGAGCCGCCGAGAGCTCGTTGAGCAGGACGGTCGCTCGATTCTGACCGGCGTTCTGACGGAGCTTCGCGACCTGGCGGATCAGCTCTGGATCGCCCGGCCGACGCTCGAGAGCCCGGTTCCAGGCCCGCACCGCTTGGTCGAGGACCTGCGGTTCAGGCCGCCGCCGAACGAGCTCGGCGAGCAGCTGGGCTCGGATCTCCTCGAGCTGAGGCTCCTCGGGATGCATCGCCAACAAACGCTGGCAACAAGTGAGAGCCCGTTTGGGAGAGTCGAGACGAAATCGGTACAGGTCGAGATTCGACCGAAGGAGCTCCTCCGCGGTGGCGGAACGACCATCAGGCCCTGCGTCGACCTCCGTACCCGGATCGTCGGTGAACGCCTCGGCGGCCCGTGCCTGCACTTGCGCGAGGGTCGCGTACTCCCCGTCGAAGGCCAGAATCACTCGTAAGTCTTCGAGCGCATCGGCGTGGGTGGGAATGATGGTCACCGCCTGCGAAAGCCAGCGACGGGCCTGGTGGCGGGCCACGCTGCCCTCGATGAGGACCCGAGCCGCCCGCACGAGCAGGTTGGCCTTGGGCCGGCCGTGAACATGCTGGCTGGGCACCCACAGGGCGGTCGCCGCCTGGCGGATATCACCGAGCGCTCGGCGGTACTCGCACAACAGCTCGGCGACCTCGAGATTCGCGGGGGCGAGCGCCTGAGCCTCCGAAGCCATCGCCCCCGCGCGCGCCAGGTCGACACCACCGTCGCCCAGAAGTCGAGCCGCCCGGATCAATGTCGACCGTCGCGTGACATCGTCGGCTCGCATCGGCGCCAGACGCTTGAGACAGTCGGCCGCCTCGAATGGCTTGCCGGCGCGGTCCAGCGCCTCGGCGAGCACTTCGAGGACCTCTTCCGATTCGTAAAGCTCGTCGGCTCTCCGCGCGAGTCGCACCCCCGCCTCGCTGTCTTTTTCAGCTAGCTTGGCTCGCGCCATGCGCAGGTAGACCTGCGCGCGCTCCGCCGACGCGAGCTTGTCTTCGTGGTGAAGAAGAAGGTGAGCCCCGAGGTCGTGAACCCGACCCCAGTCATGCTTCTCTTCGAGGTATGCGCCGAGCCGGTCCAGGGCGACCTGGTCATCGGCCCGAACCGCGAGCACCGCCTCGTAGGCACGAAATGCCGCATCGTGCATCCCGAGGTGACGAGCGGCCATCGCTGCCGACGCGTGCAGATCCGCCGACCGGTCGGGGTCGCTGAGGCCCCGCGCTGCCCGGTCGAGGTGGGGGTAGGCTTCAGCGAACGACCGTCGCGCCAACAGCAGCTCGCCCACGTTGGCGGCCGTGGCGAGATCTTCCGGGTCGGCGGCGAGCGCACGCTCGTAACACCTCAGAGCTTCGAGATCGTCGCCGACCCCACCCTGCGCCAAGCGACCGGCGTGCTGCCAAGCGAGGGCCGCTCCGCGGGGATCCTCGCTGCGCTCGGCCATATCGATCGCTAGGGACAAGGCCCGCACGTAGTCCTCCTGGGCCTCCGCCATCCGAAGGAGCGAACGGCGAGCCGGACCGTGGTTGACGTCCGCGAGCAACGCCGCTTCGTACGCCCGCGCGGCACCCGTCGGATCGCTGAAGGCCGACTCGAGAAGAAGCCCTCGACGCACATGGACCTCGGCCGCGTCGAAGCCGTCCACCAGGGTGGCCCACTGTTCGAGCACGCGCACCGCCTCATCGAACTGTCCTGCCCCTTCGGCCAACTCCACCATCCGCGCCATCGCGCCGCGATGCTCGGGCACCTGGGCGAGGGCGCCGTGCACCTCGGACATCGCGGTCTGGAGATCGTCGTACTGGTCGGCGAAGATCCGGGCCCGGTCGAGCGCGACGTCCGCCCGGACCGCCGGCGAGTCCGCCGCCTCCCACTTCCGCTTGAGCGTCTCGAGGGCGCTGCTCCACTGGTTCTGCGCCATCTGCAGACGAAGCAGCTGTTCGATGAGTTCGAGGTCCCCCGGCTGTTCATCGAGGGCGGTGGCCAGCAACTCCTGAGCCCGCTCGGGCTCGTCGGCCTGATGTTCGGCGATGTCGGCGAGCTGCCTTCTGAGCGCGGTGCGGACCACCGGATCGCTGGCGTTGTCGAGTTGTCGCTGGCCGAGGATCAGGACGTCCTGCCAGCGTTCCTCGATCTCGGCCAGGCGCATCAAGCCCCCTAGGAGCTCGATGGAGCCCGGCTGTTCGTCCAATCCTCGAACGAGGAGCGCCTCGGCATCCCGAACGCGATCGAGAGGCCCGGCCAAAAGGTCGGACAGCTGCAGGTACTTCGAGATGCGAGCCTCGCCGTCGGCCGGTTCCAGCTCGCGCCGGACGATGTCGGCGAGCTCTTCGAATCGCCCTTCGTCGAGCATTCGAGCATGAAGCTGCTCGCGTGCGACCGCGTAGCTCGGCGCTCGTTCGGTGAAGTCACGCAGCAGATCGGTCGCTCGCCCGCGAGCCTCCAAGCGTTCGTCGAGGACGGCCATCGCCCGCTGGACGAATGAGAAGGCCAACCGCGGATCCTCTTCGCGAAGCGACCGCTCGACCAGCAGCTGGCTCATGCCCTCCGGTTGATCCTGCTTGTCCAAGACGGTGAGCCATCGCCCGAGCAGGACTTCGTTTTCGGGATGGCGATCGGCCAGTCGCTCGAACCGAGCGACCGCCGCCGAGAGGTCTTCGAGGTCTTCGACCTCCACGTCGGCCATCAACAAGCCGAAGTGGATCTCGTCGTTGGGCCCCATGCCCTCGGCGAACCGCTCGATGCTCTCGAACGTCAGCGGGTACTCTTTGGCGACCCGGCCGAGGCGCAAGATCTCCTGCAGATGCTTTTCGCGCGGCGCGACCGCCGCCAACTTGATCGCGGCGAGCAGAGCTCGGTCATGCTGACCGAGCCCCTCGAAGATCTCGATTACGGACACCAGGCGATGAATGATGCGAACCCGATCGTTCGCTTCGATCGCCTCCGCCAGGTCGCGTTGCAAGACCTCGAAGCGCTCGAGCAAGCTCTGGTGCTCGGCGCGAACGGGCCCCGCCACCGTGGTGTAGCTGATGTTCGGATCATCGGCCGTAAGCGGCGGCGTCTCCCGTCGAGCCGGTGTGGCCTCTCGAGCCGTCGATCCATCGGGCTCCGAATCGGCCTCGGATTCCGAAGCAGGATCCCGACTCTCGGTACTGATCAGCTCCGAGATCACGCCTACCGCCAACGACGGCTCGCCGACCAGCTCCCCGTCGTCGCCGAGGTAAACCTCCGGGTCAGGTGGCAGACCCTCGTCGACCGCGAACCCTTCGACGTCGCCGGTCTGCACCTCGAGGACCTCTCCGTCGTCGTCCCCAGTCGCGGCCTCGCCCGCCACTTCCGTCGCGACGGCGCTGTCTTCGGCCTCACCGGCCGTCGACGCGTCGACGGCCTCCGCGTCGTTCGACACCTTCGCCGAGTGCTCCGACTCGTCGGCCGGCTCGGCGGATGATGCGGCCTCGCCTTCGGCTTCGGGGGCATCGTCGCCTTCCGGACGCGCGTCGGCGTGCGTCGCGTCCCCGAAGTCGTGAGCGATCGCCTCCCCTTCGGACGGACCACTCGCATCCTGCGACACCACCGCGAGCGCGTCTTCGGCCTTCGCGGGATGGGCCGGCGAGGCCTCCGCGTCGCCATCGCTCGACGAGGTGTCATCGGAAGGCGCCTGCGCGCCGACGACGGCGGTCTGTTCGACCGACAACACGGTCTCGGTCTCCGGTCCGAAGCCCTGGCCCTCGAATTCGGTGGGTTCGTCGTGGCGCCCCGAGTACACCGCCGACTTCCGAACGGCCGCCAGCGGGTCGTCATCCCCGCCCTCGTCGACTTCGGCGGCAGGGGACCCGAGCTCCGCGACCGAGGATACCGACACCAACGCTTCGAGGTCGCCGGTGTAGACGTCATCGTCGACGTCCAGTTCGCGGCGTTGCGGAGGGGGCAACTTCTCGCGAATGCGCATCAAGCGCTGTTGGGCCTCTTCATGGCCAGGCTCGGCGTCGAGGATCGCCGAAAAGACTCGCGCTGCATCGTCCAAACGGCTCAGACTATCGGCATAGATATAGCCCAGCTTTAGGCGCATGTATGTGCGCAAAAGGGGATTATCGGTGGTCGAAACCACGTGCTCATAGGCCTCGGCGACCGCATCCATGCGATCGGCGAGGGTCCCCAGGCGCAGGATGTCGTCCAGTAGCTCACGGTCTTCCGGTGTTTGCCGGACCGCGCGTCCCAAAGCGGCGAGCGCGCGGGGCAAATCCTCCAGCTCGGTTTCGTAGATCCGCGCGAGCTCACGCTCCAAACGGACCCGATGGGGCCCGACCCTCCGGTCGGTCACGGCCTCTTCGAGAATACTGGCCAGTGCATCGAATCGATGCCGTTCCCGGAACACGTCTTCGATCTCGGACAATATTTCCGGGTTCTCGCCGTCGTCCATCAGCGCTGCGCGCAAGTAGGCGAGCGCACGCTGCTCATCGTTGAGAGGCCCCAAATTCAATTCTGCCAGTCGCAGCGACAGGGCAGCCCGCAGCTTCGGATCATCCTGCTGGACGAGCAGGTCGCCGATCATGACCGCGACTTCTTGCAATCGGCCCGTTCGCTCGCCGAGGTGCTGGACTCGACTCACGATGCGCAAGTTCGACGGCATCAATCGAGCCGCTCTCACGATCTCATCGAAGGCCCCAGCGTCGTCATTCTTTCGGTCGCTGAGCAGTTCAGCGATGTACAGGTGGAGAGTGGTCTGCTCACCTGCGTCGGTGCTGGAAGCCAGTCGTCGCCGATAGAGATCAATGAGGTCATCCCATCGGCTCAGGTCATGCAGCAGCAGGCCGAGGGTGAACAACGCTCGTCGATGGTCGCCTTGAAGACGAAGGACGTCTTCCCAGATCTCGGCCGCTTCGGATAGCTGCTCGAGCTCTTCCTCGTAGACCAACGCCGCTTCCGCCAGCGTCTCGACCGCGAGGTCGACCGCTTCCGACCGCGCCAACGCGCGACCTCGCGCGGCAAACGCGTCCGCGTACTCTTGAAATGCACCAGCCTCCCGCGCGGCGGTCCGGACGGCGGCGGCCGCCTCTTCGGAGCTCGGCTCCCGCAGCATCGCTTCTATCTGTTCGCCCAGATTCGACAAGCGATCGAAACGTACACAAAGACCGGAGGAGGGAAAACGGCGGAGGCATCGGATTCGTCGACGATGCGCCACCCCGAAGAACACTTCGGAGGTGCCGGGAGTTCTCCGATGGCCGGCTCAGGCCCTGACGCGGTCGTGTCGTATGTCTTCATGAGCTTGACATGATCTTGCGCTGGACGTGCGAATGGCGCGTGCCGCAACGCAAGCGCTGGTTCGACCTCGACCACCCCGATGCCCCCGAACCCCAGGTGGCCATCGTGGGCGCGCCCTACGATGGCAGCGCCAGCCTTCGGGCCGGCGCGGCCCTCGCTCCCGATCGACTGCGAATGCTGTCTCACACCTCCGACGCGATCACCCGACGCGGTCATGACCTCGACGGGTTGGTGGTGCGAGACTTCGGCGATGCCTTCCCGACGACCGCCCAAGCCCACCAGCCGCAAGCCCAGCTGCTCGAGGCGGCCCGAAACCATCTGCTGAACCTGCCTTCGACCGACCTCACCATCCTCATCGGCGGCGATAATTCGGTATCCATCGCCGGTCTCGACGCCTTTGTCACCCGGCACGGCCGGGACGTCGGCGTCGTGTGGTTCGACGCCCATCCCGACCTCTTCGAACGGTACGACAACAACCCCCTGTCCCATGCGAGCGCTCTGCGCACGCCGCTCGAGCGCAACGACCTCGACCCGTCGAAGGTCGTCTTACTCGGTACACGCTCCTTCGCGCGGGAAGAGCTGGCTTTCATTCGTGAGCACGACGTTCGTATGATCACCGCCGCGGAATGGTCGGCCCGTGCGACGAACGAGGTCTTCGATACCATCCACCATCGGATCAGCGAATGCTCCGCGATTTACTTGGCGATCGATATCGATGGATTCGACGCGTCGGCTGCGCCGGGCACCGGCTACCCGATGCCCGGCGGGGTGGCTACGGAACGGGTGTTCGATCTTCTCGACCACGTGTTCGAAGCGTGTCCCGTCAGGGCGCTCGACGTGACCGAGGTTGCGCCTCCGCTCGACGTCGGCGACCAGACGACCTTCTTGGCGCTTCAAGTGCTGCTCGAGGCCCTTTCTCATCTCCGCAGAATCCCCCATTTTCAAGACCGAAAATAATGTCGCATTAAAGCGCACCATAGCGGCCGCTCACGGCGACAAATCCAACACATCCTTGGAGGAGGATACGCCGTGACTCAAAACGCAAATATAGACTCGACAACTTTCAAACAGGACCAGGCGCTGGTCATCCAGCGCTATGGCGTCGACGCCGTAGACTTTGGCACGAAGTACACGTCGAATATCAAAGACGCATACAAGAACGACGAGCCGTGGGCGGTGGCCATTATCGAGGCGGAACGAACCCGGATCGCTCAACCGAAGTATCTCAACCCGAAAGGCTTCGGAAAGAACAGTCTCTATGGAATCATGCACGTTGGCTTGCGCGTGACCCCCAAACTCACGTCTCCCGACCCGACCGTACGCGAAACCCTTCAGCTCTGGGCGCGAAATCTCAATCACGACTTCGCGCCGATGAAGAGCTACACGCCGGAACAGCTCGCCCAACGTGCATCGGATCTTCAGGCGGTGGTCGCTGCACTGACCGAGGGGCTGAACGACCTCGCCGCCTCCGCCGAGATCGGCAATGATGACATCGCGACCTGGCGCAAGATCATCGAGGGTCTCGAATCGTACCAAGAAGCGGCGGAGCAACTGCGGCAGGTCATCACCAACGGGCCGGGCGTCGAGGTCGTATACCTCGACGTCGATCCCAAGCGGCACTGATCGAATGTCCGACCGTCGCCCGTCCTCCAGGCCGGCATCCGAGCCTGACGGAGGGCACGCGCAGCCGATCGGACACCGGGCGCCGGGGTCGAAGGTTGCCGCGGTTCGACCGTCCTTCGACGCGCGCGCTCGCTATGCAGTCGCGCCTCAGCGCCGCACGGCTTCCTCGGATCGAGGGCGGCAAACTCGGCTGCTCGGGCAGATCGGCCGTCCGCCCATCGACGAGCCGCTCCGGTCTCCCGCATTGCCGTTGTTGGGATTGCGGGTGTTGCTGGCGCTGATCGACCGAGCGCGCTTCCCCGGACGCGCGGCGCTGTCGACGAACAGACGAGTCTACCGCGAGGACGACCTGCGCAACGCCACATCGAGCGAGCGGGGGATCTCTTGCGCAGACTCGAAGCGCACTTGGTACGGCATGTAGCCATCCGCCTCGACGCGGAGAGTCACCCCGCCGTCGTAGCCGGCCAAGTTCTTGAGTTCGACTTCGCGCCCTTCGCCAACCATCTTGCCGTTGAGCATGACCCGACCGGGCACCGGAAGAATGACTCGGTGAGGAAGCCTTTCGAGTTCGACGGTCAGCGTATAGGTCTTGGCTCGTCCGATGCCTTCGGTGATTTCGCGCAAGGCTCGCTTGTACCCGTCTTTGCGGAACTCGATACGATGCCGGCGTTCGGGCTCCACTTGGACGACCAGCGGGGTCTCTCCGGGTGCTTTGACGTTGTCGACGAAGACGACCGCCCCCGGCGGGACCGACGATAGCTTGAGCCGGGGCCAGAACATCTGGGTGAACATCAGCGCGTAGACCAGGCCGCCCAACAAGGCCAACGCCAGCAACATGACGCTAACCAAGGCGCCGTTGCGCGCCCAGAAGGTCGCCGCAGTCGATGCCACCGAACCGGCAGACCTCGCGCCGGGGACTCCGTACCGGTTGGCCGCGGCATTCTGGGTTGGTTTGTCGCGGGTCGCCACGGCCCGCCGGGCCGCCGCTTCGTCGTCCCAAGATAGCGCGTCGGCGTCCAGCTCGCCGGCCATCCAACGACTGGTGTTCATTCCGACGCCCGCCATACCGCGCACCTGAGGCAAGCTTCCGGCAGCACCGGCAGCACGAGGCGGGCCCGATGCGGGCGGGCGCTGAGTCGAATCTTCCGGATCCGCCGCCCGCGCATCTCCGAACTGCGGCGACGCTGGCGCAGCCGGGGCCATGGGAAGGTCGGCCGACGGCGGCCTCATCGGGTGTCCCGGCGAAGCACTGAATAGCTCGGCGCGACCTGGCTCGAATGGAGAGACCTCGCCGTCTGGCCTCATCAACATACGCGGCGAGCTATCGGCCCCCGGGGAGGGGCCGGCGGGACGTCCGCCTTCGGGACGGCCACCCATGTCGGATCGATATCCCCCCCACGACGTGTTCGACAGCATTCGATCCACCGCCCCCGAGCGCAGTTCGTCGGGCTGGGCTTCGATGGTGACCGCGTCGAGCGCGGAGTCGTCGGGGGGCGGACCGGCCACCGTCGCTTCACTCGAGTCGAGCGAGTCCGAATGGTTGCGCTTGACGGCCATAGCCGCCTGGATGTCGCGCGAACGAATGCCGTCGAGCAACGTCGCGTCTGCCGGCCCACCGGACTGTACGCCGGACTGTGCGCCGGAGTGTGATCCAGAGTCTGAAGCAGACACGACACCGGCCGGTCCGGCGGACGCGACGCTGGATTCCGGCCAAGGGGACAGCGCCGACATGGGGGCCTGTTTGTCGGTCTCGCCGCTTACCCCGTATAGAGGAATGACCGTCGACGCATCGTCGCCGGAGGTCATCGGCGGATCGTCGGTGCCGGTCGATATGATCTGGGGCAGTGAATCGGCGCTGTTGGTGTCGCCCTGCAGAGCAGAAGGGATGAACATGCCGGCGATGGTCTTGTCGCTGGGAGGGTCATCGGGCGCCGTCACGGTCGGGGCTGCCGTGACGTCGTCGTCCGCGGCTGCCCCGACGTCGTTGTCCGCAAACTCATCTTTCGGCGAATTGACGACGGTCCGATCGTCTCGGTCGGTATCGGTTCGCAGCGGCCGGTCGATCACCTCTTCGCGATAGTCGAAGCCGGCGACCGTTCGGTCGTCGACCGGTGGAAAGGTGGTCGAGTTCGGGCCATCCGCCGGCAAGGCCGGCTCGTTGATGAGGCCGTCGTGCTGACGCACACGGTCCGAGGAGGACTCCGGGAATCCAACCACCAACACAGGCTCGCCAACGGGGTTCTCGGCCGTCTCAGACGAAGAGTCATCGTTCGGCAGCAACCTTTCCTGCAAATCGACGGCGGCTCTTTCTTCTTGCAAGAGAGCTTGCTGTGCGGATCGAATATCGCTAACGCTGATCTGCTGATCGGTCTCGAAGTCGTTGGCCTCACGCGGCCCTTCTTGCATCGACAGCCGTCCGTCGGTCGGGATTTCGGCGTCGGTCTGGCCGGACCGAGGAAAGGGCGCGGCGGGGTCGGCCGGAAAGGGCCCCGAGTCAGCCGCCAACGGCGTCGCCCCGGGGTCCGGCGCGAACGGCGGCGCCCCCGGGTCGCGAGGGTACGGCGCCGCGGGGTCGTCGGGGGTCGCTTCGCCGGCGAGCCTCTGCAGCAACTCGGGCGGCACCGGCGGTTGAAACACCTCCGGCGCGACCTGTCGCAGGATCTGCACCAAGCGCTGCCCGCCGTCCTTGGTGTGCGTGCGCCATTCGGGGTTCTGCAACATCACGTCGCGAAGGGCGTCGCCGAGGGCGGACGCCGAACCCCACCGCTGGTCGGGCTGAGGCTCGAGCGCCCGCATGACGATGGTGTCCAGGACCGGAGGAACGGCGGCGTTGTAGTGAGACGGGGGCGGAATGCGCTTCTGTTCGAACCGCTGGATGGCCTCCATGACGGCCGCGCCAGCCACCGGATGCCGTCCGGCCATCATCAGGTACATCACCACGCCCGCGCAAAAAAGGTCGGCCCGGGCATCCAGACGCTCGTAGCGAATCATCTCGGGCGCCATGTAACCGAACTTGCCTTTGAGCACGCCGGCTTGAGTTTGGTGAATTCGCCCCCGGGCTCGCGCGATTCCGAAGTCGGTCAACTTCACTTCACCTTGGGTCGACAGCAGGATGTTGGCCGGGGTGACATCGCGGTGCACGATGTTGAGCGGTTGCCCGTTGTGATTCACCCGCGTGTGGGCATACTTCAGAGCGCGACAGAGCTCGACCGCAATGTAGAGCGTCGTCGGAAGGGCGAGCGCTTCTTTGGACGCCGCCAGCGCATCGACGAGGCGCTCCACCGTGATGCCCTGGATGTACTCCATGGCGATGTAGTACGAACCGTCGTCTTCGCTGAGGTCGAGAACCGAGACCACATTTTGGTGGTTGAGGAACATCGAGATGTTCGCTTCGTCGACGAGCATATCGACGAATTGCGGGTCGCAAGCGAGCTCGTCTCGAAGGATCTTGAGCGCCACGTAGGGCCCGAACCCGACCGGGCCCGGCTTCGCCGCCAAGAAAACTTCGCCCATGCCTCCGATCGCGAGGCGCTTGAGCAAGGTATAGCGACCGAGTCTGTCTCCGACCTGGCGCACGGAACCGCAGTATCCAGTGCATGTACGCCGAGGTCTACCCCGACGCGGGTCGGAATCGAGCGGTCACTCAGGTCGGGTCGACATCCGAGACGCGATCGCCTCGAGGGCGACCTCGGTCAGCCTCGACGGACTCAGCCGCCCGTCGAGGATCACCGCCTCGGCAAACGACAAGAAAACTTCGCGGATACGGTGCAAGGTCAACGCTCTTTCAAAGGCGTCCGGCCCCTCGGCCCGCGTCTGTCGAATCCGCTGAAGGGCCACCTCAACCGGGACGTCGACCACGAGCAAGATGTCCGGCTTCGGAGCGATCGCCTCGCTCGACGAGAGTATCTCCGCCCGGGAGAGCCCTCGTTCACCTTGGTAGGCCACCGTCGAAAAGTAGCTGCGGTCTTGGATAACGACGTCACCGCGGGCCAGGGCTGGGCGGACGACCTCCTCCACGTGGGCTTTGCGGTCTGCCTGAAAGAGTGCCAACTCCTCTTCCGGAGTCACCGACTCCCGCCCGCTTCTCGCCAATGCCCGTATCCGGGCGCCGATCGGGCCATCGGTCGGTTCCCGGGTTTGGACGACCGTCCGCCCCTCATCGTTCAAAGCCGCCGCGAGGTTAGCCGCCAGCGTGGTCTTGCCGCTCCCATCGATCCCTTCCAAGACGACCAAAAATCCGTTCACCGGGTGGCCGAAACACGTTGGGCGACGAGTGGCTACCCATATGGTGGGTTGGTGGTGGTGCGAGCTTGAAAGGAACATGGGCACGGGTGAGATGGTTCGTCTTCGCCAACCTCGTCAGCTCGGCCGCATCCCGCCCCGATCTCGGGCTGGACTTTTCGTCAGACCAACGCGCGGTCCGGCGGAGCTTCGAGCCCGAGGCCCTAGCGGCGCTTTCGACGAAAGAGCGAAGACGGCTTCGGCGAGAACTCGGGCGAGCGGTCAGCCGCGACGTCGCGGATCCGGGAGCGTTGGACGCGCTGCGCCTGCTGCTGGCGCTCCACTCGCTGGGCGCGTGGGGAACCGTCGAAATGCTCCCCACCTTGCTCGACCTGCCCGACCAGCGGGCCGACCGAGCCTGGGCCGCCGCCTTCGTCGGCCTGAGTCGTCGTGCGCTGGCTCGCATCGGTCATCTTTTTCTTGGCCGAGCGGCCAACAATTATTGACCGGCCGGCCAATTTATTTCAGACGTAGAGCCGTGAGCAATCGACGCTACGACCCCGAAGCTACCCGCCAGGCCATCCTGGAGGCGGCGCGGAAGGTCTTCGTCGAACGAGGGGTCGCGGAGACGGCCCTGAGCGAAGTCGCCAAAGCCGCCGGGGTGACCAAGTCACTCATCCACCACCACTTCAAATCGAAGGAAGAGCTGTGGAATGAGGTGAAGCGAGTCAACTTTCGCCGGTACTTCGAGCCGATCCTGGAGAACATCCGCAGCGACCAGGTCCCGCTGCAAGCCCTCCACGCCATCATCGTTCATATGTTCCAGTTCCTGCAGGACAACCCGGATGTCGCTCGGATGATGGGATGGATGGCGCTCGAAAAAGACGAAAGCAGCCTGGAGCTTCACGACGCCGTCTGTCGCGAAGGCCTCGAGCGCATCGCGCGGGGCCAGGAAGACGGCGTTTTCCGGCGCGACGTGAACCCGGCGTCGATCATGTCCGTCTTCATCATCCTCACCAGCCACTGGTGGAACTTTCGGCACGTCCCGGCCCGCTGGGACGGGACCGTCTCGGTCCCTGACGGCGCCGACCTCGACCGCCAGTTCTTCGACGACATGCTGAAAATCTTCATGGAGGGCGTCCGACCGCGCTGAGGGGGGCACTCCCTCAGAGCGGCGGTTCGTGTGATCAATTGTAGACCGGTCGGCCGACCAATTGATTGGTCGGCCAGTTAGAAAAGGACGGTTTCGTCATGACCAACGAACAAAGCTTCAGGGTTCTAACTGCGCGGCCAGGGAGGCGCGTTACTGCCGGGTTTGGACGGAGAGGGTTGCTGTGGACCGCCCTTCTGGCCGTGGTGTCAAGCCCTGGCCTGGCTTCCGCACAGGGTGCCGACAACGCGAATGGCGATCCCGAGGTCGTGGAGCGCCCGGCGCGAGCCGTGAAGGTCGCCCCGGTGGCGCCAGCGCCGGCGGCCGCTCCCATGACGTTCTCGGGTGTCGTGCGAGCCGAAAAGCGAGCGCACCTCGCGTTCACCTTGGGCGGACGGATGGTGCGCCGGCCGGCCGAGGTCGGTCAGGCCGTCAAAAAGAACGCGGTCCTCGCCGTGTTGGACCTTGCGCCGCTGGAGAACGCCCGCGCGGTCGCGAAGGCCCAGCTCGACGACGTGGAGGCTCGGCTCATGCAACTTCGGCGCGACGTGCAGCGCGAGCGCCGGTTGGTGGGTCGGGGGGCCGGGCGTCGGGAGACCCTCGAGAAACTCATCAGCGGCGCAGCGGCGACCCAGGCGGCCCGCGACCAAGCTCGGGCCGGCTTCGCGGAAGCGGAGCGGCAGCTGAACGAGGCCCGCCTCCGCGCTCCCTTCGCCGGCACCATCATCGACGTGATGCTCGAACCGGGTGAGTTTGCACGCCCCGGGGTGGCGGTCGTCGTGCTGAGCGCCGAAGACCGACTCGAGGTCGAGGTTCAGGTGCCCGAGGCCATCCGCGCTGGCCTCAAGACGAACATGCCGGTGGACATCCGGTTGCCGCTCGCCGGAGGCCAGAAGCTGACCGGCAAGGTGACCCAGCTCGGGCGTGGTGCCTCGGGACCGGGCCAGCTCTTCCCGGTGGTGGTCGGCTTTGCCGGAACCGACAGCGTCGCGCCGGGCTACACGGCCGAGCTCGAGTTCAAGGTCAAGACGCCCGACGCGGTCATGCTACCGGTCGCCGCGGTCGCCGATCCGGGCGGGCACTCGCCCTTCGTCTTCCGGGTCCGCGGCGGACGGGCAGAAAAGGTCCCGGTGCGCGTGCTTCGACTCGTCGGCAACCAGGTCACGGTCAGCTCCGACCTCGCCATCGGCGACGCGGTCATCATCAAGGGTCACATCAGCTTGCTGGCCGATGAACCGGTGGAGGTGCTCCGATGAACGGGCTACTCGAAGCGATTCTGAACCGCCAACGCTTGGTGCTTTCGACCGCCCTCCTCCTGGCCGCAACGGGGCTTGCCGCGTGGTTCACCATGCCGCGCCAGGAAGACCCGAGCATGCCTGACCGCCTGGGCATCGTGACGTGCGCCTATCCGGGCGCCGATGCCCAGACGGTCGAACGACTGGTCACCGACCCGATCGAAGAAGCCCTGACCCAGGTCAAAGAGATCGAGCGCATCACCTCGACGTCCCGAACCGACGTGGTGGTCATGCGCATCGTGCTCGCGGACCACGTCTACGGCACGGCGTATGCGTGGGATGAGGTGCAGGAGGCCCTCGACGAAGCGACACCGGAGCTCCCCGAAGGCGCGCGCGCACCCGAGCTCGAGACCGGGTTCATCGTGGACCAAGAGATGGTGGTGCTGGCCATCACCGGGAGTCTCGATCGCCGCCGATTGCTCGCCGTCGCTCGGGACGCCAAACGCAGCCTATTGACCATCCCCGGGGTCGCCAAGGTCATGACCACCGCCGATCCCGAAGAACAGGTCATCATCGAATACGACGATGCGCAGGCCCGGCGCCTGAGCCTGTCGCCCACGGCCCTGGTGGCTCAGATCCGCTCACAAAATACGAGCCTCCCCGGGGGCGTCATTCAGGTCGACGGACGAGCGACTTCGGTCCGTGCCCTGGCCGACTTCCAGAGCCTGGAAGACCTCCAGGCGACCGAAATCCGGTTGCCGTCTGGGTCGCTCGTCCCGCTATCGACGATCGCGACGGTCCGGCTCGGACCCGCCGAGCCGACCCCCGATCGCATGCGCTTCAACGGCGCCGAGGCCATCGGGATCAGCGTGGTGCCGAAACCTCGACTCAACGTGGTCGAGCTCGGTCGACGGGTCCGCGCCCAACTCGAGATCCTGAGAGAACGTCACGCGCCGATCGAGCTCGAGGTCCTCAGCTTCCAGCCCGACTACGTATCAACCCGCTTGGCCGACCTCGGCGGGTCACTGCTGCTCGGCATCGGTATCGTCGCCGTCGTGCTGCTGATCTCGATGGGCCTTCGGTTGGGCTTCGTGGTCTCGTCCGTCGTCCCGTTGGTGGCCTTGAGTGCCCTGGGAGTCTTCGCCACCGCCGGCGGCGTCCTTCATCAGATCTCGATCGCGGCCCTGATCATCGCGCTCGGCATGCTCGTCGACAATGCGATCGTCATCGCGG
This sequence comes from uncultured Myxococcales bacterium, assembly GCA_964519665.1. GTDB lineage: Bacteria > Myxococcota > Kuafuiibacteriia > Kuafuiibacteriales > Kuafuiibacteriaceae > JANQQN01. Next base: position 17,356 of record CAZFIV010000076.1, read on the forward strand.
AGAACGTGCAACAACGACTCGACGCGGGCGAGGACCGATTGTCGGCGGCGTTGACCGCCATCCGAGAACTCGCCTTTCCACTCGCGACCGCCACCGCGACCACCCTCGCCGCGTTCATCCCGATGTACGCGGCGACCGGGCCCACATCCGACTTCACGCGCTCCATTCCGCAGGTCATCATGCTCACGCTCAGCATCAGCTACGCATTCGCGATGACCGTGACGCCGGTGCTGAGCGTTCTCGTTCTCCGCCCATCCAAGAAGAAGTCAGCGGGGCGTCTCGATCGCTTGACGCGTTGGGCCGGGCTCGCGGCCACCCGAGGCCCGTGGCGCATCACCTTGGTGGCGGTCGTGCTGGTCGCGCTATCGGGGTTCGGAGCCGGATTCGTCGATAAATCGTTTTTTCCGGCCTCGGGCCGCAACCAGTTCGTCATCGAACAGATCATGCCGGAGGGCACCCACCTCGACGAGACCGACCGCACCAGCCGCAAGCTCGAGCAGTTCCTGCGGCAGGATCCTCGGGTCGAACAGGTGAGCACCTTCATGGGCCGCTCGGCCCCGAAGTTCTACTACAATCTGCCGCGTCGACCGAAGAGCCCGCACTTCGCGCACCTCGTCATTCAAACCTACTCGCCTCGCGATGTCGGCCCCCTCATGGCCGACGTCCGCGCCTTCGCGACGCGGCAGCTTCCGGAAGCCACCGTCGTGCCGCGCGTCCTGGAGCAGGGCCCACCCGTCCAGGCGCCCATCGAGATCTTCGTGCAGGGCGAGGACCTCGAGGTGATGTACCGAGCAACGGAACAGGTCATGGCTGCGCTCCGAAGGGTCCCGGGCGCGATCGACGTCCGCCACAATCAAGGGCTCGGGATTCCGGCGCTGGAGTTGACCGTCAACGACGGCGCGGCCGGGCGGAGGGGCTTGGCGCGGCAGGATATCGCGATGGCCGTGCTCGGACAGACCCGGGGATTGCCAGCCGGGCAACTCCGGTTTGGCGAAGATCCGATTCCGATCCTGGTCCGGTCCAAGGACGGTGAGCGACTGTCGCCCAACCGACTTCCGAGCATCGTGGTCGCGTCGCCCGAGGCGGGAATGGTGCCGCTCGCCCAGCTGACCCAGGTCGATGTCACCTGGAAGCCGGCGGCGATTCACCGACGGAATCGGGTCCGCGAGGTCATCGTCTCGGCTCAGCTGACCGACGGCTTTGGGTACGGAACCGTTCTCGCGGCCTTCGACGCGGAGTTCGACCGAAGCCGCCTCCCGGCCGGGGTGACGCTCGACTACGGCGGCGCGGCCCAAGGTTCCGGCGACGCCAACGAATCGATCGCTCGCGCCGCGCCGATAGGGGCGCTGCTCTTGCTGTTCTTCCTGATGCTGGAATTCAACTCGTTTCGCCGGGTCGCGCTCATCATGACCACGGTCCCGTTGGCGGCCTCCGGCGTGATTCCCGGCCTGCTGCTGGGCAACCAGCCGTTCGGCTTCATGTCGTTGCTCGGCGTGATCGCGCTGGTCGGGGTCGTGGTCAACAACGCCATCGTGCTGATCGACGTCATCGAATCCGGTCGCAAGAACGGTTTGAGCATCCGCGACGCGGTCGCCCGGTCGGTGCAACTGCGCGCCCGCCCCATCCTGTTGACGACCGCGACGACGGTGGCCGGGCTCCTCCCTCTCGCGTTTTCACCGTCGCCCCTATGGCCACCGCTCGCCTCCGCCATGATCGCGGGCCTGCTGTCCTCGACCGCCCTCACTCTGCTCGTGGTGCCCGCGATGTACACCCTGTTGTTCCGGGAGCGAGGACCGACCGACGAAGCGACGAGCGCCCCGGTCAGCGGCCCGTCGGCGGGCGCCGCTGCGACCGCGACCGTCGTCGCGGCCTTCGCGCTCACCCTCGCTGGCCCCGCAGAAGCGTTTCCGCTGTCGGTCGCGATGAAGGCGGCCGTCGAACGCCCCACCGTCACCGCGGCCAACGCGCAGGCCGACGCCGCCGAAGCCTCCGCCGCCGCCGAGTGGCGGCAAGGATTCTTGCCGTCGGTCGGGGCCGAAGCGAGCATCAACAGCTACGACCGCCTGTTGTCGCTCAGCACGCCCATCGGCAACTTCCCCTTCGGTTCGCAGAGCTTCTACCAAGTCGGGGTTCGGGTCACGCAGCCGATCCTCGACACCCCGCGCCTGGTCGGCGCCGGGCCGGCCGCGGACCTCGACGCCGAAGGAGCTCGCCTCTCCGCGCGCCGAGCGGCGCAGGAACGAGCCGCCGAGGCCGCCGAGCGGTTCCTCGACGTCAAGGCGCTCGACGCTGGTCTTCGGGCGACCGAAGCGTTCATCGCGAGCGTTGAGGCGCAAGCGAAGCAGCTAGAGGCGCTCACGGCGGAGGGGCGAGCGCTCGAGGTCGATAGACTTCGCGTCGACCTCGCACTCGCTGACGCGCAGCAAGAAAAGCGGCGGTTGACCCATCGGCGCACCGTGGCCCTGCGGGCCCTCGCGGTCGCGATGAGTCGGGAGGAGCCCGCCGAGCCCGGGGAGATCGACCGCACCTTCGCAGTGCCGAGCCGGCAGGACGCCTTGAGCCGAGCCGGTCAGGAGCGCGACGATATCGCAGCTCTGTCGTTGCAAGCGGACGCCGCCCACCGCCGGGGGGTTGCGGCCTGGCTAGAGCTCATTCCGCGCCTCGAGGCCCGCGGCGAGCTCGTGGTGAGCGACGGCCTACCCTACACCACCGACTTCTTCATGATCGGCTCGCTCAACCTAGTGTGGGAACCGTTGGCCTCCGGCACTCGCTTCGCCCGATCTTCCACCGAAGACGCCACCGAGCGCGCGCTGCGGGCGGAGCAGGCCGAGGCGGTGCGAGGGACGCGCGTTCAGATCGAGTCCGCGTATGCCGACCTCCGCATCACCGAGGGGGAGCTCGAGGTCTCTCGCCGGGGGGTCCAGCAGGCTCGCGACGCCGTCGAGGTCGAAAAGGCCCGGTACCAAGCGGGCCGCATCGTGATCTCGGAGCTGCTGGAGGCGCAGGCCATCCTGCGCGAACGCCGAACCCGTCGGGACGTCGCGGAGCTCGACCTGACCCGAGCGAGGGTGAGAGTGCGCCTCGCGATCGGCAATCTCGATTGATGTCACCGGCCTCGATCACCATCAGTCGGACGGATGGGTCCTGGGTTTGGGGTCGATCCGATAGCGATCGACGACTTTGCCGCTCGGGCCCACGGCGCGGTACTCGAGTCGGTCCGGATAGACCGACAAGACCATCACGTGGTGCTGAGCGACGGCCAACCCGCCGTCCTTGAAGTACCAGCGGTCGGCGTCCGGTTGCCGCTGGGCCACCCCGAGCCCGCCCTCGCCTACGTACACCACCCCGTCGGGATCCCGCTGCCCGTTTCGAATCGGCACCGTTCGCTTCAAGACGTGACCGTCAGACTCGAAGACGAGATCGACGTCGAATCGTTCGAACAACGGCACCCAGTGGATGAGCGCATCGCTCGGGGCCTTCACGCCGGGAAACGCGGCCCGGTGATACTGCGCCGTCAGCCACCGGGGGGCCGGCGCCTCGGCCAGGGTCGAGGCCAGCCAGCGACGCTGATCGCCGGCCATGCTGGTCTCGGTGTTGAGGGTGACGAGACGAAACCCCCCGATACGGGTGGTGAAGTAATGGCCCGGTCCGCCGGGCTCGCCGAAGATCTGGCCGAACAGTGGACCTCGGCGCTCGTGGTTGCCTCGCGCCGGGATGATGGGCAACAGCCGCCCGTCGGTCGAGGTGGTCAGCTCATAATCGGTCAACCAGGCCTCCCACTGATACCACCGCATTCCGCTGACCACGTAGTCGCCGCCGTGTGCGAACGCGACGACGTTGGGTTCACTGACCGTCAGCTTCGCGATCCGACGATTCATCTTTCGACGCTGGGTTCGGTCCGAGCGGGAATCACCACCGAATAGGAGGCTGAACGCGCGTTCGTCACCTGGAGCCGTCCGAAACCAGCGTTCCGGCGACGCGAGGGCGCCGGTCTGGACCCGCAGAACGTAGCGAGTCGATGGCTCAAGATCGGTGAGGGGGCAGCGATGAACGTAGACCGACGTGGATCCGAGTCGCTCGCCGTCGCCACAGTCCAGCGACCGTGTCCGCCGGTCCGCCTCCGGAGAATCCGGGGCCGGCGACCAGGTGATCTCACCTCGCCCGGGGCGGCTGGTCGTCCACAGCACGACCGCCGAGTGGGCGGGATCTTCCGTCCACACGACCCGCAGATGGCGCAGAGGCGGCCCGAGCGCCGCGGTCGGCCGACGGGCCCACATGATGGCGGTTACTCCGCCGAGGGCGGCGATCGCCGCCATGAAAGCGCCGTAGCGACGTAACCAGCGTTCAAACATGCTTCGACTCTTCCTCATGAGCGCCGAGCGGCCACCACGCGAGCATCATCGGCACGCTCCCATTGCCGATTCGCACCAGCGCGTCCGCCCAGCCGACAGGTCCCCAATACAACAGGCGTACGGTCGCCGTAAGCAGGCCCCAACCAGCCATCCACGCCGCCAGCGCACGATGCCGGGTGAGCGCAAAGCCGACCGCCACGGCGAGATCGACGGCGCCGATAACGAGCAGCCATCGTTGCGCCGCGGATTGCTGAACGGACCAACCGAGGTAGCGATTCGGCAGGACGATCAAGAAATCGATGAACCTCGGGTGACCGATGAGGCATTCGACCCCGTGCGCGGCGAACACCGCCACCACCGCCCACGCGAGGGCGCGACAGCCGCGGTCAGCCCGGCCATCGGCGACCCAATAGGCGAGGACGGCAGGGGCGACGAAGCGAACGGCCTGGGCCACCACGGCCCCCTGGCCGCCCGGATGCCCGTCGCCGAGGGCCTCGAACACGCTCACCACGAACATCGACCCGGCCACCGCGACGCCTGCGGCCACCCCGCCGAATCGCGGCCGCGAGAGCATCAACGCCGCGCCCAAGAATACAACGATGGCGACAAGCCGATCGAAACCGAAGGCCACGCGTTCACTCAACAGACCCGATTCAAACAAGAATGAACCTGCGGGCGAGCCGTACTGAACGACACGGGCCGAAAAGGCGACGGACTGGATGGCGACCGTGAAGGCAAGCCATCGAAACCGTACAGTTCGAATCACCAGCCGAGCTTATCAAGGTCCACGCGTTGTCATCTGAAAGCACGAGGACACTTTGATCGCGAATCGTGTCACATGGTTGTCACATGACCCCCGAAGCCAGGTCATCCTAGCGTCCGGCCGTGCAGACGGCAGCTGATACGGCAACCCCGCCCGGCCCCAATAGGAATGGGCTCGGCGCGCTCCTTCGCCGCCTTTTCGTTGAGATCGTCCTTCCAAACCGCGTATTTATCGGCCTTTTGATCGCGGGTTTCGTCGGCTCCGCCCTGATCTACCAGAATTTTCAGGTCGCAGCCTGGGTCGGGTTCTTGTTCGCCGCCTACGCGGCCGTCGCCAACGACTCCATTCAAACGATTGGCACCTTTATCGCCTCCAACCGGAAGACGAAGTGGTACTGGCTGTGGCTGTTCATCGGCAGCATCTTCGTCGTGACCGTCTTTTACAGCTGGTACTACAACGATGGCGACGTCGCCTACGGCCGCCTCGACCCCACGTTCGACGAGAACGGAACGATGACCAAGGGCTACCCGCTGCCCAAGACCTTCGCCTATCTACAGGTCGTCGCCCCGTTGGTCTTGGTTCTTCTGACCCGCCTTCGGATGCCGGTCTCCACGACGTTTCTGCTGCTCACCAGCTTCGCGCTCAACGTGAAGACCATCAACATCGTGCTGCTCAAGAGCCTCTCGGGCTATGTCGTGGCTTTCGCGTGTGCGTTGCTGGTCTGGGGCGCCATCGGCAGCTGGATGAACCGAGTGTTTATCGGCGAGCCCCACCCGGGTTGGCGCGTCGCGCAGTGGATTACGTCGGGCATCCTGTGGTCGGTGTGGGTTCAGCAGGACGCCGCCAATATCGCCGTGTACCTGCCGCGCCAGATGAACCTCCTTTACTTCGTCGGCTTCGCCGCCGTGGTCTTCGTCGGCCTCGGGATCCTGTTCAAGTCGGGGGGCGAACGCATTCAGCAGGTCGTCGACGAAAAGAGCGCGGTGATCGATGTTCGCCCCGCCACCATCATCGACCTCGTGTACGCCATCATTCTCTTCGTCTTCAAAGAGGTTTCGGAGGTGCCGATGTCGACCACGTGGGTCTTCCTTGGGCTCCTCGGCGGGCGGGAAGTCGCCCTCAGCCTCAAGAGCATCTCCCGGCGCGACCGGAGCGCGACCTTCAAGCTCATCGGCCGCGACGTTCTGTACGCCTTCGCTGGCCTCGCGGTGTCGATCGCTCTCGCCGCGCTGGTGAACCAGCGGTTTGCCAGCAAGTTGCTCGAGCTCTTCGGCGTGACGGCCGACTGACGCTCAACCCGCCCGTCGAAACACGTAGCGCTTCCCTTCGCGCCGCTCCACGATACGACCCGGGCGGCGTCGGCGAGAACCTCCGGCGGATAATCTCACTCGATACCATGGTTCTCGAGCACTTCGCGCAGACGAGCGCGCATCGATGTAGGGCTCTCGACGTCGCGCGACGCCGACGGGTCATGTTGATCCATGCCGGTGATCCTACATCGGCACGTCGCGAAGCCCTTCAAAAACAGCCCATCCCATGCGACCCGTCGCCCATGACGTTGTGGTTGTCGGCCTGTCCTATCGACCGCCGGGCCGAACTTCGGACCCGGACCGAAGACATCGAGGCCCTCATTCGGCATCCGGACACCCGGGTGATTCCGGTCTGCGGCACCCACAACCTGGTCGTGACCGACGGCGATGGCGTCTACGCGAGCGCCGTTCCGCTGGCCGACGTCTCGATCGAACCGTCCGACTTGGTATTCCTCGGCGAGCGCGACGGAGCCGCCCTCTTCGCCGGCTTTCTGCCTCGAGACGATGATTACGACCACTTGCCCGGTGCCTTTCAAGACCTCCGACGGGTCGGACCAGCCCTGGGCGCCGACGACGCGTCGGTGCTGTCGTACGCCCGAGGAATGGTGTATTGGCACCAGCAACACCGGTTCTGCAACGTCTGCGGCCACCCCACCGAGCCGTTGGAGGCTGGCCATAAGCGCCGCTGCGTCAATCCAGATTGCGCCATCGACCACTTCCCGCGAACCGACGCGGCGATGATCGTGGTGGTGCATGACGGCGATGACCGCTGTTTACTGGCTCGAAGCCCCCGCTTTCCTCCCGGCATGTACTCGGCCCTCGCGGGTTTCCTGGAGCCCGGCGAGAGTCTTGAAGACTGCGTCGTTCGCGAAGTATTCGAGGAGGTCGGTCTCCGGGTGTCCGACGTTCGGTACTTTGCGAGCCAGCCCTGGCCGTTCCCGCGGTCGATCATGATCGGCTTCCATGCTCGAGCCGACGACACGACCCTGGCCCTCGACCGCGAAGAGATCGAAGACGCCCGATGGGTGAGCAAAGATTTTCTGCGCGACCGATCACAGTGGCAGGACTTCTCGATCCCGCCGCGCATCGCGGTCGCCCGCCGGCTGATTGATGCCTGGATCAACGGCGAAGTCGACGGCGCCCCCCATCGGTGATGGGCGACCGGCCCATGCCCGGCTCAGGTCGATGTTCGCGCACCGGTGGGCGCATCTGGTAGCCTCGCTCCATCGCCACTCGGAACCCATCGTCCGGTGTAGATAGCGCCGGCCTCGACCGAAACGACTTCACCTCGCCCGTTCGACCGACCCCGGTCCGCGCGTGGTTATTGCACGAACGGGTCGACGATGGACCGGTAGGCCCAAGCTATAGCGCCACTCACACCGAAGCGCCCGGCAAGTTCGCCATCGACATCATCGCCGACGATGATCGCGGCGCCCGGCGCCGATTCATCGACGGCGCGGGCAGTCTGGCCGGCCTTCGGCACCCCCACATCATCCCGACGTATGAACCTTTCGAAGAGGTCGGTCACCTCTACGTCCCCCGCGGCGTCACGACCGGCCGTCCGCTTCAATGGTTTCCGATTCCAAGTCCTCTCGATTGGGCATCGACCGTCAGTCGTCAGATCGCCGACGCGATGGCCTACGCCCATGAGCAAGCCGTGGTGCACGGAGCGCTCGAACCCAACAACATCCTCGTCGACGCCAGCCTCACCGGTATTCACGTCGGTCTCGTGAACTGGGGCTTGGCGCGCCTGTGGCACCAAGCCCAAAGCGTCGCCCATCGGCGAGACTTCGGGACTCCGTGGTTCTTGCCGCCGGAGGTTCTCGGCGGTGACTCGCCCGGTCCGGCGGCGGATGTGTACGCCTTCGGCGTATCGCTGTATATCCTGCTCACCGGGCAGTGGCCTTTCGACCGCTCGGGTCCTCCATCTCGAGACGTCGCCATCGCGGTCATCGAACGCGCCCACCGATCGGGGATCGAGCGCCTCGGACGGCTCGCGCCGTCCATCCCGCCGCCGACCGAAGCCCTGGTGATGGCGTGCCTGTCCGCCTATCCGGAGGCGCGGCCCGCCGATGGGGCCGAGTTGGCCACCGCCCTGGCCGCGGGGGCATCCCCTGGCATCGTGCCTCCGCCCGGGGTCGTCGGTCCCCCGGATACGCTCGGGATGTCCCTACCCGTCGGCGGCGCTCCGGCGTCCAACGTCCCGCCGATGGCCGTTCTGGGGCCCAGGTCGGGAACCACCAGGTCATTGTCCACTTCGGGGCCCACTTCGGGGCCCACTTCGGCGCCCAGGTCGGGCACCAGGTCGGGGCCCAGGTCCAGCCCCAGGTCGGGTCAGTACCTAGCACCGGTGGACCCGAGCTCGAACCGCGGACCGCTTTCGGAGCCGAAGCGCTCGACCCTCACCCAAGATTGGATGCAGTGTCCAGCCTGCGGCGTTCGCTATCTCCATCGGCAGCACGCTCGATGCCCCCGATGCGGCGTCGAGCCTCGAGCGCACCGAGCTCGGTCTCGCCTGCCCGAGTGGGTGCTGCCGGTCGCCGCCCTCGGCGCCATCGCGATCGCCGCCGTCATCTTCGTGGCGACCCTGCCGAACCGCGGCTCGGCCGCCAAAGATGACCGGCCGTCGACCTCAGGCCTCTCGGCGGCCGAAACACTCGAACCCCCGCCGGCGGTCAAAGCGCTGTACGAGGGGCTTATCGTCCCCGGTGAGCGCATCGGCCCGATCCGGATCGGTATGACTCTGGATGACGTGGAACGGAAGCTCGGCCCCCCGTCGAGCACTCAAGTGAGCTCATCGTACGTGTCCGGATCCCGCCAAACGAGCCATGCCCACACGCTGTTGAAGTACCGTGACCTCAACCTGACGGTTCGAGGCACGAGCGTCCGCAATCAGCTCGAGCGTAGGTTCCAGGTTGTGGACCATATCCAAATCACTTGCCGACGCAGCGCCCCCTGCCCCTATCGAGGACGAACGCCTCGGGGCATCGGCCTCATGAGCACCCGAGGGCAAGTCGAGGCGATCTTTAGCCCGCACCGCCCGGGCGTCACCGACACCTGGAATCCAAAGTTCCCGATCGGCATCGGGTTCGAGATCTACAAGACGTACCAAGCACCATCCGAACAGGACGACCCGGTGATCGGCATTCGCATCTTTCCCCGTGAACGATGACCGCCAGCACCGTCGCGGACATGCGATCAAGCGGGATCGGTATTTCCGTAGGCTTGCAATCATCGAAGAGCTTCGTCATTTTGGGTCGACGGGTCGGAGCCATCCGCCCCCGCCAACCCGCTTCGGAGGACACCATGGCCTGGAACAAGCCCAAGATCGTTGAAATCACCCTCGGCGCCGAGATCGGCTGCTACGCTTGCGCGGAGCTCTGATAAGGCGCTGATAAGCGCTGATCCGCACGAACTCGAAACCCCGGCGAGCGACGTTGCGCCTCGCCGGGTATCATCTGCGCCAGCACGGCCATTCATCATGCTCCGGGTTCTGGTCATCGGTTCGGCAGCCGGCGGCGGGCTGCCGCAGTGGAACTGCCGTTGCCCGGTCTGCGACGCGGCCCGACAAGGCGTCGTCCAACCGCGCACGCAGTCGTCGATCGCGGTCAGCCGAAACGGCGAGACCTGGTTTCTCATCAACGCCTCACCCGACTTGCGGCAACAGATCGTCGATCATCGCGCCCTGCAACCCCGGCACGGGATTCGCCACTCACCGATCGCTGGCATCGTGCTGACCAATGCCGACGTCGACCACATCGCAGGGCTGCTCACCGTGCGAGAGTCCTCGCCGCTGGTGTTATGGGGGACGGCGCGGGTCATGGCGACTCTCAACGCCAATTCTGTGTTCGACGTTCTGAATCCTAAACACGTCGACCGACGCACCATGACGCTGGGGCACCCCTTCGAGCTCGTCGACCGAGCGGGCCGACGGTCGGGGATCATCGTGGAACCCTTCGCGGTGCCCGGTAAAGTCGCTCTGTACTTGGAAGACCCGAACGCCGCGCAAGGCAACTTCGGGACGGTCGAGGAAGATACGGTCGGTCTCGAGATCCGCGACGCGGCGTCGGGCCGCTCCTTCTATCACATCCCGGGGTGTGCCGCGCTGCCGCCGGAGCTGCAAGACCGGCTGCGCGGGGCGGCGCTGGTGCTCTTCGACGGCACCGTCTGGTACGACGACGAAATGAGTCGAGCCCGAGCCGGCCCGAAGACCGGCACCCGTATGGGCCACATGTTCATGGCCGGTCCCGGCGGCTCGATCGCGGCGTTTTCACACCTCGACGTGCAGCGTCGCGTCTACGTGCACATCAACAACACCAATCCGGTCTTGTTTCCGTCGTCGCCCGAGCGCCGAGAAGCCGAGGCGGCCGGCTGGGAGATCGCGTACGACGGTATGGAGCTGACCCTATGAACGAAGCCCAGCCGAGAGACAGGTTCGAGGCTCGGTTACGCGCGATCGGCGACGAGCGCTACCACGACAAGCACCCGTTTCATGCTCTGTTGCATCACGGCAAGCTCGGCCGGGGTCAGGTGCAGGCGTGGGTCCTCAATCGATACTGCTACCAGAGCGCCATCCCCCGTAAGGATGCAGCCCTGCTCTCCCGGGTCGACGACCCGGACCTCCGGCGCGAGTGGCGACGCCGCATCATCGATCACGACGGCAGCAAAGACGACGAAGGCGGCATCGCCCGGTGGCTGGTGTTGGCGGAGGCCGTAGGGCTCGATCGCGAGTACGTCAAATCGAAGCAGGGAGCCTTGCCAGCCACCCAGTTCGCGGTCGAGGCGTACGTACGCTTCGTGCGAGAGCGGTCGCTCCTGGAGGCGATCGGCTCGTCGCTGACCGAGCTGTTCGCGCCGGCTATCCATCGAGAGCGGATCGCCGGCCTGCTCCAACACTACGGCTTCGCCAACGAACACTCGCTGGCTTACTTTCAGCGACGGCTCGACCAAGCGTCGCGAGACGTTCATTTCGGGCTGGCGTACGTCCTCGACCACGCCGTGACCGCCGAGCAGCAACAGCGGGTCGCCGACGCGTTGATCTTCAAGTGCGACGTACTCTGGGCTCAGCTCGACGCCCTCCATCATGCGTACGTGAGCCCCGGTCTCATCCCCCCTGGCGCGTTTCGTCCGGACGCCGTCACCGAACATTCCGTGCCCCAGCTCGCCCGAGGCGTCCGTCTGCGGCGCGACGAGGCCCGCGAACAGTGGACCTTGATGGCTCCCGAGCGAGTGTTCGTGCTCGACGACATCGCCTACGAGATCGTGAAGGCCTGCACCGGCGAAGCCTCGGTGGGCGCCATCTGCGACGACCTCGCGGCCCGCTTTCAGGCGCCCCGCGACGTGATCGCCGCCGACGTCATCGAGGCCCTGCAGGGATTCGTCGACAAAGGAATCATCAAGGTATGACCGAGCCGCTCCCGGCCCCCCTCGCGGTCGTCTGCGAGTTGACCCACCGATGCCCCCTCAAGTGCCCGTACTGTTCGAACCCTCTCGAGCTCGTCCGAAAAGCGGCCGAGCTATCGACCGAAGCGTGGCTCGACGTCATCGACCAGGCGGCCGACATGGGGGTGCTGCAGCTTCACTTGACCGGCGGCGAGCCGACGGCGCGCACCGACCTCGAGGCCTTGGTCGAGCGCGCGGAAGCTCGCCAGCTGTACACCAATCTGATCACCGCAGCGGTCACCCTCACCCGAGAGCGGCTGGGTACCCTGGCCGACAAGGGGCTTCAGCATGTTCAGATCAGCTTTCAGGGAGCCGAAACACGCCTTGCCGACACGATCGGCGGATTCGCCGGTGGGCACGACAAGAAGCTACAGGTCGCCCGCTGGGTGACCGAACTAGGCCTGCCCCTGACCCTCAACGCGGTCATGCACCGAGGCAACATGGACCACGCCGAGCGAATGTTCGAGCTCGCGCTGGAGCTCGGCGCCCAGCGGGTCGAGATCGCCAACGTCCAATACTACGGGTGGGGTCTGGCCAACCGCGCAGCGCTTCTCCCCACCCGAGGCCAGCTCGAAGCGGTGACCCGCACCGTCGAGCGGGCGCGGGCTCGGCTCAAGGGTCGATTGGTCATCGACTATGTCGTCCCCGACTACTACGCCCGCCGCCCGAAGGCGTGCATGGGCGGCTGGGGGCAGCGAATCCTCAACATCATGCCCGACGGGCGCGTCTTGCCCTGTCATGCCGCCGAGTCGATCCCCGAGCTCACTTTCGAGCGGGTCGGCGACCGGCCGCTGATCGACATCTGGCGGACGAGCCCGGCGTTCACGCGGTTTCGAGGGACGGCCTGGATGCCCGAGCCCTGCGCGTCGTGCGACCGCCGCGAGATCGATTGGGGGGGCTGTCGGTGCCAGGCGCTGGCGGTCACCGGCCGCGCCGACGCGACCGACCCGGCGTGCGAGTTGTCTCCCGACCACGCGGTGATGGGTGCGCTCGTCGAGCGCGAGGCGAGCGATAGGCTGGGTTCGTTTCAATACCGAGCGATGTCCGGCGCGTTGCCCACTTTGGCCGAGTGAGCCAGGCCGCCAGGGCCCGCTATTTAGGACCACGTCGCTTGCGCAGCCCTCGCGCGGGATCGTACGCCCGCACGGCGAGAACGGCGAAGACCAGTCCGGTTCCCGCCGTCACCACGAGCGCCAGGCCGTTGAGGCGACCGTAGAACGCGAATCGAATGAGCTCGACGGCGTGGGTGAACGGGTTCAAGTCCGCGACGACCTGAAGAAAGGTCGAGCTCTGCCCCATCTGGGCGATCGGGTAGAGGGCCGACGACAGGAAGAACATGGGAAAGATCACAAAATTCATCACACCGGCGAAGTTCTCGAGTTGCCGAATCAGCGACGACAGCAGCATGCCGATCGCCCCGAGCATCACGCCATTGATGATCAAGGGGCCGACGATCAGCCCGTACCCCAGCGCGGGCAGTCGAATTCCAAACGCTGCCGCGACCGCCAAGAAGATGTAAACCTGCAAGATCGAGACGACACACGCGGCCAGCAGCCGGCAGCCGAGCAGGTACCAGCGAGGGAGGGGGCTCACCAGCAGGGTTCGCATGCTCCCCATTTCGCGGTCGTAGACCATCGATAGGGAGCTCTGCATTCCGGTGAACAGTTGAATCATCGCACAAAGGCCGGGAGCGATATACTCCGTATAATCCACGGGGGCACCGGCGGGATCCGTCGCGTACCCCTGGGCGGCGACCCGAAACCCGGAGCCAAAGATCAGCAGCCACACCAGCGGTCGCACCAGGGCGGCCACGAAACGTTCGCGCTGTTGAACGAAGCGCAGGCCCTCTCGAACGAGGATGCCGACCAAACATCGCCACGCGTGAACGAGACTCACGCCACTTCCTCGGCGCCCGTCAGCGCGTCGAACGACTCGGCTAGGGTCCGCGCCCCCGCTCGCTCGATGACGTCGGCGACCCCGCCGTCGGCTCGCAGTCGACCTCGGTGCAGGATGAGAACTCGGTCCTCGTCGGCCACTTCATCGATGAGATGGGTCGCCCACAGCACCGCCGTCCGTTCGTCTCGAGCGAGCCGGTGAACATGCTCGACGATCGCCTTGCGGCTCGGAACGTCGAGCCCCACCGTGGGCTCATCGAGCAACAGCAGCGACGGCTGGTGCAAAAGGGCCCGCGCGATTTCGACCCGCCGCCGGTGCCCGCCGTTGAGATGTCGCACCCGCTCGTTCACGCGATCGACCAGGCCCAAGCGGCCGAGCTCGATCTCGGCCCTCGCGCGCGCTTCGCGCTTCGACAGGCCGTGCAGCGCGCCATGGTAATCGAGGTTCTGACGCACGGTCAGATCGAGGTCCAAGGTGGGCTGCTGAAAGACGACCCCCATTCGACGAAGAGCGGCCGCGGGGTCGTCGTGAAGCGACCGCCCGCCCACCCGGATACGCCCCTCGGCGCCGTCAAGCAGTCGGGTGATGAGCGAGAACAGAGTCGTCTTCCCGGCTCCGTTCGGGCCGAGCAGCACCGTAAAGACGCCGGCATCCAAGCCAAATCGGACGTCCTGGAGCACCGGCCGGGCCCCAAACGAGAAGGTCAGATCTTCGACTTCGAGAAGAGGTATCGACGGGTCGCTCATGGCGTAGCGTTGGGCGAGCCGAAGACGCTCGACGCGGGTCAGGTCGCCGGCGACAAGTCTTCATTCGCGAGCTTGTCGAGCTCGGTCAGCAGACTGGTCGCCGCTTGTCTGATGATCTTGTGCCCGTCGGTGCTGGTGGCGAGGGTGGGGTCGGAGCCGATGCGGCCGTCGGGGAAGCGGCGCCGGTAGTCGGCGGCGTCCCGAACCGGCCCGGTAGGCGCGATCACCGGCTCGAGCTTGCCCTGCGGTCGCAGGCGCGCCTCCGCCTCGGGGTACAACGCGTAGGTCACCGCAACTTCGGACGGCGTCGCGTGGGAGCCATGAGCGGGACCGTACATCTGTTTGCACATGTCGAAGACCCTAGGCAGCTCCCACCAGTTCTGAAGGGTGAGCGACACCCGCGCGTCGCCCCCGCGAAGGCTGGAGTCGGCGTACCACTCGGCGAAAGCCGACTTGACGGGAGCGATGTTACCACCGTGCCCATTCAGCCAGTAGAGCTTGCGAAATCCGTGTCTGACCAAGCTCGATATCCAGTCGTGAAGAACGGCAACCATGGTTGACGGCCGTAGAGTGATCGACCCGGGAAAGCCCAGATGATGATGCGCCGAACCCACGTGAAACGTCGGGGCCACCACGAAAGAATGGGGGCGTTGCTCGGCCGCGGCCCACGCGATGCCCTGCGGGCAAAGCGCATCGGTGCCCAGAAGGCCGGTCGGGCCATGCTGCTCAGTGGAGCCGATCGGGATAACAATGATGTCGGACTTGGTTAGGTATTCGGCGATTTCGGGATAGGCGAGAAGCTGAAGCTGCATGGGAGGGCCTTGACGCGCGAGACTACGCCACCAATCCCGGATGGCCAACCAAACGCGACCGCCCCCTGGGAAACGCTCACTTCTTCTTGTCGTCGTCCGAATCTGCAGGCGCGTCGGAGTCGGCTGGCGTTTCCTCCGGGTCGAATAGGTGGTCACCATCCAAGATGGTCGGCGCATCGGCGTCGTCAAACGAAGCCTGGGGACGATCACCGGGGTCCGAAGAAGGAGGTCGACCATCGTCGGCCGACGACTCGCCGGACGCCGATGGCTCGAACAATTGGTCTTCATCCTGAAGTGACACCGGCGGTAGCTGAGGCGGGACCGCGGGCGGCCAGTGTCCGGCGTACGGGGCCGCATACGGCCCAGCGTACGGACTCCCCCCTGGATATGGACCGGCATACTGCCGAGGCACCTTTCGCGAACGCCCCCGCCTCTTTTGCTGACCCGCGTCGGCTTCACCGGGCGCGCGCTTTTCTTTGAGCAGGGTTCCGGACAGGTTGAGCAGCGCCCCGGCGATAAACACCCGAAGCGGGTTCGCCATGCTGTTCGGTATCAAGTCGAACATGCTGATGGAAACGGTCACCAGCAGGCCCAGGAGCAGGCTCTGATCGGCCGAGTTCTTCATCTTCAGGATCCGCTGCCCGCTGATGACCACGCTGATGACGACGGGCAAGAAGGCCGAGAGCAACCCTAGGACCCCGACGACGGTCACCAGAATGATCCACTCACCGTCGGTGATGGCGATCGTCTTGGTCCCGACAATCTCGTCGTACAGGGTGTGGCGCCCGTAAGTGCCCCAACCAAACAAGAAGCGCTCCCGCGCTTTCTCGAGGAGTATCGTTTCGTTGTCGAACCGGGTCTTGAGCGACAGCGCCCGTTCTTGGTTGATCGACATCGCGTACTCCACGATGGAGTCCGCGGGCACCCAGTCGTTGGCGCGCAACAGAGCGTAAAAGACGACGATCAGAGTCATCGCCTGGGCGACCCGCACGACGAGCTTGGGGGAGGCCCGAAGAACGAGCGGTACCAACAACAGCCCGTAAAGAATGGTCGCCGTACTCTTTACGAACACCAGGATGACGGCAAGATAGATCAGAACGGTTCGCCGGGAGAGGTTGAATGGAATGCCATTGAATTTGGCGCGGGAAGCGGCCGCCGCAAAAAGGAGCGCGCCCAGCATGGCCATCGATAAATTCAGCCCGTGGTACATGAAGACGCTCGGCCGGTATCCGCCCCAGCGAAGCGTCTGCAGAAAGTCGGGGTGCGCTCGGTATCCGTACGCCCAGACGTGCATCTGCGGGCTCATCTTGATCTCGACGAGAATCCACAGAGTGTAAACTAACGCCACGGCGAGCATTACCTTCACTAGATGATGGAGGTCTTCGCGCGACTGGAAGATGAGCCGGCCCGCCATGAAGCTGGCCCCCCACCGAAGCGCGTTGCTGAGCCCAATGAACACACCGTCTTTTATGGTCAGACCGGGCAGCACGTTGATGATCCAGCTTCCGAAGGTCAGCGGATCCGTGTTGGTCATGGCGGTGCCCAGAGCCGTAAGAACGATGAGAAAGGCGATCAGCTCAGGCCCAAAGAACGGACGATTTTTCGCGATCCGATTACCTATCACGACCAGACCCGCCAGACATATGGCGACGTACGGAAGGTTTGCCTTGGTGAATACCGGAAGTAACTTGATGCGAAGATACCCACCTTCGGGCAGATAGAAGGTGCCACCGATGGCCATCCAAGCTGCGGCGCGGCCCGGCTTCATCGTTGAAAACAAGACGAAGGCCACCGGAATGATGAGCAGCATCGTTACGCTCGCGCTGAACGTGGGACCCATCTCCATGTGAACACTCTAATCCGTCGCGCTGCAGCGACCTGCTTTGCAGGTATACCCGATCCAGTCACGTCGTCGACCGGGTGACCCGGTCGGCGCGCATCACCCGACCAGGCGACCACCCTTCGGCAGGCGGATGTTAAAACCTCATTCGCCTCGAATCAATGACCGGCCCCTGTGTCCCCTCAACCTGGTCCGGGCGACATCCACGACCATCTCGGTCGGCCCGCGTGCGGACGGTCAGCCACGGAGCCGCCTCATCAACCGCACTCCCATCGCTGTATGATTCGACCATGGCCAACCCCCAGGATGTGCTTCCTGACTCGAACGATGCCTCGCCGGATCCGGCGGCGAGCTCGCCTCACCGTGACGACGCAGCCCTCGACCTGCGGCCGGAGTACTGGGCGTTCATTTCGTACCGGCACATGGACAACCAGC
>CAZFIV010000077.1:0-34816 GCA_964519665.1 uncultured Myxococcales bacterium
CTCCGGCGTGACAGGCCGGCATTCTAACCAACTGAACTACGACCCCGTCGAGTCGAGCTCCGACGCTTAAGCACGTTGAGGCGACGAGTCAACCGTTCTTGGACGTGTCGGGACCCGGACGAACATTCCAACCAGATAGAGGGCGATCGCGGTCCAGATGCAGGCGAATGTGATCTGACGGATCGGCCCGAACGGCTCGTGGTTCACCCAGACGGCAAGCGCCAGTTGGAGCGACGGTGCGGTGAACATGAGGACGCCCACCGTGGTGTATGCCAACCGCCGCGCGCCCGTGGAGAACAGCCACAGCGGCAAGGCGCTCGCGACGCCCGACATCACCAGAAGCAAGAGCATCCCGACGTCGGCCGATCGCGCGATGCCCCCCGGGACCTCCGGGCCCAGCAGCAGGTAGAGCACCGCCGTCGGCATCGCGATGGTCATCTCGACCGACAGGCCGACCAGCGGAGGCAGCGGTGCCGTCTTGCGCACGAGCCCGTAGAACCCGAAGCAGGCGGCGAGAATGAAGGATGGCCAGGGCAAGGCTCCGGCGCTGACGGTCAGATAGCCGACCCCCAGGCCCGCCAGGATGATTCCGATCGTCTGCAGCCAATTCGGTCGCTCCCCCAGGATCACGAAGCCCAGCACCATGTTGAGAAGAGGATTGATGTAGTAGCCCAGGCTGACCTCGGTCATTCGGTCATGGGCGACGGCCCAGATGAACGTCAGCCCATTGCCGGAGATCAGCACGCTCGCGAGCAGGCCGGCGCCGAGCTGTTTCGGCTGCCGAAATACGTTCAGAAACTGGCCGAAGTGTCCGGTCAGGCCGAGGACGAGGACGGTGAGGATGGCGGTCCAGAGCACCCGATGAGCGAGCACCTCACCGGGATCCACTTCGGCGAACAGCTGCCAATAGAGCGGTAGAAGACCCCAAATGACAAACGCGGCGAGCGAGGCGCCAAAGCTGAAAAGGACTTCGGTCGTGCGCGACACGGCCTGCGCGTAGCACTTTGCTGCCGAAAGCCCAACGAAAGAGGTTAGATTTGACGGGGCCGACGAGACTCGAACTCGCGACCTCCGGCGTGACAGGCCGGCATTCTAACCAACTGAACTACGACCCCGTCGAGGTGAGGCGGATGCGTATATGGCCTCTATCCGGCTGTCAACGACTTATCGCCTCATCGCTTCGATTCAGAGCCGTACGCCGAATTGAACCCACCACGTGATGGCGGGAGCGCTCGCGACGACGACGAAGACCGCCACCGCAACCGTGATGGCGGCACCCGCGCGGCGGAGACGTCGATGCCCCGAAAGCTCGAGGCTTGGGGATGCGCGGAGCGCGAGCGCGACGACCAGTGCGGCCCCCGCTTCGTACAGCGCGAGTCCGAGAATTCCGTACAGCACGTACCCGACCGCGCCGTGCTCGGGAAGAAACAGGCACCACGGACAGTGATGGGCGAGCACCTCGTAGTGGTATGCGGCGAGATGTTGGACCAGGACGTCGCTGGCGGCGATGGCCCAGGCGAAGGTCAGCCCGGCGATGGCGGCCACCCACACGATTCCGGGCCGGCGGGATGATGCCATGAGGTACAGGCCGCCGATCGCCAGCAGGAGCGCCCCGATGCCGAACAAGCCCAGGTCGGTGGTCGCGGAAAAGGCCCGCTCGGCAGCCATGGGGTGAGCGCCGGCAGTCGCGGCGGCCGCATCAGCGTACATCGAGGCGCAGCAGTCGACCACCGCTTGTCCGTCCAGCCGCCCCAGCGCGCCTGCGGTTCGCCAGGCGGCGGCCGCCGCCAACGGTGCGACCGGCAGCAGGACCAAGGCCGCAGGGCGCGCCAGAGGCGCCCTCGGGTGCGAGCGATCCAGCGCGTCGAGGGTGGACCACGCCCCGATCGCGAGGACCGCGAACCCCCGCAACAGGAGCGGACCCTCGGCCTGGGCCGCTTCGACCACCCCGGTTCCACACATCGCGCCGGGCACCAGCCCCGGCAGCACGAGGGTCAGCGCGACCGCGAGCCCCACCGTGCTCAGCACCAGGATGGCGGCCCCGAGGCGGGCCAGGAGCGATGCGGCTTCGAGCTGCCGCTCGAGCTGGAGCTGCCCCGCTGAGGCCGACCCTGGGTCCCACCGGCGTACGACGGGCTCCGCCCGGAGGGCCGCTGCGAACAGGAGCACCACCGAGGTCATGTCGGCCAGCACGATCGCGATGATCAGCGGGTGGATCACTCGCGGACCTCGTCGATCCGCTCGAGGCGACCCGCGGCGAGGTGATACCGCACATCGGCCAGCCCGCCGCTGACCAGACGTGGATCGTGGGCCGTCGCGACCACCACCGCCCCTCGGTCTCGGGCGGCCCGAAGAACGCCGGTCACAAATTCTGCGCCCGCGTCGTCTTGGTGCGCGGTCGGTTCGTCGGCGAGCAGATAGTCGGGCCGGCCGACGACCGCTCGCGCGAGCGCCACCCGCTGCCGCTGACCGCCCGACAAGGTCGTGATCGGCGCCGGCGCGAGGTCGTCCGCTCCTACCGCGGCGAGCGCTGCCAGGGCGCGTTCGCGGGCTTTTTCGAGCCGGGAGAACCTGGGCACGAGGGGCAGCATCACGTTTTCGAGAACCGATAGGTCGGCCAGAAGATTCGGTGCCTGCAGAGCCAGGCCGACCGTCCGACGCCATCGATCGCGGTGGCCGGCGACCCAGCGGGAGACCGGGGTCCGTCCGGCGTAAATGGTTCCGCTGGTCGGTCGCAGCAGCCCGCCGAGCAGGTGGATGAGGCTGCTCTTGCCGGCGCCGGTCGCGCCGGTCACGACGGCCGCGCGTCCCTCCTCGAAGGACACCGAGACTCGATCCAAAGTGGTGCGCTCACCCCGCGCGGCGTCCGTCAGCACCAGCGAGACGTCCTCGCAGCGAAGACTCCGGCTCACGATGGGTCCTCATTGAGGAGGGTCCATGGGTCGCGCGAGCTGCTGACGATCGCGGGTCCGATGCTGGCCGCCAGCCATGGGAGGACGGCGACGGCAGTAACCTCGATGAGCACGACCAACGCCCCCGTAGGGTCGAGGTCGAGCACCGGAGGCGGGCCCGACCAACCGAACAACAGGGCCCCGGGCCACGTGACGCCGGGCCCGAAGACCGACAACCAGGCGAACAGCCACCCGAGGCTGACGGCCGGAATGGCGACCCACATCGCCCGAAGGCCGTGCATGGCCACGATATCGCGAGTGGTCCAGCCCAGGGCCTTGAGCAAGCCGACCTCCTTCGATCGCGCGGTGCGTTCGCGGGCCGCCATGGCCACGAGAGCGCCGACCGCGAGGGCGGCGGGCAGCAACATGAGAAAGCCGATGCCACCGCGGCGGGTGAGGCTCGTCGCGTACCGCCGCTTCGCTTCGCCCCGGGTGGTGATCACGATCGGGAAGGGCAGGGCGCGCGCGATGTCGGCCCGAATGGCGTCTTCTTCACTCTCCTGAAAGACGTCGAGCGCGAGGTCGGTGGCCATTCCGTCGGCGAGGCCTAGTACTCGGCGGGCCACCGGTGGTGCTACGATGAAGGTGTCTTGCGCAAGCAGGCCAACCTGCGTCTGCGCGACCGCCTCGATCTCGACATCAACGGCGCCTCCCGGGCCGAACACGGTCATCACTGCGCCCGACTCAAGGGCGAACGCCGGTCCGGCGATGGCGGGCGTGAAGTCGAGCGGGTCGGTCCGGTCATCGAGGTCGCGCCCCCAATCGGACGGAACGTCGGGTACCAGGGCGGATACGGCATTCGCCGGGAGCCCCACGACCTCGATCGCTCGGTCTTCGGCGCGCGCCGGGCCCCACAACCTCGTTCGCACCATCAGCGCGCCGGGGACGGCCGCGACCGCCGTGGTGGCGGTGACCGGAAATGGCGAGAAACCGGCTGGCCCGAGCCGTCGCACGACCAACGAGGGGCCGGCGTCGATCAGGCCGAACGCCGTCACTCGCACGGCATCGGTCAGCAGGGCGATCGTTCCCGCCGCCCACAGCAACGTGGCGAGGGCAAGGCCCACGAGGAGGTTCTCACCGGGCCGTCGCAGCACGTCGCGCGCCGCCCACAGGTAGACCAGCGTGGGGCGTCTCACCGGGAACCCCCAGCTCACGGTGGCGTTTCTCCCTGGTCGCCTTCAGGTTGATGAGCTTCGACCGAGAGCGGACGCCGCTCGATAAGGCGGTGTTCGAAGAGGAGGCGATCGATATCCGGGGCCAGGCGAGCGAGCCCGGGCGCAAAGTGGGTTTGAATGGCCGGATGGCTCGCCGGAACGCGGTCGATTCGGCCGGCCGGGGCGAATGCGAGGCGCTCGGCGGGCAGCGACGACATCAGCGCCGATCGCTGATCACCGGTCGGGCCGAACACCAGACCCGCGATGACGGCCAGCAAACTGGCGATGGCCATCGCTACCCCGGCCCAGATCAGGCGCTGAGCGGCCGCAAGGGCATCGCCGCTCGGTTCCTGAGAGGCGGACGCGGGATCAGGGGTGACCGGAGGAGAGCTCATGCTGAAGTTCGTTCAATCGCAATGCGGGTTGGCCGCCGTGGCGCTCTCGGAAGCGTTCGGCGGCGACCGTGGACGAAAGGGGTACGATCGCCGGCCCCATCGGCCCTACGACGTCGGAACCGAGCACCCAGAACGCCTCGTGGGCGTCGAGGCTCCGACCCGTGAAGTAGTCGCGCACGACCAAACGCTCGATGTCTTCGGCCCCGACGCCCAGGTATCGCTCCGGAGAACGATGCGCCCGAAGCAGGCACCCGTTGCCGCACGTATAGAAGGTGCGACCGTCGCTCAACGACAGACCGGCCGCGGCCTTGGGGCGCTGCATCGGGCGCATCGCGCAGACGGGGCAGCGGTCGGCGGCCGTCATGCGGAGCGCGCCCTCCGGCCCCAGTCCGTGCTGGGCCGGTTTGAGTCCCTGGACGGCCGTCGGTTGGCTCGCGGGAGCTCGCGCAGGCTGGCTGGCAGCGGACCGAGCGACGCGGGGTGAAGATTCGGGGCCCTCTGCATCGCCCGAGGGTCGGTCGGGAAAGGCACAGCCCACCGCAAGGCTCCCCGTGAGAATGATCGTGAGTCCGTCTCGGATGAGCCGAACTCGGCGGTTGCTCGCGCGGCTCGTCGCAGGCCGAACACACGGACTCCGAACGCTTGAGAGTGAGCACGAGATGAAGGGCACGGTTTATCCTGGTCGCTCCAAGGCGCTGAGAGCCTCGAAGACAAACCAGCTTACGATGCCCTTGTCATGCGATTTCGGGGATGGCTGATTTCGGGAATACCGTGGCTGCCCGCGCTCTGAATCACTCCGAGGCTCCACCGAGCAGCGGCCGCCAGCGCTCGAGATACACTTGCAGCAGCTCGATCAAGGTCCCGTCCGGGTCTTTGCAGACCGCCACATCCGCCAAGCCGTCGTGTCCGGCCTGGGGTTCCGATATGAATTCGACGCCTTCGGATTTCAGGTGGGCAACATCACGGCGCAGGTCTTCAGTGACCAGGCAGATCCGCACGAGGCCGAGGTCGGCGTTGTTCAGGGGCTCGCGTCGCTGTTCGTCAGTGAACTCGGTCAAGTCGATCTTCGGGAATCCGTCGTCCAGTTGCATGATGCAGGCTCGGCCGCGAGTCCCGGCGGTGAGCCCGAGCGCGGTTGCCGCAGCGTCGGGGAGCGGCCGCGCCGGGTCGGCGTCGCCCAGCGCAAGATAGGGAATGCCGGGAATGAAGATCTCGAAGCCGAGCTTGCGATAAAACGCTACGGACCGATCCAAGCTCCGCACGTTGATGTTGATGTGTCCCCAGCTGAGCCGGGGTCTCTTCTCTGCCATCTGGCCACCTCCAATCTTCTTAAGCGCGCAAGCGTACCGCAGGGCGACGAGGACCGGAAGGGCCGCGGCCGGCGCAGCTTCCTCCCGCCGCGGCTCTATTCAATATCCAAGTGGAGTCGAAAGAGGACCGCGCCGACCCCGCGAGGCCGCCTTCCACCTGTTCGGGGCCCGGACTCGGGACATCCTCGGCTTTGCCTCCGCGGCGCTGAACGAGCTTGACAGTGTCAATATGACAGTGTCACATGGGGGTATGAATGGATGGACCATCGCTGAGCTTGGCGACGCGGTCCGAGCTGCGCTGCGCGAAAGTGGTCATTCGCGGGCGGCCAGCGGTCGGGTCACCGCGGTCCCGAATCCGAGAACCATACGATATTACTCCACTATCGGCCTGGTCGACCGCCCGACCGCGATGTGGGGTCGAACCGCGCTCTACGGCCGGCGCCATTTGCTGCAGCTGGTGGCCATCAAGCACCTGCAGGCTCGGGGCCTGAGCCTCGAAGCGATTCAGGGCCGGTTGGCCGGCCTTCCCAGCGCTGAGCTCGAGCGCTTGGTTGCGGTTCGACCGGACCTCCAGCCGTCGAGACTCACTCCGTCGATAGATCCGCCGGGGGCCGGCGAGGTCTCGGCGTCGCCGTCGTCGTCGTCGTCGTCGTCGTCGTCGGGCCGGAAGCGATTCTGGGCGGCAGTGCCGGTCCTCGATTCGGAGCCGCCGCAGGTGAGCGCTTCCGAGTCCTCGTCGTCGGTTGGTGACCATGGGCCGTCGCTGACCGCACTCCCGCCCGAGCCTCGTCAAGAGCCGGATTTCGGGGCAGGTCCACCGGCGGCACCGGCGCCAGCTCCGGTGGCGGGTCCAGCGGCGGCTCCGGTGGCGGGTCCAGTGGCGGCTCCGGTGGCGGGTCCAGCGGCGGCGCCGGTGGCGGGTCCAGCGGCGGCGGCTCCGGTGGCAGCTTCGGCGGCAGACTTCGTCGGTATCGCGCTCGGCTCCGGCGCGGTCCTGCTGGTCACGGCAGGAATTCCGGCCCTGAATATTGAAGCCATCAGGGCTGCTGCACGCCCCCTGGTGGACGAGATCGTTCGACAGGGGGCCGTCGGGTCTCGAGCGAGGAGAACGCCATGACTAACGCAGTATCGATGATGCCAGAGAACGAACTCGACGCCCTTCATCTCCGAGATGGTGAGTCGGGGTTGGGCGCTCTCCAGACTGAGCAAGGTACCTTGCCGCTAAAGCAAGTTAAGGCCACGATCGACGTCGAGGGATTGATCGCGACCACGACGATCGAACAGACCTTCGTCAACCCCTTCTCTTCGGCTCTCGAGGCGACGTACATTTTTCCTCTGCCCGACCGCTCGGCGGTGCACCGATTCACGCTCGCGGTGGGTGATCGAGTCATCAGCGGCGTTCTGCGGGAGCGGGGGGCGGCCCGGGAGGCGTACCGAGCGGCCGTCGACCACGGGCAGCGGGCGGCGATCGCCGAAGAAGAGCGGCCCGGAGTGTTCTCGCTCCGGGTTGGCAATATCGGCCCGCGGGAGCGCGCCGACGTTCGGCTCGAGTTGGTCGGCGCGGTGCCGGTCGAAGCCTGCGAGGCGACCGTCCGCGTTCCCCTGGTCGTTGCGCCTCGCTACATTCCAGGCGTACCCCTCGAAGGGGATGACGTCGGCGACGGCATCGCCCGCGACACCGATGAAGTACCTGACGCATCGCGGATCTCGCCACCGGTCCTCCTGCCCGGGTTTCCCGATCCGGTGCGGCTCAAGCTGCAGGTTCGAATCGAACCGCGGGGGCTCTCGTTCGGAGCCCCCCGCGCCAGCCTGCCGGCGACCATCACCGAACAGGGTGAGGGTTCGAAGATCGTAGAGGTCCAGCCCGGCGCGAGGTTGAGCCGCGACTTCATCCTGCGCTTTTCGATCGGAGATCGCGATCTCACCACGAGTGTCTGTCTGAAGCCCGATTCGAACGACGCGCGAGTCGGCACTTTCTGTTTGACCGCCGTGCCTCCCCAACCCGACGACACGGTGGTTCGGGCGGGCCGCGACGTGGTCTTGCTCCTCGACCGGTCTGGCAGCATGGGGGGCTGGAAGATGGTCGCGGCGAGAAGGGCGGCAGCCCGGATCGTCGACGCCCTCGACGTCAACGACCGTTTCGCGGTGCTGGGGTTCGACGACCAGATCGTCCGACCCCCGAGCTTGCCCCACGGTCTCGTCGAAGCCCGTGACCGAGCCCGCTTTCGGGCGGTCGAGTTCTTGGCCGGTCTCGAAGCTCGCGGAGGCACGGTCATGAAGCGTCCTCTGGTCGAGGCGACCGAGCTGCTGACCGAGGGACACTTGCAACGGCAGCGGGTGGTCGTTCTCGTCACGGACGGTCAGGTGGGTAACGAGGCCCAGATTCTGCGAGCCTTGGCGCCCAAGCTGAGCGGCACCCGAATCTTCGCCGTCGGCATCGACCGGGCCGTCAACCAAGGTTTCCTTCGGCAGCTGGCCGAACTCGGGGGCGGTAAGGCTGAGCTCATCGAGTCCGAAGACCGACTCGACGAGGTCATGCGAAGGATCCAGCGACAAATTGGGCGCCCGCTTCTGCTGGAGCCGACGCTAGCGGCGACGGGGGCTACGCTCAGCGAGCTCGCACCGGCTTGGATTCCCGATTTGTACGCCGATGCGCCCACGACGCTATATGGTCGATACCGCCTGAACGATGGGTATTCGAGTGTGGCTGGATTCGCGATCAACGGTCACCGGACCGACGGGGCAAAGCAAAAGATCGATGTTCCGGTCACGACCTCGACGAGTTCGGCCGTCGGTCCGCTCTGGGCCCGGGCGCGGCTACGGAGCCTGGAAGATCAATACTCCATTCGCCCCTCACCCGACCTCGAGCAGACCATCGTAGCGACTTCGCTCGCGCACGACGTCCTGTGTCGCTTCACGGCCTTCGTGGCGATCGACGAGTCTTCGACCGGGCGCGAACCCATCGACCCGCTCCATCGAGTTATGGTGCCCGTCGAAGCGCCTGACGGCTGGGTCCAAGCAGCGATGGCGCCGCCCCCGAATTCCGCGCCGGGTGCGATCGGTGGCGTCCTCGACTACGCTCTCGCGTCGTTCGGTCGAGAATCCGGGGCCGCGTTCGAGGCCAGTGTTGCAGGGTCAGCGACCAGGACGAAGTCGAGTCTCTCAGGTCTCCTTGAAAGCGTCATGCCTCGACGTCGCGTTGTGCCGCACAGGCCGGCGCGGAAAGCCGCCGAGACCGGTCGGGCTCGCTCGCTGACGCCAGCAGACGTAGCGCCCGAGCCGTCACTGCCGGCCGAAATAGAGGGCAGGCCACCGGAGGACCTCAAAGAGATCCGCGAGTGGGTCGCCTGGCATCTGCACAACGAGGGCAGCATCTCGGTCGAGATGATAGACACGCTCGCCGAGCGCCTTCGCCAAATCTTGTCGCGGCACAAGCGGTTGTCCGAAGCTCAAGCCCTCGTGCAAGCCTGGCGGGGCGCCTTCCTGCGGCGAGAGACGGCATCTGTTCATCTCAAAGCGATCGTCGACCTGATCGACGAGGTGCTACGATCGTCGCCGCCGCCCCGAAGAAGACTTTTTTGGAAATGACCGCGAGGATGCCCGGCGACTCGTTTCTTTTGGGGCTGGAATTACGTCGCCGGATTGAGCCAGTCGTCATCCGCCTCGACGGCGCCGGTACCATCGTCGTAGGTGAGAATAATCTTTTCGAAGGTGAACGCGTATTCGACCATGGGCTCGGTCGCCATTTCGGCCGCGTTGGACTGGAGATTGTGAAGCTGGGTGAACTGGCAGCCGATGACCCGAGCGTTCAACATCTTAAACGTCATGTAGTTGACCTCGATCCCTTCGACGTTGGCATGCCAGAGGCGAACCTCGATCTCGTCGATCTTTTTGCCGAGGCACAGGTGTTTCCACACCTCGGGAGCGGCTTTGTCGATGCCGCAGGTGACCCGAACCGGCTTGTGGGTACGTATGCCGATTCGCCGCGAGCCGGGCGCGGTGTCGGTAGGACGCGTAACCGTGTAGGTACACGCATTGACCAAGGTTCGATCTTTGCTCCGCTCGAGCTGGCTCGAACCCGGGAAACTGGAGAATCTCACATCACCGTCGATCGCCATCTGACTTACCTCTCATTCAGCAGCTCCCAGTACGCGGCACCAACACCGCCGGTCGCAGGCGCTGGGGGTGGAAGACCCCATCCTAGGAGCAAGAGGATGCAAAGCAATGGCGAGGGCTCAAAAACGGCAGAAATCGGCTCGGTTGCTCGGTCACTCGGGTGACTCGCGAAGTGGCAACGTTGGCGGCGAGCGTCGCAACTCCCCCGCTGCAGGTACGCTGATGACCGGCCGTCGCTCAGCGGGAGACAACGACCTTGACCGCGGGTCCCCAAGCTGACGGGCAGAGCGCATGGACTACCAGCGCGCGAATCGGCTCTATCAGGTGCGCAACGTCATCGTATGGTTGGCGAGTGCGTCGGCGCTCATCATTGCGTTGGATGGTCTCGTCGGCCTGAATTGGAGTGATGCACTGATCGTCGTGCTGGAGTCTCACGTTGTTGTATCCGCGGTGGCGGCCTTCGTTCTCTCTCGCTACTTTCGGAATTACCTTTCGCCGGAATCCCCGACCCCCGAACAGGTTCTGACGGAAGGCCCCGAGTACCTATCCTCACTCGAGCCCGGCCGTTTTGCCTCTCCGCATCGAGGCGCGATCGCCGCTCTCATTCGATTCAGTGGCACTCTGATCGCGCTCGTTTTGCTGGTCACCGCCGGCCGGCAACTCTGGGCGGTCGCGGATAGGTGGGAGCTCGACTCTTATTATCGAATGACCGGCCTGCTGACCGTCTTCGGGCCCGGCTACCTGTTGTTGGTGTCCGTCGCCCGAGGCTGGCGCCGGCCTTCGGGGGAGCATCTCGTCCTGTTGGCGCTTCTCGTTTTCAACATTCCGATGAACTACCTGGACACCTTTGGACAGGCGAACGCCATTTATCTGGCTTCGGGCGTGAGTGGGGCGATCGTGGGAATGGTGGTTCGACACCATCCCCACCGAACCGTAGGGACCCGTTTGTTGATGCTGTTCGGTGGCGGGGTAGCGGTGGCTGGGTTCTGCGATTGGGTCCGCCTCAGCACCGAGGTTCTCGCGCCGTCGTTCGGCTTGGTGATCGCTTGGTTGGTGCACGTGCTGGCCCATCGGGTTGCGAGCGGCTTGTCGACGCCAGATGGGCGCAATTGGATCGATGGAACTCGAGGCCGCGAGTATGTCGTCTACCTCCGGGCATTTCGAACCGATGACGAGGCGTTATGGGGGGCCGTGGATTACGAAGCCGAACTCATGAGCGCTTTGGCGCCGTACGGTCAGGTGGTGGCAGTCGGGCGCCCCAAAGAGGTGATTCGACCGCCCGGTGCTTTCCGAGTCTACATCGGGCACGACGATTGGGAGACGGTCGTTCAACAGCTCTCGAAGGGCGCTAATTTGGTCGTGCTGAGGCCCGACTCGACGAAGGGCATCGAGATCGAGGTTCAGATCGTCGTCGAGCATCTGGATCCCCAGCGTGTTCTCATCTACTGCCCTCCCGACGAGGGCGCCAAAAGCGACGAAATGTACCAGTCGTTCCGGCGAACTTTGGGCAAGTACTTTCCTCGAGAGCTTCCGAAGAAACGGCAGGGCAACCTGATCGCTTTCGATAGTTCATGGAACGCGTTTTGGTTGACGTGGAAGCCCCAGACCGCGCTCGAACGGGCTTATCGGTTCGTGGTCGACACCGTCTCGGATGACCGTGCCGTGGTCTACCATCACGAGCTCCAGGCCATCCGAGGGCGAGAATACCCGAGAGTTGATGCTGCGGCGGTGTGTCGACAGGAGTCACTGTACCGAGCCAAGCTCGTGGCTCAGTTCATCGTTTCTCTGGCGGTGGCGGCTTGGGCGGCCCAGCTCTGACCGGCCTGCACCGCCTTATCCGGAAGGAGGTGGCGCCGAGCCTTTGTGAATGGCTATCTTTCGACCATGAGTGAAGCACGAGCTCCCCGCAGCACTCCCTACGACGGCCTGATCTACGGCCGGATCGTCGAGCCGTTCCTAGCTGGCGTGCACAGCTTCGTCAGCACGCACCTTCCGGCTGGGCCGCGGGTGGTCGACGCGTGCTGCGGCACCGGTGGGTTGAGCCGAAGGATGGCGGCCGAAGGCCGGCGAGTGGTTGGTGTCGACTTGTCGCCGCGCAACGTGGCCTTCGCCGAAGAGAAGGCGCGGGCCGCCGGCCTATCCGAAGACCGGCTTTCGTATCAACTTGCCGATGTGTCGACGTTGGCGATCCCCGAAGAGGGTCCCTATGATATCGCGACCATCGTCTTGGCTCTCCATGAGATGCCCACCGCTGGAAGGCCCCGGGTGCTCGACGCACTCAAGAAGGTGGCTCGCCAGTTGATGGTCGTCGACTACGCGGTTCCGATGCCATGGAACCTGGCCGGCGTTCGCAATCGAGCCGCGGAGGTAGCCGCGGGTCGCGAGCACTTCGGGGGCTTCCGCGACTATAACCGTAGGGGTGGTCTGCTCCCGCTGCTCCGGGACGCCGACCTCAGAATCTCGTCGCGTCGACAGATCGACGCCGGGACCCTCGAAGTCGTCGTCGCCGAACCCGCCCCGGTGGCCTGAAGCCACGTTCATCCGCCTTCACGCGCGGACCGCAGGCGTGATGAGGTCGTCCGAGACCTCCGAGATACTGCGGCACCCACTCAGCGCTAGGGCGAGATCGATCTCCGCCCTCAGCAGGCTCAAGACCTGACCCACGCCTTCGGCACCCGCAGCGGCGAGCCCCCACAGCACGGGTCGGCCCACGAGGACCGCGTCTGCGCCGAGGGCGACTGCCTTCACGATGTCCGTTCCCCGCCGTACCCCGCCGTCGAGCAGGATGGTGGGCGCATTGCCGCCGGCCGTCGTTCGCCACTGGATGGCTTCGGCGACCGCCGGCAAAGCACGGATCGTTGCCGGCGCGGTGTCGAGCTGGCGGCCGCCGTGATTGGAGACGATGACGCCTTCGGCCCCGTGCTCGATCGCCAAGCGGGCGTCGTCAGGGTGTACGATTCCCTTGACCAGGACCGGCATCGAGCAGCGGGAGACTAGCCATTCGAGGTCTCGCCAGGCAATGGAAGGATCGATGAGGTCGGCGAAGTATCGGCTGAGCTCGGCCCCGGTGCCGATCTGAGCTGCTTCCGGATGATCCAAGGGCAGCAAGTTCTCGAGGCGAAAGTTCTTGGGCCATTCGATGGATTGCCGCAAGTCGGCTTCCCGCCGGCCCAACACGGGCGCGTCGACGGTGAATACGACCGCTTGGCAACCGGCGGCGGTCACCCGGTCGAGCATGGCTCCGGTTATGGAACGGTCCTTGTAAACGTACAGCTGAAACCATACCGGCGTGCGGCTGGTCTCCACGATCTGCTCGAGCCGTCGATTGGACATCGAGCTGACGGTGAACACGACACCGGCCGTGCTCGTGCCTTCGACCGTAGCGAGCTCGCCTTCGGGGTGCGCGAGTTGATGAAATGCGGTCGGCGCGACGGCGACGGGCATCGAACATCGATGCCCGAGGACGGTGGCTTCGGTGCTTCGCTTGGATACGTCGCGGAGCACGCGATAGTACAATTCCAGCCGTTCGAATGCCTCACGATTCGCCCGGAGGGTGACCTCATCGTTGGCGCCGCTCGCATAGTAGGCATACGCGGCCGGTGACAAGGCTCGTTGGGCGGCCCGATGCCAGTCCTCGAGGTTGAGCCGGAGTTCGTCGGGAGTCGCGGTCATCGTGGGCCGATTGTGCCACGAATCGGCGCTCGACGGCCGCTCGACGGTAGACCGAAGCCGTCTTCAGGTCAGCGACAGGCCGGTCGGCAAAGTGTCCCCCAGTGCGGCGACCTGGGTCTGCTGGTCTACCTGCACCACCTCGAAGAGCGGACGATGCAACTCGTCGGGCAGGCCCCGGCCGGCCAAAAAGGCGCCGATCTTCTTGCGCTGACCTTCCTCGAGGTCGAAATGACGATCTCCCGTCAGACGGGCCATCGCGATCATCGCGGGGGCGGGGTGCTCGTCTTTGGGCAGCCGTTTGGCGGCCATCAGCCGGTCGATCCACTTCATGACGATGGCCGGACGCACCGTCGCTTCTCGGGGCCCGTACAATAGCTTGCGCGCCCCGATCCGACCGAGGCACCACAGGGCCCCGCGGGGGCCTTTCTTGGTCTCGATCAGCTCGACCAGCGTGTCTCCCAGTTGAGCCCGGCTCTTGGCGCCCAAGCGTTCGAGGGCGGCGGCGGCGCGCCACATCTCGGCTGACAGCTGGGTCTGCGGCTTGGGCGGCTTCTTCTTGGCTCGCTTCGCGAGGCTGGGAATCAGCAACGGGAACAACCGGGCCGCGAGCTCTTGCTGCGGGCCACGTCCGAGACCGCCGGCGACCCGGCGCCACAGGATCCACCAGTTCATCTCGGCCGCATCGTGGCTCGGATGCAGGACGTCCTGCGCATGGATCTTCCACAGCTGCTTGACTCGCCAGTCATCGACGGCCACTCCGAAGCCTGGTCGCAAGCAGAACCCGACCAGGTTCAGCCACCGCGTCTCGATGGCGGCCGATGCGCCCCGGTGGTCGGCCAGCTCGAGCAGATGCTCCGCCAACACTCGTAGAGTCCCCAGCGGAAACCCGTCGCGCCCGACGCCCAAGTCTTCCTCGAGCCCCTTCATCACGGTGTCGGGATCGGGCCGGGGCGGCTCGGGTGCGAACACGGCGCTCAGGCGCTGCTTGGCTGCTTCGATCCGGGTGGGATCGATGTCGCCGACCTCGGGCGGCGCCCGGGTGCCGGCGCCGCCGAAGGGTTCTGCGGCGACCCCCGAGGGAGCAACTTGTGAAGAACTCGGATCTTCGGGGATCCCTGCCGAAGGATCCGCGCCGGTACTCGGATCCCCGGCCCCGTTGGGGCCCGTCCCAGCGTCGGAATTCGGAGGCGAAGCGGCCTGATGCTCCGGTGCGCCGTTCGGCGGCGCATCATCGAGGCCCCCCGCCGCGCGGAGGTCGAACGCAAGCTTGAACCGGGCGCCCGACATTCGAGACAGGCACGACAGCTCGAGCGTGCCGAGCTCGGTACGCTGAACCTGAAGTCGCACGCCGACCTTGGTCCCCGCCCGCTGTTTGCCGAATCGCACCACGGTTTCGAGAGGTGGCAGCTGGTGCAGGTCGTCCTGCGCAAGGACCACCACGGAGCCGACCGGGTCCTTGCGGGGCGAGGTCGTGGCGTAGATAGGAAACCGCACCGGGCGATTCGTCAGCAGCATGAACTCTCGGTCGGGTACCTCGATCCGCTGGCCGTCTTGCATACCGCGCGGCGCTACGCAGACCACCTTGACGTGACCCTCGGGCACCGACTCGCCCGGCTCCAAACCGAGGCCCAGGAAGTACTCCCGTGGCGAACCGCCCGCTACTTTGACCCCGAGGCCCTCACGGGCGAGCGCAAAGTAGGCGGCCCCGCGGGCCACCGCCAGCTCGAGGGCCTCGTCGCCCTCGTCGTAGATGAGGGGCCGCGGGTCGCGGACGGCTCCGCCCGCCGAGCTCCGCAGCCACTGGCCCAAAACCCGACTGATCCGGTCGCGGATTCGAGTCGGCTTGAGCGCTCCGCCGTTGAACAACAGGGCGTCCACCTTGGCCACCGGTTCCCCTTCGGCTGCGTGGCGCAGCAAGAAGGCGGCCAGATGGCGAGTGATGGCCGGATCCTGGGCGTAGGGGAGTCCGTACTCGGCGAAGCCGACCGTCGCGGATGTCTGCTGCGGCCGGGCCGCGTCGCCGGCCGGGAGTTCCGGATAATAACCGTCGATCAAGACCTGCTCGAGCGTCGCTTGCGTCAAGGTCGTCCGCATGGTTCCGCCGATCAGCTTCGAGCCACGTCCGGTCACTACGATCGGGAGCTCGGAGACGTCCGGGTTGCTGAATAGCGTCTCCTTGGCGAGCCGGCACTCGAGCTTGAGCTGGGCCCAGGCCTCCGCATTGAGTCGGCCTCCCTTGCGAAGGGCGGGTTCAACGGCGTGAGCGAGGGCTAGGTCCATGTTGTCTCCGCCGAGCAGAAGATGGTCGCCCACCGCGCTGCGCTCGAAGGTCAGCACACCGTCGTCGTCGTCAGGGGGACGGACGTCGACCAGCGTGAAGTCGGTGGTGCCACCCCCGACATCCGCGATCAGCACCCGTTCACCGCCGGAAAGACCTGTCGCGGCGGAGGTTCCGCCGGTTCGAGCGATATACGCGTAGAACGCGGCCAAAGGTTCCTCGATGAGGTGGACGTCGTTGAAACCGGCCTTCCGGGCCGCGGTCAGGGTGAGCTCACGGGCGACCTCATCGAACGACGCGGGGACGGTGATCACGATGTGCTGCGCGGCCAGGGCGGCACTCGGTTCTTCTCGAGCGAACTCGTGATCCCAGGCCTCACGCAGGTGTTCGAGCAGCGACGTCGCAGCCTCGACCGGAGATAGTTTGGGGACACCGTCCGGTGCGTGCCAGGGCAAGATGGCGGCGGTGCGGTTGACGCCCCCATGGCACAGCCAGCTCTTCGAGCTCTCGATCAGCCGCACGGGTGTCTTGGCGCCCAGCTTCTTGGCGGCCTCACCGACTATCGAGGGCAGTCTGAGCTTCTTGCGTTCCGCCTCTTCGTCGGGGACCTCGAGCGTGCGCCACGGGAGGTTGGTCTGCTCGGGAGTGAGCTCGAACCCGGCTGGCGCATACAGCGACGACGGCAGCAGCCGGCGCGGCTGCACGTGCCCGGGGGCGACCAACTGAGGCACCTCGAACTGATGGATGACGGGTCGGCGGGCCGAGCGAACCTCGTCGAGCTCGGCGTAGGCGAGGGCGGAGTTCGAGGTTCCCAGGTCGATTCCCACGACGAAGCGGGCGCTCACGTCACCTCCTCGCGAACGTTGTATTCGAGTCGCCACCGATGCTCGCTCTGGGTAGCCACCGACCAAAGCTCCAGCGTTCCGACCTCCGTGACCTTCACTTCGAGCCGTACGGGCACCAAAGTGCCTGGTTCGAGGCCCTCGGCGCTCAGTGTCGCCGAGACGGGCGCCGTCTCCGTCAGGTCGTCGGGCCAGGTATACTCGTCGAGGATCGTACCGATCGCGTCATCGGGCCGGGTCGTTGACGATAGGAACCTGAACTGGACGGGTGCGCCGACCACCAGCCCGAGCTCGCCGCCGGGGACGACCGCCTCGGTCCCTTCCTCCATCCCGAACGGTACGACGCAAAGGGCTCGAATCGGGGGCGGCACGCCGGGGACCGCGGGCATCGAAGACTGGATGCCAATATAGTAGCTGCGCGCCACCCCACCCCGAATCCGCATGCCGCCTTCGGCCCGAACCATGCCGTAATACGCCGCCCCGCGGGACACCGCGAGGTCATTCGACGCGCTCTCGAGGACCTTCGGCATCACGCCCCAGCTGGCGATGACCTCCAGTAGACGGGCGCGCAGGAGCGGCGAATTGAAGACTCCACCATTGAAGAGAATGTGCGTGGGCAGCGCGCCCCCGGCATGAGTGGCCAAGAAATGGGCGAGGTGGCGGGTGATCGCCGCGTCCGATACGAATGGCAGGCCGAGTTCCATGAAGCCGGTCCGCGGCATCTCATGGCGGGCTGCGTCGCGGTCGCAGGGCGGAAAGAACCCTTCCAGCAGGACCGCCTCCAGCGCGGCGCGTTCGAGCTCCACCTTGATCTGGCCGCCGATCAGTTTGCGCCCGGAGCCCAGAATGCTGAACGTGGTGCGGTCGAGCTCGTCGTTGCTGAGCAGCGCTTCTTTCGCACGACGCACGCCGGCCACGAGGGCTCGATTCTGGCTCGCGTCCAGCTTTTTGCCCGACTGCCGGAGCACGGTGGCCAGATGGTGGGCCAACGCGAGGTCCATGTTGTCGCCGCCGAGAAGCAGGTGATCGCCAACTGCGACCCGCTCGAGGCCCAGATTTCCTTCGCCGTCGTCTCGGACCTCGATGAGGCTGAAGTCGGTGGTGCCGCCGCCGACGTCACACACCAGCACGCGGTCTTCGGGGCCTAAGACCTCCCTCCAATCGTCGCCGGCTTCGGCCAGCCAGGCGTAGAACGCGGCTTGAGGCTCTTCGAGCAGGGTGACGTGGAGGAGGCCGGCTTCGGTGGCGGCGGCGATCGTCAGCTCTCTTGCGACGGCGTCGAAGCTCGCGGGGACGGTCAGGTAGACGTTCGCCTCTTCCAAGCGGCGGTCGGGGTTCACGTGAGCCCAGGCCTCGCGGACGTGGCGTAGAAACCGAGCCGAAGCTTCGACCGGTGAGACCTTCGGCTGTTCGGGTGGCGTCTGGGCCGGCAGGATCTCCGCCTTTCGGTCGACTCCCGTGTGGCTGAGCCAACTCTTGGCCGAAGCCACAAGACGCAGGGGAACCTCGGCTCCCCGTGCGCGGGCGCCTTCGCCGACCATGAAAGTGCGGTCGGTCGCCCACGGAAGGTCCAGACTCCCTGCGGGGAGCTCGTCGTCGCCCGCGAGGTACAGGAACGAAGGAAGCGCGGGCCGGACCTGTGCATCGCCAGGTCGAATGAGCTGCAGGAGGTCGAAGGTTCGCGGGAGCTGGCCAGGCTCGGCTTCCGCAACGGCAGTGTTGGTGGTTCCTAGGTCGATACCGACGGCGGACGGGCTGTTGGGCGTCATGGACGATCAGACCTCGATTTCGGCGGGTTGAACGACGCGGGCGCCCGAGCTGGCCTTAGGCAGGCGGACATCGCTCGCGCGCCACCCCTTGTGCTTGAGCGTGCCCGAAAACGGAGGCTGACCTACGATGTTGCCGACCAGCCGGATCTCGGTGGGATCGTAGCCGGCTTCGACGCTCACCAGCGCGTCTTCTTCTTCCGGCCGGACCGCAACGAGGTTGAAGTGGTCGGCGAGGGCTTTCTTGCAGCCTCGATGAACCTCACGTACCGCCGCGCCGATCTCCGCGTCTTCGTAGCCATCGATCTCTTCGCTCAGAAAGTCGAGCAACCGGCCCTCGCTCTGCAGAACCGCGAGCACCTGAACCGCCGCCGCGTCGGGATCGTCGGGTTCCTTCGACTCGGTCGGGGCGACCGGCGGTGGCGCCTCGGTGGCCTCCGCCTCGGTGGTCGGCGCCTCCTTCGAGTCCGTGGGCAGTTGCGCTGGCAGAAGACTCTGAGGGATCACTTCGGCCGGGAGCCGGCGCCCCCATAGAGCCGAGAAGAACGCCCGGAAGGCCAGGATCGGGTACATGGCGGGGGAGTACGTCCGGGCCCTCGACCTAGTCAAGGATTGGCAAGGCAGACGCCACTGGGCAGATCACCTAGAGCGCCGATTCACTTGGAGCGTGCTGTTGTCGCGCCGGAATCGGCCTGTCGGGTCGTCGCGTGAGGAGGGCGCGTATCGGGAATACGCAACCGACGAAAGCCGAAGGCGGCGCGGCGAGCAGACGGGGTGAGAACCAGCGACAATAGTGCGATCCAAGTGAATCGGCGCTCTAGGGCAAGCCCTCGCGGTGGAGTTGGCCTGCGACTGGAAAATTGGCAGGTTCGGCGAGCAATGAGCGGTCCTCATCTTTGGGAGATTCGCGCCGTCCGTGACGTCGCGGTGATCGCCCTGGCCCTGGCTTTTCTGTGGCTCCTGGTCAGGGTGCAGTCGGCGACGCTCCCGGTCCTGATAGGCTTCGGCCTCGCTTACCTTGTCGATCCCATCCTCAAAGAGGCTCAAGCGCGCCTCGGAGTGTCTAGAAAGTTCAGCATCGCATTTTTGCTGTTGGCTCTGCTCGGCGTTACGATCGGCTTCTCATCGGTGTTGGTTCCCCTGGTCCTGGATGAGGGCGGCAGTCTTCTCAAGAAGCTCCCCCGCTACGTCACCATCTTGCGGGATGAGTACGGGCTCTCGATCCCGCTCGTCGGCGAAACGATAGAAGGAGCGACCAAAGACCCTAAGAAAATTGCGGATCTTCTCAGACCGGCGCTGAGCTGGGTCGGTGGATTCGTGGGTTCGACGACGTACACCCTGATTGCGACGGTTCTGACCTTGGCCGTGTTCGCATTCAGCGCCTGGAACTACGAGAGCCTGCCGGGATTCCAGCGGTACTTTCCCAAGAGCCGGCGGGCCCGGTGGTCCGAGATTCTCGGCAAGATCGAACGGGTCTTCTCGGGCTTCATCCGAGGCCAGCTGGTGGTCGCCATGTTTACGGGCACCATCTTTGGGGTTGGGTTTTATGTGGTGGGGGTACCCTATTGGTTCTTGGCGGCGGGCGTGGGCGGTGTCTTCAGCATCATTCCCTATGGTCAGGCTAGCGGATGGATTCTGGCCGTCGGATTGAGTCTGCTCGAGGCGGAGGCCGCCGATCCCGGGGAAGCTGTCGATTGGGTTGGGATCCTCGTAGGGCCAACCATCGTCTACGCATTGATGCAGAGCATGGAGACCTTCGTCATAACCCCGCTGGTCCAAGGCAGCTCGACGAAGCTCCACCCGGTCGCCGTGCTCGCCGCGGTCGTGGCGGGGGGGTCGCTCGGGGGTATCGTTGGCGTCTTCCTTGCGATTCCCTTCGTTGCATCCGGAAAAATTTTACTTCAAGACGTCGTCCTGCCCCGAATTCGTCGTTGGGCCGACGAAAACTAAGGTCGCATCCATGAATTCGTTTCTTACATCGCCCTGGGGCCGCTGGTCGCCGGTGGTCGGCTATGCAGCGCTGGTTTTTTGCCTGTCGCATCAACCGCAGCTGCCTACGACGCCCGGCGGAGATAAGACGGCGCACGTCATCGCCTACGCGATATTGGGTTTTCTGTGCGCGCGCGCCCTGACTTCGTTCGATAGAGGGCTGCGCTGGGCACTGGCGACGGCGGCGAGCACTTTGTACGGGATGACCGACGAATGGCACCAAAGCTTCGTGCCCGGACGCACCGCATCGGGGGCTGACCTCGTGGCGGACGGAATCGGGGCCGCGATCGGAGCAGCGTTGTTCGTAGGCGGCCACTGGATTGCAACTCTACTTTACCCCGGAGCATTTAGTGTCGCTTCGGGGCGTGTGTTAAATGTGAATAGGGCGGCCCGTCGGCCGTCAAAGGAGGCGTCATGAAGACCACGTTGCTCAGCGGCCTGATCGGGCTTGCGGTTGTCCTTCCGACCACCGCGTTCGCGGATGAAGTATGCGAAGCGCTCGCGGAGGGCGGAACGGTCGAAATCAGCGAAGAAATGACCACGGAAGGCTGTACGGTGGCCTTGAACGCAGACACGAACATCGTGGGCACCGGCGGCAAGATCGTCGCCGAAGGACACGGGCTGGTCGTAAAGCTCAACGGTCACAAATTGACCATCAACGAGCTGTTCTTCGACTTCAATGGAGACTTCGCGCTCGCCGTTCACGGCGACAATCAAGACACGGACGCAGTCGTGATGGAGGGCGTCGCCCTCCGAGACACCGGCCAGGTGCCATGCAGAGAAGCTGGAGCCCGCGTTGGCGTGGTTCTGTGGAAGGTCAAGACCGCGACGGTCGGTGTCACCGCTACCGATAGCACCGTGCGCTACGGGGTCGTTGTCGGAGCTCCGATGGTTGCCCAGGGCGAAGAGGGCGAACAAGGAGAAGAAGGCGAAGGCGAACACCAGGATTCCGCGACCCTGGGCACGGCGAAGGTGACGGGTGGCCTTGCGCATTGCCGAGGTCGATGGGCCGAGAACGCCAGTGCGATCCTGGCCTTCCATCGCGCTGTGACCTGGAATGGACATGCGGTCGCTGAGAGCGTTGGTCCTTGTGACTTCGAAGACCCGATCCTCGTCAATCTCCGCGATATTGGCCTTCCCAACCAGATCGAACCGTAGTCATCGCCGCGAGGTCAGGTGGGTGCCGCTTGGCCAACGCCGTCGTCGGGATCCGATCCGAGCTCCATCGTTAACGTTGTCCGCCCTGCGGTGCCAGTTCGAAGCCTTTCAATAGGAGGCCTGAGCTCAGCTGAGCTTCTTCGAGAAGGCTCTCCGCCCGAAGCTCGAGGCTGGCGACGGCAACGGGGAGACTCAGCAGCTGGGTGTCGCGACCGACTACCATCAAGTCACGGCCGGAAATGAACCCAGCGGCGATGATCTGCGTATCGGCGGTGACCTTCAGTACCGGCAGGCGATCCGAGACCGACCACAACCGGGCCGTTTGGTCGTCGGAGCCCGAGACCAGCCACCTACCGTCATGTGAAAAAGCGATGGTGTTGACCCAGTCTTCGTGGCTTCGAAGGACGCCGATCTCTTGGCCGTCGGTGGTGCTCCATAACCGGATGACCCGGTCTCTGCCCGCGCTCGCCAGCAGTTCTCCGCCGGGCTGGAAACTGAGGCCGCTGATGATGCCCCGATGAGCTTCAGCGCGACGCCATCGGATCAAGCCGGAGGAGAGATCACGAATGACTAGGTTGCCCTTGTCGTCCGCGGCGGCCAGGAGTTGGCCGCTTCCGCTGAACGCGACGGCAGTGGACTGGCCAGCGAGATCGGAGAACGGAGCTTCGGTCTGCTCTTGGCGCTGGTCGTAGACCACGACACTGCCGCCGCTGCCGGTCCATGCAGCCAGGCCGTCGACGGCCGCGATACTGACGTGTGATCCGTGCCGATGCTTGGATTCCTTGGCCAGAACCTCGGCCTGTTGGCCATCGGCCCACCGAAGCACCTCGCCTCGCGAGCTGATCGACAGCAGATCGTTCCCGAGGAACGCTAACGACCATACCTTTGCTTGCTTTGCGGGCCGGATCAGCCGAGCGCTCGTCGCATCCCAAACTCGGATGACGCCCTTTCCGTCGGACGTTGCAACTCGGCCGCCGGAGGGGCTCGACGCGAACCCGTAGATCGGTTTGGCGTGGCCGGGGAACCGAGTGGTGAGCGGGGTCGCGTCAAACCGCCAGACCTGGACATGAGGCCCGAATCCGGCCGTCAGCACTTGGTGCGTACCCGGTCGGATCGCGAGGTGCTCGACGCCCCGTTTGTACACTCGAAATGTCTGAACGCTCGCTTGCTCATCCAGGTGCCAGATTCGACCGGTTTCGAAGGCCGCCCCGATCACGTGGGTGCCGTCGGCGGTGAAGGCCAGGGTATAGATGGGCTTCTCTCCCGGCAGGGTGGCGACGATCTTGCCGCTGTCGAGCTCTCGCACCACCGCGTAGCCCTCGAAGCCGCCAGCGACCATGTACCGACCGTCCGCGCTGAACGCGACCGACCAGATCGAACTCGAGTGGTCGGTAAACGCTTGCTGCACCTGGAGGGTCACCGGGTCGAGCAAGCGAACGGTGCCGTCCCGGTTGCCTATCGCGAGGCGACCGAAGTCTGGGGTGAAGCTGGCGATGCGAGGGGAGGACACCTCGCCCGCGTTCAGGAGGGCGAGCGACTTGGCGTTTCGCCGCTCGATCGATCCCTTGGAGCCGACGACGTAAATGACCCGGCTGGTGCGGCCGAACAGCAGTCCGCGCAGCGTGCTGTCATTGCCGACGACCGGGCGCCGACTGCCGTCTTCCAGGTCCATCAGCACTCCGGTTCGCTCGCGGGTGATGATCAGGGCGAGCTTACCGTTCGGCGCGACGTCGATCCGACGAGGACACTTGGGCCCGTCGAAGTTGATCATCGGTCGCTGATTGACCAGATCCCAGAGGACATACCCACCTGCGTCGTTTCCGGACAACAGGCGATTGCCCTCGGCGAACAGGTCGAAAGCGCACACGTCAGCGGTTCCGGTATCGAGCGAAGAGGTCAACTCGAGTTGCCGGCGGGCCAAGACTTCGTAAAGGGCCGATCGGGGCCCGAGGCGGGCCATGGCCAAGTCGTGAGGTTCACGCTCGTCGAGATCGTCGTATTTGAACGGACTGGATTCGAAGTACGGGCTGTGGAAGATCCCGGCCGCAGCGTAAACCCCAGCTGCCCCGAAGTCTTGCTGTCTCGTCAGCAAGCGAGCCTTCTCGGTAAGGGCGACGGAAAGATTGTCGTGCGCTTCCTTTTCGTTGGCTTCGGCCAGCATCCGGGCCTCGGCTTCCGCTTTTTTGGACAACTCGGCTTTGTCGCGCTGGTTCTCGGCTTCCAGGTAGAGCTGGATAACGGCGATCAGGGCGACGACGACCGTGATGGTGATCAGGAGCGTCGCGATGGCCGCCGCCCGATACTCGTGGACGACCTTCTTGAGGAGATCCCACGCACTGTAGTCATAGGCGCCGACCTGTCGCCCGTTCTGGAACGCGATCACGTCTTCGACCAGCGCCCGGGCGTTGGGATAACGCTCATCGGGGGCTTTACGGAGCGCTTTTTCGGCGATCGCGGCCAGTTCGGCCGGTGCGTTGGCTTCGACTTCGCGCACCGGCTTGAAGTCGTCTTGGATGACCCGAAGCAGGAGGGCTTCGACCCCGGGCGCCCGGAACGGGGTCTGCCCAGCGAGGATCTCATAGAGAACGGCTCCCAGGGCCCACACATCGGAGCGCTCGTTGACCAGGTCGACCTGGCCCCCCGCCTGCTCGGGACTCATGTAGGCCGGGGTCCCGACGACTTCGCCGACCATGGTTTCGGGGGCGTTGGTGCCCTTGAGGCCGCGCAGGTTGCGAGGGAGAGTTGGTCGGAGGGGATCGGCTTTCTCCCGTCCTTTGGCGAGGCCCCAGTCGAGGACCACCGTTTCGCCAAACTCGCCCAACATGATGTTCTCCGGCTTGATGTCGCGATGGACCACGCCCCGGCTGTGCGCGTAGGCGATGGCGTTGGCGACGTCGACGAAGTGCCGAAGAAGGGCCATTCGCCCGCTGAAGCCCTCTGCTTGGTCGATCGCCTGACGGAGCGTTCGACCGCGCACGAATTTCATCGAGTAGTAGTGGCTACCGTCGTCCCGCTGACCGAGCTCGTATACTGGGACGATGCTCGGATGCTCGAGCTGTCCGGTGATCCGGGCCTCCCGGAGAAAGCGAGCGAGGTCGCCGGCCGTATCCTCCGGATGCTTGGTGAAGCTGGCGGGGAGGAGTTCTTTGATCGCGACATCGCGACCGAGGTGCGAATCGAAGGCCACCATGACCCGACCGATGCCGCCGCGACCGAGCTCGGGTCCCTCGCGTTTATAGCGGTCGGCGGCCTCCGGAGTGACGCCTCGAACGTCGCCATCGGCGCCGAGATCGATGCTGCGCATACGGGCTCGAATCACCGTCTGGTCGATCGGTTCGCCCCAGGCAGGGCCTACGCTCATGTACGGGTCGCCCGGCCCTTGGGTGGGCGCGTTTCGACCCCGCCGCGCCTGGGTGGGCGCGTCGTAGATAGGGTCTTGATCGTCGCGCGGGTCCGCCATGGCCGGTCAGGTCACTAACACTCGATGATATTGACGGCGAGACCACCGCGCGCCGTCTCTTTGTATTTTGTCTGCATATCCAGGCCCGTCTGGCGCATGGTCTCTATGACCTTATCCAGCGATACCTTCTGATCGCCATCGCCTCGCCGGGCGAGTCGGGATGCGTTGATCGCCTTTACGGCCCCCATGGCGTTACGTTCGATGCATGGGACCTGCACCAATCCTCCGACCGGATCGCACGTCAGGCCGAGGTTGTGCTCCATGCCGATCTCCGCCGCATTCTCGACTTGGGCGGGGGTTCCGCCGAGCGCCTCCGTCAGTCCGGCAGCAGCCATGGAACACGCGACTCCGACTTCACCCTGGCATCCGACTTCGGCCCCCGAGATGCTGGCTCG
Source organism: uncultured Myxococcales bacterium (assembly GCA_964519665.1). GTDB lineage: Bacteria > Myxococcota > Kuafuiibacteriia > Kuafuiibacteriales > Kuafuiibacteriaceae > JANQQN01. Next base: position 25,487 of record CAZFIV010000077.1, read on the forward strand.
GGTCTTGAAGATGGTCCCGATGGCCGCGGCCGCTAGCAGAAACCGTCTGATTCCGTCGATATCGGGGTTTGGCGTGAAGCGCTCAAAGTAGTGGAGGACGGCGGGGATGATACCCGCGGCGCCGTTCGTCGGGGCGGTGACCACCCGACCGCCGGCCGCGTTTTCTTCGTTGACGGCCAGGGCCCACAGGTTGATCCAATCCATCGCCAAAAGCGGATCGTTGGCCTGGTCGTGGCGGAGCTTTCGAAAGAGCCCCGCCGCTCGCCGGCGGACCCGGAGCGCACCCGGCAGGATGCCTTCCCGTTCGCAGCCCCGCGCAACGCACGACCGCATCGCCTCCCAAATCTCGTCGAGTTTGCGCGCGACCTCTTCGCGAGACCGCCAGACGAGCTCGTTCTTGAGCATGACGGTGCTGATGGAGAGCCCTTCGGCGCGGCAGCAGGCGAGCAACTCGGCCCCGCTGGTGAAGGGCAGGGGCAGCTCGGTGGTGTCTTCGACGATCCGGTCTTCGGCCGCTGCATCCTCGGCGACGACAAACCCGCCGCCAACGGAGTAGTAGATCCGGGACAACAGCGGAAGACCGGCGAGGTCGTAGGCGGTGAAGCGCATTCCGTTTGGATGGCCGGGCAGCGTCTCGCGGCGATGGAAGATGATGTCGTCGCGCGAGAAGCCGATGGTCTCGCCGCCGAAGAGGTTGAGCCGCCCCGAGTGCAGGATCTCCTGCACTCGATTCACCGCGGTATCGGGGTCGACCGTCTCCGGGGCTTCGCCACACAACCCAAGAACGACCGCCGTGTCGGTGCCATGACCTTTGCCCGTGTGCCCGAGCGACCCGAACAGATCGACCGACACCCGGGCGCACGAAGAGAGAGCTTCGCGCCGCTGAAGGCCCTCGGCAAATCGTTGGGCCGCCCGCATCGGGCCCACGGTATGCGAGCTCGAAGGACCGATACCGATCGTGAACATATCGAACGTGCTGATGGCCACGACGCCCCCCGGGGCCCATAAACCCCACCAACGATGCTCCCGGCGGAGCTGAGGGAAGTCAACGCCTGTCGCACGCATCGGTGTGCTCGGCGCGCCGATCGGCTGCCGCTCGCCGCGGGGGCCGACCGAGGGACGATTGGCGCGCTGCGCCAACGTTGGGGCGCACGCGAGGCGATGGAACGATGGCGAAATGAGCCCCGCGTCAGAACTTGGATCGGGCGCCTGATCAGGTGGACCAGGTGCGCAGCTCGTCGCGCAACTTGGCCTTCAAGAACTTGCCCGTCGAGGTGCGTGGGATGGCGTCCCGGACCACGTAGCCGTCGGGGAGCCACCATTTCGCGATGCCTTGTTGGGTCAAGAAGTCATTGAGGACCGACGTATCGAGGGTCACCCCGTCGCTCGGAACGACGACCGCGAGGGGGCGCTCGACCCATTTGTCGTGGTGATAGGCGACGACCGCGGCTTCCTTGATGCCCGGGTGGCCCATGAGCGCATTCTCAAGGTCGACCGAGCTGATCCACTCGCCGCCGGACTTGATGAGGTCTTTGGTTCGGTCCGTGATCTTGACGTAGCCGTATTCGTCGATGGTGACGACGTCGCCGGTGCGGAACCAGCCGTCGTCGGTCCATTTGTCGTCGGCTTCGGGGAGCTCGAAGTACGAAGACGCCACCCACGGGCCGCGGACTTGCAACTCACCCATCGATCTGCCGTCTCGGGGAACGATGCCGTCCTCGCCCATCGCTCGGATCTCGACGAAGGGCACCGCGGTGCCCTGCTTAGCCCGCACGGCGTACTGAACGTCAGCGTCGGCGTCGAGCAGTTCGGCCTTCAGGTTGGCGACCGTGCCGAGGGGCGCTGTTTCGGTCATGCCCCATGCGTGGATAACCCGCATTCCGAGCTTGTCCATCTCGCGGATCATCGCCTCGGGCGCCGCCGAGCCTCCGACGACCATTCGCATATCGGGTTGGAGCTTCCATTTGTTAGGGTTCTGACCGACCGCTTGCTGAATCCCGAGCCATACGGTGGGAACCCCAGCCGACACCGTGACCTTCTCGCGCTCGTAGAGGTCGAGCAGTGAGATCGGGTCGAGGTGGGGCCCCGGATGGACCTGCTTGGCACCGACCAATGCGCATGTGAAAGGTAGGCCCCAAGCATTGGCGTGGAACATGGGAACCATGGGCAGAACACAGTCGCGTTCCCGAACCGCGAGCGTGTCGGCCATGGCGGAGGCCATCGAGTGCAGCGCGATGGCTCGATGGCTGTAGACGACGCCCTTGGGGCGGCCGGTGGTGCCCGAGGTGTAGCACATGCCGGCTCCCTGATTCTCGTCGAGGGCCGGTGACTGCCAGTTCGCGTCGACCTCGCCCATGAGTGATTCGTAGGCAATGTAAGGTGCGTTGACGGGCTCTCCGGTGAGCGAAACGACGAACACTTTCTCGAAGTTCACGTCCTTTTCGAAGGCGGCGAAAAGCTTGAGGAGGACGTCATCGACGATGAGAAATCGGTCTTTCGCGTGATTGACGATGTACGCGATGTCCGAAGGGGCGAGGCGCAGATTGAGCGTGTGATACACGCCGCCGGCCATCGGCACGCCAAAGTACGCCTCGACGTGCGCGTGGTGGTTCCACATGAGGGTGGCGACTCGGTCTCCTTTTTGGAGGCCCGCGTCGATCAGCGACTTGGCCAACGAACGGCTGCGCCGAAGCAGTTCGGCGTAGGTGTGCCGGCGAAGCGACTTGTCGGGCATCTGAGACACGACCTCGGTTCGGCCGAACAGCGTACCTGCGCGTTCGATCAACTGGTTGGTCGACAGGGGGGTGTTCATCATCGTTGAGACCATCGGTGCTCTCCTCCTTGGGGGTCTTTCTGCCCTATCGAGGCGGTCAACGCCTTGCAAGGGTACTTCACCGGTAACCGTCTCGTGCAAGGCCGGACATCGGGGAGGCGAGGATGATGGGCAGGACAGGACTCGAACCTGCGGCATTCGCTGTGTAAAAGCGACGCTCTACCAACTGAGCTACCCGCCCGGAGGCGCTTGTTTAGCACGGAAGCCCGAGCCAGGGAACGGGATCGTGCGGGACCGAGTCCCGCGGTCGGTCATCCGGAGTCGCTGACCCCCGGGAGAGGTCGGAGTGCAGCAGATCGTGTATGATTGCGGCGGGGACCCGGTGACCAGCCGCAAGGAGACCGAGCCCCGGCGGGATCGCCGGGGCGATATCGACCGGTTCGGACCGTACATCGTGGTCGATAGCATTGCGACCGGTGGCATGGCGCAGATCTACAAGGTTCGCCATCAGTCCGACCCGTCGAGCGCGTTCGCCCTCAAGTGCATCCGGCCCGACTGCGCCGATGACCCCGAGTTCCGACGCATGCTCCTCGATGAGGCTCGGATCACTGGCCGGCTCGATCACCCGAACATCAACCGGGTGGTGGAGGTCGTACGGTCCGAGGGGCGGGTGGCGCTCCTGCTCGAACACGTCGAGGGGGTCGACCTGGTAGGGCTCAAGCGCTATCTCAAGAGCCGGTCGAAGGTCTTGGCCCTGCCGCTGGTGCTCTACATCATGCGCGAGGTCCTCGACGCCCTCGACTTCGCGCATCGAGCCGAGGGGTCGAACGGGGTTCCGCTCAACATCGTTCATCGGGACGTTTCCCCCGGCAACGTGATGATCGACATCCATGGTCGAGTGGTCCTGATCGACTTTGGTATCGCCCACGCGCAAGGGCGCCTGTCCCAAACCGAGGTCGGAAGCGTCAAAGGCAAGTTTCGGTACATGGCGCCGGAGCAGATCAAAGGAGCGGCGGTGGGTGCCGCCGCCGACATCTTCGCGGCCGGCGTGATGTTGTGGGAGCTTCTCTCCGGACGACGAATTCATGACGACGTTCCCGTGGCGCAGCTCATGATGCGGGTCGCCAATGCCGAGGTGCCCACGCTGTCAGAGGCCCGCGACGGGTTGCCGGCCGACCTCGGCAAGGCCTTCGCTCGGGCGACGATGTTGTTGCCAGAAGAGCGATACGCGTCCGCGGCCGAATTTTCGCAGGCGCTGGCGGAATTCGCGGTCGATGACGACTTCGAAGAGTGTCGTCTCGAGCTTGGGCGGTACGCGCTCGAGGGCTCCAGCGTCGACCATCGCAAGAGCTACGGGCAGGCGGTCATCCGGGCTCGGATGGTGGCCGAGCACGACCTCGAGGGCGCGATCCTCGATGCGCTCGACAAGCCGGACCGGATCGAGCGGGTCGACTACGGTGGTGTCGAGCGGGCCGAGTCGGTTGCCCCCGACCTCGATGACGAAGACGTCACCGAGTTCGACACCGAACAGCCGCTACCGTTCGGAACCGAACCGACCACCGTCCCGGTGGTCCGCGCCGACACGCCGAAGCCGGCCGTGGACTCCGATTAGAGGCGACAAGAAGCCAGTAGAGCGACCAGGGAGCCCGCGCTATAAGGGGATCGGCGAGTACCGGCGCTGCCCTTCCAGCGCGATCCGTACCCCCCGCAGCGTCATCACCACTTCGGGCCAGGTCTTGGTCGACCGAAGCATGTCTGCGTACAGCATGCGGTCGACGACCGCTTGGAGCTGATAGCACCAATACATGGCCATCAAGGGGTTGATGAAGAGCTTGCTACCGCGCGTGCGCGCGGTGGGGTGATGGTCGCCGAAGCATCCACTGATCGCGGCCGCGACGGACGTGTTGACGATGCTCGGATAGATGCGCTGCTGCTCGGTCGCGTACTCCACCGCCGACAGGTACGCCTCGGTTTCGGGTTGTTCGGGTAGCAGCGACAGCGTGCCCAAGAACGCTCCGATCTTGACCAATTCGGCAGTGTTTTCGAGGAATTGGGCGTGACAGACGCCGTGAAAGGCGTCGATGCCGAAGCCCAGACAGACGAGGATCTTGGGCAAGTCGATATCGCTGACGGCGACCAGGGTCGACGCGTCTTCTTCCGGAGTGCCCAGCCCGGCTTCGTTTCCGCGCATCAGGCTATCGGTGCCGCCGTCGACCACGACCACGGCTTGGATGCGTTCGCGTTCTACCAGTGTCAAGTAAGCTTGCTGAAGGCCGATGACGCCGGTGCGCGCGAAGCAGTACACGGACGAGGGGAGATTCTGGTCGCGCAACCAGCGCGCCAAATAGAGCTCCGGAAAGTACAGGTGGTCAGCTTCGGTGTCTCCGTCGATTCGGGTCAGCACATCGCTTATCCGTTCGAGCCTCGACGCGGTGGTCGGGTTCGCGAAGGACAGATTCGCCAGGGTGACCTGCTTGTTTTGAGCCCGCAAAGCGAGGGCCAGCGGCAGTCCGCAATAAATATCGAAGCCTCCTCCGCAGCCCGCGATCAGGATCCGTTCGACGTTGGCCAGACGCGCGAACAGGGGGACTTGCACGAGCGAGGAAGCCATGACCGCCAACGTAGCCTACACCGGGTGGCGCAGATAAGCTCAATGCACGACGGTCGCTGGTGGAAGCGCCGGCACCAAGCCGCTTCGAGCGATGCCGTCGAACACGAACTGGACCGCCAACGAGCACAGCAGGAGCCCGAAGACCCGCGCCACCACCTGCATGCCGGTGACGCCCAACACGCGATGAACGGCCCCTGCCAACAGCAGGAGGATCAAGGTCAAAATCAACACCGCGATCAGGGCGAACACGACGGCCAAGAACCGGGCCCAGTCTCCGTTCGCCTCCGCCGTCAGGAGGATTGCCGCACCGATCGAGCCAGGCCCGGCGACCAGAGGGGTGGCCAACGGAAAGACCGAGATGTCGTCGCGATGGGCCGCTTCGGATTGCTCCTCCGCGGTGGTGGACGTTCCGCCCGAGTGGCGGGCGAACACCATGTCGATTCCCATCAAGAGCAGCAGGATCCCGCCCGCCACCTGCAGCGCGGCCAGCGAGATTCCGAACGCCATCAGGAGAGGTTTGCCCCCGAGGACAAAGGGCATCAGCACCCCGGTCGCGATCAAGAGCCCCTTCACGGCGGTCGCTCGCCGGCGCTGCGGGGTGTACGCGGCGGTCAGGGCCGCGAAAACCGCCGCCACGTCGAGCGGCCCGATCGTCGCGAAGAAGGTCGCAAACGCAATGCTGAACGCCTCAAGCACGATGAATCGGCCGAGGGGCGAAGCGGGTGGACGCTCCGCGGTTCAGGGTCTCACAAAGATGGTCGCGGCGGCCGACAGCTCTCAATGTGACCGCTTCTTACCTGAAAGCGCCGTCGATTTCGACGACAGGGTATGGTCCAAACCTTGCTGGAGCTGTGGGCATGGATCCTGGTATTCACTTTGGTCTCGACAGTATGTCCCGCGTCGCCGACGCGCTGAAAGCGCGCGGGGTCCGCAGAGTCTTGGTGCTGAGCGGTCCGAATCGTCGATTCGTCGACCGGCTCCTCGATGTGCTTGCGCCTCTGGATCTGACCGTCGAGGTCTTCGACGGCGCCGAGGTGCATGTACCGAAGGCGGTGGTCGAACGGGCCGAAGCCGTGTTGAGGCAGGTTCAACCCGACGCCGTGGTCAGCATCGGCGGCGGCGCGGCCACGGGGTTGGCCAAGGCGCTTCGCCTCACCCGTGACTTTGCGTTCTTCGCGTTGCCCACCACCTTTTCGGGTTCCGAGCGGACGTCCATCTTCGGAATAACCGACGGGCACACCAAACAGACCGGACGCGACCCGAGAGTGCGGCCCGACGGGATCTTCTACGATCCGTCGCTGGTGACGGAGTTGCCCGTTGCGGCCAAAATCGCCAGCCTTCTCAATGCCCTCGCGCATCCCGTTTCGGCTCTGTCGACCGGTTCGATCGACGGCGCGCTTCGCGACCGAGCCCTGGGAGCGGTTCGTGAGCTGGTCCGGGCGGCTCTGCAATTGGCCGAAACGCCGACTCAGAAGGCGGCACTGGAAGACGGGTTACGGGCGGCCGCCCAGGCCGGAGAGATCCTCGAGACGGGCCCGATGGGGCTCCACCATCGCTTGGCGCACCTTCTCGGAGGGCGGTTCGGTCTCGAGCATAGCGCGCTGCACGCGGTGCTGTTGCCGCATTCGGTACGTCGACTCCGCGATGAGCGGGCTGACCTGTTCGAGGCCCTCGAGGAGGCGGCTCAGATTCCCGACCTTCCGGGCCAGCTGTTCGACCTGCTGCGAAGGGTCGGGGCGCCGACGTCCCTGCTCGACATGAAGGTTACCGCCGATGCGGTCGAGGCGGTCATCCGGGAGGTCACCGATCTGCCGGTGGACCTGTTGACGTCGGTGCTGCACGGTCGCCGGCCTTCGATTCGGTCCCGGTGGGAAGATTGGAGCCTTCGGCAGCCGGTTACGCATAGTGGGGCTCCCCTGGCCGAGGCGGCGACCGTGGTGGTGGCCGTACACGGGCGGGGCAGCACGGCCGACAGCATCGTGGGTCGGGTGTGGGAGGTGGCCGCGCACGGGCCGGGCCTGGCGGTGGTCGCTCCCCAATCGCCCGGCAACCAATGGTACGCGGCGTCCTATCGCGAGTCGCCGGTGGCCATCGGCGCACCGCTGACGCAGGCCCTCGCCGACGTGGAGGCGGTCATCGAGCGAGTGAAGACCGACGCGCCGAAAGCCCGCCTGCTGCTGTTTGGGTTCTCTCAGGGTGCCTGTCTGGCCGCCGAGGTCGCGGCGAGACAGGCCTCGCGGATCGATGGTTTGATCGCGTTCGGAGGGGCTCGGATCGGGCCTCGAGACGGCTACGGTGGGGCGCCGGATCTAAACGGTCTCGATGTCTTGCTGGGGATCGGGGATCAGGACCCGTGGGTGGACGCGGAAGATGTCCGGGCCACGGCGCAGTGGTTCGCGCAGGCCGGGGCCCAGGTCGAGGCGATCGTCGAGCCGTCGGATGTCCACCAGATCTCGGCCCGTCAGCGGATTCGGGCCTACGAGGTCATTCGGGGGCCGCGAGGCTCGGGCCAGCGCGGCTTCGGTAACGCTCACGAAACGGAAGTCTTGCCGGGAGCGTTGCCTCGTCGCCAGAACAGCCCTCGCCGGGTGCGGTACGGACTGTACGCGGAACAGATCAACGGCACCGGATTCGTCGCCGCCCGGCACGAGAATCTTCGCTCCTGGACCTATCGGATCCGACCGGCCGCCCAACACACCCGCTTCGAGCGACTCGAGCACCCCACGTTCAAGGCCGATTTCACCGAGGAAGGGTTCGATCCCAACCTGCTCGGGTACTCGCCGCTTCCGATTCCTGAAGTGCCGACCGACTTCGTCGACGGGATGGCGACCTTCGGGGGCTCCGGCGGCCCCGAGCTTCGCCGGGGCTTCGCCCTTCACTTATACGTCGCCAATCGGAGCATGAACGACCGGGCCTTTTCGAACAGCGACGGTGACTTGCTGATCGTGCCGCAAGAGGGCGCTCTTACCCTGCTGACCGAGATGGGGGGGCTGGACGTTCCCCCCGGCAAGATCAGCATCGTGCCCCGAGGCGTGAAATTCTCGGTGCTGCTGAAGAGCGACAAGGCGCGCGGCTACGTGGGTGAGGTGTACGGGCGCCACTTCGAACTGCCGGAGCGCGGGCCGGTCGGTGCGAATGGCCTGACCGAAGCGCGCCACTTCGTGAGCCCCGATGCGTGGTACGAAGACCGTCCGGCCCCCGGCTACCGACTGGTGAACAAGTTTTGCGGACGCCTCTACGAGGCTCGCCAAGACTTCTCTCCTTTCGACGTCGTGGCCTGGCATGGCGATTACACCCCGTACGTCTACGATTTGATGGACTTCGGGCCGGTCTCGAACGTTCGGTTCGATCACCCCGACCCGTCGATCTATACGGTGCTGTCGGCGCCGATGGACGAGGTGGGCTCCAACAGCCTCGACTTCGTCTTTTTCCCACCGCGGTGGGACGTCACCGAAGATACCTTCCGCCCACCATTCTTCCATCGAAACGCGACCACCGAGTTCAACGGCATCATTCGCGACCCGAGCGGCGACCGCCCGCCGTTCTACGCGGGGGGTTACTTCCTGACGCCTTCGATGACCGGCCACGGCGTGCTGTCGGATTCGGTCTTGCGAACCTTCACCCGCAAGGACGATCCACCGCCGCACCGATCGTCGGAAGCCTCGATGTGGTTCCAGTTCGAATCCGCCCTCGCCGTGTCGCTCACCCCATGGGCGCGGGCCAGCGCAAATCGAATTACGGACTGGCACGAGCTTTGGGGCACTTACCGTACCCACTTCGATCCGGAGGGTTGATCTGCAGAAAAAGTCGAGCGGTATCCAATACAAAGGGCGCTCTGAATCCGGCTCGCACCCGTGGAGTGCGGTGCTGGCGGACTTGCATCCACCCTCTAGATTTAGCGAGGCTGCGCCTCAAACGCTCGAGTTCATTCGCGATTCCGTGCTGG
>CAZFIV010000078.1:0-34534 GCA_964519665.1 uncultured Myxococcales bacterium
GCACGGAATCGCGAATGAACTCGAGCGTTTGAGGCGCAGCCTCGCTAAGTCTAGGGGACGACAGGTCGACCGTAGACTTCGAGCTCGGCGATCGACACAAAGTCGGTGGCGCCCCCCGGATCCCCGTAAATCCGAATGGCGTCGCCAATCTCGGCATCGAAGGTGATCTCGTAGGTCTCGAAGCCGAAGGCATTGGCACCGGGGTACGCCGGCGTGAACGCGACGTTGGTAGCGGTGATCCAAGCGCCTCCGCGACGAACCTGAACCGTGAGAGAGTCGAACCAGCCGCCGTCGTCGAAGTGCATGCCTTCCTGGAAAACGACCCGGCTGAAGGCGTACTGGGTGGTGTACGTGTAGCCGAACCAATCTTCGGGCGCCGAGTCGTCACCATCCCAAGTATCGTACTGCCGCGTGAAGTCGAAGGAGCCGACCAGAGGCATGTCGTTGTCACGGAGAATCTCGAGGTCACGGCTGCCCAGGCCTTGCGGTGCGACTACGCGCGCGATCACGGTGCCGAGGTCGGTGAGGTCCGATTCCGGCACCGAGATGCCACAGTCGGATGGACAGCCATCACCGTCGACGGTGTTGCCGTCGTCGCACGTCTCGGGCGCGGTGACGAAGTTGTCGCCACACACCTGAGTACGAGCCACGCAGGTTTCATTGCAGGTGGCGCTTCCCGGCGGCTCGCAAGTTTCGGGTGCGGTCACGAAACCGTCGCCACAGGTCGGAGCGCGAGCGATGCACGAGTCATCACAGGTCGCGGTTCCCGGCGGCTCGCAGGTCTCCGTTACGTTGTTGATGACGCCGTCACCGCAAAACTCCGTTTGGCAGAACCGATCACACCCGTCACCCGACGTGGTGTTGCCGTCGTCGCACTGTTCGCCAGTCTCGACGACGCCGTCGCCACAGTTGGTGGCTTGCGCCGAGGCGAAGACCTCGAGCTCCGCGACGGTGATGAAGTCGGCGGAACCACCTGGGTTACCGAAGATCCGGATGCCGTCGCCCGCGATGGGCGTGAAGGCAAGCTCGTACGTTTCGAAGTTGACGCCGTTGTTCCCTGCGTAGGGCGGTGTGATGATCACGTTGGGCACGTCGACCCACACGCCGCCCTGCCGCACCTGCACGCCCAGCGTATCGAAGAAGCCGCCGTCGCCGAACGCGAGGCCTTCTTGGAACACGACCCGGCCAAACAGCTGGTCGGCACCGAACGTGTAACCGATCCAGTCCGTGGCCGCCGGAGCGTCTCCGTCGTAGGTGTCGTAGTGTCGCTGAGGGGAGGTCGCGGTCACCGGAGGACGGTCGTCGTCGCGAATCGTCTCCAGATCACGGTTGCCGCCCCCGGTTGGGGCCGTCACTCGGGCCACGATGGTGCCGAAGTCCGTCAGGTCTTGACCGGCCGGCTCGAACTCGCAGGTTGAGCTGCAGCCGTCGCCGTCGATGACGTTGCCGTCGTCGCACGCTTCCGGCGCGGTGACGAAGCCGTCGCCACATGTCGGCTGGCGGGCGGTGCAAGTGGCATTGCAGGTGTTCGTGTTGGGCGGCTCGCACGTCTCGGCGACGTTGTTGACAACACCATCACCGCAGAACTCCGTCTGGCAGCTCGCCGAGCAGCCGTCGCCGCCGGCGGCGTTGCCATCATCGCAGGTTTCGCCGGCGTCGAGGGTGCCGTTGCCGCAGGTCGTGGCCAAGAAGGCGAAGACCTGGAGCTCACCGACCGAGATGAAGTCTTCAACGCCGCCCGGTGCCCCGTAGATTCGGATGCCGTCGCCGGAGATCACGTCGAAATTGAGGGTGTAGCTCGCGAAAGACGCTCCACCTGCACCCGGGTAGGCGGGCGTCGACGAGAAGCCCGTGACATCGACCCACACCCCGCCTTGGCGCACCTGAACGATCAGCGTGCCCGTCTCGAACCATCCGCCTTCCGAGAAGTGAATCCCTTCTTGGAACTCCACGCGCGTAAAGCGCACGTTTGCGGAATAGGTGTAGCCGACCCAGTCGGCCGCTCGGGTCGGTTCGCCGTTCCACGTATCGAACTGTCGAAGCGGGTCGGCGCTGCCCAGGGGCGGGAGGTCTCCGTCGCGGATCGTCTCCAGGGAAGGGTTGCCTGCGCCCGCCGGCACCGCGTACGAAATCGGCGTTCCCAGCTGGGTAATCTCTTCTTCGGTCTCGACGGTGGGTGGCGGCAACGGGACGAGCTCGAGCAGGTACGCCGCGATGTCGTCACGCTGAGCCACCGTAGTCGCGACGGCGGTGTGTGCCTGAATCGCGGCCTGCACGGTCGGCGCCGAGCCGTCGTGCAGGTAGGGAGCGCTCGTCGACAGGCCCAACACGGTTGGCGTATCGAGGCCGTCGAGCGCCTGATTCAGGCGTTGACCGCTCGCCGCGGTCAATGTGCCCACATCGTGGCGCACGCCGCTGGGCGAGTCGGTGAGCACCCCGTCGGCGTGGCAGCCGACGCAACCGAGCTGTGTAAAGGCCTCAGCCCCGCGCTGCGCGGCGGCCGACAACTCCGTCCCTGGCCGCGTGCGCCGGTCAGCGGTGTTCAGTGATGCTACGTAGGTGGCCAGTGCGTCGAGGTCGGCGCTCAGGCCCGCCTTGTCGTCACCAAAAGGCTCGGCACGCGTGCCGGCGAAGAACTCGGCGTCGGTCATCAGGCCCAGGCCGCCGGCAAAGTTGCGAATCTGGGCCTCGAAGTCCTGCACTTCGTTGAAATTGCCGGTCCAGTGGAGCAGGCCATGACTCATGCCGCCCCGACCGCGCAGGTTGATCGTGTTCCGGAGCCCTTCGCCGAACTGCGTGAAGTCCCAAACGCGACCGTCTCCGCCGCCGTTTTCGTGGCAGCTGGCACAGGCCATGTAGTCGAGCGCGGCGAGGCGGTCATCGCGCGCATCGTAGAAGAGCTGCTTGCCGGCGAGGACCACGGCATCGAGTCGCTCGATCGCCACCGTGGGCACCGTGGCCAGCGTCGGTGGCACCGTGGCTTGTCCGAAGCGCACGATGTTGGAGATGTCCACGAACTGCACGGAGCGGTCCATGAAGTTGTAAACGGCCAAGGTCATGCCGTCGGGCGATAGCGCCAAGCCCTGCGGCCCCCGGCCGACGTCAAAGCGGGCAATCTCGGAGTCGGTCTGCGGTACGCTGATGGCCACCTGCCGATTGCCTTCGAGCGCCGTAAACAGGTGAAGGCCATACGGACCAAACGAGGCGGCACTCGCCACCGACGCGTTATCGTGCTCGATACGGTCGGCGGGGTATTCGGCGAACGTGCCGAACTCGACATACGAGGACACCGCGCGAACCGCCTGGTCAAAGGTCAGCGGCCCGTTCTGTCGCAGGCTACCGCCCAAGAGGTTGTCTTGCTTCGATGGGATGTACAGGCTGTCACCCGCTGGGTGCACCGCGGCCGACGCCAGGTAGTTGGGTAGGCCAGGACCCGAATTCTCGGAACGAACGCGATCGCTGTGGTTCATCGGGAAGCGGGTGATGAGCTGCATCGTGGCGGCATCGATGGCGGCGACCGCCTCCGTTCCCGCCGACACGTCTGGAAGGGCGGTGTTCTCGTTGGGCACCGGCGGGGTGATGAACGAGGTGACGATGACCGCGCTGCCCGTCGGTTGACGCGCCAAGTGTCGAGCGTTCGGAATCGCGGTCATCGTGCCTTCGACGGCGTAAGTCGTGGCATTGAGGGCCGTGACCTCGCCCGTCCCTTCCAGGGCCACCAGCATCCGGTTGCCGCCGGCCATGTTCAGAAGGCCGTGCGGCCGCGCGTTGGCGTTGGGCAGCACGACGGTCTGAAGGACAGCGAAAGAGGCGGGATCGATGACGCTGATGGAACCCGACTCCTTGTTGCTGACCCAGGCTCGGCCGGCATCATCGAACGCGATCGACGAGGGCAGGTCTTCGACCGGAACCTCGGCGAGCCTTACGAAGGTCGTACTCTCGATGACGGTGACCGTGTCGTTGTCGGGGTTGACGTTCCAGACCTGGGCGAGCGTGGGGTGATACGCGATGCGGGTCGAGCTCAGCCAGCGCTGGGGTTGACCGACGTCGATGCGCGCATCGTGAACCAGGTGAGTGATCGTGAAGGTGCTGGACTGTCCGCTGCCCGGGTCGCGGACGGTCACCACGACCACGTATCGGCCGGCCGTCGCATAAGAATGGGTGCCAACCGGATCTTCGGAGAAGCCCGTCTCGGTGCCATCGCCCCAAACGAAGTTGTACTCATAGCCAGGCGCGCCGTTTGTGGCGGTGAACGAGACGGAGGCGCCCGCCGCGGTCGGTGCGGCCTGTTGGACGACAACCGCGCCCGGATCGGAGCTGAACGTCACCACCTGCGCAGCGGGGCTATCGAGGAATTGGCCCTGCGCGGCCAGCGTCCACGCTTGGCCATCGGTGCTCACCTCGATGTCGTAGTCGAGGATGCGGCCGTTCGGGTTATCCTGGCGCGGCAGGTATTCGAGCGCGGTGAGCGCATAACCGGCGCTGAGGTCTACCGTCAGTGTGTGGTCGTGGGCCGGGTCGTTCACGACGCCGTCATTGGTCCGGAAGTCGGTGTGCCAGTAGGTGGCGGGGTCACCATCGACGGCCAGCGCGGCCAAGCCATCACCGCCATTACCCGTTTCTTCGCTGTCCGCGCTCACCACCCAGGCCGACCGATCGATCGGGTTGCCCTGGGCGTCGAGGATGTTGAGCTCCGCGACGGACGTCCACGGATTTCCGTTGACTTCAGACTTGGCCACCAAACGCACGTACTGGATGTCGCCGGGCGTCGTCACCGTGATGGGGCGTGCTACCCGCACGACGTGGGCGACCGAAGGCACGTCGTTCGCATCGAGGCCGAAGAGCATCCAGTAGCCCGGCAGCAGGACATTGATATTGGCGGTGGGCGTAAGATTGTAACTCCCGTCGCCGTTTGCGGTCGCGGGCACCCACGTGAAGCGGGAGTCGGTGTTCACCGCGTGCGTCGTAGAGCTCATGCGAATCATCGAGAATCGGGTGATGTCGGCGCTCCCTTGGATGGTGAACGTTTCGCCGGGGCGGATGACCCCGGGGCCCGACGTGATCGTCGGCCGCGAAGCCAGGGCTCCGGTCGCGTCGTACAGGTACGGCGGGCTGTAGAACTGCGCGTTCTGATGCGAGCTGCCGTCGGCGAACTCGGAGTTGGGATCGTAGCCACCACCCGCGGAGAGCACGCGTGCATCCGGCATCAGCAGGCCGGTGGAGTGGTAAGTCCGGGGAACGCTGGCGGGCGCGACCAGACGCCACTGACCCGTCTGTGGGTTCCAGATCTCAGCCTGGTAAACGGCGCCCCGATTGTTGAAACTGCCGTCGGTCAAGCTGCCGCCCAGGGCGATCACTTCGCCGTTCGGGAGTGGAATCAAGTTGTGGTAGGTTCGGCCCACGTTCATCGCTCCGGTCGGCTCCACCAGTGGCGATGGCGCGTTGAGGTCGATGGTCAGGGCTCGGGTGTTGTCGCCGTGCAGCGACCATGAACCCTGGTTGCCGCCGGACATGAGCAGTCGACCGGCGTCGTACTGGATGGCCACCCCTGGCGCCAAGTTCTGCGTCACCACCGCATTGGCCGGCCGCACCGCGCCCGTCCCGTCGGTGTCGATGAAGTGGTTTTCGAAGTTGTCCCAGTAGTGGAAGACGTCGCCATTGGGTGCCACGCTGAGGATGGCCCACCATCGACTCTCGCCACTCACACCGCCTCGGCGAGTCCGCATGTCAAAGTAATTGACCGAATTCATCACGCTCCAGCCGGTGATGGGTGACCACTTCTCGGGATTGGCGAAGTTCGAGGACGTGCCCATCGACGTCATGATCTCACCGTTGGGAAGCGCGTTGGTGACGGGATACCAGCGGCCGCCCGTAGCCATATCTTCGATCTGCGTCCATCGGTTGTTCCGGAAGTCGAACAGGCTCACGTAAGGACTGTTCGTTTCGTTACGTCCGCCGTTGACGAAGACCTGCCCGGTTTCGGTCAGCGCCAAGTGGGCACAGAACATATTGTGGCCCTGCTGGAAGAGGTCATCGAATTCCCCCGTAGCGGGGTCGTACACGGCGCTGTACGTACGCTCGGGCGTCGGCCACGTCGTCCGCTCCGAGCCCGACCAGCTCAGGATGCGCCCGTCAGGGAGATTCGCAACCGAGACAGGAACATGCGGCCAGGGGATGATGGGACCCCAGCTGCCTTCCTCGGCCACGGACCTTCGGACCTCGGCCGCGTACCGGGCTGCTTCCACTTGTTCCAGTCGATAGTTGTACGTCGAGAGGTCATCGACAGCCGCGATGGCCGCATCGCTCCACGGCGTCGAGCCGACGTACAGAGGCCCGTCGTTGTAGCGAATGTCGCCTTCGATGGGTACGACTCGGTCGCTGATGCCGTTGATGAAGAGCTCGAGGCGATTGCCGACTTCCCGCTTGACGTAGGTGATGTGGGTCCATTCGTTCAAGGGAAGCTCGGCGTTGGATACGCCGCCCAAACTCGGGTCGGTATCGGAGCTGCTGCGGAATTCGATGCGATTGTCTTGCGCGCGCAGCCAGAGCGCATACGGTGAAGAGCCTTCCGTATCGCCCTTGTGAATGAGCGAACGAATCTGACCTGTGGGGCCGGCCTCGACCCGCACCCAAAAGGCGATCGAGAACTCGTTGGACTCGGGCGTCGTCAAGATCGAGTCGGGTAGTCTCACGCCGTCGTCGACGCTATCGAGGCGAAGGCCGTCGGCCACGGTCCGTACGTCGTTGAAGAACACCGGGGTTCCGACGACCGTGCCTTGCTCCTCCATGTTGTTGTCGGGGAAGTAGGCCTTGTACATGCTGCGAGGCTCGAGCCGGGTGACTTGCCGCTGATAGATCGTAACGCCGGCCAGGCTCCCCAGCGCGGGGGCATGAAAGGGCGTATCTCCCAGATAGAGTGGACCGGTATTGATCTCGGTCGCCCCGCTGATCGTCTCCACGGCGTCGCGGCGACCGTTGATGTAGAGCTCCAACCGGTTGCCCCGGCGAACCCAAGCCAAGTGGGTCCACTGCCCAATCTCCAGGGCCGCATTTGAGCTACCACCCAAGTCATCGTTGCTGGTGGTCGAGATCCGATAGGCGATACGGTTGTCGTTAGGCCGCATAAATACGGCGAAGGTACGCTCGTTGGCGTTATTACCCTTGAAAGTAATGACTCGGAGCTCGCCAGTGAATGATTGCTCGAGGCGGAACCAGAAAGAGATCCCGAAATCACCGGCTACGGCGGTCGTTTCGGGGCCATGGGGTACGACGAGACCTTGACCATCCACCGTCGTAGTCATCGTCCGGGAGGAGAAGCGCGTCGCCGCGAAGGTGGGGTCGCCGACAACGGTTCCCACGGTTTCTACGTTTTGGGCGACAAGGTCGGCTGCAATCGCCGGTGTTGCCTGCAATAGTAGTGATAAGAGAACCAACGACACATGCCTTAGAGGGGCCGACATGCAAACTCCTTAGGTGAGCGCCAAAGCAGCTCAGAATTCATGATAAGTTTTCGGAATGATTGAGGGCGCGACCTCGGTAGGGATAGTATAAAACAACCCTACACGCTCATCCGCGACCACCATATCTGGGGAATTGTGCGCGCGCAAGACTGATCGAGCGAACAGGTTGCTTGCAGTTGCGCGCCCACGGGCTAAGATCCCGCCGAGTGAGATACATATTGCTGTGGGTGTTGCTGGTTGTTGCCGCGCTTGCGTGTACATCGAAGCCCGCACCCGCCCCTGCAACCAGCGTTTGGACCGCGCGTAACCCCGAGGCTAACCTAATTGCTACGTTGAGCCCCGAGAAATCCGGAATACGGCTGAGAGCTATGCAAAGCTGGGTACTCCAAATTCGGGATGGTGATGGAAAGCCCCAGGGCCCAACCCAGATTCTCATCGACGGCGGCATGCCGTCGCACGGACATGGATTGCCAACGTCGCCGCAAGTTACGGCCTACCTCGGAGATGGTCGCTTTCGAATCGAAGGGCTCGAGTTTAATATGCCGGGCCAATGGGTGTTGGTGGCGTCCGTGATCTCCCCGCAAAGCCGGTGGATGCTGAGGTTCGAGATGGAGCTCCCGCCGTGACGCGGCTCGTCATCGTGCTGTTGAACGGACTAGCTCTAGTATTGAGTGTCTTGGCGCTAGCAAAGTGTGACTCAAATTTTGAGACCTGGTCGGACCAAGACCGTCGGACCATTGAGTCGATGCGATGGTCCGCCGCTGGTCCCGTGCCCGACAGTCCCTCGAACCGGGTAGCAGACGCGCCAGCGGCGGTCGAGCTGGGGCGACGGCTCTTCTTCGATCGCCGTCTTAGTGCCTCCGGAACACTATCCTGCGCGAGCTGCCATCAGCCTGACCGCTTCTTCACGGATGGTCGGCCGATCGCCCAGGGAGCGGGGTCCGGCCGTCGGAACACGCCCACCGTGGTCGGTGCCGGCTACGGCCGTTGGTTCTACTGGGATGGGCGGCGCGACTCGCTGTGGTCTCAGGCTCTGATTCCGTTCGAGGCCGCCGACGAGATGGGCGGCAGCCGAACCCACGTCCTTCGGGTGGTCCTCGCTGACGATGACTATCGAGGGAAGTACGAGGCGGTGTTCGGTGCGTTGCCCGGCGAAGGTTGGCGTCGGACGCTGCCGGCGCAAGCCGGTCCATTCGGTGCCTCGAGCACTCGCGAGGCCTGGTATCGGCTCGGAGCCCCGGACCAGCGCCGCATCAACGAAATCTACGCGAACCTTGGCAAGGCCATAGCCGCCTTTGAACGCACCCTGGTTTTCGAGCCAGGTCCATTTGATAGATATGCGGAGGCCCTAGCCCAGGGCCGAAGAGCAAACACCCTCAACGCATCCCAGCGCCGCGGACTTGCTCTGTTCATCGCCGACCGCACGCGTTGCCTTCGTTGCCACAATGGGCCGCTGCTGACCAACGGAGGCTTTCACAACGTGGGTACCGGAAGCCTGAAAGGCACCGAGCTCGACTTCGGTCGTCTGTTCGGAATTCAGGCCGTACTCATGGATGAGTTCAACTGTTTGGGCCCGTATAGCGATGCGCCTCGCGGCAGCTGCTCTGCGCTGCGGTTTCTCAATCGGCGCGAGCACCAGCAGCATCTTGGAGGTGCATTCAAGGTGCCCTCTCTTCGCGGCGTATCAAAGACCGCTCCGTACTTTCATGACGGCCGATTTGCAACGCTGACCCAGGTCGTCGAGTTCTACAACGCGCCGCAGACCCGCATCGATGGCGTGGAGCTCGAGCCCATCGGTCTCAGTCCCGCCGAGATCCAAGACCTCGTGGCGTTTCTCGAGGTGCTCTGAATGATCTGCGACGCCATCACGAGCGGTCGGAACAATCTACTCGACACATCCCGTCGAGATTCCGGTCGGGCCGGCCGGGCCGAACGGAACGGTTCCAAACTGGCTACCCTCCAGCAATAGAACGTTGCTGGGGCCTGGGAGGACTTGAACCACGGCGTCGAGCCCGCCACACCACTGCTGTGGCCCCGTCGCTACCGCTTCGATCACGAAGCGCTTCAGGTTGAGGGGGAGGGTTTCGTCGAGCAGCGGGAAAGCCGCTGCCGGCAGCTGAATGTCGCCGAAGTCGGCGACGAACCGGCCGTCAGGGTCGCGTTGAATCGATACCGGTGACAGCGGCGGACCGACGGGCGTGATCCGCGACCAGACGAGGAATTCAAGCTGATCGATCGGCTGCAGGGACACCGTCAGCGGGTCGTCCGCCACGGTCGCGACGAAGAATACGAAATTCGGGACCCCTGATTCGCCGGACCAGTGTACGGTCTGCACGGTCAGCAAGTAGATTCCAGTGAGGTCTGCAGGCTGGCTTGGCGGCAAGACCGGTTGTTGGCATCCCGTGTCTGAGACGGGTGGTACGCAGAATTCGAACGTTCGGCTCAGGTCTACGTTGGCGACCAAGATATCGCTGGGCGCGAACTGACCCTCGAGCCAGGGCAGGTCGATCGGGCTGCTGTACCAAGACAGCAAGTATTCTTCGTCACCGCCATTCAGCACCGGGGCCCAGGCCGTATAGGCCGTGTCTCCGACGCCGTCGACCTCCGCGATCTTGCAGATCGCGGGTCGGGTGTCGGGATCGAAGAGGTCGCGCAGCTCGTACAGCGCTGTGCGCTTTTTGGTGCAGGCCTGATGCTCACGGGCCGCTACGAACACCCGGCGGTGTCGGCCGCGGCGGGTGACGAGAGTACCCGGGCCGTCGAGGCGAGCGTCCAATCGGTACCGGCAGTCCCAGGTCCACGGCAAAGCGGGTGTATCCCGGACGGGCGCCGTGCCGTAGCAGATCTCGGTGTGTCCGTCCGTCAGGAACCCTTCGTCATCTTGTCGGATCAGCGCTACGCCACGGCGGTTGTTGTTGCCGAAGAACACGAATTCGGTCTCCGAAGGAACTTTCTGCACGTTCCGGATGATCTCACCGCGCTTGTGCCAGCTTCGGCCGTCATCCGAGCTGAACAACGCCACCGCGGAGTTCAGATCGTTGTAGGCGGTCATGTACAAGCGTTCTTTGCGATGCCGGCCTTGCTTATAGCTTCGCTTGACGAATCGCCAGCCTCCCCAGAACTGCTCGAAGCCCAAAAAGCGCTCTTCGAGCGTCTTGACAGGCGCCGTCCAGGTCGCGCCGCCATCGGTCGATTCGCTCCGAACGGTCCATGACTGGCTAAACAGGTCGCGTACGCCTAACCCGTCGACCCTGCTGATCGCGTACAGGAACAGCCGGCCATCGAATTCGACCAGCTTCGGGTCGCGAATATCCCGATCGAGCACCGACACCGTTGCCGTCTTCACGCAGAAAGGCCCAGGGCAGGGCGTCGCGAGGTCGTCGGTCGACCTGAAGATTATGATGGAGCCTAATCCGGTTTGCGCGACGCTGCCTCCGCGAAACGCGAGCAAGAGAGACCCGTCTGCGAGCCGCAGCATTTCGGTGTTCTCGTTATGAAGGCCATCGCTGAATACGGTGCGTTGGTTTCGAATGGGCCCGGTGACGGACAGCCCGGCCGCCGCTTCACCGGTAGGTATGGCTCCGTCATCACCGCAGGCAGTCATGCCGACGACCACGATAAAAAAGGCTCCATAGATCAAGAACGCTCGTTTCGGTTGCATACGTAACCTCTCAGCCCGCTCGTCGCGGACCTCCGACGTCGTCGCAAGCCACGGGCCGAAAGATGAGCGCAGCGTATCTGCGGCCCCTTTGTGCGCTCGTGTGCACACTATGTAGAGGGATCGTAACTATTCCGTAAGGGGCACTTGATCATCTTTGGTTTCAGTCCCGCAGTGTTTGCGGGCCGTGAAAACGGCGACGGCATCATCAACACCGGCTCGTGGGGCACGCGGGCGAATGACGGTGTCCGAAGGACTCGACTTGGTTTCGAGGTGGCGCGAGAGCGGTCTCAGCATTCGGCCGTTCTCGAAGGCGGAGGGCATCGCGGCCTCCGCATCTGGAATTGGAGGAAGCGCTTAGCTTCCTCCGAGTGCTCTGAGGTCAGCGCCGAGACGGCGTTCGTCGTTCTGAAGACTACGGATGTCGATACGGACGACGTCAACGACATCGACAGCGAAGAGATGGGCCACGCAGAAGCGACCGATGGTGCTATCGAGGTCGCGCTCAAGGACGGGGCGCTGGTTCGTATCCCGAGGGGAACAGCGACGCGCGAGATCCTTCACGCGGTAAGGCGTCGCATTGATGACCTAAACATAGTGTCCCGGTTGGAGTACGGGTCATTTTCGCCGGCCCTCTCCGCCGACGTTCGTCGCGCGGCCTTCGGCCGCCTCAAGGGTCTCCTCGGTCTCAGGGGGCGGCCCTGCGCCCTGCGGAGCGCAACCAACGTCGCCGAAGATGACTCGACGAATTCTGAACCGGAACACTGGCTAGGCAGGCATAAGAGTCTACTTTACCCAAGATCCGGTTGTCGCCGCGGTGTTGAGCAGGGGTAGAGTCGTTCCTCCGGGCGACGACTCTACAAATCTCTACGAAACGCAACCAATGTTGGCGACCGAGTAGCCGATGAAACCATCGGATGCTGGGTCAAGGCTCAGTTGTCGCAAAGGAGAACCATGAGCATTGAAGGAATCAGCGGCGGTGGCATGCGTCATCGCATCATGCAACGGCTGGACGCCAACGGCGACGGTGCCCTCGACCGGGGTGAGCTCCAAAAGTTCGCAGATGTTTTGTCCGAGCGCACTGGACGTCAGGTCGAGGTCGACGCGCTGCTCGACAAAGCGGACGCCAACCAAGACGGCGTGGTGAGCTCCGAAGAAATGGTTCCGCCGGCCGGGCCCATGGCCAGGATGGCTCAGATGATGGGAGGCGACGCATTCGATCCGCAAGAGCTCCTGGCTCGGATCGACGCCGACGGCAACGGCCATGTCTCCCACCAGGAACGCGAACAGGGCCGAGAAATGATGCGACAAGAACTCCAAGCAAAGCTGCAGAGTCTCCGCATCCAACGCCGCTGAGGTTGCTGAGTCGGCCGCTCGGGGGAAGAAGCCGCGAGGGTAGAGTGGAGTGAGCGAGGACGAGCGTCGTCGCCAGTCGCGCAGATAGGCCGACTGGTAGACGAGCGGGCCTGGTGGTCGACCGCCGCTCATTCGAACGGACTGCGTAGGGCGTATCTGATCGCATGATGGCCGGCCGCAAGCAACGCTCCGACGGGCGAAATCATGCAGCGAATTGAAGTGCGGCTGGTTACTCAACCACGCGGCCGTCCGCCAATTCGATAATTCGATCGGATTGCGATGAAAACTCTGTGTCGTGCGTTACCGTGACGATCGTTTGGCCTCGGCTCCGGGTGAGCTCCTTCAAGATGTCGAACACCATCTGCGTGTTCCTGCTGTCGAGGTTGCCGGTGGGCTCGTCACCCATGACGATCGCTGGATTGTTGATGAGCGAGCGCGCGATCGCCACCCGCTGTTGCTGGCCGCCAGAAAGCTTGGTGGCTCGTTTCCCGGCGTGCTCCTTGAGCTCTACCGCATCGAGTAGCTCCAGCGCATGCTCCCGAATCTCCTCGTTCGAACGTTGGCCGAGCTTCATCGCGGGCAACATGACGTTGTCCAACGCAGTGAACTCGGGCAGGAGGTAGTGGAACTGAAAGACGAAGCCGATGTGTTCGTTGCGGAAGGCGGCCAGCGCCCGTCGCGACATTCCGCGCAGCTTGACGCCCGTGATTGCGACCTCGCCCTCGAAATCGGTGTCCATCGTGGAGAGTACGTAGAGCAGCGTGGTCTTTCCGGAGCCCGATTTGCCCATGATCGAGAGAAACTCGCCCCGTCGCACTTCGATGGAGATGTCGTCTAAGACTCGGAAAGTTTGTGGCTCATGAAAATATTTTACAATCGATTTGGCGGATAGTACTACGTCTTCCACTACGTCCCCCTCAGAATAGCGACTGGGTCGACGCGCGATGCTTTGTAAGCTGGCAGGAAACCAGCGATGAATGTCGTTGTGAGCCCTGCAACGATGGCCATTACGTAGTCCCATGTTTTGTAGGCAATCGGATATGTGCCGAGCGACGCGACCGGAAAGGCCAAGCCGTCTACGAACGCGGAGATTCCGAAGCCGAGGGTGATGCCCGCGACTCCGCCAAGGAGACCGATGATGACCGATTGCAGCAGGAAGATGGTCACGATGTCGTTGCTGTTGAAGCCCATTGCGTTCAAGATGGCGATCTCGCGCAGACGTTCGTTCACGGTCATGTTCATGATGTTGTAGATGCCGAAGCCGGCGACGATCAGAATCGCAGCCGAAACCGCCAGCGCAATGATGTCGCGGAGCTGGCTTCCGGCTTCGAGTTGCTCGCTCGCCGCCGGCCACGGCTCGACAGTGTACTGCAGAGCCGGACGCAGGTGGCTCGCAACTTGCCTCGCCTGTCCGTAATGATCGATTCGGATCTGAAGGTCGGTGGCAAAGTCCGAGTTTCTGGCGGTCATCTGGCGAGCGGTTCCGATGTTTATAAAGGCTTTGCGGGCATCGACCGACTCGATCGAGTACTTACTGATACCGACCACTCGCAACGCGCGAGTAACGCCCTCGGCGGTGACGACCTGCACGCCGTCATTCATCGTGACGCCCAGATTGTCCGCCAGAGTAACCCCGATGACGATACCGTCCGGGCGATGCCCGAGCGCCTCCCAGCGGCCTTCCATCATGTAGTCCGAAGAACTGAAGACCGAGTCGGCGCGCGCTGCGTCGACGCCGGATACCGTTACTTCGATCTTGATGGCTCCACTTTGAATATACGCGCCGAAGTTGACTTCGGGGGCGACTGCTGCTTCATTCTTCTCAGCTTCGGCCTCCGACTCGAGCTCGGTGATTCGGGCCTCGAGGTTCTTCCGCTCAGTCTCGAATCGTTTCTTTAGCTCTTCTTTTTGCGTCATTCGCAATCGTCCTCTCAAGACGCGTGCCACTTCGGGAGGCTGTGCTGCGCTGCCTCTACGGTCGTTCCTCCGCGACATTCTGCTACAGATCGACCGAGTGGGGCAAAAGGGCGCTCCCCGCCGGCCACGTTTAAGTCCTTCGAGAACGACTTATTCGGTGGAACGGCGCAACGAGACCGGGTCTTCCTCTTCCTCCTTGTCGGCATGCTCTCGCTGCTCCTGAACAGCATGGGCATGCTCATATTCGCCCGCCCATACTGACCTCTGATCGAGTTTCTGGATCAACTTCTGCCGCCCATATAGTATCAAACTATCGTTCGGCTCTACTCTGGTCTGGCCCCGGGGCGTGCCAACGTACGTTCCGTCCGCGCGAATGATTCCAAGCACAATGACCCCTTCCTCCCGAAGACTGGACTCCGCGAGCGACTTACCAGCGAGCCAATCCTTCGACTCAACCTCGAGTTCTGCGATTTCGTACTCGCCGGCAAGATGAAGGAGTCCAGCATAGTCCTGTACGTCGAGGCGCGTATATTTGCTTAAGGCCCGGCGAATGATGCCGGATAACCAGCGATCCATTCGGTCGCTCGAAGAGAGCGCCCAGAGAACTGCAATACCAGCAATGAGAACCCCGACCCTCAGCGCCGTAGGCCCCCCTTCGTCGCCGATAAATGTAAGCATCAAAGAGGTTATCGACGTCACAATCCCCGCGTTGCCGAGCAGCATGAGAATCATGAGCACTCGACGGCGAACCGGATGATTCACGATCTTTTCTGATTCGATGGTCGTAAACCCGACTCCGGTGAAGGCGGATCGCGCTTGGAGTTGTGCCAGCTGCTTCGACAGTCCAGTGTGGGTCAACGCCACCGTGGCGACGCGGGTGACGAGGATCGATAGAGTCAGTACCAGCAGCAGTGATAGAATGGCAGCCATTTTTGCGTCGGAAGATTGCAAGTCGTATGCCATTGGAAAGAATCGAACGCTCGCGGACTATGACTTCCTGCGATCTTCGCTCGCTGCTCGGCTGCCCCTTCGTAGTAGACGACTATTCGGCGCCTGCGGTCGATGTTCTAAGGCCACTAAAAACGCAACCGCGGTTATCGCTCATTGAGCGGCGCAGATCGCCACAGTGAGGCCGTCAGGGTGCGCCGCGAATGTTCGGACCCGCGACTTGCACGCTTGGCTCACGTTTCGAGGGTCGCGACCACCCCGAGGAGGCGCTCGAAGGGCGGGGGACAGAGCTTTGGGTAGACTTCGACCCGAAAGCCCTCGGTCTGCAGCAATGCGCGGGCTCGTGGCAGGAGAAACGTGAGATAGTACATAATGAAGGGTGGCCGTACGAGCCAGTTGCGAACGTGCATGGCGGCGTTGAAGGACTTAGCTAGCCAGAAGCGACGGTCGAACCAGGACGGAGGGTCGGCAGTGACGAATACGAAACGGCCGCCCGGTGCGAGCGCCCGGGCGATGCTCCGTACGAAGCGCGGTTCGTCTTGAGGGAGGATGTGACCGAAGGCCCCGAAGCAGGTGGCGACATCGAAGGTATCCTGAAAGGGCAGGGCGAGGGCGTCGGCGCGCCGCAAGCTGACCGGCGTGTCGCCCGGCGCATCACCGAGCCGTCGCTCGGCTTCAGCCAGCATGCCGTCGCTCAGATCGACACCGACGACCTGCCGCCGGGTGAGGGGCCGAAGCATGCGCAGGGCGGCGCCCGTCCCGCAGCAGATGTCCAAGGCGCGGTCCACGGATCGCGGCCCTCCGATCAAGGGTGCCACTGCTTCGAGCACGGCGTCGGGCGTTCGAAACGGTGTGTATTCGAACTTCGGCGCGAGGCGATCGTAGCCCTGCTCCGTCGAGCAGAGTGCTTGCTGCGCCAGCTCGAAGAAGGTCGGGCCTCGTGTATGGAACATTGCCCCGATTGTACCTCTGCGCTCTACTCCGGTCGCTCACTGAGGAAACACGGCACCAGGCGATCCATGTACTGAGGATTTGTTTTCCAGCATGCTCAAGGGCAGGGGAAATGTGGTTTCTCGAGGCGCACCTGCAAGGTTGCCTGACTACATGGACGGTCGGGCGCACCGGGGTCGGGGATTCTGGGGTTGTGCCATACCAGCCAATCTTCCGTCGGTTGCAAACCGACCCGAAGGTCGCGCGTGGAACCTTGACGTCCGGCGTCTCTTCGCAACGATAGGGAGGTGGCCCATCGTATCCTTGTCGTCGACGAAGACAACGACATACGCGAGAGCATCATTGAGGCGTTGGGAGAACGGGGCTTCGAAACGAAGGCGGTGACGACGGTCGAAGAAGCATTGACTTGCCTCCGTACCAGCGCTTTCGACGTAATCATCACCGACCTCGACACGCCCGGCGCCGACGGCCTCACTTTGAGCCGCCGGGTCAGCGAGGATGTCGGCCTCCCAGTCATCCTAATGGTGGCCGACGCCGACCTTGACAACGCGATCGCCGCCATTCGCGCGGACGTCTACGACTTCCTCACCAAGCCGTGTGATGTCAAGACCATCGCGATCGCTGTCGAGCGGGCGTTGAGAGACCGCTCTCTGGCGGCGGAAGTTCTGCGGCTTCGGGAGGAGGTCATCCTCCAGCCGGACGCGGATTCCATGGTGGGCGAGTCCAAGCCGATGCAGGCGCTGAAGGACCTCGTTCGGAGGGTCGCGCCCGCAGACGTCTCCGTACTCATCACCGGCGAGAGCGGCACGGGTAAGGAACTCGTGGCCCGTGCTCTGCACGAATGCAGCGACCGAAAGGATAAGCCCTTCGTGGCCGTCAATTGCGCCGCGGTACCTGAGCAGCTGCTCGAGAGCGAACTATTCGGTGTCGTCAAAGGCGCGTTCACGGACGCCCGGGCCGACAAAAGTGGTTTGCTACGCAAGGCTTCCGGCGGGACGCTCTTCCTCGATGAAGTCGGAGAGATGTCTCCCGATATGCAGTCTAAGTTGCTTCGCGTCTTGCAAGAACGTCGTGTACGGCCGGTCGGAGCCACGCAAGACGTCGAGTTCGACGTCCGCCTCGTAACAGCGACCAACCGCGACCTCGAGGACGAAATCGACGGCGGTGGGTTTCGGGAAGATCTCTTCTATCGCATCAACGTTATTCAGATCGCCGTGCCTCCTTTGCGGAATCGAGGCGGCGACATCTTATTGCTCGCCCAACACTTCATCGAAGCGTCGGCCAAACGCATGCGACGAGCGGTTTCAGGCATGAACGAAGCGGCGGCGGCTATGCTGCTCGCGTATGATTGGCCGGGGAACGTCCGCGAGCTCGAGAACTATATGGAGCGGGGGGTTACACTTGCTCGATATGATATGCTGACGCCCGATGATTTACCCAAAAGGGTCACCCGACGGCGGCCGGTGCAGGCCATCGAGACGGACGAGGTCGAGCTGCTCTCGATCGAGGAGCTGGAGCGTCGGCACATCCAGCGGGTGCTGACGGCCACCGAGGGTAATAAGAGTAAGGCGGCCCGAATTCTCGGTGTGGACCGAAGGACTCTGTATCGCAAAGCAGAACGTTATGGTCTCGACATCTAAAACCATGATCCATCGATCGGGGCTGATCGCTCCGGTGCTGCGTAGAGCGCACCGAAGCCCAGCCTACGGCATTCATCCGGCTCTGACCTGCTCCTGAAGACGCGATAGGGCGGCGATGTGGCGTTCCTGCCGGGGAATGACTCGATGGCGGAGCATGACGAGCACGTCATGGTCGATGTCCTCTCGCTCGGTCGCTCGTTCGAGACGCTTGCGTCGAAGATCCTCGGCCGCCTCCAGCGCTCGAAGCATCATCACGTCCCCGAGCGCGGCCGCTGCGCGGCCGGCGATGGCAGCGACCGTTCCGAGCGTACCGCTTGTCGGTTGGGGCATTCCTCCCTTTTCGATGGTCGCCGCTACGATGCGGGCGAGTGTTTCGGACTGCTCTGCATGAACCCGGCGCAATTCAGCCAGGAGCCCCGTATCCGTCGTTGATCGGATAGCGTCTTCATAGAGCTGGACGGTGGCCAGCGCTTCTCGGGTCAAAGACTCGAGCAGGCTCGCCAGGGATTCGTTCGGCTGATGATGGTCGGGTCCCATGGAATCGCCCGATCGCTCGAGGTCAATCGACGGTTCCCCTTGGGACAGCGTATCCGCCTCATAGAAGGCGGCGTCGTGCCGCTCCTCCTTGCTGGTCGCCCTCTCGTTTGCGTTTGAGCCAGGTCGGAAGTCGTTGGTTTGCATGCTCAACAAGAGTGCACGGCGCGTGCCAGGAGCGTCGTCGCCGACGTGTTGCCGTCGTGCGACGCAGCCGCAAATCGGGCAAGTTCATCAATATATGCTGTGGGGCAAATAGTCTCGGTGGGGCGCGATGGAGTCAACAGCGTAGTATTTGACACTCGACTGACGTGACTGAGCGCCATGTCGCCTCCAGGCGCCCTCGAGTATTGGCCCCGTGCTTGCAGCCCAGATGACTCAAACGAAGCACGACTCGTCGACCCATCGCGACGTGGGCGACGATGCTCGTCGACCGATGGCGACTCGCTCTCGTCACTTCGAGTGAGAGGAGCGTGGCGTACCATATATTTCGAAGAGTATTATTGTATGAAAAAATATCGATTCCCAGAACTTCCGTGGCGTGAAACGGGCGGCCCGAACAAGCGAGAGCGCCGTTTCGGGTTCGAGCTCGAGCTGGGTGGTCTGAGCGTTTCAGAGACGGCTGACTTCATTGCCGACGCGATGGGTGGCACAGTGGAGGTTTCGACGCGGTTCGAGCGGATAGTCACAGGTACGCAAATTGGCACGGTCCGCGTCGAGCTCGATACGGATTACCTGAGAGAGGCGCGCTATCGGTCCGCTCTCGAGGCTCTGGGCGTAAAACCGGTAGACATCCGGCATGTCGAAAACTTCGTCGAGGATTTCGTTCGTGGGCTCGTCCCCTGTGAGGTCGTCACGGAGCCAGTGCCCATCTCGCAACTACCTCGAGTCGAAGAACTCCGGGAGGTGTTGCATCTCGGGAACGCAAACGGAACGGGCGCGGCATTCACTTCCGCATTTAGCCTTCAAATCAACGCCGATGTCGTAACGCTGGAAGCAGACCACCTTCACGCGGTTCTTGCTTCGTTCTTGCTCCTGTATGAGTGGATATTGGATGTGTCGGGCATCGACTGGACTCGGCGATTGACGCCGTTTATCGATCCGTTTCCGCAGGAATACGTCGAGCGGGTGGTGCGCCCTGACTATCGACCCACTCGAAGTCAGCTGATTGATGACTACCTCGAGGCGAACCCCACCCGCAACCGCGCGCTTGATATGTTGCCGGTCTTCATGGAGGCCGACCGCGACCGCGTCCGTAAAAGGATCGATGATGCGGCGGTCAAGGCCCGTCCAGCGTTTCACTATCGCCTTCCGGACTGCCGGATCGATGAGCCCACGTGGCGGGTGGCTCACGCGATGGAGTCGTGGGCATCGGTCGAACGGCTTGCCGCCGATGAAGAACGTCGACATAGGCTTGCAAGCGCGTATCTGCGCAATAATAGAGAGACGCTGATCGGTCGAGGTCGCAAATGGGTCGCGATACTCGACGAAGAAATGGTGACTGCGTGACGATGAAACCGGCGCAAGCATCGGTCGGCCGTTCCGGCGCCTTCGACCGGCCTCGCATCGCGGTGACCGGGCCGAACCGGGGCGGACTCATCGCATGGTGGTTCACCGCGTTGGCTATCATTCGGGCCGGCGGACGCCCATTCGAGTGCGCCCAGGTCATACGAAATCGAACGAAGAATTCAGCGGGCTGATTGTGGGCGGTGGGGCCGACGTCGATCCGGCGCTCTACGAAGTGTCGAGCTCTTTTCGACGACTTCACAGTGCCGCGGAATCGACTCGCAAAAGAACCGGACTATTCGAAGCGACGGTCGCGGTCCTCGTGTACTTGCTGCGTGCGCTGTTTCGGGTGCGCCGGTCCGGTTCGAAGCTAGACCAGGAGCGAGACCGTCTGGAAGTTGGCCTCGTAAAGCGATTCATGGCGTCGGGCCAACCCATTCTCGGCATCTGCCGGGGCGCACAGCTCATCAATGTCGTCTGTGGCGGGACCCTGCAGCGTGACTTGCCGAGCTACTACGAGGAGTACGAGCCGATCCGAACTGTGTTTCCGCGAAAGAGGATTGCGATCGCCCCCGAGTCACATCTTGCGGGGTTCGTGGGTACGGACGAAATGCGAGTCAATGCACTTCATCGTCAGGCCGTTCAAAACGTTGGACAGCAACTGGCGGTCGTCGCGCGTGAGACTTCAGGCGTACCGCAGGCCATCGAGCACGACATGCGTGCGTTCGTCATCGGTGTCCAGTGGCACCCCGAGCTGTTGCCGCAGAGTCGGCGGCAACAGCTCCTATTTCAGGCGCTTGTCGCCGCCTGCAGGAATGGCGAGCGTGGGCGTCCATAATTTTCTGCTCTTACAGCCCATCGTTCTTCGAACTTCAGCTCATGCAAGTTTCGCTCGGCAGTCTGGGGCCGGACCTGATGCTCACGTTCGTTACGCAGGGCGCGGACTCGATCTCGTGCAGAACGTGTTGCAGACGGTCGACGTACTGGAGCAGGTGCTCCAGCTCGCCTTCTGCCCTGATTCCGCGATCGTGCTGAGCAGCGACGCACAGGGCGTCGTCTGCGCCCATGTGCTCGATGACCATCCTCAGGTGATCGAGACAACGCTCGCTCGGGCGAAGAGGAACAACCTGAAAGTCGACGACGGCGTGCATGCCGACTTACACTGCAAGTCGGGAGCCAACGAGGTTTGTCGGTGATGGTTCTCATCGAGCGTTGACCGGCTGAGGCAATCCGTCTCACCTGCGGCATACTGGCGCGACGACTGAAGTTGGCGGTTCGGCACCAAGCCGTCGATTTATCCACT
Source organism: uncultured Myxococcales bacterium (assembly GCA_964519665.1). Lineage (GTDB taxonomy): Bacteria > Myxococcota > Kuafuiibacteriia > Kuafuiibacteriales > Kuafuiibacteriaceae > JANQQN01. The sequence continues at coordinate 21,274 of CAZFIV010000078.1, forward strand.
TCGACGGCCTTCGTGGTTCCACGACGCGCGATCCACCGATGCTGGCACACTTCGTGAAGGCGTACCTGACATGCGCAGTGAAGCATGGAACGAGACGAACACGCGGACCGCCGAGACGCCGTCGATCAGCGAGACCGCTGCCGTCCCACGGCCTAACGCTCCCCCACGGTCCAAGACCGCGCAGCAGGTACAACGCCGATTCGAGGCCATCAAGCAGAGACAAGGCAAGAAGGTGGTCACGTTCGTCGGCTTCTCGGGCGCGGGCTATGAGGACCCAAAGGCCGTCGAAGAGTACATCCGAAGCGAATTGAGCGCGCTCGGTCGGGACGAATACATCGTGAACGGCGGACTCACGAAGGACGGCATCGGGATGGCCTACGATATCGCCGACGACATGGGTTTCGAGACCGCGGGCATCGTGTCCGAGAAGGCGAGGGAGTACGCGGAGTCATTCGCGGACGTCGACTACCCGTTCATCGTGAGGGACACGGAGTGGGGCGGTCGTGGCCCAGATGGCAAATTGACACCCACGTCTGAGGCCATGGTCGGCACCTCCGACCTCATGATTGGAATCAGCGGAAACGACGTCGCAAGAGACGAAATGGTCGAGGCGCGGCGACGAGGCATCCCGACGAGATTCCACATCGCCGACATGAATCACGCGAAAGCGCGCGCGAAGGCGAAAAGGAAGGGCTTACGGGAACCGACACGCGCGAGCCTTCGCGGAACCGCGCACGAAGAGCTCGCAACCTAACGAGTACGAGTGTGTACGGGTCTTGCGCCGCCGTCACCTCGGTAGCGGGTGGTCGTCGAGGCCCGCGTCGGTCAGGGCCACGACCTGACCATTGTACGGGCGAGTTCCCGACGTTCGCGCGGCCGGAGGCCGAGCGGCGCTGTACTGCCGCCACTCGGCCTTGGTAGCTCAGAGCTTAGCGTCCTGCGCTCGGCCGGTCGTCGTCCGAAGAATCGACGCGGTCGAGGAGCGCATTGAGGCGCTTGGCACCCTCTTCAGTGATATTGTCCCAGCCCTCGGCGGCTGCCGTCTTCAGGTTTTTGAGCTTTTCACGAAGCTGGTCCGCCGTGCTCTGCACGGTCGTCGACGCGTCATTCTTCTTGGCTTCGGCCGTGGCCTCGATCTCCGCGATTTGGGCCTCGAGATTTTTCTGCTTAGCCTCGAATCGTTTCTTCAGCTCTTGTTTCTCAGTCATGCCCGACTAGTGTTCAAGGCGCGTGCCAGTTCCGCTGCCTGCGGTACCTCGCTCGAAACGCAGTCCGCCCACGAACCCTAGGGCAGAACGACACAGTGAGGCAGCAATGTTCGCCCTCCGGCATTCCCGACGTCGTGGAGGCTGACGGCATCGCGGACATGTTCGCGCTCGTGAGTGGGAGCAGGCTCGTCGCATGTGCGCTCTAGCCTAGCCGAGGGCTTTGTTGATCCCGGCGTTCGGGTGTGGCCGTTGGCGCCGCGCTTCACCCTCACCTACGACGTGATCTGGCTCGACACCGCCGTCGGTTCTCATCGCTAGACTAGAGCCTGGCGCACCGCCACTTGATAGCGAGACAGGGATTGTTCAAGAGCGTCGTAGCCATCGACGTCAGTAGCTCAGGCAACCGAGTGCGAAACAGGGATTGTTCAAGAGCGTCGTAGCCATCGACGGCAGTAGCTCAGGAAACCAGTTCGGCTGCGTCGACCCTGTCAGCTCGCTCCGGCCAAGGAATGGCCTCTCCTCGTCCAAAGGTCTGTTTGCTCCGGTGGCTACTATCGGAGTTAGGACCGCGATGGACCTCAACTTTGCCGTCGTCAGGGTTGACGAGCCAGTACTCCGGTACGCCGGCACGGGAATAAACCGCAGCCTTTTCACGATCCTCGCGCACGGTCGTGACGCTCACCTCCATTCCGAGCACTACGTCCGCGCCTGAGGGGATGGGGCGCTTGCGTGCGGGGCGCTCCCGGACCAGCGCGAGAGCCATTTCGGGCTGGTCATGGTCCGTTGCGCGGAGCGGGCTGTGGTCCCACGTGGAATCCGGAGCCATATGCCGCCTCAATGAGGTGGCGGAGCCAGACCGTGAGAGGTTGACCACACGCGCGGTCTCTCGCTGGCAGGAGCGCTTCCGTCAGTTGGCCGCCGCAGCCGCTTCGACCGCGGCGACGATGTCGAGCTTGCCGTGGCCCCAGTCGCCGTTGGGCGTAACGCCCGTGAACTCGTCCTGGACGGCCGTCGCCCGCAAGAGCGCTTTGACCTCGGACGCGGTCAGATCCGGATTCACCTCCAGCATGAGCGCCACGGTGCCCGCGACGATGGGCCCCGCAGCGCTCGTGCCGCCGAAGCGGACGTAGTAACCATCACTGTTGCGCAAGACGTTGCCGCGGAACGACGCCCAGTAGGAGTTCTGCGCCAGCGGGGCGGGTGCGTTCTGGCCGGCGGCGGTAACGTCGAGAACATCTCGGCCGTCGCGGGTCGGACCATTGCTCGACTTGAACCAAAGCTCGCCGACTTCGCCCTCGGCACGGAGGTCGATCGGACCTATTTCGGACTGGAAGATACTCTCGGCGACGTGCACGCCGACCACCACAGCGCCGAAGGTGGAGGACAAGTTGCTCAACCGACCGGGGACCAGATTGGTGGTGAACGGGATAGAGGATTCGAGGAACCCGCTTCCCAGGAGGTCTCCGTACACGTCGGCGCGGCCAGTCTCGCCGGCGCTTTCGATGCGAATGACCCCCGGGCCCGACGGCGCGTCGATGCGCATCCATATTCCGTAGTCATCGCCGTCGGACGTCCACGGGTAGAACTCCGTTCCCGGGCTGTAGTGTATGATCTGAACGCCGGAATCGTCGACGAACTCTCCCGGACCCACCGGTCCGAAGGTGGTTCCACTGTCGAACGCTACGGTGATCGTTCCGGGCGCGTCGCCCGAGAGCCATGCGGTCGGGAACGAGGCGCGACCCGCCTCTTTGTTGAACCGGACCTCCAGCGGAGCGCCCGGGCCGTAAGTGCCGCCGGCGTGGTTCGGGACCCCTCCGTCGTCGCCTGCACTCGCGACCCACACCCGGCCCGGGCGATCGGGTCCGAAGACGGCTTCGACCTCGCGCGAGATCTGGGAAGTTCCGTCGAGTGGTCCCCATTGCGCACCGACATTCCAAAGTCCGACGGCGGGCTGTCCGATCTCGTTCAGCTTCCGGTCGACCCACGCCAGGGCGTCGGTGCCGCAGCCATCGCTTCTGGGCTCGCCGGGCCCATAGCTGGTCGCAGGCGCCCCTTCGGTCGACGCCTTGACGATGAGCAACGTCGCGCCGGGCGCAACGCCCCTATGCGGGGCGCCAGCGACGGCGCTTCCGTCACCGGCGGCCATCCCGGCGGTCGCCGTTCCGTGGCCTTGCCAGTCGTCGGTGCCCAGAGGCTCGCCGCTCGCGAGGGCAGCGTTGATCTGGTCGCGTGTGTACTCGACGCTGGTCCGGCTTCCTGCGCAATAGGACTGGCCGCTCATGTCGAGGATCGCGTGGATTCGCGTCGTGCCGTCCTCAGCGACGAAGTCTGGGTGATCGTAGTCGATTCCTCGGTCGAGGATCACGATCGTGACGCCTTCGCCGGTGTTAGCGGGAAAAGCGGGCCGATTCTCGTTCATGTTCGGGACGGGCCCGGGGCTTTCACCCGCGGGGGGATCGGTGGTCGAATCGTTCGCGGAGTTGGAGGACTCGCAAGCAGCCGCGGTGAGGGCTATGGCGGTCAGGAAGCTCAGGAAGCGACGGGTGGCGCGCACGGAGATCTCCTTTCGGGCGTACAGTCGCGCAAGCAAGTATGCCCACGCCAGTGGTACAACTACCACGGAATTGAACTATCCGGTCGAACGCGTGTCCATGGCGAATGGCCAGCCCGACGAGGCTGAACGCTCACCGGCCTCGAGCGCAATAGCGCCGCCGGGATCGACGGGGAGACGTGGCAACACTACGGAGAGTACCTCGAAGAGAACCTCCTGGAGCTTTCCGAACGGTTGAAGATCGGAGCGTACCCAGCGAAGCCGGTCAGAAGGGTGGATATCCCAAGCCCGATGGGTGGCAGAGTGCGATCGGCGTCTCCGCGTTCGAAGATAGCTGGTTCATGATGCTCTGCGCGAGGTTCTGAAAGCCATCTACGAGCGGGACTTCTTATACTGCTTTTGCGGCTTTCGACTCGAGGGTCGGATGCACGACGCCGTTCGTACCCTACGCGGCATCCGTTCCCACCTACTGGACGCGGGCGTCGTTGTCGCGGCGGTCTTCTCCCTACCGGGAGGAGTCGCACTGCGCGTGGGCTCACCCTTGAGGAAGATGCACGGTCAAAACGAGACCTTCGCTTGCTTCGCTGCGAGCATCAATTGCGCCGCCCAAGCTTTGGATGACCTGCAGAGCAGAAAATAGACTCCAGTTTCCGGCGGCGATCCGTCCGTCGGCGATCTCAAAGCTTGGGGTGAAGAGTCTTTGGCGCACCTCGGGAGTGAGCGTCGGACCCAAAGCGTGGATTCGAATCTTGCTGCCAGCGTCCGTGGCATGGGTCGAAACCTGGATTCGACGGGTCGAGGCCTCCTTCTTCGCCATCTCATCTGCGAATCCCAAGAGACTCAGCAGGCTCGTACTCAGGGCATGACGATCGCATCGTAGCGGCGCGAGGGTCTCCGTCGCCACCGTGATCTCGACGGAAGGCTCAGCCACGATGGCCACGACGTCAGTGACGATCTCATTGAGGTCGACGACCTGTCGGTCGCCACCGTCGAGATTCGTGAAGCGCTGTATGCGGCCGATGACCTCTTCCATTCGACCGAGGGCCGCATCGAGCGACCTCTTCAAGTCAGCCTGGATCCTCGCCATACGTTCCTTCTTGTCGGGGTATGCTGGGCTCCCTCGAGCGGCAGACTTTAGGAGGCTGTCGATGGCGCTCTTCAGCGCACCCAACGGCGTATTGAACTCGTGGCTCACGGCCGCGGCGAGGCGGCGAAGTCGCTCGACGTTCTCAGATACCAAGAGCTGTCGCTGCATTTCCCATCGCTCGCGCTCGATCTGGATACTTGCCACGTTGGCCATCACGGTCAGCAACTCGAGGTCGGCCTTATCGAATCTCCGGTCGGCGTCGACGGAGTCTAGGTAGATGAGGCCTATGACCCGACCCTCGGTCTGGAGGGGCACGACCATCAGAGAATGGATGCCCTGCCTGATGACCGTTTGATGACTGGAGAGCGATTGAGCATCCTGCACCAATAGGGACGTCTTCTCCTTCAGAACCGGGTCTTTGAGGCGGCTGCTCACCTGAATGGGACCGCCTTTCGAGGCTTGAACGACGAGTCGCCCCGAATCATCCAAGGTGAGCAGTGCGCCTCGCTCGGCCCCGACCGCTTCGAGAGAAAAGTCGAGGGTAGCTGAGAAGAGCTCCGGCAAAGGTCGCCTCCCAGCGAGCCCTCGTCCCGCGCGGATGAATGCCCACAGTGCTCGCCTCTCTCCCCCCTTTTCGGGCTGTTCGACCTCGGACCGGGTGCGAAGGATGTCCGCAAGCATGGTTTGCGCAGCGATGGGTGCAGAGAGGGTGACACCCGAATCAAAGCTGACGCCTCGAGCGTCATACGAGGAATGCTGGAAGGTTACGGTCACATCGCCAGCAAGGACGACATCCCCTGACCGCAAGTTGCGGCAGCCCTGGACGATCTCTCCGTTCACGAAGGTTCCGTTCTTACTTCCCAAGTCTTCGACGAAGCAGCAGCCACCCTCCTCGTAGAATGCGAGATGGTTGCGAGACAGGCTCGAGTCGTCGGGGAGCGAGACCGTGTTATCCGCGTTTCGCCCTATCGACACCCGACTCGAGCCCAAAGGTATCGACCAACTCTCCCCGGACAGCGTTTGCACGAGGAGCGACGGGCCATTCGACTTTCCCTCGCCGGCCAAGACCGATTTGAAAACGGAGCTCACGACATCTCTCCACTATGGGGCGAGCTTCGCGCGCCATCGTGCGGCTTCTTCATGTTTGCCCCAGGCCTCGTACAGCTCGGCAACCCGCCGGATGGCGGCCGGCAGCTTGGTGGGGCGCGAACCATCGGGCATCGTCGCTTCGAGCCCGGACATGGCCTCGAGGAGCTCATTCTCGGCTTTCTCGTAGCGGCCTAGTCCCGTCAACGCCTCCCCCAAGAGGCTCCTGGCCTCGTACGTTCGCCAGTGCTTCTCCCCCAGCGCTTCGATGTGGATGGGAAGGCTCTCACGCAGGAGAGCTTCCGACTCTCGAAATCGCGATTGGGCGTTCTGAATGGCCGCGAGGTTGTTGACTATGACTCGCGTATTGAAGTGCGGAGCACCCAGGACGCTAAGATGGCCTGCGAGCGCCTCCCGAAAGTAGCCCTCGGCGTCGGTAAGCTCGCCCTGTTGAAGACACAAGAAACCCATATTGTTGATGATGGTCAAGGTCATTTGATGCCGGTCTCCCAGACTACGCCGGGCGTAGGTCAATGCCTCTTGCAAAGAGAGCTCGGTTTCATCCAGCTTCCCCTGGCGAAGAAGCACGCCGCTCACGTTGACCATGGCATAAATCGTCAACAAATGTTCGTTGCCCAGTCTCTTTCGGGCGCCCTCGAGCGACGCGCGGAGAACAGACTCGGCCTCTCCGTTGCGGCCCCTTTCCTTGAGTAGAAGCCCGAGCAGGTTGAGGGATTCTAGGGTATCGGGGTGCTCGGGACCGAGCACGCGACGTTGGATGGCGACCACCTCGCGCAGGTAGCTCTCAGCTTCGAGCGGTTCGCGGCGGAACAGGAGTTCCCCGAAATGGGCGAGCGCGCGCATGGTATGAGGATGTTCGTCTCCGAGGACCCTGCGCGTGGTCTGCAGTGCCTCGCGGCAGTAGGGTTCGGCTTCGTCGATTCGACCCGCGTTCCTGAGGTTCCTACAGTAGTCGTTGAGTGAGCTCAATGTATCGACATGCTCGTTCCCGAACTCGCGCCTACGGCCGTTCAAGGCCGCCAGGAGGTATTCGTTCGCTTCTGCGAATCGGCCCTGCTGATTCCTGAGTCTGCCGAGCGCTGCGAGCGACGCCAGCGTGGCCTGATGATCTTCCCCCAGAACCCGACGACGGATGTTGAGGGCTTCGAGTTGAGGTGCCTCGGCGGCGTCGACCAATCCCAACTCGACCATGGTCGTGGCAAGGGTATGGAGCATTTGCGCCCGGACCAGGCTGTCGTCATTGAACTGCTCGTCCAACGATTCTTTGGCGGCCGCAAAGAAACTCTCGTCGACCGTCTGGAGCGCGACGTCGGTGAAGCTCGTCCCGGCCAGGAGTCGACGTAGCAGTGCGCCCTGCGCCTCGACCTCGTCGGCGCTCAAGCCCGACCTTTGCATCGCCGCCTCATGCTCAGAGATCACAAAATCGCGAATGCGTACCCCCATCAACTCCATGTCGAGCTGGCTGATCTGTTGCGTTTGGAACTGCACCACTCGCTCGAGTTCGACCCGGGCCTCGTGCGCCGCGTCGCGTTCAGTGGCCAGCCTGCCGGCGTAGGTGGTCATGGTCACCGCCACCACCACCAGCGCGACCGCAGTGATCGAAGCGGCCACGACGCCCACGGTGTGACGACGGACGAACTTCCTGGTCCAATACGCCCAGGAGGGTGGGCTGGCCTTTACCGGCTCGTTGTTGAGGTGCCGCTGCAGATCTTCGGCCAGAGCGCGCGGAGTGTCGTACCGACGGGAGCGCTCCTTCTCGAGCGTCTTCAGGACGACCCAGTCCAGGTCGCCGCGAAGCGCTCGAAAGAGCGCCTTTGGGTCCGTCCGTCGCTTCTCGGCGATGCCCCGTGCACTCTCGCCCAACCGCAAGATTCGGTCGCTGGGCTTTGGGAGCTCGACGCTTCGAAGGTAGCTCTGGATCTCGAAGACGCTCCATGCCTTCAGCACCTCGACGTCGAAGGGCAAGCAACCGGCGAGGAGCTCATAAAGCAACATCCCGAGGGAGTAGATATCGGTGCGGGTGTCGATACGCTCATTCGACATCTCGGCTTGCTCGGGGCTCATGTACGCCGGTGTGCCAATCAGCTGCCCCGAGACGGTATGAATGGTCTTGCTGGTCAGGCGATGCGCGATGGCTTTGGCCACCCCAAAATCGATGACTTTGGCCACGGGGGCACCGTCCTGTTCGGCCACGAGCACATTGGAGGGCTTGATGTCGCGATGGATGATGGCGTTCTGGTGAGCGTGCTGGATGGCGTCGCAGACCGTCGAGAAGACTTCGAGCCGCTCTCTGAGCGTGAGCTTGTTGCGGTCGCAATACTCTGTAATGGGCGCACCGGCGACGTACTCCATGGCGAAGTAGAGGCGACCTTTCTCCGTTGTTCCTGCGTCCAAGACCCTGGCGACGTTGCGGTGGTCCATCAGCGCCAAGGCCTGCCGCTCGGCTTCGAAACGGGCGACGACCTCCTTGGAGTCCACACCCTGCTTCAAGACCTTGAGGGCGACCCGACGACGAACCGGCGTGCTTTGTTCGGCCAGATAAACGAACGCGAATCCTCCCTCCCCGAGCTCCTCGAGAATCTTGTAGGGGTGAACGAGGTCGCCGGGCCTGAGCCCCGCGGCGTGGCCTAGGCGCTCGGGCTCCATGACCCGTGAAACCGTGTCGGCTCCGCCCAGCGCCGGCTTGCCATCATCCTTCGACACTCGAACCACCCTTGCCTTGTCCATAGCCTACCGAATTACGAGAAGGAGAGAAACAAGGGGCCATGCGCAGACCGCCGCACGTCACGATCACGTTGCGAGAGGAAAGACGCGAAAGCCACTTCGATCTGGATACGCATGTCTTCTCCTATGGGGTGGTCCAGAGGAACGACCAGCAGTCCTATCGGGGGTGATGATTCGGTGCTTCAGCCCTGATGCGAGCGCGGTCAAGCCGGTCTGCAAGACCCCGAGAAGACTTGATATTCCCGAGCTTCCAGAGCACGGGGATCGACCAGCCTGGATTTCCGGCTCCTATGCAAGAGTCCTCAAGGTGACCGAGGCGAAGGCCCAGCTGTCTGCTCTCCTGGAGTCAAGCCCGATTGACGTGTGCAGGTGCTGCTCGACCCGCACGTTCTCCTGTGGTGGCTCGATGGAGCTGACGCGCTGACGAGTTTCGGTAGCCGACCGGCTCTTCTGGCTCTACAAGAGCAGCGCCTTGAGCTTCGCCACGTTGGAGCGGGAGACCGGTACCTTGATAGTAGGATCCGCCAGCTGCACGAAATGGCGTCTCGATTCTGTGGACAGCTCAACGATGTGCGCCAGGTTCACGATGTAGCTGCGATGCAGCCTCGGGAACTTCTCGCCGGACAGCTTGAGCTCAAAGTCATCCAGTGTCGTGTCGGACACAATGGTCGGCATGCGATGAAGCTCGGCGCCCGCGGCGTTGAGATGGATGCGGCGGTAGCGGCCGATGCCTTCGATGTAGCAGATGTGCGAAGGCTTGAGCATGCGGGTTGCGCTACCATCCGATAGAACGAGGCTATCGTCCGGTGACTTCTGCTTCTCGAGCGCCTCGAGGACGAGGCCTTCCTGGTAGAGCATCTTGCGAATGCACTTTTCGAGGAGGGATGGTCGGACCGGCTTGAGCAAGTAGTCGATCGCGTTCGTGCCGAAGGCGTCCAATGCGTATTGATCATATGCCGTGACGAATACCAACTGGTAGCTCAGATGCGAGGTCGAGGCTGCGACTTCAAAGCCATTGAGCTCCGGCATCTCAATGTCGAGGAAGACGATATCCGGTTGTCGCTGGATGATCTCTTCGATGGCCGCCTTGCCGTCGCCGACCTCCGCGATGATCTCGAGCTCGTCGAAGGAGTCGAGAACCGTGCGGAGGTTGTCGACGGCAGCAGGTTCGTCATCGACGATGATCACACGTTTTCGTCGTTCATTCATTGCTACGACTTCACCGGTAGACAGAGGGAGAATAGGCCACCCTCAGGAGTAGATCGCAGGCACATCTCGAAGTCCTGCGGATAGTGCAGCTCTAGCGTCTTGCGCAAAATTCGCAGACCGTTTCCTTCGGTAATCTGCGTCTCATCAAAGGGGGGGCCCGTGTCCCTGAAGACGATCGAGAGTCTTTGAGCCTCGAGCTTGGTTTCGATGTGTATGTGCGCTTCGGAGGCGTACGGAGTGACCGCCCACTTGATCGTGTTTTCGACAACCGGCTGGAGCAGCAGCGACGGGACGCGAACCCTGCTTGTCTCCGGGGCGAGCGCAATGTCGAAGGTGAGGCGGTTCTTGAAGCGTTGTTGCTGCAGCTTCAAGTAAAGAGAGACTAAGTTCATTTCCTCGGCCAGTGTGGTGAGGCTCTGCTGCGCCATCTTGATATTGCTCCGCAGCAGATCCGAAAGGTCGAATACGATCTCCCGGGCATTTTGTGGGTCACTGGCGATCTCTGCGGTGATCAGATTAAGGGTATTGAACAGGAAATGGGGATTGCTTTGCGAGCGTAGGACATTCAGTTCTGCTTCACGAGCCCTGGCCGCTGCCTCGTAGGATCGTTCTTGCAGTCTGAGAATTCGGAGCACCGATAGGTAGAGGACAATCTCGAGCGTCACTACGACGCGGGGAACGATCAGGTTGGTCGGGCGAGGAATCTCCGGAGGAAGTTCTACCAAGCCTGCGGTTAGCGCACCGACCGCGACGATGACGACGATGTGGAGCAGCCCGTAGCGAAGGAAGTTGTCCTGATGGAGCACCGATGGGAACCGGCGCTCCATCAGGCGGATCGCCACGAGCGACGGGACCGAAACGAGCCACAACCGCAGGGCAGCGGTACCGAGTGTTTCTAGACGCAGGAACCCGAAATCGTGCAGGATCGTCGAGACCAGCAGCAGGTTGATCCCTGGCCAGATGATCAGGAAGACGATCAACTGCAGCCGCCCGCGCGCTAGCTCAGTCACTGAGAGACACCCAGTTATCGCTGCCGTCCAACATGTCGGTGATCCACTGCCGCACCGTCGTGCCCGCAATCGCGTAGCTGAATTGCCTCAGAACGAACGTATGCTCATCGCCATCGGCGATCAAGCTGCGGTAGCGGTCCGGGTACTCCACGTTGAGCTCGGCGACCTCTCCGAGCATCTCCTCTTCAAAGACGAGACCGTCGACCATCAAGCTCGCAACGATGACTTCGTCTTGTTTGGAGCCCACGAATCCCATCCGCAAGTCGGGGTCCTCTGACAGCTGGTACTTGTAGTAGTCGGTCAGGTTTCCATCGTCGCCAATGCAGGTCTCGCAACTCTCCGGAAAGAACGCTGTCGAGTTCCAGTACGCGTTCAGGCTCTCTTGCGAGCCCGGGTTGAGGAAGCCCGGGCCAGAGTCGTTCACCAGATAGATGGGGGTGCCGGGGTAGAGCTTCCTCACCAACGGCAACGCGAAGTGCGTGCCGGCGCCGCCCGCGCTATTGCCAATGAGTAGAATTCGGCTCGGAGCTGGATAGGCATCAACGATCACGTCCAAAGACGCCGAGAGGTTCTTCAGACCGCGGAAGAATCGGTCATCGGAGCCATCGCCATCGCTGTCGGCAGTCGAGTCGCCAGTGAATAGGGAACCGTCGCAATAGGGCAGGTACCCGACGTTGTAGGTGGCTGTCGGATTGCCGGGCGTTGCCGGGTTGAGAATTCCAAGCGGCGGGATACCCGACGTCGTCTCGACCGCGTCACACCCGGTTGGGCTACAAACACCGCCTCCTTGAAGGAAGATCATGAGGTCGCTTCGGCTACCGTCACGGGTGGTCATGTTGAAGGACTCGCCCGTGAAGCAGAGGGGCCCGCCCTCGCTTCCGTCGAAGGTGTAGTTCGTCACGCCGCCACCGAGCGCATTCGCTGCCGTCGGGGTAAACATGCCGAGGTATCGATCGATCCCCTGCGCGAAGAGCTCCTGAAAAGGACCGTCGGGCTCGCCGCCGCTGTCGGCAGGCTCTGCCTCCCCGACGGGGGCCGTCTCAACCGAGTCCATGTCGTCGTCGCTCGAGCCACAGCCGATGACACCGAGCAGAAGAAAACCCGTCGTAAACCAAGTCAAACGCATCATGTTCTTCACCTGTCTCTAGATCACGGGTGCGCATTCAGTGGCGCCGCACCCTCGTCGTCCTTGGTTGATGGGTAGCAGCGGGCGATCGAGACGGGTATGGCCGGCCGTATGAACGGTACCAATCGGCGCATGAGAGGTGCTTCGACCACAGCAACACCCGGCGGGGTCGCAGTGACGTGAACTCGGCGTCCAACGCTTCTCGTCAGACGAGCCCATGTTGATGAGAAGAGGATCGAGTGTGCGAATGCACCGCCGAATCGAAGAGAAGCGCTGGCACGGAGCGGGCCAATGACGATCCAGTCGTCGGCGATGAACGGCTGGTCGGCCTATGGAAGTTCTACAGGAGGGCTGCGTAACGTTCGATCGAGTAGTGGACCACGACGAGAACGAGATAGACCAGGGTTGGGCCCCAAGAACGGTGGCCCCGTGATCCGCTGGTCGATGCGTTCCGTTTTACTCGTCTTGCCCCGAGAATTCCTTGGTGCCGTCCGGAACGGCTGGCTCAACGGGCGACCGGTCCGTTCAGGTCGTAGCGACTCAAAAAGCTCCAGACCTCTTCGGCCATGTCGATGTCGCTGTTGCCCTCCGAGCCGGGCCACACGTGCCCACCGCCGTTGATCCGGAGGTGCTCCACGTGAATCCCGGTTTGGCTGTTCGCGTAGACATAGCGCTCGACGGTAGTCCCGTTGTCCGGGAAGGGATCCGGCAGGGTATCGATCTCCGGAGTGATGCTGGCGCCGTTGAAGTTGACCCACCACTGAATCGCAGACTCCGCCGCAGCGTAGTCGATTTGATCATCCGCTGTGCCGTGCGTCTGCAGAACGGGCACTGGGCGCATCGGCAAGCATGATTCGGTCAGCGGGGGAGCCATCACTCCGGATACGGGGGCGATCGCCGCAAAGGTCGTGCTGAAGCTGCACGCGAGGTCGAACGCCAGGAACCCGCCCTGGGACATGCCTGTGGCGTAGATGCGCGCCGGGTCGATGTTGTAGGCGTTGGACAGCTCATCGATCAGCGCGGTGATGAAACCGAAGTCATCCGCTCCATTGCTCACCGGGAATCCGGTCACGGTCCAGACTCCGCCGATCGCCTGCGGATTGACCAAGATGAAGCCCTCGCGCTCTGCGACGACGTTCAGCTGGCTGTCGCGCAACTGCTCCTGCGCCGTACCATTGAGCTGATGCAGGTCGAACAGCAGAGGCACCGCTTCTTCTCCCGAGTAGGCCTCGGGAACGG
>CAZFIV010000079.1:0-34312 GCA_964519665.1 uncultured Myxococcales bacterium
ACGATGGACGCACGGGAAGTCGAAAGACTAGCCGACCTGAGCTTGGACGGTGAGCTCGACCCCGAAGAAGAGGCTCGGCTCCGAGCCGCATTGGCCGCTTCGCCGGAGAGCCGACGAGCGTTCGAGCGCCGAAGCTGGTTCCAGGCCCAGGTCCGAGACCACTTACGAGATTCGTGCGAGAGCATGCCGGCCCCGACCGCCCTTCGCAATCGGGTGTGCGCGCGCCTAACGGCCGAGACCGATGACCGGTGGAGTCGTTGGGAGTGGCGCGGATGGATGTCGGTGGCCGCGGTGGTCATGCTGCTCGGGATCCTGTCCTGGACCTTCAATCGGGACGGTCTTCTCGACCCCGAGGAAGCGGTCGGCCACCACGTGATGAATCCGCCGCCCGACGTTCGGGCATTGGGCAGCGCGGACCCGATCCTCGATTTCCTCACCCAGCACCTGAAGCATGAAGTTCGAGTCCCGCAGTTCGAACACGCGCGGAGTCAGGTTCGCCTGGTCGGGGTTCGGCTTGACCGATTGTCAAACCGAGAGGCCGCGTTTCTCATGTACGACCAGCGGGGGGCAAGAATCTCGCTGTTCGCCATCCCCTGTGGGCGGCGCGTCACGAACATGCAAGACTTCCGGGCCCGCTCGGTCGATGGTCGCCAGGTATTCGTCGGACAGCATCGCGGATATTCCATGGTCGCGTGGGGCCAAGAAGGCGTGCTGTATTCAATGGTTTCGAACGTCGACGAAGAAGAGCTGGTTCGTTTGGTGTCAATGGCCCGCTGAGCGGCTTACCGAGAGCCTCGACGTCGAGCCGGTTTGACATGGTCTCAGGCAGGGCGTAGCGTCGGCGAGCACGATGCCCGGTTCGGTCCTGATCATCGATGCCGATGAGGAGTTCTCGGGAAGGCTAAGAGCCGCCCTCGATTCGCGTGGGGTGTCGGTCCAGGTCACCGGAGACGGACGCGCGGGCCTCGACATGGCCCGAATCAACATCCCCGACGCGATCGTCGTGTGCGTCGAGCTACCGCGGATGTCGGGCTACTCCATCTGCGCCAAGCTCAAGAAAGACGCGGTCCTGAAGTCGGTCGCGTTGGTGATCACCAGCGCTGAAGCGACCCAGGAGACCTTCGAGCACCACAAGAAACTCCGCAACCGGGCCGAAGAGTATCTTCGCAAGCCATTCGAACCTCAGGCGTTGGTCGACGTGCTGACCCCGTACCTCAACATGCACGGCGAGGATGCAGGCGAGGTCACCATCGCGTCGAGCACCCACCCCGAGCCCGAGCCGCCGCCGTCCTTGATGGACGATGATGATTTTGGAGAAGACCAGTTCCACTTCGAGCAGTTGCCCGACCTCAACGCGGTCGACGCCTCGGTCGTAGTCGAGCCGGTTTCCGAGAACGCCCCCGACGACGCGCCGGACGACTCTGCCTCCGCGCCGGGCCCCGAATTATCTCTGCCTGAACCCGTCTCGTCGCTGCCGGATCCGGTCTCTTCTTTGCCTGCGCCTTTGTCGGTCTCCGGACTTCCGTCGATCGAGCATTCGCCGGCGCTATCGGACGGCTACGAAGAAGATGAGGCGATGACCACGATCGGCGTCGCCCCGACGCCCGGAACGGAAGCGCTCTTCAAAGAAATCGAGCAACTCCGCATCGAGCTGGAAGCCGAGCGAGAAGCGCACGCGCAGACGGTGCGGGAGCGCGATGAAGCCGTGGCCAATGAGAGCGCGGCCATGCAGACCTTCTCGAACGCTTCGCCGTCGCAAGCCACTCGCGAAATCCTGGCGTTGAAAAAAGACCTTCACGATCGCGACCGTCAGCTCTTGGATCGCGAGCGCGAGTTGCTCGCTCAGCGAGACCGCGAAATGGAGTTCGAAAGCCGACTCGTTCAGCTGCAGGAGCAGCTCGAACAATCGAGCCACCACCGCGCCGAGCTCGAGGGCCAGCCCGACGATTTCGCGGCCATCCAAGCCCAGCAGGCCGAATTGCAGAGTCAGATCGATCAGCTGCGGGGTGAGCTGACCGAGAAAGAGCGTTTGTTGGCGGCGAACGAGGACGAGATCGGCGCGCTGAGGGAGAGCAACCAGAACCTCGACGCCGAAGTCCGCCAACTGAGCGGCGAGCTCGAGGTGGCCCGGAGCCAGACGAACCGTCTCGACGCCGACCTCGAGATCGAGCGGCAAGCCAGCGAGAGCATTCGAGATGCGCTCGAAGCCACGAAGGCCAGCCTGGTCGAGACCGAAGAGCAAGCGGCCCGGGCGTTCGAACGGATCCGTCGAGACGGCGAGACCAAGACCAAGGTCCGGCAGGCGCTCGATATCGCGCTTCGGTTATTGACCGAGTCCGACGACGACAACGGGGTGGAAGAGGGCACCGTCATCGCGGAGGTTCACCACGCCCCGTAGCCGCCCGGCGACGAAAGGGCCGTCGGCTCCGTTAGCGAGGCCGAACCGAGCCGGTTGCCGCTCCGGCGCGTGTTCACCGCCGTGATTTGCGGTCCAGGTTCAGCGCCTGATTTCGGACGCCCATCGGCACATTCTTGGACTTGCCCAAGGCCTTCAGGTCGCGAGGGTTGAGGTGGGGCACCAGCTTCATCGCTTCGGGAAGCGGGGTCTTGGGATTGCTCACCAGCGCGGATTTGATCTGGTAGTTCCGCACCCAGTTGTTCTTCTTGTCGCGGCAGATGTGGGCGATGACATCTTGATGGACCGTCCGCGACTGGGCCGCGGTCAGGACCTCTTGCTCGGAAACGCACGGCGAGGTGATCGCCGCCAGGGCCACCAGACGATTGGTGTCTCGCATCAAGAAGGACCGGGCCTGCCGATTGCCTTTCGTGGCCAAGGCGACCTTTTGAGCGGCGTTCATCGTCCGTAGCACGATCTCGAGCGGCTGCTCTTCCGCGTCTTCGTCGGGGAGGTCTTCCTCTTCGGCGATCAGCCGGCGATGGGCGCGTTCTTCCTCGGTGAGGAATTGTTCGTCGAGCAGGTGGGAGGGAAGCTCGACCGCACTCGCGGCCTTCAGCCGCTCTTCGCCGTTGAGCCGAAGCAGCGCGTCTTCGAAGCTCTTGAGCCCTTCGACGATCTTGCCGTTACGAACGAGGAAGTCGACGACCCGGTCGATGGTGCTCTTCAGGGCGTTGGGATTGTCGCTGAGCGAGCGCGCGATCTCGGGTGCTTCGAGGATCCGAGCCTGGTTGTTGGCGATGATCTCGCACAATTGCTCGGAGCAGACCCGAGCCACCTCGATGAACGCGTAGGTGGGCGTCTTCTGGTTGAGAAGCAGCCTCTCGGCGTACGCGTCTTGCGTGGCCAGGATGTGGGCGAGGTAGCCGAGAACCTCGGGACGCACCTTGGCGTCGCTGAGGACCGCGTTCGCGATCGGGAGCTCCATCTGTTGGAGGCTGTCGGCTGCGACCTTGGCCAGACGCTCGTCGGCGTCGAACGTCAGTACGAATTGCGCGGTGACGAGGTCCGCCGGCGGCATCGGCGCCATGCCGCGGGCAGTCATCATTTTCAGAGGTCCGGGCGCACTCGGTCCGATGTTCTTCTGGATGACGGTGCTGAGCTCGTGAAGAGCGATGGGGCATTCGTTCGCGGTCATACCGACTCCGTCCTCGAGGTCTTTCGAGGCAGACTAACCGCTACCCTGGCCGCCGTCACTCGTCATCTTCGCTGACCACGAAGCCCGAGGCCTTGACGATCTGGGCCTGGACGCTGGCGGGCACGGCCTCCATGTGGGATTGCTCCATGACAAAGGCCCCCCGCCCGTGGGTCATCGACCGAAGGGTGGCCTCGTACTCTTGGATCTCCGCGAGGGGGATGAGCGCGTTGATGACCACGTAGCGGCCGGAGGGCGCGGAGCCATTGACCCGGCCGCGGCGGGTGCTCACGTCGCCGATGATGTCGCCCATGTTCTCCTCGGGGACGGTGATCTCGACGTTCATGATCGGCTCCAAGATGACCGGCCGGGCGGCTTCGGCCGCCGCCTTGAAGGCCTTGGCGGCGGCCAGCTGGAAGGCGACCTCTTTCGAGTCGACCGGGTGATGTTTGCCGTCGTAGAGACGCACTTTGACGTCCACCACAGGATAACCCGCTATAAGCCCTCGGCTCATGGCCTTGTGAAAGCCCTTTTCGACGGCGGGAATGAACTGTCGGGGGACCGACCCGCCAGTCACCGCGTCTTCGAAGACCAGGCCTTCGCCGCGCTCGGCGGGTTCGATGTCAACGTAGATGACGCCGAACTGGCCGGAGCCGCCCGACTGCTTCTTGTGTTTGCCTTCGATCCCTTTGACCGGTGCGGTGAAGGTCTCGAGGTAGGGAATCCGGGGCAACGCGAGGCCGGCTTCGACGCCGAACTTGCGCTGCATCTTTTCGATCGCCACCTCGATGTGCTGCTGACCGGTGCCGGCCAGCAGCAGCTGCCCGGTCGCCGGATCGCGATCCAGCGACAGGCCGGGGTCTTCTTCGACCAAGCGCTGGAGCGCGGCTGCGATCTTGTCGTCAGCCCCGTGGTCGTCGGCCACGATGGCCCGAGAGATCAGAGGCGGCGCCGGCTGCACGGTTCGCAGCCGGAACGAATCGGCACTCAGGGTGTCGCCAGTGTGCACGGACTTCAGTTTCTGGGCGGCGAAGATATCGCCGGTCGGCGCTCGCTCCATGCTCGTCAGCGTCTTGCCCAGGAGGCCGTGAAGAGCCCCGATCCGCTCGCCATCGTCGCCTCGGCTGGTGTTGTGAAGCGTGGTGTTCGAGCTGACTTCGCCGGCAAAGACGCGAAGGACGTTGATCCGTCCGGAGTGCTGGTCGACGATGGTCTTGAAGCAGAAGCAGGTGGTCGGACCTTCCGGAGACAGCGCCCGCGTTTCGACGCTCTCTCCGATCCAA
The DNA here is from genome assembly GCA_964519665.1 of uncultured Myxococcales bacterium. Lineage (GTDB taxonomy): Bacteria > Myxococcota > Kuafuiibacteriia > Kuafuiibacteriales > Kuafuiibacteriaceae > JANQQN01. Next base: position 4,874 of record CAZFIV010000079.1, read on the forward strand.
CCGAAGCGAGGCGGGCGGGCGACGGGGTTCGGAATGCTGGCGACCAGCATGTCGAGCAGCTGCGGCAGCCCCTGGTTTTGAGTCCCGCTACCGCAGAGCACGGGGATGATCAGGCCGGCGGCCATCGACTTCGCGAGGCCGGACACGATGTCTTCGGGGGTCAAGACGTCCTCGAAGAACTTCTCCATCAGGAGCTCGTCGTTCTCCGCGATGTCTTCGATCAGGGTGTTTCGGGCGTGCTCGACCTCATCGGCGAGGTCGGCCGGGATCTCGATTTCGGCCGCGGTGCCCGCATCGCCGTCTTCGAAGGCGTAGGCCTTGAGGGTCAGAAGGTCGACGATGCCCTTGAAATCGGGCCCGCCGCCCAGCGGAAACTGAACGGCCGTGGCCCCCGCTTCGAGGTTGTTTTTCAGGTCGTCGAGCGCGGTCTGGAAGTCCGCGTTTTCGGCGTCCATCTTCGAGATGAAGAAGGCACGGGTCAGGCCGAGCTCTTTCGACCACCCGTAGACGCGTTCGGTCATCGGCTCGACCCCGCTTTTGGCGGAGATCACACAGACCGCGCCTTCGACGGCTTGCAGGGCGAGCTGGCTGTCCTTCAGGAAGTTGGTGTCTCCCGGGGTGTCCAATAGGTTGATCTTGGTCTTCTGCCATTCGAGGGACGCGATCGAAGTCGCGGTACTCATGACTCGCTTTCGTTCTTCGTCTTCGTAGTCGAGCACCGACGTGCCTTCGGCCGTACTGCCGAGGCGGTTGGTGACGCCGGCGGTTCTCAAGGCGGCTTCGGCCAGGGATGTCTTGCCGGCCGCCTTGTGGCCGATGAAGGCGACGTTTCGAATGTCCGAGGAGTTGAAGACTTGCATCGCATGACCTCCCGCGAGGGGGCTTGACGCTAGCCAACAGCCCGAGAACGGTCAACGTCAGCCGGACGAGTTTAGTGCGTGCACGAGACGCAAGCCTTCCAGCGTCAGGGTCTCGTCGACGGCGTCAATGATTTTCGTTTCGCGAGAGATGATCGGGGCGAGGCCACCGGTGGCCACTACCCGAATCGGGTCGGCTTTCATCTCGGCCTTCATTCGCCCGACCAACCCTTCGACCAGCGACGCGGTTCCGAAATAGAGGCCGGACTGAATCGACTCGACGGTACTGCGACCCACCACGTGGGCGGGCGTTTCGATATCGACCCTCGGAAGTTTGGCCGCATACTGAAAGAGGGCCGCCATGGAGATGTGTACGCCCGGTACAATGGCGCCCCCCGCGTATTCTCCCCGCTCCGAGATCGAGTCGAAGGTGGTCGCGGTTCCGAAGTCGACCACGATGCAAGCGGAGCGAAAGCGATGGTAGGCGGCGATCGCATTGACGATGCGGTCGGCGCCGACGTCTTTGGGGGGATTGTAAAGTATCGGCACGCCGGTCTTGAGGCCGGGGCCCACCACCAGCGGGTTCTTCTGAAAAACGCGCTGGGTCATGGCGGCCACGGTGCTCGTGAGGACGGGAACCACGGAGGCGATGATCACGGCGGAAACGTCGCGCGCGGCGAGACCGGCGGCTTCCAGTAACTGGCGGATCAACAGCCCGTATTCATCCTCCGTACGGGAATCGACCGTTTCCAAGCGCCACCGGTGCGTGAGGCGATCACCTGCATAGAGACCGAGGGTGAAATTCGTGTTCCCGATGTCGCAGGCGAGAAGCATGCCGCGCTCAGTACCGAACGGCGTCCGGATTGATCATCTCCCCCGACTTGATCCTCCGCCGCTGCTTGGGCATCGGCAGGTGGTCTTCGGCCGGGGTCCGGCCGCGAAAGCCGTTGACCATCTTTTCGTACTCTTCCCAAAAGATCCCCCGGCTGCCGTACCCGGTCTCCAGGGTGATCACGAACGCTCGCTCGGGCAGCACGGTGATGACTTGGACGACCTCGCGGTAGCGCTGGGCGTTGTTACGATCCCGATACTGGAAATGCCGGCGGATCGCTCGGCGGCCGCTCACCCGAATCTTGTCTTCGCCGAGCAACTGGTAGCCAGGCGCCGAGGCCTCGACCTCCTGTTCGACTCGAACGGCGAAATGCCGCAGGCTCACGCCATCAGGTACGCTGCGCACCTCGACGGTGACCAAGGCGCTCAATCCGTAGTCGGGGTGGTGTCGTCCGAACCGGACCACCGTCGGATGCTCATCGGGGAGCGCTTTCCACCCGACCGGAAGGTCGAGGTGGAATCTGGATTGCGGGTCGGTCCAGATTTGTGGTTTGCCGGGTCCCATGAGGTCTTCCCACGGGTTGCCGGCCTCGGCGGTCGCCGGGGCCAGGGCTGGGGCCACGAGAACAAGGCCGGTCCAGAGCCATCGCGCCGTCATGACGCCAAGATATCACGCAGCACCGGCGACCGTCGGATCGTATCGGCCGTTGTGGCAGGCTGTATTCTCGGCGCTGATACCGCGGCCGACCGACGGTCGGTCCGGCCGACGGAGGCCTCGGGTTTCCACTCGATGACCAGCCAGACTCGCTGGGCGGGACCGCTGCGGTTGGGGCAAGCGTGAGCGAGCCGCCGCCGCCCGCGGAGGTGGCGTCGGAGCGCGACCCGCCCTCTGGGACCCGACCGCCGGTGGCGACCCGCCCCCAAATTCGCGCCCTCGGAGGATGGGTCGGCACCGCCTTGGCCAGCGTGGGGGTGGTCATTCTCGCGACCGGCTGGGTGCTCTGGATCGCCCCGATTTTACCCCTAAGGTCCGGTCTCGGGCACGTCCTGCCGTCGGTGGCCTCGCTCGATACCATCGGCACTCCGCCGGGCGCTTGGTGGGCGGGGGCCATGACCTTGGCGCTCACGGTCGCGGCGCTGATTCGGTGTCGCGGCCTGGCGACCGGTGGTTCGGTCAGCGTGCTGGTCGGCCTCGCTTTCGCTTCGGGGCTCGCGGTCTTCGTTTCGCCGGTGGGTCACCACGTCGGTATCTGGGGGCTTGCGGCGCTGGCCGCCGTCCTCGTGGCGGCCGCTTCGATCCCCATCCGGGTGACGGCGCCCCGCGACCGCCCGGCGTCGAAGTGGAACGCGGACCGCGCCTCGGTCGTTGGGTTGGGGGTCGGTTTGTCGGCCGTACACATGTTGTTTTCGATGCACCGTCATTGGGCCTTCGGATCCGGAAGCTGGGACCACGGCTGCATGGTGCACAACTTTTACCGAGCGTCGCGATTTCTCGACACCACCTCTACCGTGCTCGGAGAGGTCGATTTTCTCGGCGATCACTTCATGATCGGCATCTACCTGTACGCGCCGCTCATCTGGTTGTCGTCGTCCGGATATATGATCCTGGCCATTCAAGCCGTCAACTTGGCCTGCGTCGGTCCGGCGGTGTATCTGATCGCTCGCCATCATCGGGCGCCGGTCGGGGCGGCCTTGGCGCTGGCGATGGCCACCGGACTGTCGTTTGGTCTGCAGTCGGCGGCCTATTTCGATAGCCATGAGATCACGGTCGGTTTCGGCTTTTTGGCGTGGGGCCTGTGGGCTTTCGAAACCGAGCGCTTCCCGCTGGCGACCGTGTTGTTGGGGGTCTTCGCGCTGTTCAAAGAGAGTCTCGGGGCCTATCTAGTGGCGCTCGGCCTCTTGGCCGTGTGGCGTGGCCTGCGGGCCTCGCGAGGCCCTCGGGCCGAAGATCGGCGTTCCGGTCGTCGATCGCTGAGCTACGGTATCGCTTGGATCGTCGGGGGGGCGGTCTGGTTCGTTGTCGTCAACCGGTTCTTCATGCCGGCGCTCATCGCCCGGGCCCAGCCCCCAGAGCCTCACGAGACGTTCGGGGATTTCGGGCCGACGGTCTTTCAGGCGGTCCTCGGCATCATCACCCAGCCGCTCAAAGCCTTCGGCGCGCTCTTCGTGCCCGGCGACAAGTTGTGGAGTCATCTGACGACGTTCGGCGGATTGGGCTGGCTGTCGATCTTGGCCCCGGACGTCGGCATCGCCGCGCTGCCCTTGTTTGCGGAGCGGTTCTTGTCATCGAAGCGGACCATGTGGCAGATGGGCTACCATTACGCAGCTCCCCTTTCCTTGTACGCAGGCTGGGCGGCCGCGCGAGGCTATCCACGTGCGCGATGGTGTTTCGAGCGCGGGCTTCGCGCGCTGGGGGGCGACCGGCTCGCGACGCGAGCGCCGGTGGCCCTGGCCGTCTACGTCGTCGTCGCCGGCGCGCTGATCAACGAGTTCGGCTATCAGCACGCAGCCAACTACCATCGGTGGCGCATGGTGTATTTCTCGACCCCGAGGCAGCGCGAGCACAACGCGGAGGCGGTTCGATTTCTCGAGGCGCGAGGTCGGGATGCCCGGCTCGCGGTACAGAATCGGATCCTACCGCACCTGGCCGACCGCCCGTACATCTACCGGTTGCAGGATTGGCGGTCCGCGGACTGGGTGCTTCTATCGGTCGGGGAAGATGCGTGGCCCCGAGGTCTTCAGTATCCGGGGCAAGTGGCTCGGCAGCTGCATCAAAGTCCTGATTGGCAGCTGGTCTTTGCCCGAGGGGGAACCGCCATCTTCGCCCGCCGCGGGGTGGCAGACCTACCCGAAATCCCGCCGACGTTGGAGCTGGGTCTCGCCCGGTGACGGCCGAGACCGGGTCTGAGCGTCGATGCGCCTTGATGAACGGGCGCCGAGCCGCTACCACTCGCCCATGAGCGACGAGGTGGTCATCAGCGACTACAGCTCCATTTTGGTCCTGTTTGTGGCCGCGGCCACGGTTGCGGGCCTGCTTTTCGCACTGACCACCTGGCTGGGCCCCCGAGCGCCCAATCCGATCAAGGCCGAGCCCTTCGAATGCGGCAACATTCCTAGCCGTTTCGAGCAGCGAGTCTCGGTAAAGTTCTACATCGTCGCGTTGCTCTTCATCCTGTTCGACATGGAGACCGTGTTCCTGTTTCCCTGGGCGGTGGTCTTCCGTGACCTGGCGTGGGCTGGTTTCGCCAGTATGATCTCGTTCGTGGCCATTCTCGGCCTGGGCCTGGTGTACATCTGGAAGAAGGGCGCCCTCGATTGGGACTGACCTCGCGGAGGCATCGACGCATGAGCACGGAACAGCAAAATCTGTTGGGGCAAGAGGCGGTCGCCACGACCAAGGAAGCGGCCGAGGGCTTCTTTCGACGGCTGCTGAACAAGAACGAGACCGTTCAAGACGTCGTCAACTGGGGACGCCGCTGGTCGTTTTTCCAGTACCCGTTCGTGACGGCGTGTTGCGGAATGGAGTACATGGCCACCGCCGGTCCGCGGTACGACTACGCCCGGTTTGGCGCCGAGCTGCCGCGATTTTCCCCTCGGCAGGCTGACTTGCTGATGGTGGTGGGGACCATCAGTCATAAACAGGCGCCCATTCTGCGCACGATCTACGAGCAGATGGCGGAGCCCAAGTGGGTCATCAGCTTCGGGGTGTGCGCGTCGAGCGGCGGGTTCTACCGAAACTACGCGACAGTGCAGGGCATCGACACCATCATTCCGGTCGACGTGTACATTCCGGGGTGTCCGCCGCGCCCCGAAGCGGTCCTCGACTCGATCATGATGCTCCAAGACAAGGTCAAGAAGGAGCGCCGCGACCTGTTGCCCGTGATTCGAGAGTGAACCGATGTCGAAGATCATCCAGCGCGTGACCGAGCAGTTTCCCGACGACGTGGTCGGCACGCACCAAGACCACGGCGACGATACCGTCATCATGAGGCCTGACCGAATGGTCGAGGTCGCTCGTTTCCTTCGAGATGACCCTTTCCTGAGCTTCGAGATGCTGATGGACCTGACCGGGGTCGATTACCTGGGTCAGCGGGAACCCCGGTTCGAGGTCGTTTATCATTTTTATAGCTTGTCCAAGAACCATCGGCTCCGCATCCGGGTCGGGGCCGAAGATGAGGCGCCGAAGGTGCCTTCCGTCGTGTCGGTCTTTAAGAGTGCGCTGTGGATGGAACGAGAGGCGTGGGACCTGTACGGGATCGACTTCGAGGGACATCCCGATCTTCGCCGGATTCTGATGTACCCGGAGTTCAAGGGGCACCCGCTCCGGAAGGACTATGAGATGGAACACCGTCAGCCGCGGATTCCCCCTCGACCCGGACGTCGGCATCTGTGAGTCTTTGGAGCCGTCCGCGAACCTACTTGCCAACCCCCAGCCGCACGATTGATACCGCTGAGAGGCGCTCGGCGGCATCCATCGCGCCGGACCCATTGACCCATGAATAGCCGGGATGAGTTTCCGCTAGAGCGGATCCGCAATTTCTCCATCATCGCCCACATCGATCACGGAAAGAGCACCTTGGCCGACCGTATCCTCGAGGTCACGGGCGCGCTCTCGGACCGCGAAAAGAGCGACCAGTGGCTCGACAAGATGGACCTCGAGCGCGAGCGAGGCATCACCATCAAGGCGCAGGCGGTGCGCTTGTACTACAAGGCAGACGACGGGGAGGTCTACCAGCTCAACCTGATCGACACCCCTGGGCATGTCGATTTCACCTACGAGGTTTCGCGTTCGCTGTCGGCGTGCGAAGGGGCGATTCTCGTGGTCGATGCGGCGCAGGGCGTCGAAGCCCAGACTTTGGCCAACGTCTACCTGGCGCTCGACCAAGACCTCGAAATCATTCCTGTGATCAACAAGATCGACCTTCCGTCGGCCCGTCCCGATGAGGTGAAGGAAGAGATCGAAGAGGTCGTAGGGCTCGACGCCGAGCACGCGGTGCTCACGTCCGCCAAGGCCGGAATCGGGATCAAAGAAGTGCTCGAGGCCGTCGTGCACGGCGTCCTCGCGCCCGAGGGTGATCGAGACAAACCCCTACAAGCGCTCCTGATCGATTCTTGGTTCGATCCTTATCGAGGCGTCATTTGTCTGGTTCGGGTTCGCCAGGGGCGCCTCAAATTGCGGGAAGAGATCATCTTCGCTCAGGACAAGGAGCGTCGGTTCGAGGTGCTGGAGATTGGGGTATTCAGCCCCCATCCCACCTCGCTCAACCATCTCTCCGCGGGCGAGGTGGGTTTTTTTGCGGCGAGTATCAAGGAAGTCCGACACGCCAAGGTGGGCGACACCGTCCTTTCCGCGGCACACCCCGAGACCGAAGTCGTTCCGGGTTTCCGCGATATCCAACCCATGGTCTATGCAGGCTTTTTCCCGATCCTGAACTCTGGCTACGATGCGCTGCGCGACGCGCTCGAGAAGCTGCGGCTCAACGACGCGGCCTTCTCGTTCGAGCCGGAGGCGTCGCAGGCGCTGGGATTCGGCTTTCGGTGCGGTTTCCTGGGCCTGCTGCACATGAATATCGTTCAGGAGCGGCTCGAGCGGGAGTTCGGTGCGGAGCTGATCACGACTTCGCCCACCACGATCTATCGCGCGACCATGCCCGACGGTGAGGTGCTCGAGATCGACAACCCCGCCAAGCTGCCGGCCGCCGGCGAATACAAGCACCTCGAAGAGCCGGTCGTCCTCGCGAAAATCCACACTCCGAACGATCACTTGGGCGCGATCATCAAGCTGTGCGAAGACCGCCGGGGCGTTCAACAGGGGCTGGAATACGTCGGGACCAACCGCGTGATGCTCAGCTATGAACTGCCCTTCGCGGAGGTCGTGTACGACTTTTTTGACAAGATGAAGACCGTCAGCCGGGGGTATGCTTCTCTGGACTACGAGCTGGCCGGCTATCGGGTCGCGCCCCTCGTACGGCTCGACGTGCTTCTGAACGGCGAAAAGGTCGATGCACTCAGCATCATCGTGCACCGAGAACGCTCGTACGAGCGCGGCAAGGCGCTGACCACGAAGCTGAGGAAGATCATCCCGCGGCAGCAGTTCGACGTCGCCATCCAGGCGGCGATCGGAGTGAAGGTCATCGCCCGCGAGACCGTCAAAGCCTATCGAAAGGACGTCACCGCCAAGTGCTACGGCGGGGACATTTCGCGCAAACGCAAGCTGCTCGAGCGCCAGAAAGAGGGTAAGAAGCGGATGAAGCAGGTCGGCGCCGTCGAAGTACCCCAAGAGGCGTTCCTGTCGATTCTCAAGGTGGACGAGTGACAAAACGAAAGCGTCGAGCGCCGACGACGAGCTCGAGTCTCGATAAGGGTGCCGTCGATCAGGCCGAGCAGCTGATCAGAGATGTTCAGCGGACGCTGAAGCGGCGAGCCAAGCGGCTGAAGACCACCGAGATCGAGACCGTCGAGGCGGCGATCGAGGCGACCCGCGCGGCGATCGACAGCGGACAGAAGAAGCGGCTTCGGCTCGCCGTCAAAGAACTCGACAAGCTGGCGGAAGAGGTCACGGGCCCCCCCCGCAGCGTCGCCCGCGAATATTTCGAGTCGATCGGCATCGCGGTTCTGGTCGCCCTGTTCATTCGTTTCTTTGCCTTCGAGGCCTTCAAGATCCCGAGTGGCTCGATGATTCCAACCCTCGAGATCGGCGACCACATCTTCGTCAACAAATTCATCTACGGCATCCGGGTCCCGCTCTCGAACGCCTCGTGGATCGCCCGGTGGGGCAGCCCGGAGCGCGGGCACGTCATCGTCTTTCGATACCCGCGCGACCCCTCGAAGGACTACATCAAGCGAGTGGTCGCCGTCGCCGGGGACAAGATTCGAGTCGACGGAGACAGCGTATACGTCAACGACGTGCTGCTGCCCCATGCCCCGGTCGAGGCCGTCGAAGGCCTCGGGGCGGCGATCGAAGACGACTTCGAGCCCGGTTTCGTCTACCGCGGCTTTCGCGAAAAGAGCCTGAAAGGCCGGTTCGAATACGACGTTCAATATCAGGTGCCGCTCCGAAACGACGTCTTTCCAGAACGCGACCAGGAGCGCCTCGCCGGGCTCAAGTGCTTCGAAGGGCAGGACGAGCCGGACTACTGCCGGGTCGAGCCCGAATATGTCTTTGTGATGGGCGACAACCGAAACAACTCGGAAGACAGCCGCGTGTGGGGCGGGGTTCCTCACCAACTCGTCAAGGGACGGGCCCTTTTCGTATGGCTCGCATGGGGTGAAGACGGCATCGACTGGGGCCGATTCGGTAAGGGGGTCCGCTGACTTTTGGGTTTGACACTCGCCTCGGCTGGGCCCATAGCCGCGTGACGGACAAGGAGCGACGAAGTTGGCCGAACGGAAAGAAGTGCGACTCGCCGGCGCGGGAAACCATGGCATGATCGAGGCTGGCCTGATCCTTCAAGAGGCGGCCGCCATCTACGACGACCTCAATGCCCACCACGTCCAAAGCTATGGTCCCGAGGCTCGCAGCAACTGGGCCCGCTCCGAAGTGATCATCTCCGACGGGGACATCGATTACCCGAAGGCCACGCAGCTGGATGTCCTCCTGGCGACGACTCAAGAGGCGGCCGATCGGTACGCCCAAGATCTCCGACCGGATGGCACGATCATCCTGGATGCCGACCTCGAGGCGCCCGACGGCGATCAACGAGTGGTCAGCCTGCCCCTCGGCACCACGGCGGAGAAGCTTGGCCGACCCCAACTCGTCAATGTGGTGGCTCTGGGGGCCGTGGTAGGTCTGACGAGCATCGTAACCCGGACGGCGATCGAGGCCGCGGTCAAGGATCATGTGCCGCGAGGGGGCGAAGAGCTACACATGCAAGCCCTGCAGGCCGGATTCGATTTGGTCGCCGAGGCCCAATCCGGTAGCTGATCGCGCGAGGCTGCGGGCGGGTCGAGTCGGAGCGCTCGATCGTCCGGTCCAGGTTCACGAGCGAGGCGTCGTCGGTCCACGGGCCGCCGATCCCGACGGATACGAACGGTGCCGGCCCCGAGCCGCTCGGGGGCACGTCGTATGCAACTTCCTGGACGTGGGACTCCACCGGCGTCGCGGAACTATTCACACAAGGAAACAACGTCCATGGCCATCGAGCGAACCTTCAGCATCATCAAACCCGACGCCGTTCGAAAGGGCGTCATCGGCGGCTGCCTGGCCAAAATCGAAGAGGCGGGCCTCAAGATCGTGGCCACCAAAATGATCCATATGGCCCGCAGTCAGGCCGAAGCTTTCTACGCGGTCCACAAGGAGCGTCCGTTTTACGGTGAGCTGGTCGACTTCATGACCAGCGGTCCGGTCGTCGTTTCGATCCTCGAAGGTGAAGACGCGATCGCGAAGTACCGGGAAGTCATGGGCGCGACCGACCCGGCCAAAGCAGCCGGGGGCACGATTCGGAAGGCCTACGGCACCAATATTGGTGAGAACGCGGTTCACGGCTCCGACGCGCCCGAGACCGCAGCGGTCGAAACGGGATTTTTCTTCGGGACCGCCGAGGTTCATCAGTACTGACATGTCCGACCGCGATCCTCTCAGCACGCCTCGCCCCCGTCGGCCCGAGTCGACGGCGCCGGATTCCCGGGTCAACGTTCGGTGCCTGACGCTGCCGGACCTCGAGGCGTTCCTGGGGACGTTCGGTCAGCCCTCGTACCGCGCGAAGCAGGTCTTTCGGTGGGTGCACCAGCGGGGTGCCCGGTCGTTCGACGAGATGACCGACCTATCGAAAGACCTGCGAGCGCGCCTCGCTGAGCACGCGATCCTCCCGTCGATGGAGATCAGCAAGGTCGAGCGAGCCGCCGACGGCACGCGCAAGTATGCCCTCAAGACGGCGTCGGGAGACGTCGTCGAAGCGGTCTTCATCCCCGACGCGTCGGCGGCGGGGCGCCACACGCTATGCATTTCTTCGCAGGTGGGTTGCGCTGTCGACTGTCAGTTCTGCCTGACCGCATCCCTCGGTTTGCTCCGCAACCTCAATTTCGGCGAGATCGTCGAGCAGATCACCCGGGTCAAAGAAGACCTGGCCCTCAACCCCCACGCTCCCCGCTTCGACCGTACCGTCGTCCCAAGTGACGATCGAAGCACCGATCGAAGCACCGATCGAAGCACCGATCGAAGCACCGATGTATGGCCCGGCGATTGGGACGATATCGAGGCCGACCTCGCGCCGAGCTATCGCCCCCGAGCTCAGGCGCCCCGCGACGACCGGGCCGCTGCGCGGACCGACGAGCGGACCGCCGCCGAGCCCCGCATCGGAAACGTCGTCATGATGGGGATGGGAGAGCCGCTCGCGAACTACAAGCAGCTGATCCCGGCCCTGAAGACCATGAGCGCCGATCTCGGTCACCACATTTCGCCTCGGCGCATCACCGTCTCGACGTCGGGCCTGGCGCACCGGATCCCGCAGCTCGGCGCGGACGTGCCGGTCAACCTCGCCGTCTCCCTCAACGCGACCACCGACGAAGTGCGCACTCGGATCATGCCGATCAACAAGCGGTGGAACATCGAGACCCTGCTCGACGCCTGCCGGAAGTTTCCGTTGCCCGCGCGTCGCCGAATCACCTTCGAGTACGTGATGCTCAAAGGCGTCAACGACTCGGACGCGGACGCGCGGCGGCTGATCAAGCTCGTCCGCGGGATCCGGTGCAAGGTCAACTTGATCCCGTTCAACGAGCACCCTTACAGCCCATTTTCGACCCCCGACCCCGACCGGGTCGACCGCTTCCAGGAGATCGTGGGGCAGGCTGGCTTTACGGTATTGGTTCGGACCCCGCGGGGCGACGACATCAGCGCCGCCTGTGGCATGCTCGGCGCCGAGGTCGAGGCTCCCCGACGGGTTCTTAACGTCATTCCCTGAAGCCGCAGCGTCGCCATCGCGACACCAGCTCGAGCTCCTCGTCGGTGACGGGGTCGCTCCCGAGGGGCGGTTGACGCCTCGACGTGAGCGCATCCGCGAACTCCTCGACGACCGGCTCGACGGAGGGCCAGTCGTGAAAGTTGAGATCCAGCGGCGCGCCTTGCCGGTCGACCCCCGGGGCATGACAGGTTGCGCACTTTGCGAGGGAGATCGGCAGGACGTCTCGCGAGAATGTCGGCGCTTGTTGGCAGGGGTCTACGCCGTCCGATTCGCCGCAGGCCAGAGCCCCGGCCACGCTCAGGATCAGCACGGACGCGTTCGCTACGAGGGCATGGCTTCGCACGGGGGCAAGCTACTTCAAATCGGTCTCTTCGTTGACCCGGGCGATGCCCCGGTGTAGCCGCGGTACGTATGACCGGTATGACGGAAGCAGCGATCGGGGTCATCGGTGGAAGCGGCCTGTACGAGCTGGAAGGGCTCGAGCAGGTGGAGCGCGTCAGCTTGGACACCCCCTACGGTGAGCCCTCGGATGCCTACATCACCGGCACCTTGGCGGGTCGAAGATTGGTTTTCCTTCCTCGACACGGCGCCGATCACCGCTTACTCCCCCACGAGCTCAACTACCGCGCCAACATCTGGGGCATGAAGAAGCTCGGCGTCGACCGCCTGATCTCGGTGTCCGCGGTCGGGTCCCTGCGGGAAGACATCGAGCCTGGCCACCTCGTCTTGGTCGATCAATTCGTCGACCGCACTCGGCAGCGGGCCTCCACTTTCTACGGCGAGGGGGTGGTCGTTCACGTCCCGATGGCCGACCCGGTGTGCGGTCCTCTTCGAAGCAAACTGCTCGAACTCCGGGATGTCACGGAGACGACGGTTCACGACGGCGGCACATATGTCTGTATCGAGGGGCCGCAGTTCTCGACCCGAGCGGAGTCCCAGCTCTATCGCCAGTGGGGCTGCCACGTGGTGGGCATGACGAACATGCCCGAGGCCAAATTGGCCCGCGAAGCCGAGATTTGCTACGCCACGATCGCTTTGGCGACCGACTACGACTGCTGGCGGGCGCCCGACGAAGACGTCTCCGTGGAAGCGATCATCGCGGTCCTCAGGGCCAACGTCGAGCGCGCGAAGGCCCTGCTCAAGGCCTACGTCGAGCGAGCGGCGCCAAAGTCGGTGTGCCCCATGTGCGGCAAAGCGGCCGAGAACGGGTTGATGACCGATCCGGCGAAGATTCCGCCCGAACGACGCCAAGCGCTCGCGCCGATCTTCGATCGCTTTCTGTCGTAGCTCTGCGGACGTGTTGGGTTGCCAGTAGACAACTGTCGTATTTGACCCGTGCTCGCCCCACTGTTAGCCTCGCGACCCAGAGGCCGGTATCCATGCGTGTCGATTCCTGGGCGCTGACGGACGTCGGCCGAACACGAAAACACAATGAAGACGGCTGGTTGATCGACGATCAGCTCGGCCTCTATGCGGTTGCCGACGGCATGGGTGGGCACGCGGCCGGCGAGGTCGCGTCGGCCTATGGTCTTCGGTGCGTGCAGGAGCAGCTGGTCAAGAAGAAAGAGCTGCTCGAAGACTTCACCAAAGCGCCCACTCCCGAAAAGCGCGCTCAGATCCTCCGCGAGGTCGAGCTGGCCATCAATGTGGCGAGCAGCGCGATCTACCACATGGCCCAAAAAGACAAGAAGCGGCACGGTATGGGCACGACCCTATCGATGCTCCTGCTCGTCGGGAACAAGGCCTTCATGGCCCACGTGGGCGATTCGCGCATCTATCTGGCTCGGGCCAGTCAGATCCACCAGCTGTCCGAGGATCACTCGTACCTCTGGGAGCAGATCAAGAAGGGCGCGATCACGGTCGAGGAGGCGAAGCGGTCGCCGTTCTCGAACGTGATCACCCGCGCCGTGGGCATCACCGAGACCGTGCAGGTCGACACCTTGGTGTTCGATATATTGCCCGGCGACACGTACCTGGCCTGCTCCGATGGTCTTCACGGGTACATCGAGAGCGAAGCGGAGCTCGCTCAGGTGCTGCTGGGCGACGACGGGGAAGAGGTTCCGCGTCGTCTCGTCGGATTAGCCAATGCCCGCGGGGGCAAAGACAATATTACCTGCGTGGTGCTCCGGGTCCCCGGGGATTCCGGCGACCCCTCGGCCGCCGACGTGATCGAGAAGATCGATATCCTGCGCCGGATTCCGCTGTTCCGACACCTCAACTACAAGGAGCTGGTCAAGGTTCTGAACCAGACCCACCAGCAGACCTTCGATGAGGGGCAGGTGGTCATCGAAGAGCTGTCCGACGGTGACGAGTTCTACGTCATTCTGTCGGGCGAAGTCGAAGTGACCAAAGGGGGGCGACCTCTGACCGTCCTCGGGCCCGGGGTGCACTTCGGTGAGATGGCGCTCGTCGATCGGTCACCCCGTTCGGCGACGGTGGTCGCTCGAAACGATACCCGCTTGATGTCCCTGTCTCGCAAGGCGTTTTACCAGCTGGTGCGCACCGAGCCGGTGCTGAGCTCCAAGCTCTTGTGGAGCTTCGTGCAGGTGCTCTCTCATCGTCTTCGAGCCACGAACGAGGCGCTTTCCGACGCTCGCAGCGAAGGCGCCATGCAGCCGTTTGCGGAGCTGGAGCAGATGCGTAGGGAGGCCACCGGCTTGGGTACGTCGGAGGTGGGTTCTTCGTCGACCCACGACGAATAGCGGTCGCCAAAGTACGCGCGCCGCAGCCCCGTCCCACTCGATCGTACTTTTGCGCACGTGAGGAAGTTGCGCCGGACGTGGGTGAGAGCCCCGATTTTTACTGCCTTACGCAGGATGAGCTGAATCGAAGGCTTCAAGTGGGCTATCTCATCGACCTCGATCGCCGATAGTATGCGCGTGGTGGTCGAGTACCCAAACACTGCGGGGCAAGAAGAGGAGACCCGGATCTCTGAGATATCCCGGATCCCCTCCCGAATCTCGTCGCATGCCTCCTGTCTGGTGACGATCTACGGCCCGGATCTGGGTAAGCAATATCGACTAAACTATGGTGAAACCACCCGCATCGGACGTGGGCCCGACAACGACATCATTCTCGAATGGGACAATGTCTCTCGCCACCACGCGGTCGTCGAATGCGCCGAAGAAGGCTGCTTCGTGCGGGATGTGGGCTCGACCAACGGAACGTACATCAACGGTGACGAGCTGAACGACAATCACACGTTGATCAATGGCGACCTGATCAAAGTCGGGGGTGCCATCTTGAAATTCCTGCAGGGGGGGAACATCGAGGCTCAGTTCCACGAAGAGATCTATCGACTCACCATCATCGACGGTCTCACGCAGGTGTACAACAAGCGGTATTTTCTCGAGTTCCTCGACCGCGAGATGGCCCGATGCGCCCGTTACAGCCGGCCGCTGACCCTTCTTCTGTTCGACATCGACCATTTCAAGCGGATCAACGACGTCAACGGGCATCTGGCCGGGGACTCGGTGTTGAAGACGTTGGCCGAGCTGGTCTCGACCCATATTCGCAAGGAGGAGTGCTTCGCCCGGTACGGCGGGGAGGAGTTCGCGGTGATCATGCCGGAAAGGACGGGCGAACAAGCCCGGGTCTTCGCCGAGAAAATCTGTCGCATGGTCTCCACGAGCGAGTTTCTCTATGAGGCGCGCACGATCCCGGTCACCGTTTCGATTGGCATCGGCGAAATGGGTACTCACAAAACCATTATGGAATTCATCGCGGAAGCGGATCAGAAGCTCTACGAAGCCAAGGCCAACGGACGAAATCGAGTCGAAGGCGGCGTCCCGTCATGAGCGAGCAACACGTCGTCATCATGGCCGGCGGCTCCGGCACTCGTTTTTGGCCGGCGAGCAGGTCCCGCTTTCCCAAGCAGTTTCTGAAGATCGGAAGCGAGCAATCCATGTTGCGGGCGACCGCCGACCGGGTGCTCGAAGGCTTCCCGGCGGAGCGGATCTGGGTGGTGACCGGCGCGCACCACGCGGAGCACGCGCGCGATATCCTCTCCGACCTGCCGACCGACAACGTGCTCGTGGAGCCCGCGGCTCGCAACACCGCCGCCTGCATCGCGTGGGCGACCGAAGTGATCGCGCGACGGTCGCCGACCGCCCAGATCGCGGTGCTGCCCGCCGACCACCATATCGGTGATCCTCGCGCTTTTCTCCGGTACCTCGAGCTGGCGTTTGCCGCCGCGACCGACCACATCGTGTTGTTCGGCATCGTGCCTGAACGCCCCGAGACGGGGTACGGGTACATCCAGCGAGGCGAGAAGGCCGCTGGTGGCGACGACCAGCCGGTCCATCGAGTCGTTCGTTTCGTAGAGAAGCCGGATCGAGCGACGGCCGTTCGATACGTGGAATCGGGGGACTATCTGTGGAACAGCGGGATGTTCGTCTTCCCTGCCGCCTTGATGCTGACGGAAATCGAGACGCACCTGCCAGACCTTCGGGCCGGCATTCGAGCCTGCGTTGACCACGGTGACCTCGAGGCGGTGTATCCGACCCTCCCATCGGTCAGCATCGACTACGGGGTGATGGAGCGCTCATCGCGGACTCGGGTCATTCCAAGCCGGTTCGACTGGTCGGACGTCGGGTCTTGGGACTCGGCGATGGATATCTATCCGAGCGACGAAGCGGGCAATGTCGTGTTGGGCGAAGCGACCCTCGTCGACGTCACCACGAGCTTCATCAAGGCCGATGCAGGCCGCCGGGTCGCGGTCGTGGGGCTCGAAGACGTCATTGTCGTCGACACGCCGGACGCCGTCCTCGTCGTGAAGCGCGGCCGTTCACAGGACGTGAAGAAAGTCGTGGAGGCCCTCCGCGCGGGCGGTAAGCACGACCTTCTTTGATTCTCGAGCAACTTCGCGTTCGTTTTGGAAACACCTTCGTCGAGGTCTCGAGGCTGCAGCCGGAGTCCTGGTTGAGGCGTTGCCCTGGTTTTCGTAACCATTCCTATGGTTTAGCTGCGCAAGGGAAAAAGTCCGACGCTAGCCGACGCCCGTTGACCCTGTCAAGATTGCGTCGGCCATAAGCTTTACAAAGTCAACGCGGCGTGTTAGCCTCATCAAGCTTTGTTGGGGTCGTATACCGATCGTAGCCGCGATGATAGCCGCGATGGTAAGCGCGGTTGTATTCCTGGTAATGCTCCTGGTCGTATACATGGTCCCGGTGAGGCTCGCGCGGGAACCTAGCCGTGGTGAACGACAGCAGGGGGTACGTTCGTCGGTGGTGAGGGCCGCAGTGAGGCGGCTGGTCGTTTCCAGCCGTCTATTTTCCAGAGCGATATGCCCACAACGCTCTAACCAAAGGCGGTATTGCCTGTCGAGCTGTTGATCGGCTCGGTTGGCAATGGCGTCTGGAGGCGTGGATGGATAATTTGCCGTTCCAAATTGGAGACAAAGCCGTGTACCCGGCTCATGGCGTGGCCGAGGTCACGGGAATCGAGAGCTACGAGGTCGGCGGCGACAAGCAGACGTTCTACATCCTCCGAATCCTCGATAACGGGGTCAAGGTCATGATTCCGACCGGTGCGAACGGTCTGCGTGAAATCATGGGCCCGGAGGAGGTCGACGAGGTCTTCGAGGTTCTCCGAGAAAAAGAGATCTCCGTCGAAAGCACGACCTGGAATCGTCGCTACCGTGAGTACAAAGACAAGATCGACTCCGGAGACCCGAAGCAAATCGCGGAGGTGCTTCGAGACCTATACCTTCTGAAGAACGATAAAGATCTATCGTTCGGTGAGCGAAAGATGCTGGACACGGCGAAATCGTTGCTGGTCAAGGAGCTCTCGATCGCCCGCGACATGGAAGAAGACGAAGTCGAGCAAGAGTTCGTTCAGATTTTCCACGCCTAGTCCACTTCTCCCCGGGACTTCCACCCGAACTTCCGCCCGAATGTCGACCCGAGTGCGGCATCAACGCCGCGCCATCGACCCTTAAGACGAATATCGTTCGCGGCGCTCCGTGTGCCCGGCGTTCACGGAGCGCCGTGTCTCGGGTCTGGGCTGGCCGACGACCGGTGTGCTGTGCAACAAGACCGTGTCAGGACCCTCGACGCGTGACTTGCGTGTCCCACCGCGGCAAAGAGGTGGGGCCCGCGAGGGGGTGACCAGGAGAATCATGAGCGCACGATCTTTATGGGGTGTTTTTGTTGTGGCGTTGGCCGCCGGCTGCTCCGTCCTGCTCGTCGACGACGAGTGTGACACGGCCGCTGACTGCAGCGGGACCAACGACCAGTGCATTGCGGGCGCTTGCGTGCCTCGGCAGTCCAACAACAACGGCAACAATAATAACGACGTTGATCCTTGCCCTTCCTCTACGCCTGGCGTGAAGGGACAGGTCTTCGTCAACCAAGACGTTACCCAGAATACGACCTGGACCTCGCGATGCGACTACGTCCTTGAAAACAACGTCTTCGTCGAGAACGCGGTGCTCACCATCGAGGCGGGAACGACCGTCCTGGGCCAGCCCGGCTCGGCGCTGGTCATCACCCGCACCGCACGCATCTTCGCGGACGGCACCGTGACCGACCCGATCGTGTTTACCAGCTCGCAGCCGGTCGGCATGCGCATGCCGGGGGACTGGGGAGGGGTGGCATTGCTCGGCTCGGCTCCGCTCAATGTGCCGGGGAACGAAGAGATCCTCGAAGGCCTGCAGGACGATCCTCAGAATCGAGGGGTCTACGGGGGGACCGACGGGAACCACAGCTGCGGCCTGCTGCGATACGTCCGGATCGAGTTTGCTGGTTTCGAAGCCTTCCTCAACAACGAGCTGAACGGTCTGACCCTGGGCGGTTGTGGCCGGGATACGACCTTGCAGTTCATTCAAGTCCACCTCGGTGAGGACGACGGCATCGAGTTTTTCGGCGGCAACGCTCCGATGAACAACATCGTGATCTCGCGGGCCCAGGACGACTCCCTCGACTGGGACGAAGGCTGGACCGGACCGGTCCAGTTCCTGGTCATCCAGCAGGACGCGGCCGGCGACAACGGATTCGAAGCGGACAACCTCGAGGAAGACATCGATGCGCAGCCGCGTTCGAACCCCACGATCTACAACGTCACGATGGTCGGCGCGCGCTCGTCGGCGGGGCCCCGAGGCCGGGGCATGCTGCTTCGCTGGGGTACCACCGCGGACATCGGCAACATCATCGTCATGGGTCAGCCGGGCTCGGGCCTCGACTTGCGGACCTCGGCGACCAGCAGCTGCGCCGAGGCTCTGATCGGATGCACGGGCGGCGGCAGTCTCGAGCTCGAGGGAGCCTTGTTCTTTGACATCGGGCCCCGCGGCCCGATGAACCAGCCCGGAACGCAATGGGCGACGGTCGAAGGGCCGGACGCCCTGGACCCCTCGAGCGAGTTCTACGACAACGGGTTCGACGAAGACGCGTGGCTCCGGGACCCCGGTCGCGCCATCGTTTTCAATCAGGATCCCTTCCTCGCGGACCCTTACAACCTGACGAATCCCGGCTTTCAACCTATCGCGGCGTCGGTCGCGATGACCTCGACGGTCGCCCAGACGCCCCCCGCATTCGAGCAGTTCGACCAGAACGCGCGCTTCCTCGGGGCTATCCGAGCCGGTGCGGGTGAAGACTGGACCGAGGGCTGGACGTCCTACCCCGAAAACTGAGCAAGCGGCTCACGAGCTCCCGGGTCTGTTCCGGTTTTCGCAACGTCCTATTCGGATTATTGGCGGCATCGTAACGACCTGTTCGCCGCGGCGTATCCGACGTCGTGAAAACTCAACGGTATTTTCTATCGCGCACCCCGCCCGGGGTGCCGATGGGCGTGCTCGCCAGTCTGGTCGGCCTCGCGGCCGTCTCGGCGGGGTGCGACGCCAACTTCATCGATCTTCGAGATCCAGCCGCTATCGCGAGAGCCCAAAGAGACGACCCGATCGTGATCCGTCTCGACGGCGGCTCGGATCCCCTGGGGGCCGCCGGCAGTTCGCCGGACGCCGGATTCGTCGACGGCGGAGCGTTCAACAGCGCGGGTGCGCCGGTGTCGACCGATGACACCCTGACCGCGGTAGGCTCATGGGGCGGCCGGTCCAATTATAGGGCGGCCGGTCAGGCGTCCTACGTGCTTCGGCCCGACGGTGTCACCGAGCTTCGGTTCAGCGACGACTTTTCGGTGAGCCGAGTCCCGGGGCCCCTCGTGGTCATTACCGCGCGACCCACCATCGGACGGGGAGGCGTCGACCCCAACGCCGGAGACGTGCCGCTCGGGACCCTCAGGAGCGAACGAGGGTCGCAAGTGTATGAGGTGCCTGCGGGGGCGGAAGATCGATTATACGTCTGGGTTTATTGCGATCCCTTTAGCGTCGAGGTCGCTCGGGCGGAGCTGGTGGTACAGTGATGAGCACTTTGAAATGGACTATCGCTGGCGCGCTGACCGCCGCCACTCTGACCGCGCCGGCCACGGCGAGCGCACAAGCATGGACCCGTGACCAAGGCACGGGATACGTCAACGCGAGCGTGTCGACCCTTTCGGGCGACCAGCTCTACACTCGGACCGGCGACACAGTAGAAATCAATAACTACACCCAGACGATCGTCGGCGTGTACGGAGAGTTCGGACTCCTCGACCGTTGGCTAACCCTCAGTCTTAGCTCGGAGTTGTTTCGCCGCAATGAACTCGAAGATGTCGGGGCGACCGAAGGATTGGGCGACCTGCAGGTCGGCCTGTGGTCCGGGTTGGTCGAATCGCCGTTTCGGATCACGGTGGGGCTCGTCGTAGGGGTCCCGACCGGCGATGACTCGCCGTCGGCCGGGGCCGACGCGGACGACGAAGCTCAGCGCAACGCACGGTCGTTGCCGACCGGCGACGGGGAGGTCGACTTCACCCCGACCCTGGTCCTAGGGCACAACTTCGGCGGCGAGACCTGGCCCTTGCGTCACTATGTGACCGGCCGGGTGGGCTATTGGGCACGAACGCAAGGGTTCTCCGACTCGATCAGCTATCAGCTGGAGCTGGGGACGCAGGTGCCGGTCACCTTTCTCGATCGGTTCTGGTTCACGGTTCGCTTGCGGGGCGTCGAAGCCTTCAGCAACGACAGCGAAGGCGGCGCGGCCGGCCTCGGTGACGGGGTCTCATTTACATCCCTCAGTTTCGAGCTGTACGGGCGGGTTTGGCAAGGTCTCGGCGCCGCGGTCGGCTTCGACACCGCGTTCGCCGGTCAGAACATCATCGCTGCGGCCCCGATCCGGTTCACGGTTTCCTACGAGTTCTGAAGCTCCGGTTGGGTGGCCATGACCGGGGCTTTTCTTCGCCCCTTCGCCAGCATTGGCGCATCCAGGTCTCGACAGCTCGGCGCGTCGATGGCTTGCTTACGATCCGTCGCGACCGCCCATGAGCTTTCAACTGAAGACCGACATGTCGCCGATGGGTGACCAACCCGCCGCGATCGAAGAGCTGGTCACTGGTCTCCAACGGGGCGACAAGCATCAGCTGCTGCTCGGCGCGACCGGAACCGGCAAGACCTTCACGATCGCGAACGTCGTATCGCAGGTGGACCGACCGACCCTCGTGCTGGCGCACAACAAGACCCTGGGCGCGCAGCTGTACGCGGAGTTCAAAGAGCTCTTTCCCAACAATGCGGTCGAGTACTTCGTAAGTTATTACGACTACTATCAGCCCGAAGCGTACGTCCCGAGCACCGACACGTACATCGAGAAAGACTCGCTCATCAACGACGAGATCGACCGCATGCGGCACTCCGCGACCCGGTCGCTGCTCGAGCGGAACGACGTGCTGGTGGTGGCGTCGGTCAGCTGCATCTACGGTATCGGCGCGTCCGAAGTCTACCAGGGGATGGTGTTGGACCTCTCCCCGGGGCAGGAGATCGAACGGGATGAGGTGCTCAAGCGTCTGGTCGAGCTGCAGTACGAGCGCAACGACATCGACTTCGCGCGGGCTCGATTCCGGGTTCGAGGGGACGTGGTAGAGGTCTTTCCGGCCTACGAAGAAGAGCTAGCCCTGCGGCTGGAATGGTTCGGCGACGAGCTCGAAGCCATCCGGGAGGTCGACCCGCTGCGAGGCCAAGTGTTGCGTTCGCTCGAAAAGATACGGATGTTTCCCGCATCGCACTACGTCACCACCGAAGAGCGGCGCGAAAAGGCGATCCGGAGCATCGAGGCCGAGCTGAAAGAGCGGCTGGACGAGTTGACGCAGCAGAACAAGCTCGTCGAGGCGCAGCGGCTCGAGCAGCGCACGGTCTACGACCTCGAGATGCTGCAGACCGTGGGCATGGTCAAGGGTATCGAGAACTACTCGCGGCACCTGTCCGGCCGCGCCCCCGGCGAGCCCCCACCGACTCTGCTCGACTACTTTCCCAAGGGGTTCTTGGTGGTCATCGACGAGTCCCACCAGACGATCCCTCAGGTGGGGTCGATGTTTCGAGGGGACCGGGCTCGCAAAGAGATCCTGGTCGACTTCGGGTTTCGGCTGCCGTCGGCGGTGGACAATCGACCGCTCAAGTTCGACGAGTTCGAAGGTCACGTCACCCAAGCGATCTACGTCAGCGCCACGCCGGCCGACTACGAGCTGGAAAGGACGCAAGGCGTGGTGGTCGAGCAGATCATTCGTCCCACCGGATTGCTCGATCCCGAGATCGAAGTGCGCCCGGCCGGGCACCAGGTCGACGAGCTCCTCGAAGAAATCCGGGTGCGGGTCGAGCGCGACGAACGCGTCTTGGTGACGACACTGACCAAACGCATGGCCGAAGACCTCACCGAGTACTACCAGGGCTTGGGGATCCGCGTTCGTTACCTTCATTCCGACATCGATACGCTGGAGCGTTCTGACATCCTGCGTGAGCTTCGCCAGGGAGCGTTCGACGTGTTGGTCGGTATCAACCTGTTGCGGGAAGGCTTGGATCTGCCTGAAGTATCGTTGGTGGCGATTCTCGACGCCGACAAAGAAGGCTTCCTGCGCGCCGAACGTTCACTCATCCAAACGATCGGGCGGGCTGCCCGAAACGAGCGGGGCAAGGTGATCATGTTCGCGGATACGGTGACCGCGTCGATGAAGGTGGCCATCGAAGAGACGGAGCGTCGACGGGCCAAGCAGATCGCGTACAACGAAGCCCACGGGATCACCCCCAAGACGGTCAAGAAACGGATCCGAGACCTCCGGGAGATCGCCGGCTTCAAGTCGGAGATCGCGACCGACGATCGAGACCCGATCGCCAAGCTCGAATTCGACGGCCAGCCGGTGGCCGACAAAGATATCCCCAAAGTCGTCGAAAAGCTCCGCAAGAAGATGCTGGAGGCTGCGAAGGGCCTCGACTTCGAAAGCGCGGCCGAGCTGCGCGACCAGATCCGGTCCATCGAGGCGGCCCATCTGGGTATTGGAGAGCCCCCGAAGCCGCGACCCGCGCCGGTGCGGGCCAAACGTAGCCGTGGTCGAAGCGGGGGCGCCCGGCGGCGGCGTCCGTAGGGGCTGTCATGGCGAGTCGAAGCCAGCGCGCACGATGGCTGGAGCGGGCCAAGACGCTCCCGACGCTACCGGGCGTGTATCTGATGAAGGACGACCATGGCGTCGTGATCTACGTGGGTAAGGCGAAGAGCCTTCGCTCCCGAGTCTCGTCGTACTTTCAGGAGGGCACCTCCGACTATCGCGCCTTTATCGGGCTTCTCGCCGGTCTGCTGAACGACATCGAGACGGTCGTCACTCGCACCGAAAAGGAAGCTCTCATTCTCGAGCGCGAGATGATCCGCCGGCACGAGCCGCGATTCAACGTCATCTGGCGGGACGACAAGCAGTACCTCTGCTTTCGGGTCGACCCCTCGCACGAGTACCCTTGGGTACAGGTCGTTCGCAATATGGGCACCGACGGCGCGAGATACTTCGGGCCCTACCACTCCGCCTCGGCGGCTCGACAGACGCTTCGGGTCGTCAACCGCCACTTCCAGCTGAGGACCTGCCGAGACTCCGTTCTCTACAAGCGAAAGCGCCCTTGCCTGGAGCACCAGATCGGCCGTTGTCCGGCGCCTTGTGTTTACGAGATCAATCGAGACCGCTACCTAGAGAACGTCGAAGACGTGATGATGTTCCTGGAAGGCAAGGGGGTCGAGCTGGCGCGCCGCCTCGAAGACCGTATGCTGGCCGCGGCCGGGCGTGAGGAGTTCGAGGTCGCCGCCCACTACCGAGACCAGCTCCGCGCGGTTCAGCGGACGATCGAGAAGCAGCAGGTCGCCTTGACGAAGCTCGTCGATCAGGACGCGTTCGGCCTGTACCGAGAAGGCGACCAGGTGTGCGTGGCGCTGGTCGAAGTGCGAGGCGGTCGGGCCGAGAATATCAGCGCACGCTTGTTCTCGAAGATCCCGGACAACGACGGCGCGATGATGAGCTCGATCATCATGCAGCGCTACGCGTTGTCGGCTGATGACGATGTGGGAGCCGGGGTACGACCGCCGCCCGAGATCCTGATCCCCGTCGAGATCGAGTCGCGGTCCGAGCTCGATGAACTCCTGAGCGCCAAACGGGGCAGCAAGGTGCGGGTGGTCAATCCTCAGCGTGGCGCTAAAGCGGCCATGCTCGAGCTCGCGCATTCGAACGCCGAACACGGCTTTCACGAGCAGCGCAAGAAGACGGGGGCTCTCGACGACGTTCTCAAGACGCTGCAAAAGCGCTTGCGGCTGCGTAAGCTCCCGCATCGGATCGAGTGTTACGACATCTCCAACCTTGGGAATCAACGCATCGTCGGAAGCAAGGTGGTCTTCGAGCGAGGGGCTCCGGACAAGAAGTCGTATCGACGCTACCAAGTGCGGTCGACGGAAGGCCAAGACGACTTCGCCTCGATGTACGAGGTCTTGAGTCGGCGATTTCGGCGCGGATTGGTCGAGAACGACCTTCCGGATCTGGTGGTCATCGATGGCGGAAAAGGGCAGCTGGGGGTCGCTAAAGCGGTGTTCAAAGACCTCGGGATCGAGGACGTCGACCTGATCTCGTTGGCCAAGAGCCGGGTGCGAGGGACGGACGACGAGGATGCGCCGATCCGGTCTGACGAGCGGGTTTTCAAGCCGGATCTGCGCGATCCGATCGTGTTGCCGCAGCGCTCAGCCGAGCTTCTGCTCCTCGCCCGCGTCCGTGATGAAGCGCATCGTTTCGCGATAACGTTTCAGCGTGAGTTGCGCAGCAAAGACCGGTTGAGGTCGCCGCTGGACGACATCCCGGGTGTAGGCCCGACCCGCAAGAAGGCCTTGCTCAAACACCTCGGCAGTCTGAAGCGGGTTCAGGCGGCTTCGCCGGAGCAGCTGGCGGCGGTTCCGGGAATCGGGAGAAAGGCCGCAGAGGCCATATATCGGGCTCTACATCCCGGTAAGGCCCACGAATTGGTTGACTCAATTGACGGAAGAGCTTAGGGCACCTTTCGTGCCAAACGGCGTCCGCCGTCGGAGCACGAGGCAACATGCGGCTCTATCGTAAGATCATCCCAAAGATGTCGAAGGAAATCATCGCCACGCTCAAGAACGAAGGCGATGTCGAAATCGATGACCAAAAGCTCGAGGAAGCTGAGCTCGACGTGGCCGCTATCTTGGTCGAGTACTGCAACGCCGAAGATCGGCTCAACCAGGAGACCAAAGACACGCTGACCCGTCGAGGTCTGTCGGCCGAGCGGTTCGCCCAGGTGAAAAAGGGGCTGGCCGAAGCTCGTAGTCACAAAACGGGCGAAGAAGGCGCTGAGTACGTCATCAATCAGATGCTCGAGACCCTCATGCACTCCCGCAACATCGAGGAAGTCTTCGCGGAAGATCACGAGATGCGGAAGAAGATCACCGACTCGATGCGGAAGTATCTCGGCATCGATGAGGAGATCGACCGCGAGGCGCGAAGTCGCCTCAAGAACCTGCGCGAAGGCACCGGTGAGTGGGACATCGAATACGAGCGGATCGTCGGTCAGCTCAAGCGGGCCAAAGGGCTCGGCTGACCTCCCTCCGACTCACGTCAACACCACATCCCGGACGACCGGCTCCCCGAAGCTCGCGACCAACGCTCGGCTGTCGGGGGCGTCTAGAACCAGCAGTCTCCCTCTCGCCCCGACGTCGAAGTGCCCTACGTCGGGTCGGCGCAGGGCGGCGGCCCCTCCGCGGGTGACCGCCCGCAGACTCTCTTCCGCGGTGAGCCCCATCAGCGTAACGGCCAGCGTGGCCATCAGCGACAGGTTGTTGGTAGGGGAGCTGCCCGGATTGAAGTCGGTGGCCACCGCGACCTCTACCCCACCGTCCACCAGTCGCCGCCCGAGCTTTGGAGCGCGGTCGCCAAGGTAGGTCATGGCCCCCGGCAATAGCACCCCCACGACGTTGCGCGCGGCGAGGGCCTCGATACCGCGGTCGCTGACGTGCTCGAGGTGGTCCGCGGAGGCGGCGCCGACCTCGGCGGCGAGCTCCGCGCCGCCCCCGCCGGTCAGCTGGTCCGCGTGAATCTTCGCGACCAGGCCGTAGGCGATGCCGGCTTCGAATACCTGACGGGCCTCGGCGACCGTATAGGCTCCGCGTTCGACGAACACGTCGACAAATCGGGCGAGGCCCTCGTGCGCGACGGCGGGGATCAGGTCGTCGCAGATCTGTTGCAGGTAGACTTGACGGGGAGAGTCGGTCGGCACGGCGTGGGCGGCCAGCAACGTTGCCTCGAGGTCCCAGCCTTCTCGCTGGAGGGCTCGCACGACCTCCAGCATCTTGCGCTCGCTGTCGGGATCGAGACCGTAGCCGGACTTGATTTCGGTGGTCACAATGCCCAGCTCAAGGCGGTGAAGAAGGGTGGCCCGCGCTCGCTCGAGCAGGTCATCGAAGGCGGCGGCCCGAGTTGCCGCGACGGTCGTGAGAATGCCGCCTCCGGCGGCGGCGATTTCGGCGTAGCCGAGGCCCTCCGCCCGACGGCTGAAGTCGGCGACCCGATCCCCACCGAACACCGTATGGGTGTGGGCATCGACCAGGGCGGGCACCACCGCCCCCCCATGAGCGTCGAACTTCGGGGCGGCGCGGGCCTCGTGGGGGGCCTCGCCCTCGGGGCCGGTCCACTCGATCAGGCGGTTGCGGATATACAGCGCGTGACCCGGGGCCCGGTTCACGCCGGGGCCGTCGGCGTCCGGATAGGCGATTTCTGCGGCGTTGTGGACGAAAAGGTCGGGACCTCGGCGATGGACGGTGGCCATGGGCCGAGGATCGCTCAGGCGTCAGATGAGGTCCACGGTCAACGTCAGCTGAAAGGCGTTCTGCACCTGGAACGCATCCCGCACCTGCGGAAAGCGCCGGACCAGCAGATTCCAGTCCAGGGCGAAGTATTTGGTGACCTTGAGGCTCACCCCGCCGGTGATTTCGAGGTTGAGGCGGTCGATCGTGCCGAGGGTCTCCGGGTTGCCGTCGGAGTCCGTCACGACGTTGCCGTTGCTGTCGACTTTGACCACGTCGCCCGAGGTCACGAACGGCAAGAAGGTCACGACCGCGGCGTTCCAGGTGAGCACGTCCTTGATGAGATAGCCTTTAGTCGCCAGCGAGACTTCGCCACCGAAGTCGAACGTGCTCTCGATCTGCTGAAGCACATAGATGGGGACGTCCTCGGATGTATCGACGTTGACCAGGTTGAAACCGTCGCGGGCGACGATCTGCTGGGCGCCGACACCGACCTTGAAGTTGAAACCGAATACGTCTTTGGAGATGGGCTCCCCGAACAAGCCGGCCGTCTGGCGCAGCAACAGAGGCTCGAAGGGCTCCGTCTGGTCGATCCCGGTGCCCGCCTCGAGCACCGCGGAGTCATCGGACGCGTTGCCGTCGATGTCGATACGTCGCACCCGGAAGTCTTGCGTCGGCTCGGTGACGGTGGCGAAGATCTGGGTGTTCAGCTTGAACTGTCCGAACGGCCCCAGCCAGTCGGGATTACGGAGCCGGTAGATATAGGTGCTCACCAGATCGAGGTTGTCCAGCGACTTGACGAAGGGAGCGGGGGTCTCGTCGTCGGGGGGAGGGGTTCGCTGGAGGGCCTCTTGGATCGTCAATATGTTTTCCCAGGTGTGCTGACCATGTTTGTAGCGCGCCTCGACGCCGAGGTTCACACCGACCTGGATGGCGGTTCCTTCCTGGGCGCCGACCACGTTTCGGGCGTCCGTGACGTTGAACGAGCCGCCCAGCTTGGCGGTGACCTTCCACCCGTCGGGGACGGTCGTCGCGGTCTTCGTCATGGCCGCTTCGCGGAGAGCCTCAGGGGCCACCTCTTGGGGTTGGGCGGCGGCGGTCGCCGGGATCAACCCGGCAAGGCAAACGGCCGCGAGGGCCATCGTCGTCATTCGGGGCATCATCATCGTCTCCTGTCGGCCGGGTCGGACCGTCCGCGCCACTGTCGCAGCAGGAATCGGACCATGGTGGCCTACTTCTTTTTTGCTTCTTTTTGTGCCGCTCGTTGTTCCGCCTGTGCCGCCTGTTTCAAGACCTCGACGGCGCGTCGGAGTCGGCGACGGGCGAGGGCGCGGCCCATGACGGACATCGTCTCGAACAAGCCCGGGCTCGCTTTGCGGCCGGTGAGGGCGATGCGCAAGGGCATGAACAGATCTTTCGTCTTCCACCCCACGCTCTCGGCGAAGACCCGGGTCGCTTCCTCGAGCGCTTCGGGGGTGTAGTCAACCTGGGTTTCGATGCGCTCGACGAACTGTTCGAGGACGTCTTTGGTGTCTTTGAAGGACTGCTTTTTCGGCTTCAAGAGCTCAGGGTCGAGCTCGATGTCGCCGCTGAAGAAAAACACTGCGTTGGGGACGAAGTCCTCGAACTTATCGATGCGCTCCCGATACAGCGGGACCAGTGCGCGGAGCTTTTCTTCGGAGAACACCATGTCTCGCAGGGCGCGCACGAAGGCCTCTTCGGTCTCGACCTCGCGCAGGTACTTGCCGTTGAGCCAGTTGAGTTTTTCTATGTCGAACTTCGAGCCCTTGACGTTGATGCGATCCCAGTCGAGCGCTTCTTGAAATTCCTCGAAGGTGAACACTTCCCGTTCATCGGGCATCGTCATGCCCAGCAGCGATAGATAGTTGACCACCGCCTGGGGCAGATAACCACGCTGCTGATAATCCAAGATGCTGACCGGGCTCTTGCGTTTCGAGATCTTCGAACCGTCGCTGTTGAGGAGCAGGGGCATGTGAATGAACTCGGGCGGGTCCCATCCAAACATCTCGTACAGCAAGATGTGTTTCGGCGTGGACGGGATCCACTCCTCCGCCCGGATCACGTGGCTGATCCCCATCAGGTGGTCGTCCACGACGTTGGCCAGGTGGTAGGTCGGAAAGCCATCCGACTTCAGGAGCACCTGGTCGTCGACTTGCTCGTGGTCGATTTCGATCGGGTCGCGGAGGCGGTCGTTGACGGTCGTGGAGCCCGGTCGGGGGACCTTCATCCGGACCACGTACGACTTGCCTTCGGTCATCCACTTTTTGACCGTCTTCGGCGGGAGGTCTCGGTGCCGACCGTCGTACCGAGGGGTCTCCTTATTCGCGAGCTGGCGAGCCCGGAGCTCCGCGAGTTCTTCATCGGTGGTAAAGCACCGATACGCGTGCCCGGCGTCGACCAACTGCTGGACGTGCTCCTGATAGATGTCCGTTCGTTCACTCTGCCGGTACGGGCCGTGCGGTCCGCCCACATCGGGGCCCTCATCCCAGTCGAGCCCGAGCCACTTGAGGCCGGCCATGATTTGCCGTTCCCATTCGGGCTTACTGCGAGTCTGGTCGGTATCCTCGATCCGCAGGACGAACTGACCGCCGTGCTTGCGCGCGAAAGCGAGGTTGAAGAGGGCTATGTAACCGGTCCCTACATGAGGCTCTCCTGTGGGGCTCGGACCGATGCGAACGCGAACGTGGCGCATGGCGGGCC
>CAZFIV010000080.1:0-34266 GCA_964519665.1 uncultured Myxococcales bacterium
AAGGCGGCGCGGCGAGCAGACGGGGTGAGAACCAGCGACAATAGTGCGATCCAAGCGAATCGGCGCTCTAGACGATGATCGCCATGACCTTCCGGGCTCGGAGTCGCAGGCGTTCAAGGGGCCGGGGTGACTTGGTCAGCCCGGCGGCGTTCGTCGAGGAGTTCCTGCAGGATGACCGCGGCCGCGAAGGCGTCGACCAGGGCCTTTTGGTCGCGGCCGGTCACTCCGCGTTCCGCGAGGATCTGCTCGGCCTCCCAGCTGGTGAGGGTCTCGTCGCGTTCGACGATCGGTCGGTCGCCGACGACCGGCCTCAGGGCCTCGATGAACGCCAACGCCATCTCCGTCGACGCGCTCGGGCTTCCGTCGAGACGGTAGGGCACGCCCACCACCAGCTCGACGACCTCGTGAACCTCGATGAGCTCCGCGACCCGAGCCACGGCGGTGTCGAGCCCTTTGCCGACCCTCCGAATGACTTCGAGCGGCCGGGCCATCCACTGCAGATCGTCGGAGACCGCGACCCCGATCCGGCGGGTCCCTGGGTCGAGGCCCAAAATGCGGCCCTGGGGGCGGTCGTCGCTCATGGCTCAGCGCAACCTCTCGGCCAAGTACGCCTCGATCGGCCGGCTGCGGTCGGGGTCGAGGTTCCGGGGGGTCCGCACGCGCGCGCCGGCGTAGGCCTCGGCGACCATGACTTCGTGGTCGATGGTCAGATCGGCCCGCTCGGTCAACGCGGCGCGGTCGTCGGCCTTGAAGGCCAACAATCGCATGACGTGTTGGTACGCGACCCCCAGCTTGCCCTTCGCTTTCTGTTGGCGCGCCGCCGACAAGCGGGCCCTTCGCACTTTGCTCAGGAGCTTTCGACGAGCTCTGCGGGCGGCGCGATCGGTGGGCTCGATGGCCAGGATCCGCAGCACGACGTCGGCCTGGCGCAGGACGTCTTCGTCGCGGGCCGCCTCCGCGTACTCCGTTCGCAGGGCGGCCGCATGCCGACGGTGCGCGAGGGCGACCGCGGTGCGCGCGACCTTGCTGACCGCACGGCCGGTCAGGCCCTCGTTCGCGGACCGGAACGTCTCTTGGGCCTGGCCACACGCGCCGCTCGCGAGTTGGGCCGCCCCGACGGTGATCGTCTGTACCTGACTCGGTGACCGGTTCTCGAGGACGGCGGCCCCTTGGATGCTCTGGGCCAGCTCGATGTCTCGACCGTTCTTCAGGGCCCGCTGAGCGCGCTCGAGGCAATAGCGCAGCCCCTTTCGGACCGCATCATCGGGATTCCCGAGACCGAGCTGCTCTTGTCCGCCCGCGACGCAACCGGTCCCGACGACGGCCAAGACCGCGGTCAACGCAGGTATGACAAGCCCTCTTGGCTGCTCGCGCATCGCCGAAGCCATACCTAGGCCGCCGCTGACGGCCAACGGGTACCGCACAGATTTCACGCTGAATGCGAGCCATGGGCCGACCCCGGGCCTTCGGGGGCTATAGTGCGCTCATGAACCGCAGAACCCTGCTGTCGCTCACTCGTTGGTCCGCCTGGGTCGGGGCGGCCCTGATGCTCGCCGCCTGCCCCTCGCCCGAGTCGCCCCGGGAGTCTTCCGAAACCCGCGCGATGCCCGGTCTTTCCGCTGGTCAGCAGGCCGACCCGCTCGAAGAGCCGGGGGCCGCCCCGGATTGGGGGTCGGCGTTCGCCAGCGAGGTTCGCTTCGACGCCGACCAGCAGGCGGTCGTGGCCGAGGTCCGGGTCGCGCCCGGCTTTCACGCGTACACCGTCGGCGAGACCACGGGAAAGCCGCTGAAGCTCACCCTCGACGCCGACGGCGCTTTCGAGCATCGAGGCGACGTCTCGTATCCCGCGGGCACCGAGCGAAACCTCCCGATCGGCCGATCGGTGATCGTCGAGGGCGAAGCGACGATCACCGCCCCCGTTGCCCGCAAGGCAGGTCGTACCGAAGACCGCGTGAAAGGCACGTTGCGATATCAGGTGTGCACCGATGACGGATGCGACCGACCCCGCAAGCAGCCTTTCGACGTCGAGGTCATCGCCCCCGCCGGCCCTTGAGCGCCCACGATCCTCGGCCCCGCCGCGGCCCGAACCGCGGCGGCCGAATGCCGGACTCCATCAGCAGCCGGATCACGCGAAAACGTTGCCCCGCGTACGGGGCGAGCAAGGCCAGCATCCGCTCGTCGTCGCCTCTGGGCTCGCCCGAAAGGGCCACCGAGACCAACCGAGGAAGATCGTAGTCCTGCTCTTGAACCGCGTCGGGATCGCCGAGCCCGAACCCCAACACGCCTTGGGCCGTCCACACACCGACGCCCGGGAAGGCCCGCAGCCGCGCGTTGGCCGACGCCGGCGACATACTCGGCAGCTCTTCGAATCGAGGCGCGGAGACCGCCGCCGCCCGAATGGTGCGAGCGCGCTTGGCCTCGACGTCGTGCGCCGCAAAATCAGCCAGCGAGATTCGCCGCCACCCGGCGGCTCCGAGCGCCGCCACCAACGGATAAGGGCCGGGGGCCGGCTGGCCAAACCGAAGCGTCAGCTTGCGAAACGACTCCGCCGCTTCGCGCCACGCCACCCGCTGCTGCAGCACCAGCCGAACGAACATGTCGAACACCGAGGGGCTCGGCGCCAACCGAAGGCCCCAACCATCGCGCATCAGCCGGCGCAGCAGCGGGTGTTCGGGAGTGAAGTCGGCGTCGTCATCGTCTACGCCGAGCCATCGCGGGGCCTGCTCTAGGGCCCAGCGCGCATCGTCCCCCCACGCTTGAACGCTGAAGCGATGACCGCGGTCGAGGGCGGTCATCGCCACCGTGACCGGCCCTGACGGGCCCGCGAAGGCGCGAACCCATCGGCCTGCCTCCAGCAGAAAGGTCGGGTCTCGAGGGCCGAACCGGTGCAGACGAAAGCTCGGAATCAGGCGAGTGGGGCGGGGCACCATCACCACGTCAACGGCGTCTGGCGACGCCTTCGCAGGCTCAATGGACGGCGACCCTTCCGGGTCCCGGCCGGTGACCACCTCTCGGTCGACCGGTCCGTCGTTGTCCCCCGTTCCACTCACGAAGCGCTCCCCGGAGGGGAATAGGGACGAGTATCGTTTAAATCGAGGGATCTTCCAGATTGAATCGGCGACGGAATCGGGTGCGGCGGAGCAGACTGGAAGGCTCGTCGCCCGGGCTGAGGCCGTACATAGAAACCCCGACCTCTTCGCCGTGCTTGCGGTAGAACTCGTGCAGCAGGGCCGAGAAGCGCATGAAGTAGTTGATCGCCGGTTCGCCAAAGAAGCGGGTCGGGGCCTTGAAGCCCTTCGGCGGCGCGAAGCCGGGGCCGAACCGAAACGGCAACGTCTCTTCATCGGCCGATCCCTTGAAACCGGACCACCGCTGCTTGCGGGCCCGACCGGCGTCGCTCTGGTCGTAGGCCTCTTCCGCGGCGTGCCAGGGCGTCTCGAGGGTCTCGGTGACGTCGCCCACGTCGGTCGACGCCCGTCGCGCCCCGCTCGCCTTCGAAGTGCCTGATTTCGCGCCTTTGGCCGGCGATTCCGACTTGGGCGTTGGTTCGTTGACTCTAGGCTGACTGACCCCCGCGCCGAGGGCAAGAATTGGAGGCGCAGCCATGGCAATTCGTTATCGGAGGCCTCATCGAAAAGGTTGCGCGTTTCGACCGACCAAACGCCCTTTTCTTCCGACCTCCACCATGGCTCATCTACGCCGGTGAGCGAGGGGCTCGAAGCCGACGGGCAGGCCCAAGGCCTGACGTACACGACGAAGCGACGAGTGCTGGGTCCTTACGAAGAATGGACAGCTCGGCCGGTCGACGGCTCCGACCTCCCCGCCGTCGTCCTGGCCCGCCGACCGCACTCCGAACGCCCGGACCCGGAAGTGCTGGGCCGGCACCTCGAGCAGGCCTCGGCGCGCGCGCTCCACGTCGAGCACCACCTCATCGTGCAGTGCTTCGGCATGTTGTCCGACGATCCGGCGGAGGCCGTTCAGCTGCTCGAAGCACCATCAGGCCTCGACCTCGAGCAGCTTCACACCATCGCAGTATCACGTTTACCCGATGTACCGGCCCTGCTGTGGGTGGTGCGCCAGCTCGTCGACGCACTCTCGCACGCTCATACCCTCGGCGTCGTCCACGGCGCGCTGAGCCCCGCGCACGTGATGGTCGAGGCGTCCGGCGAAGTGAAAGTGGACTTCGGTCTCTCGGCCGGACGCACCCCCGATCCGATGCTGACCGACTACATCGACCTTCGCTACGGGAGCGGTCCGCCATCCGACCCTGATACGGCGCACCAGGTCGACATCTACGCGGCCGCTGCGATCCTGCAAAAACTCCTGACCGGCGACGCAGGGCCCCTCGACAAGGCGGGACCGGAGGGCGGACCCGACCCCCGGCTGCCGCCGAAACTGATCGCGTCGGTGGTAGCGGTCCTCGACCGGCGCCCGGAAGCGCTCGACCTCCCGTCTTTTCAAGCGACCCTCGATCACTCCTTCTATGTCGACTTCGCGGCCGACGATCTCACCGATGGCCGAGACGCCGTGCAGCAATGGCTCGAGCGGGCGAAGTCGGAACTCGACAACCCCGATGCACCTCTCGGGAACGCAGGTCCTCCCCCGGCCGGCCAGTTCACCCGGGCGCTTCAGGTCCGCGACGCTCCGGTCGAACCGCAGGAGCTCTCGACCGAGGATGCGGCGAGCTTTCGAAGCCCAGGATGGGTCAAGCCTGATGTCCTCGAAAGCCGCCCCGCGAGCGAGCACCCCACGGATCCTCCGGAAGGGCCGACCGAGGCCTCCTTCGAGAGCGACCCGGCCGATGATGCCCAACCAGCATCCAACGCCATGAGCGCATCGCCGACACCGCTCGCTGTGGCCGTAGTCAGCCCCGAAGCCTCTCTTTCCGCGGAGCTCGAAGTGCTTCAACCCGATCCTCAGGCCGCGGTCAGCCCCGCCGAGCCGTCCGCACCGAGGCCGGCGAGCGTCCGGCCTTCGCTGTCCCGTCCGGAGTCGGTCCATGGCACGGCGGCCATCAGCGCGCCGTCGGTCACCGCACCCCCTCGCCCACCGCTGCGCCTGTCGTGGTGGACGTTCGTCGGCTTCGTACTGACCTTCGCGTCCATCATGCTATGGAAAGTTCTCAGTGAACTGCCGGGATGGTCCGGGTAGACACGGCTCCAGGCCCACCGGCACACTGCCAGTCTGTGGGACCTGTGGGACCGGTGGCGCTGTTCTTGGGCCTGACCGGGGGACTCGTCGCCCTGGTGATGGTTCGCGACAGCTGGGTGCGGTTTCGGTGGAGGGTCGCGGCGCGGCGCCTCGGGATGCGTTTTCTGCCCGGCAGTTTCTTCGAGGGTGACCGGATCATCGGGCACTGGGGCGCTTATCCGGTCGAGCTCGACAACGAGCGGCGCAAGCACACCGCGATCGTCGTGCATGTCCCCCATCTCCCCCGCAATTTCCATTGCAGCGCACGCACCTGGGACCGCGGATTGGTGCCTGGTGAGCTCTTCGTGGGTGATGTTCGGTTCGACCGACGGGTCCGGGTTCATGGCCCCGCCGATGAAGTCCTCGCCCGCTTGACCGCCTCGACGCGGGCCCTGGTCGCGCGGGTGATCGGGGCCCCCCGACGGTCCACCACGACCGTCATCGCGGCCGGCGCCCGCGTCTCGTACGACTCCGAGTATCACGTCGAAAACGCGGCGCGGCTGGAACACATCGTCGACGAGCTCACCCTGATGGCCGACGCCCTGATCCTCGACCGACCCGTGCCCGAACAGCTCGCCGCCAACGCGCTCGCCTCCGACGAGCTGACCGCCGTTCGTCTCAACAATCTGCAGGCCCTGATCGGGTTTCATCCGGATGCGGCGAGCACCCCGACGACCTGTCGAACCCTCCTCGACGACGAGAGTCCCTGGATCCGACTGGTCGCGGCGACCTACCTGCGAGCCGAGCCCGAGGCCGTTCGACGCCTCCGCGCCTTGGTGGTGAACCCCGGGCACCCGGATCGGCTTCGGTTGGCGGCCCTCCGAACGTTGGACCGAGCGTCCGGAGTCAGCCTCCCGGCGAGCCCCGCCCGCGATTCGGCCCCCGAGGGCCCCGACGAGCGGTCGATGACCACCGCGGTGTCCGCTGCGCCGGCGCTGACTCAGCCCTCGTTCGTCGAGGAACTCTTGCCGTGCATCGTGCACGACCCGTCACCCGCCGTTCGGAGCGCGGTCGCCGAGGCGCTCGCCGACCGTCCGAACCGTCACCCCGATCTCCTGCTGGCGCTCGCCGAAGATCCCGCCCCGGAGGTCGCGAGCACCGCGGTGCGCGCCCTCGCGCGGGCGGTGGGGGAACCTGACCCCGAGGTCGCCGCGATGCTCACCGACGGCCTCGACAAACGACCGTACCCCGTCCGGCTGGCGGCCGTCGATGCGCTGCGGATCGTCGGTGACCTCGCATCAGTGGAACCACTGCTGGAGGTCCTGCGCGGCAGTTTCTTTGACCAACGGCTTCGACAGGCCACTCGGGCCTCGATTCGGGCGATTCAGCGACGGGTGGGCGACGGGGAGGCCGGCCACCTGAGCCTCGTCCCCGACGGTCATCGGCACGGGCGGTTGAGCGATCCCCTTCGGGGCGCCGTCAGCGAAGGGCCGTCGCCAACGCCGTGACGTCGACCATTCGGTCGGTCACTTTGGGATCGGATCGCCGCCAGACGTTGACCTGGTCGGCTTCGCGGCGAACGACGACCAGGGTTTCGATCCCCCGATCGTCGGCCAGCTTGCGGAGCTTGCCGGCCTTGTCGGGCTTCGGGTGCAGCTCGACCCGGTGCTCGTCCGAGCGCAGCGAGTATGCGATGCGCAGGAGGTCGGCCTCCCGGTCTTTTTCGGTGGTGGCGACCAGGACCTCGGGCGCCCCGAAGTTCTCGGGAAACAAGCCCCGTTGCTCCATCACGAACAAAACCCGGTCGAGCCCGATCGAGAACCCGCAGGCCGGAATATCGCGCCCCGAAAACATGCCGATGAGGCCGTCGTACCGGCCACCGCCGCCGAGCGAGCTGCCCAGGTCGGGCACTCGAACCTCGAAGATGCACCCGGTGTAGTAGCCCAGCCCCCGGGCGAGGGTCGGGTCGAACTCCAGCCGGGGACCGGCCGGCGTCGCTTCGGACAGCGTCAACACCTGCTGAAGGTCGGCGACCGCCGCGGCCCCCGTTTCGTGGTCGGCCATCACCGACGCCATCCGTTCGAGGTCTTTGGCCCCCATGACCAACTCCATCAGCGCCGACGACGCGTCGGCCCCGATGCCTTTGTCGGCGAGCTCCTTTTCGACCCCGTCGCGGTCGACCTTGTCGAGCTTGTCGATGGCCACGATGGCGTCGGTCTCCAGCGAAGCGGGGATGCCCGCTTTGTCGATGAACGCTCGCAACAGGGCGCGGTGGTTGAGACGAAGGATGTGGTCGTCGAAACCTAGCTTGTCGAAACACATGGCGACCGCCGCGCTCACCTCGGCTTCGACGAGCATCGACGTGCTCCCCACCACGTCGACGTCACACTGAACGAACTCGCGATAACGGGCCTTGCCAGGGGTATCCGCCCGCCACACCGGCTGGATCTGGAACCGCTTGAAGATCGGCGGCAGCTTGCCCGAATACTCGGCCATCACCCGGGCGAGCGGAACCGTCAGGTCGTACCGAAGGCCGAGGTCGCTCAACAGCCGCTCGGCCCCCGGCGCGGTCTCCCCGCTGCGGCCGACGATGATGTTCCCCTCTCCCTGCAGGAACTCTTGCGCCTGCCGAATGCCGTCGACCAGCGTCTGGCCGCGGTGCAGAATCTTGAACATCAGCTGGTCACCCTCGTCACCGTACTTGCCGGTCAGGGTGTCGAGGCGTTCGTAGGTCGGCGTCTCGAGCGGCTGAAAGCCGTGCGCCTGATACACGTCTTTGATCACCGACGTCACGTGCTGACGCTGGTGCATCTCGGCGGGCAGAAAGTCTCGGGTTCCGCGGGCGGGCTTGGTGACCGCTTTGTTCGACGAGGCCATTACTGAATGATCTTGAGGCCGGCGGGTTTGGCCTTCGGCTGTTCCGCCGCCCGCTTGGCCAGCATCGTGGCGAGGGTGCGAGCGATGTCGTTGAACGCCCCCGAAGAACGGCTTTCGGGGTGGGCCAGCACTTCCGGCTTGCCCTGGTCGGCGGCTTCGCGGGTCGAGGTCTCGAGCGGCACTTCACCGAGCAGAGGAACCTGCAGCTCGGAGGCGAGCCGACCGGCTCCGCCCTGATTGAAGATGTAGTGCGTGGTGTGGCAGTTGCTGCACTCGAAGTACGCCATGTTCTCGATCACCCCAAGGGTGGGAATGCCGGTCTTGTCGAACATCGCCTTGCCCCGACGAACATCGGCGAGCGCGACATCTTGGGGCGTCGAGACCAGCACCGCCCCCGAGACCTTCACATTTTGGGCGAGCGTGAGCTGAACGTCGCCGGTGCCCGGGGGAAGGTCCATGATCAGGTAGTCGAGGTCGCCCCACTCGACGTCGCGCATGAATTGCGTCAGGGCGCCCGCGAGCATCGGACCACGCCAGACCATGGCCTCGGTCGGCGCGACGATGAAGCCGATCGACATCAGCTTCATCCCGTAGCGAGTCACCGGAATCAGCTTCTGGCCGCTCACCTCGGGCCGCTCGTGGGTGCCCAGCATGGTCGGAATCGACGGGCCGTACACGTCGGCGTCGAGCAGGCCGACCTTGGCGCCCATTTGCGAGAGCGCGGCGGCCACGTTGGTGGCCACCGTCGACTTGCCCACCCCCCCTTTGCCCGAGGCAAACAGGATCAGGTTCCGAGCCCCCGGCACCAGATTCTGCCCGCCCGCCGTTTCAGGCCGTGACCAGCGCACCTCGCTCTTCCAGGCGATGTCGACCTCGAGCTCGGCGTTGGTGGCGGCGATGCGCTCGGGGATGAGCCGGCTGATCTCAGGCCGGGAGCCCCAAGCTGGGGTGGGTAGGGTCAGTCCGAGCCGGACCTTCTTGCCATCGACGCTGACGTCGTCGACGTAACCGGCGGCCACGAGGCCCTTGTCGACCTCGGGGTCAACGATTTGGTCGAGGATCGCCCGCACCGCGTCGGGCTCGATGGCTGGTGTTTTTCTACCGAACATGTCTTTTCGACCTCTTGCCTCTGCGGCTCAAAGGACGTGTTGGCAACTCCTTGGGTCGGAGCCAAGCCTTTTCTGAAGCGCCCGCCCGGAGGCCCCCGCCAGGTCCTTGCCAAGCAGGAGGCGCTCGCTTATCGACGCGCCCATGGCCTCCGTCCTCTCCGACCTGCGGGTGGCCCTGGCTCGGGCCGTCGCCGACGCGTTCGAACTGACCCGCGAAGTGGAACATCAATTGCCGGGCTTCATGCGCCAGCCGGAAAAAGGGCGCGGCGACCTCGCCCTGCCCTGCTTTCAACTGGCCAAGATCTTGGGCGAAAAGCCCCCCGAGGTCGCACCGAAGGTCGCCGAGGCGCTCGCGCACGACCCGAGCTGGGCCGAAGTGGAAGCGGTCGGCCCCTACGTCAATGTGACCTTCTCCACTGCCCTTTTGGCTCAGACCGTGGTCACCGCGGTCCGCAGCCCAGGCTACGGCGATTCCCGAGCTGGCGAAGGGCGGCGGGTGGTGATCGACTTCTCGTCGCCCAACATCGCCAAGCCGCTGGCCTTTCATCACTTGCGGTCGACGGTGATCGGCGCCGCCATCGGACGGATCCACGCCGCCTGCGGCTGGAAGGTCTTCGGCATCAACTACCTCGGCGATTGGGGCAAGCAATTCGGCCTGCTCGCGACGGGTTTTCAGCGCCACGGCGACCCCGCGCTCCGCGCCGACGCGAAACACCTGGTCGAAGTGTACGTCAAATCCAACCGGGAGGCCGACGTGGGCAAGGTCAAGGCCGCGATGGCCGCGCCCGCCAAAGCCCGCGAGCTGGCCGAGGCGCTGGTCAAGGCCCGTCAGGAAGCGGCCGACCCGGCCGACCCGAAGCTCGCCAAGAAGGCCGAAAAGTCGGTCAAGTCGCTCGAAAAGAAGGTTCGGGCCCTTCGCGACATGGCGGACGGCGAGCCTCTCGAGGGTTTCGATGCGTTCGTCGAGACCCTCGAGGCCGAGGCGCGGGCGGCGGAAGAGCGCTTGCCGGAGGTCGAGGCCCGCGACCAGCAAGCCCGCGAGTTCCTCAAGCGGATGGAAGACAAAGATCCAGCCGCCATCGAACAATGGCAGGCGTTTCGATCGACCTCCATCGAGGAGTTCGAGCGGGTCTACGCGCGCATGGGGATCGAGTTCAACGGCCTCGAGGGCGAGTCCTGTTATCAGGACGTTCTCGAGAAAACGGTCGCCCAGGTTCGCCGACAGCCGGGCACCAGAATCAGCGAAGGGGCCGAGGTCGTCGACATGGAGCCCAAGGCCGGCGAACCCCCGGCCATCCTCAAGACCCGTGACGGTACGACCCTGTACCTCACCCGCGACATCGCGGCGGCCATCGACCGGTACGAGCGCTTCGCCTTCGACCGGTCGCTGTACGTCGTGGCCGCCGACCAGAGCCTTCACTTCGACCTGTTGTTCCGGACCCTGGCGGCGATGGGGCTCGAGTGGTCCGACCGGTGCCATCACGTGCCCTTCGGCCGGGTGCACGGGATGTCGACCCGGCGCGGGCAGGTGGTGTTCCTGGACGAAGTGCTCGATCAGTCGGTCGAAAAGGCGCGAACCATCTGCGAGCAGTCCGACCGGGTCGACCCCGAGCACTTCGACGAGACGGTCGAGGCGATCGGGGTCGGCGCCATCGTGTTCGGTGATCTGCGCAGCCTGCGGGCGAGCGACTACGACTTCAAGTGGGAAGAGGTGCTCGACTTCAGCGGGCACACCGCCCCCTACGTGCAGTTCTCGCACGCCCGGGCCTGCTCGATTCTGCGGAAGGCCGGCACCGTGGCCGAGGAAGCCGACCTGACGCTGCTGACCGCGCCCGAAGAACGAGCGCTGATTATGACCCTGGCCCGCTATCCGGAGGCGGTGCAGGACGCCTGCGACCAGTTCGAACCGTCATTGGTCACCCGTGCTCTGCTCGAGGTCGCGGGGGCCACGGCGAGTTATCTGACCGCCGGCAATCGCGACCGAGGGCTGCGGGTGTTGGTGGAAGACGACCCCGAGCTGCGAACCGCCCGGTTGCATCTGATCGACGGCGTTCGCCACGTGCTCGCCCACGGCTTGAGGCTGATCGGGGTTCGCGCACCGGCCGCGATGTAGCGCGACCCGGTTGCCGATCAACGGTCCAAGCCATAGGTCCAAGCCTATCCGCCGAAGCCGATCCCGAAATTGAGCGTGAAGACCGCGTTCTGCCGGGCGGTGAAGTCGATGTCGACGGTGCCGAAACCGTCGTCGACGGCGCCGCTGGTATTGACGGAGCGCCAGACGGCGCCCAGCTCGGTGTAGAGGCTGAAGCCTTCGCTCACGTAACCCCGAAAGCCGAAGAGAATACCAACATTGTACCCGAATCCGGTGTCAATGGCGCTGTCTTCGAAGATCGCGACCTCCAAACCTACCGGCAACGTGGCATACACTTCAACGATCTCGGTGATCCGGAATCGGCCGGTGGGAGCAACATCGACGCTCAACTGAAAGATCCCGGCATCGGTGGCGTCGCTGACCTGAGTGCGGCTGAAGCGGACCAGCGGGCCCACCGCGAGGTAATCGAAGATGCTCCACAGCGCCCGAGCTTCGAGGCCGAAGGCCGGGTCTCGATCCGAGGTGATGACGGTACCGATGTCGTCTTCGAGCTCCAGGTCGCCGGTAAGCCCCAGGCCGAAGGCGAGATCGAAAGTGAAGTCGGGCGGCGGAACGCCGATCCCCGACCGGGCGCTCCCGCCCTTCCAACCTTCGTCCTCCTTGACGGGGTCTTCAGGCGCCGGCGCGTCCACTTCTTCTTCCTCTTCGACCGCGGCGACCGGCGCCGACGTCTGTGAGGCCGCGGCGCCCAGCCCGGTCAGGGCCTTGCGAATTGACGATAGAAGGCCGTCTTCCTTGCACGAGCCCTCGGCCGTCTTCGCGAACACGGAGGCGTTTCGGCGGAGGTCGAAGAACGTGATCGACACCGTGCAGACGCTGGCGATCTTGATGATCTGCGTGCTGACGATCTGGGAAGCCGCCACCTCTTTGCCGATCTGGATCTGGCAGCTCTCGTCGTAACACTGCTCGTAGGTGGTGATCTTCTGTTGCCGCAGGGCCGAGTTCAGCTCGGCTTGAGGCACGACGGAGTAGCCGGGAGTGGCCGCGATTCGAGCGGCGACATAGTTGGTGACTGCGGTCCGCAGTCCCTTGGACATTGAAAAAGAGCTGCCCTGCACCGGAAATACGGCCACCACCGTCGCCTCGCTCGACTGCGCGAGGGCGGTGGTAGGCAGTAAGCCAACGGACAGCATCAGGACTATCGCGAGGCGACATGTAGTCATATGGGGGACCGACATCGGCGCGGATGCTAGCTCGACTCGTCTTGGCCCGCTAGGCACTCGACCGCTCCTCAACGAGGTCTCAACACGGCTGAGGTATCAACGGGTGTGCGCCAACGCAAAGGCCTCTATGACAACGGAAGCGCGAGCTGACGACCACGGCCGGCGGCGGTCTTCGGTCGCAGCGGCCGTCGCCCCACCGTGACCGTGGTCGGGGGCCGAGCCGGGCCATCGACGGTCATTCCACCGTAGCGCCAGCTGTTTCGACGTTCGGTGCGGATGAACTCCGTCACACTGGGGCCGTCGGCAACAGTCTCGAGGCGCTGGGCTTCTCGGCTGAGGCGACGAAGCGCTTCGAGTCTATCGTCGCGGCCGAGCTTCGCCCGCTCGATGGCGTCGCGATACACCCGAAGGGCGGCGTCGTAGACGTGCAAGGGGACGGGAAAGGGGTGTCCGTCTTTGCCCCCGTGGGCGAGTGCGAAGCGGGCCGGGTCGGTGAATCGCGACGGCGCCCCGTGAAGCACCTCCGAGATGAGGGCCAGCGATGCGAGGGTTCGAGGACCGAGCCCCGGAACCTGGAGCAACGCCTCGAAGTCGTCCGGCGCCGCTTGTGCGGCGGCGGCGAGTGCACCGTGCAGACGGCGCTCGACCACGTTCTCAGGTCGGACTTCGTGGTGCGTCGGCATGATCAGGTGTGGCAAGATAGCCTGCGCCTCGGGCGACGGGTCTTGGAGCGGGCGGTCTTCCAAAGCGCGCTGAGCGCACCGATACTGCATGAGAACCTCATCCGGCCCGTCGGCCACCAAGGCCAGGGAGCGGGAGCGGGCGGCCGCGGACCTGCGGTCCGCCAGGTTGACGATCCGACCTTGGGGCGCCCCTTCGATGCCGACATGCGGGTCATCGACGAACCCGGCGAGGTCGTGCGAGAGCCAATGATAGCGACGGGCGAGGCCTCGCTCGGTCGCCATGCCCTGCTGAATGACCGCCCACCCGCCGTCGGCGGCGACGATGAACCCGTGCAGGTAGATTTGAAACCCATCTTGCAAAGCCGCGTTGTCGACCTTGGCCACCAGCCGAGACGTTCGCGCCAGGCCCTCACCGTCGAGCCCCCACCGCTCGGCCACCGCGGCGAGCTCCGACGGGGTCGCTCGACTGTGCCGCCCTCGCCCCCCGCACACCGCCAACCCGAGCTCATCTTCGACGGGGGTCAGCGCGGTCTTGAGCGCGCCGAGCACGCTCGTGGTGATCCCCGACGAATGCCAGTCCATGCCCATGACGCAGCCCAGCGACTGAAACCAAAAGGGGTGGGACAGCCGCCGCAGAACCTCTTCGCGCCCGTAAGCGAGCATCAGCGCCTCGACCGCCACCCGCCCGAGCCGACCCATCCGCTCGGATAGCCATTTGGGGATCCGCCCGCCGTGCAAAGGGAGGTCGGCGCGGCCCGTTGCTCGACCCATACACCCGTTCAGTATCTCAACGTCCCGCCCCCCGCAAGCGATGAACCGCAGCCCCTGCATCGAAGCTCTCGG
Organism: uncultured Myxococcales bacterium; assembly: GCA_964519665.1. GTDB lineage: Bacteria > Myxococcota > Kuafuiibacteriia > Kuafuiibacteriales > Kuafuiibacteriaceae > JANQQN01. The sequence continues at coordinate 13,958 of CAZFIV010000080.1, forward strand.
GGCCGCGGCCCTGGATTCCCGCAACAGGAGGGCCTATCGAACCGACAACGAATACGGAGCGCTCGTCTCGCGCCAGCGTACGTCGGTCCCGAGCGGTCTCGAGGAACTCATGCCCATATCGATGCCCGGATCTCCAGGATCTCCAGGTTGGCGGCAATCTCACGCCCCTCAATTAAACGCGCTGTTCCAGCGGGTCCTCGACCAAACCGGACAGCGAGGCCTGGCCGAAGAAGCCATCCGAGCCGCAGAGTCGGCGCTCAACGGGATGTATCACCAGGTCATGATCGACTCCGGCGGCAACAGCCCCTACGCGGTGCAGGTGATGAACGCGCACACCGAGAGCGTCGTGCGCCTAGCGGGCCTGGTGCCACAGATCACCGGAGACGACCCCACCGCCGGCAGCGCCGCACTTCGGGAAGCCCAGCAGGTCCTCCGCGGCATGGGCATCAGCGACCCCCAGTTCATGTATCCCTGGCTGCGGGCCAATGTGAACGATGATCAGGTCTTGCGAAGCGCGGGGCTCGACCCCCAGCGGGTGCGCCACGTCGACAGCCCGTGGGCTCACGCCGACCTCGACGGTCTGATGGGCATCGCCCGCCAAATGCTGTCGCAGTACCGCGGCACCGACGGGCAGCGGTTGAGCGAAGACCAGATCAGTCAGTACATCGACCAGGCGTACACAATGGCCCGCCACCACGGCGTCGGCAGCCAGTTCACGCCGCCGCCGTCGACCCTGCCGCCGCCTCCGCCGCCCGCACCCCGCCGGGCCACCAGCGATGGAACGAACCGCACCCCCGCCACCGACGACGGCGAACCGCCCGCCGACGCCACCGACGCCGGCTTCTCGGTCCAAGACATGAACTTTCCTCGTCGGGTGTAACCAGCCCTCGCTCAAGCACCCCCGCGACGACTCCCGCTTCGCTTCGATCGGCCGGTCGCCGATATCCAAGACCTCATCGGAAGGTTCGGGCGGCCCAGCTCCGTAACTGGCGACAGGAGAAGGTCCCGCCGATACAGGCGGAGTTTTTCCGATGGATGGACGCGGTCGAGCCAGGACTCACGCCGGAGATGACCTCGCGAAGGTCATCCGATACTATCGGGCGCACTGGGAAGCGCTCTTTCGCTTCGTCGATCAACCCGAGATCCCGATCGACAACTCCGCCACCGAGCGCGAACACCAAAATATCGCCAAGCTCCGGCGAGAACGCCGGTCGGAGTGGCGCTGGTCTTGCTGCTGCTCGGGCGCCTGACGATCCGTTGGCCCCACGGCACCGATTCGCAACCGAACCGAGGAAAGGGGAGCGTCGGGTCGGTGCGCTGAAACGACAGCGAGGCCTCTGCGTCGCCCACCTCGAGCTCGAACCGCGTGCCTTCGGCGACGAGGCGCCAGTAGCGAGCCAGACAGCCCCACGCCCCGGCGAGGTCCGGCGCATTCCTTGCGGCATAACCGACGCTCTGGAGCGTGCCGGGCCGAAAGCTCCGCCCCACCTCCAGGCCGAGGTCGGGACGCCTTAGCACGCGAGCGGCGCACGTGTGACTTCATCCCGAGGTGTCCAACGCTCTTCGCACCGCGATCGCGGTCGCGCTCGTCGCCTTCATCCCTTCGACCGCCGTTGCCGATACGGTGATGTTCGCGGGCGCCAGCCTCCAGCTGCCCGACGACGGTTGGAAGATCGTCGACGAAGGCAAGCTTATCAGTGTGCTGCCCGTAGTGCGCCGGCCGATGTTCATCGAGGTCTACCGCTTCTCGAAGGTTCCGAGAGCCGACCGCGAGGTCATTCGCCGCCTGATCGCCGGCCGAAAGAACACCACCGATGTGATCGCAACCGAGCTGCGAAAGACGCCCGACGGCCTCCACGCCGCCGGCCTCGGCAAGATCAAAGGCGTCACCGTCGTGTGGCGATTCAACGCCACGAAAACCGGCAACCATGCCGTCGTCGGTGTTTCGTTCTGCAGCCGTAAGATCCTCGACCCATGCTCAACGACATATACCCGCCATGGTGTAGCCGAATCGCGGCCGCGACTCGCGAGCGACAGGAGCCCGGCTGTTCGGAATCGACCGGAGCCGTATGGGGCCCGTGTTCGGTGCCGAGTGAACTACCAGCGAACCATCAGGCTCGCGCCAGCGGACTCCGGCGTGATGGTCGGAGCCACCATCCACTCCGCACTGCTGGCCCGCGCCGGGCGCGCGAAGTCGCCGGCGTTGTAGCGCTCAAGCGCGTCGCGCGCGCCATAGGGCGTGGTCTGGAACCGGATCTCGCTGACCACCAGGCCGCTCAGGGTGCCGATAGCCGCCCATTCCTCCTGGCCGAAGGCCAGCAACGCCGCGCCCACGCCGAAGTTGATCACCAACGAGCCGAGACGCGGGAAGACCCAGTCGGTCTGCGCCTTCTGGTTGACGGCGGCCTGTCGCAGAGCCTCTTCGGCCTGAACCAGGGTTGCGCAGCTCGTATCGTCGCCCTCGACCTGCGGGATGCGCAGTGGGACGACCAGCTGGTTGGCCAACCCGACGCCGGAGCGAATGGCGGTGATTGCGGTGCGTTCGGTTACTTCTTGGTCGTCGGACACGATCGCGATCGTTCCGAAAGTGCCGCCCATGCCGCCAAAGACGCCGGTCCAGGCCCAGTTCCAGTACGCAGCGCGACGCTTCTCGGTGATGAGCACGTCCCTGATGAATGCGATGCGCTCATCCGCCGTTGCCTCATCGCAGTCCTGAGCTCGCGCCACGCCAGGCGACGCGAGCATCGCGATGACCACCAGCACTGCGAGCAATCCCTCTGCCATATGCTTCATCCCGCGACTGTAGCCTGACATGACCGGTATCACCAGACCGGCGCGCCAGTCGTCTACCTTCGGCAGTTCGTCGACGGTCAGCGGGCCTGAATCACGATGAGGAGGTACCCGTTAAACATCTCGACGCCTCGGACGTGGTCGACCTGGCAACCGGTGCAGCACGGATTGTCAATGGGGCAGAGTTTACGCATGGACTGTGCAGCGGCGTCAGGTCCGAGGCCGCACGGACCGGTCGTTCATCAGATCAACCCGAGTTCCGTCGATGGTGAAGATCGGCAGAAGATGAGTTTAACGCGTGGTGAGACTAAGCTGATACCCAATCCCCGCCAGCCCAGCATTGTTGGCCGGATGGCCAAGCCGAATCCGCGTGCTAAACCGGCTCTAGAAAGGAGAGCATGCCGGGCAAGCTCAGCTTTCCGTGCTGTTTATTCTCCTGCCGAGACGGGATATGCCAGAGGGCATGACAGGCTCCATGGTGCGCGTCAACACGGCCGAGCTGGCGCCCACGCAGGGCAGCATCGGCGGCTTCGAGGTCATGCTCAAAGCCGACCGGTTCAAGCTGATGAGCCCGACCGCCATCCACGGTTATCTTCGAGAGAAAGAAAGCAAGGGTAAGCCGGTGCTGGTCGTGAAGGGTCTGCACCGCTTCTTCGTGGTCGACGGGCACCACACGCTGTCTGCGATCGTCACCGCATGCAAACCGCGCGAGCTAGACCTCAGCCTGCGTGCCGACTTCTCGGATCTTGGATCGGAGACCGAGTTCTGGGCCCAAATGGAAGCGGACGGCCTGATCTACCCGCGGCGCCTGGGGGTCACCGTTTCCCCCCTCGACTTTCCCCGCGACCTGCTTCACCTGGTCGACGATCCGTTTCGAAGTATCGCGTGGATCATTCGTAAGATGGGCGCCTTCAACGATCTCAATCAGCCGTACCAAGAGTTCTTTATCGCCGACTTCCTGCGCGAGCGAATGGCCTTTTCGCCCGCGAGCTACCACGAGTACGAGACCGCGTGCCTGCGCGCTTTCGAGTTGATGCGAACCAACGATGCGAGGAAATGGGCCAAGAAAAACGGCCTGCCGGGGTTTCGGTCCGTCGGGAACGTCCCCGACCATCTCATCGACCGCTACTACGACGTCATTACCGCCGCGCGTCGCCCCAACTACTACCGAAGATAAGATGAGGACTGCCGCATCCGGGCGCTCTGGGCCAAGCCACGGCGCACGACCGACTGGGCAAACAAGCGTCCGTCGGCGGCGGTCGGTTACAGGTCTTCGATGCCGACGAACGCGCCGATGACCACCGCGACGACGATGAGCGTGACGATCCCCATCCCCGCCCTTAGAACCGGCCCCACCCGGCCCGGCGGGCGCCCGGCCCGCGGCTTGTCGACCAGGAGGTTCACGAGCCACGCCCATCCGGCGGTCGGATCAACCGTTCGATCGATCGCGAAGCGATCTACACAATGCCTGGCTCCGTAAGTTTACTTTCAGCCTCACCAATAAAATGGGCTACGGCGTTCAACGCGAAGTCTCCACCCTCTGAGTCCGGGTTCTCGTTCAACTCAAAGCGTGATTCGATCATGTCGGTTCCGAAGACCGCTCGCGCGACCGCAGGATCCGAGTACCGAAAAGAGAATCGGTAGCCTGTCGCGTTTCGCAGCCGAAGGAGCGCTGGAAACGGCCCAACAAAGCCGGCCGCGCTGAACACCGTGTACGCTTGGCGAATGGCGCTCGCGGTCAAATAGTAAATGACGCCCCCGGCGAGAACATTTTCGGCACCATCCGCAGCCGAAGGCTTCATGCGAAAGGTCTCGCTCCCGCACTCGATCCGAAACCCATCCTCGAGTTCTCCGATCTCGTGAATCCAGTAACCTTTTTTGTTTTCGACATCCTCCAGGGCCTGCCGCAGGGCGGGATCTTCGATATTGTCCATCGCGTCCAACCAGCCGCCGATAAAGCCGACGGACTTGGATAGCCAAGACTTCGCCAACTGGGTCCGAGCGACATCGCCAAGGCGCGGCCCGCTCGAGTACGGCACGCATATGTACAGCTCCAAGAACGGGCCGGACACCTCCTCAGCTAGGTCGTATATTGGAAAGTCGGTGAGACGGCTCGGCGTGACCATGTCGGGCGACCTTAGAGCTCGAGCGCGCGGTCAATGAACGCATACAGGTCGGCGATCTCGCTGATCTGCTTATCGACCGGCTTGCCGCCGCCATGTCCGGCTTGGGTCTCGACCCGGAGCAATAGCGGGTACCGGTCGGGATTCTTCGCCTGAATCGCCGCGATGAACTTCTTTCCGTGCATGGGCACGACGCGATCGTCGGTATCCGCGGTCAAAACCAACAGCGGCGGGTACGGCTGGTCGGCCTCGACGTTGTGAATCGGACTGTACGCGTAGAGGAACTTGAAGTGCTCGGGGTTCTCTTCCGCATTTCCGTAGTCTGTCGTCCAGTAGCGGCCGGCGGTGAATTTGTGGAACCGGAGCATGTCCGCGACGGGCACGGCGGAGACCACGGCCCCAAACAGTTTCGGCCGCTGGAGCATGCAGGCCAACGTCAAAAGGCCCCCATTCGAACCTCCGAAGATCGTCAGCTTATCCGTGGAGGTCAGCTTTTGGTCGACCAGGTACTCCGCGGCGGCGATAAAATCGTCGAACACGTTCTGCTTGCGCTCGAGGGTGCCCGCGGCGTGCCACGGCGCCCCATATTCGCCGCCACCGCGCAGATTGGCGATAGCGTACACGTTGCCCTCCTCGAGCCACGGCAGGGGACGCAGGCTGAATCGCGGAGTGATGCTAACGTTGAACCCGCCGTAGCCGTACAGGATCGTCGGTCGCGGGCCTGGGGGAAGGTCTTTTCGGTGGAGCAAGAACATCGGGACCCGAGTGCCGTCCTTAGACGTATAGAAGACTTGCCGGGTCGTGAATTGGGTGTGGTCGAAGGCGGTCTTTGAGCGAAAGCGTTCTTTGACCGTCGCCGTGGTCGCGTCCCCTTCGAGCACCACCGACGGGCTGAGAAAATCGGTGTATACGGCCGTGAAGACCGATTGATCGGGCTCTCCGTTCAGGGCCGCGAGCGTACCGACGCCCGGCAAGTCGACTTCCTTCTGCAGTCGACCTTTGAGATCATAGACCCGGAGTCGGCTCGTCACATCTTTCAGCCACGTGGTGACCAATCGTCGGCCGACCAGCTGCGCTTCTTGGAGGACGTCTTCTTGCTCGGCGATGACCGAGCGCCACTGAGACGGCTTGTACCGACGGAGGTTCAAAGCGATCAGGCGCCGTCGGGGCGCGTCACGGTCGGTGACGAAGTAGAACTGGCGACCGACCTTGCCGACGAACTCCATCGCATGGTCGGGGTCTGGAACGACGCGAATCGGAGATTTCTTCCGAGCCCGGAGGGGAAGGACGACCACGCCATTTTTTGAAGAGCCGACGACGTCGCTGACCACCAAATAGCGACCATCCGCCGTGATCTGAACAAACAGGGCCGCGTTCGGCCGCTCCGGGTTGGTGTAGACGACGGGGTCGTCGGACTGGGGCTTTTGGAGGGTGTGCCGATGGACCCGTGGGTTCTGATTCACGCCTTGATCATCGGCGACCTCGGTCTCGCTCGGAAAGCGAGGGTAATAAAAGCCCGACTCATTGGGCAGCCAGGCGACGGACGCGAAGCGGCAGTGCTCGAGTTTGTCGGGCAACGCGACGTTGTTTTCGACGTCCCACACGTGGATCGTTTGATTGTCCGAACCATCGGTGGACGTCGCATAGGCGAGATACCGCCCCTTGGGCGACGGCCAGTAGCCGGTCAACGCCACCGTCCCTTTTTCAGACCATTTATTAGGATCGAGGAGCACTCTCGGTTCGGCCTGGTCTTTTTCGATGACCATGAGCTGAGGCTGTGGACTCAGGCCCGGATTGTAGCGGAAGAAACCGAAGCGCCCCTTCCACTCGAGCGCGAAGTATCGCGGGGCATCATAGAGCTCGGCCAGCCGCGCCTTCACCGCCTCGCGCTTCGGCCCATCGAGATAGTTCCGAGTCAGTCGATTCTGGGCCGTCACGAAGGCCAACGTCTCCTCGGACTTCGCATCTTCCAGCCACCGGTACGGGTCCGGAACAGGCGTACCGTGATAGTCATCGACCACGTCACCCGTTCGGGCCAGGGGATAGGTGACCGGCGCCGACGCTGGGCCCAAGGTCGGCGCTGCCGCGGGCCCAGAAACCGGCCCTGTGGCCGGCCCAGACTCTCCCGGCCCAGACTCTCCCGGCCCAGACTCTCCCGGCCCAGACGCCCCCGGACCTGCGCACCCGGCGATGACCACACTCGCGACTAAGTTTAGGTATACTTGAACACGATTCACGGGGCCGTCAAACCACCTTCCGGAAACACCGTCAACGCCCGGGGTCCGCGCTGGCGTGCGCACCGACGGTTCGTACTGCGCGTCGATGGTCGCCATGCTCGTGCGCAAGCGTCGCAAGCCTGACGACGCGGACGGCCATGTCCGGGGCGCCGAAAACGTGACGCGTTCCTGAATCCTTCCCAACCCGACGGGCTCGTAGCGAGAAAAGGAGGCTCGCCATGTCCGCTCACAAAGCAACCCGAATTCTTGCTGGAACGTTCCTATTGGCCAGTATCGCCCTCGCGACCTGGGTCGACGTCCGTTGGCTTTTTCTGACCGCCTTCGTCGGTCTCAACCTCACCCAGTTCGCGCTTTCCGACTTCTGTCCCGCCGTGCTGATCTTCAAGCAGGTCGGGCTCCGGGTTGAGAAACCGACCCGCGCCATCACCGTCAGCCGTGGCGCGGGGGGCATGGTCGGCTTGATCGTTCTGTTCGCGCTCATCGCGTATCTGTTGACCGGGCAAACGACGGTGCCCTTCACCGTCATCGCGGTGGTCGCCATCAGCTTCGCGCAGTCTGCATTCACGGACTGGTGTCCCGCCCTTCTGATCATGCGCCGGCTCAGGAGGCCCCAACCCGGCCTGATGTGACGATGCTCGCCCCAACACGACGGCCACGAGGCCCGGTGCCGCCTTGCTCCCGCTCCGGGGGGAAGGATACAGGTGGTAGCGATGCCCAATCTTGGTGCCTCGACCACAGTGTCGGACGCGCTGACCACCGCGCTCCGCGAAGCCAGCACCGGACTCGTCGAACGACAAGCGCTCGTCGAGCTCATCGCCTTGGCGGCGGTCGCTGGCGAGCACCTGTTGGTCGTAGGCCCGCCGGGCACTGCCAAGAGCGAGGCGGTCCGGCGGGTCGCGACGGTCCTGGGGGGCAAATATTTTGAGTACCTGCTGGGCCGATTCACGGAGCCCTCGGAGCTCTTCGGCCCTGTCGACCTTCGAAAGTTGCGCGAAGGGCTCGTCGAGACCGAGACCACGGGCATGCTCCCCGAGGCGGAGGTCGCGTTTCTCGACGAGGTCTTCTTGGGGTCCACGGCGATCCTGAATACCCTGCTCGGAATTCTGAACGACCGTCGGTTTCGGCGCGGCCACACCGAAATGACCTGCCCGCTGCGGGTGTGCGTGGGCGCCACCAATCAGCTCCCCGACGACGACGCGCTGCAGGCGTTCGCCGACCGATTCCTGCTGCGGTACTTCGCCGAGCCGGTCGCCGACCCGCAGCTCGAGGCCCTCCTCGAAGGAGGCTGGGGGCTACGGCCGCTCGAGCGGGGTCCGGTCGGTCTCGACGCCATCGACGACCTGTCGCGACAGGCCCGAGCCGCCAACCTGGACCGGATTCGGCCCGCCCTCGGCCAAGCCCTCCGACTTCTGCGCAAGGAGGGCATCGGTCTGTCCGACCGTCGCCTCGTCAAGTCGCAGCGCCTGGTTGCGGCCGCGGCGGCGCTGGCCGGGCGCCAAGATCCAACGGAAGCCGACCTGTGGCCGATCATCCACGTGGTCCCCGATGCGGCCGGCCAGCGAGCCGCCCGCGACGTCCTTCGCGACCTGCTCGCCGCCGGCGACAACGCGGCGCTGCCCCATGCGGCCGAAGAAGCGACCGCGGGACCCGCGGCCCGGGCCCGGCGGCTCACCGATGCGGCGCTCGCGCTGTGGGCCTCTCCCCATGCGGGGGCCCCGGGCGCAAACGACCCGACCTCGACCGAAGACGGAGCGCGCTGGCGGCTGAAGCTCGAAGGGATCCTCCGCGAGATCGACGCCAGCTTTGCCTCCGAAGAGCTACCCGATGACCTTCGCCGCGAGCGTCAGCGCATCGTCGAAGAGCTGACCTTCGATCGAGACCTTCCCGGGCGAGCGCCGACCGTCTCATGACTGACGCGACTGACGCGACTGACGCGACTGACGCGACTGACGCGATCGACTGGGTTCCCCGCGAACCTCCCCTCGCCGCCGAGGTCGCAGTGGCCGAGGGCCCCGTAGCCCTGCTCCTGGCCCGTCGCGTGTTGCGGCGTTCCGAGGAAGGTCTCCGGACGCTCCGCGGCGTCGCCAGCCCACGTGGAAGGCCACCTTGCCTCGCGTTGCGCGCGAACACCCCTGACCTGCCGTGGGTCGATGGCGTTCGATACTTCGGACCCGCCCCCGAGGATCCGAGCGTCTTTCTGCCCACGGTGCGCAAGCCCGACGGACCCGTCGAGCTCGCCGTTCGAGCCGTGCGCCGCCACGCGCCTGCGGGGCCCATCGTATGGACGCCCGAGGGGCGGATCATCCCCCTGGCCGAGGCCCGTGTGCTCGACCGCGCGGTCCTCGAAACGTGGGTTGTCTCGTGACCGATATGCCTCGAGCGCTGTGGCCGTGGCGTACGGCCCTGTCGGTGCTCCCTCGCGACATCCAGAGCAGTCTCGGCCCGTGGCTCGGCCGGCTGACCCGCGCCATCGGCCCGCTGCATCGGTCGCAGCGGGGCGAGGAAGGACCGCCGGATGGCTTCGCCGGGCTCGGACGTCACGGCCCTTACGAACGCCTGCTGATGAGCGAGTGGCTGCTCGCCGAGGAAGTGCCCGACGAGTTCCTGCGCCGCGCCGCCGCCCTCGAGCAACTTTTCTTGCAGCTGGCCCGTCGACAGCCGGCCGGGGCCCTCCGGTCGGTCGTGCTGATCGACGCCGGGCCGAGTCAGCTCGGAAGCCCCCGCGTGGGCCACCTCGCGGTCGCGGTGGTTCTGGCCCAGCGGGCGCTCGACGCCGGTGCCGGCCTCGAGTTTGGGGTGCTTCAGTCGTCCCCCCCTTTGACAACCGGCCTTTCTACCCGCGCCGCCGAAGGCCTGGTGCGCACTCGAAGCGCCCGTCCGCCGGACCCCGAAGACTGGGACCGATGGAGAGACGCGATCTTGCAAAGCGACCCCTCGCAGACCCCATACCTCGACCTGTGGCTGGTAGGGGGCCCCGCTATCTGGCACGCGTCGTCCGCCGACGGGGCCCCCGAGTGGATCGAGTCCGCCCACCGAATCGACGTCCGAGACGTTCTCGAACCCGATCGGCGCGCCTTGTTGGTGACCGTGCACGGGCGCGCCCGACCCTCCCCAGTCGAGCTGCCTCTGCCGCCAGCGAGCGCCTGCGTCCGGATTCTGCGAGCACCGTATGTCGCGCCGCCGGCCGTGTCGCCCTCCTCCGTTCACGGCCGAGTGGCGGCCATGCGGTTCAGCTACACCGACCACCACCTGATGGTCAGCACCAGCCTCGGCGTCAGTGCTCTGCGGCTCAAACTGCGTGAACGGGACTACAGCACCCGCCCGGTGATCCTCGACACCGAAGGCGAGGCGGTGATCGCCGCCGATACTTACAAGCAGAGCTTCTTTATCCTCACCTCCGCGGAGCACGGGTTTCGGGTTCGGTCGTACCGGCGCTCCGGGGATCTGGAACAGACCATCGACCTGCCCGACCATTCGGCGTTCGTGCGACCGGGCGCCGACGCGGGCTTCGGTCCGTTCCTGCCCCTGGGCCTGAGCGGCGGCTCGCGGCGGATGGTCACCGTCGACGCGCTGAACAACGTGTTCATCGCGCGGGCCGAAAAGGGGGGCGAACTCTACGGTCCGGTGTCTCAGGCGTTGGCCATCGCCCGGACCGCCAAGGGCGTGAACGTCCTGATCCAGCCCTGGGGCGAGCAGCTGGTCAATGTCTTCATCGACCGCAACGGTCAGCGCCATGACCACATGCTCAGTCGTGTGGAGGGCGAAGCCGCCTTCTTCGTCGCGACCTCGGAGCGTTCGCGCCCACCGATCGCGGCCCGCCGCGGCGACGAGTGGTCGCTCGACGGTTGGTCGGGCGTCGTGGTCGCGCCCGCTGCTCGGACCGTGGGGGCCACGATGTTTCGGTTTAGTCCGGGCGCGACCCGTCCGAGCCTCGTCGGTCTGAGTGAGGACCGACAAAGGCTCACGATAAACTCCGTGGAGGCTCACGAAACAACGATCCCCCTGCCGTGGGCTCCGGTCGAAGTGGTTGTCGGCAACGTGTTTCCGCTGGTGGCCGTCCGATCTGAAGCAGGCGCGGTCCGAGTATGGCACCTCGAATCCCAGCGCATCGTCGGAGAACTGGCGCCATGACGGCGCGAAGGCCTCGACAAGTCATCTTTCGCGGCCGCCATGCTGCGGCGGGCTTGATCTTCGAACCACCACCGCCCGAGCACGACCGAAGGCGTCGGGTGAGGCGCTGGTGGCGCCCCGGCTCGACCGTGTACCGCCTCGACGACGGCGCTTACTTTCTGATCTGGCCGGAACCGACCCCCATCCACGCCGACGCCACGCCGGCGACGGTCGTTGTTCGGGGCGAAGACGGCTGGACGACCGCCCCGCCTGTGCCGCAGACCGCATCTTCGCCGTCGACCCCTTCACTCGTCCTTCATCGGTGTCGACACGGGCGGATGGAGTCCATCGCGCTAGCCGAGGTCGAGGTCGTCGATCCGGCGGCGTGGCTGAACCTCGGATCGCTCGATGTCGTCTCCGTCGAGTCGCTGGGGGCCCGACCGGCCCCCGTCGCGCTGGCCCCCGCTCCGCGCCGGATCGACCTGGCGGTCGCCGCCGGCGTGACCGCAGCCGACCGGGTCCGGCAGGAGACCGTACGCTCGGCGTTGGTCGAGCGGCGCCCCGCGACCGCCGATCATGTGCCCGGCGTCGAGACACCGGCTTGGCGTCGATGGCTCTTCGAACGGCTCCGGTGGCTCCACCATCGGCTCAAGGCACCCTCGGCGCCGGCGGCCGGCGGCGGCCGCCCCGGCAGACCGGCCGGAGAACCGGTCGGCCCGCAAGGCTCCCGCCATCCTCGACGTCCCTGGTGGCGCTCGCCCTTCGACCGGCTGGCGCAGTGGATCGCGCAATATGGATTTCAGTGGGCGCTCGGCCGCTGGCACCAGCGGTACCTCGACCGGTTGCTGGGCATGTTCGAGTCGGGCCACCTCGACGAGGCCCTTCGCCACGCGATCCCGCTCGGAGGCGAAAGCCGGGCGTCGCGGGTCGCGTGGCAAACGCCAGAGCCACGACACAGCCTCGAATGGCAGCCGCCCCGCCGCGACCCGGCCGCCGGCCTGCTCGCGGCGCCCGACGCATGGACCAGCCTGGAGCGAGCGTACCGACGGAGCGTCGATCGCTTGGTCGCGGACCGACGGCTGAAGGAAGCGGCGTTCGTCCTTGCCGAGCTCCTCAACAAGAAGGAAGAAGCGGTGGCCATGCTCGAGCGCGAAGGCGAGACCCGCTTGGCCGCCGAGCTCGCCGACACCGCAGAGCTCGCCCCGAGCCTCCGAGTGCGCCTGTGGGCCAAAGCCGGCGACGCAGACCGCGCCTTGCGCCTAGCCCGGCGCTACAACGCCTTCGCCGACGCGTTGGCCGGCGTCTCCGACGCCCGGGTGCGCCGGACGCTCACGGCGCTGTGGGCGGCTCATCGCGCCGAAACGGGGGACTACGCGGGCGCCGTCGACCTCGTTTGGGGGCCCCGCCAAGAGGTTCCCGATGACGATCCGACGTCGACGAGCGCCGAAGTGCTCGGACGCCCGCTGCGGGCCGCCGTGCAGACCTGGATCGAAGCCGCCTTGGCGCTGGGCGGCACCCAATCGGTCCGGGTCTTCGCCCGCCACCTTCGACGGTCTCCCGAGGCGTTCGCCGACGTTCGCGAGCGGGTCGAGCGCGTGCTCGAGGATCCGTCATCGGACGGCACGTACGCCCGCAGCGTGATGGCCGAGTCTTTCCGGTCGGCGGCCGATGTGCCGGGCGTCCAAGTTCTGGCCCGCGCCTTGGTCCGGCAGCTCATCCTGGACGGCCTCCCGACCACCGGGGCGCGTCGGCACCTCGACCAGTTGCTCGGGGTCGCGGGCGATCCGGTGCTCAGGGCAGACGTCCCGTCGCTGGTGGGTTCGATTCCGCTGTCCGACGGCGAGTCGAAGTGGGCCGCCCGGGCTCAAGATCGCGGGCAGGCCGCGGTCTATGATGCGGTCCGTCTGCCGAGCGGGCGCCTTCTGTTGGCGCTCGGGGAAGCCGGAACCCTCCTCAGCACGACCGACGGCCGACCTCTCGCCCATCTCAAGGTCCCCGCCACCTCGCTCGTGCCTTCGGAATCCGGACATCGGGCCCTGGCCCTGATGCCGAGAGGATCGGTCGTTCAGATCCATCGCCTGGACCTCGTTCGGTGGCGAGCGGCGACGTGGTGTGAACAGCCCCTCGGACCGTACGCTTCGACCTTCGACGGCTGGCGGTGGTTCGCGGCGATCGATCGTCCGGACCGGGTCGCCATGGTCGACGTGACGAGCAAGTCGCCGCAGATCGAGTGGACCACGCCGGCAGACGAGCTCCAGCGCATCGAGTACCACCCCCACCGGCTGGCTCTGCTGGCCGCCGACTTCATCGAAGTCTTCGACACGACTCGACTGCGACTGCTCGAGCGAAACCCCCTCGAGCTCCCGCTCGGCCATCAAGTCAGCAGCTTCGGGCTCATTCACGTCAGCGACCTGACCGCCGACGGTCGGGTGCTCTTACTCGAACGAGGCGCCCAAGTTCTGTTGCCCGACGATCCGGAATCGCCCGTGGCCGCGGTCTGGCGAGCCCACGAGCGCCCCGGCCACAAAGAACGCCTGGTGTCGATCCCGGTGACCGGCGAGATCGCAGCCGCTCGTCGTTTCGACGACCAGCTGGTGGTCGCGCTGCGGGAAGACCACGGCGTGACCGTCAGCGGCTTCGAGTGGAGCACGCCCGACCCCTGGCTCGAGCTTCAGCTCGAAGGCGCGACCCACGCCGGCATCCGGGCCTTCGAGCGATACTGGGTGGTCTTCGACGACGTCGGACGAGTGACCGTGGTCGATCCGTCCCGACGGACGACCGAGCAACGCATCCGCGTCCGCCTGTGAGTTCGACGACCGCGGGCCCCCGAGGGCGGTTGCGAACCAGAGGGCCCCCCCGTAAACCGAAGCGATGACCGGCCAAGGCACATCCAAAGCCACGACGATCGACGAGGCGGTGGCCATCTTGCGGGCGGGAGGGGTCGTCGCCTTCCCGACGGAGACCGTGTACGGGCTGGGCGCCGACGCGCGCCGGCCTGAAGCCGTCGTTCAGATCTTCGAACGCAAGGGGCGGCCTCGCTTCGACCCGCTCATCGTGCACGTCGATCGTCCGGAGGCCGCCCGAAGCTGGGCGTCCGAGTGGCCACCGGCCGCCGAACGCCTCGCCGCCCGCTTCTGGCCCGGGCCGCTGACCCTCGTGGTGCCGAAGGTCCCAAAGATCGACGACCTGGTGACGGCCGGCCGCCCGACGGTCGGCTTGCGGGTGCCCGCGCATCCGGTCGCGTTGGCCCTGCTCACGGCCTTCGCCGGCCCGGTGGCCGCCCCGAGCGCCAATCGGTTCGGACGCGTCAGCCCGACCCGCGCCGACCACGTTCTCGATCAGCTGCCCGACGTACCGGTGGTCGACGGCGGCCCCAGCTCCGTCGGCTTGGAGTCGACGATCATCGGCTTCGACGAGAGGGGCCCGCTTCTGCTGCGACCCGGCGGCCTGCCCCTCGAGGTGCTGGAGACCGAAGTGGGTCCCATCGCGATCCCGGCCGACGCCGACCCGTCCGCATCGCCGGGCCGGGCCGCCCAGCACTACGCCACGACGATTCCGCTCTATCTCGACGGCGTCGACGAGCCACCCACCGGTGCCGTCGGTCACCTGGCTTTTCAACGCGCGGACCCCCGGTTCCCCGTCGCGGAGGTTCTGTCGGCGAAAGGTGACTTGACCGAAGCCGGCGCTCGCCTCTTCGCCGCTCTCCGCCGCCTCGACGCGGCGCCCATCGACGCCATCTGGGCGGACCGCGTCCCCGAAGAGGGCCTCGGGCGCGCGATCATGGACCGCCTCCGTCGGGCTCGCGCGGGCCGTGGCCCGGTCGATTCGGCCTGAGGGCACGGCGTGGCCGATTCCGCGCAACTCCGCCCGCAGAAACGAATGCCAAAGCCCGAAGGGGGGGCCCGATGTGGACGGGTCGGTCTTCTGTTATCCCGGACTCACGGTGCCGCCGTGCATTCCTCGAGACCCTCCATCGAAGCGACCGACGAACTGCCCCCCGACGCCGCCCTGCTGATCGACAGCGCGGTCTGGGGCACTTCGGGCGTCCAGTACGAGACGCTCGACGGCAGCCGCCACAGCCGGGATCTTCCCGGCCAGCGGTACTTCGTTCTGAGGATCGAAGGGGTGGTCCGAGGCATCTATGCCGTGGCTCGACACACCCTGGAGAGTGCGGGCGTCCAGCGACCGGCCGGCTATCGCAACACCCTCGTCGTCGACCCGAGCGTCAGCGGTCGAGGCTTCGGATACCAGCTGATGCGGGCGGCGTACGACGAGCTCGGCGCCGACCGACTCCTGTACGGTTACATCGAGACCGAAAACCATCGATCGGCCCGCATCGCCCAGCGGATGGGGTACACGCCCCACTGGCGACTTCGAGCCACCGTCTGGGGCCGGCGGCGTCCTCGCGACGACGAGCGGGTGGTCGAGCTTTCCCACGAGGCCTTTGCGCCGATGGCCCGAGCGTTCACCGAGGACCAGGTCCGTCCGGAGATCGACGTCCTCCTGTCGGGCAGCCGAGTCTACGGCTTGGTCGCGAACGGTGAGGTGCGGGCCGCCCTCGCCGCGATACCCTGCACCTGGCGGATCCGGTCGCTCGGAAGCGGGCTCGCCGGCCGAGCGCTCATGTGGGCGGTACCTCGACTGCGGTTGTTCGGGTCGACGTTGGTCGACGGCGCCTATCCCCACGTCCGCGTCTCGACGGTCGTGGTGACCGACGGCGCCGAGAAAGACGCGGCCCACCTGCTCGAAGCGGTCATCGCCCGCCACCGAGTCCACGTCGCCCTGTGGCTCGTCGACCCTCGCGACCCTGCGTATCAGCGCCTCCGGGCCGCCGGGGTGTTCGGTTGGCTCGATGCCATCGCTGGCGGCGATGAGGCCGTCGTCTATGCCGGCGGCGCGCTCCCCCCGAACGTTGGGTCGACGTGGGCCGACCGTCCCCTGGCCGTCCCCGTCGCATTCCCGGGATAGACCCGTCGCTGGGGAACCGAGCGACTCTTCAGACCGCTGGAAACGGCCGACGAACACCCGCATACTCCGTGGCCATGCCCATCACGACCGAGTCACTCGAGGGCGTCTGGCGCCTTACCCTGCAAATCCCTCCGGTCAATGCCTTCGAGATCGAGGCCGTTCATCAGCTGGGGCAATTCTTCGCGGCGTACTCGAACGATCGCCCGCTGGTCCTCACGGGAGGCGGCGACGTCTTCAGCGCCGGCGTCGATACCAAGGCATTCGCGACGTACTCCGAGATCCAGCGAGGCGAGCTCTTCGACGGAATCACGAGGATGGTCGCCGCCCTGGTCGCGATCGATGCTCCGGTGCTCGCCGCCATCAACGGACACGCTCTGGGTGGAGGCTTCGTCTTGGGCCTGTGCGCCGACTACCGCTTGGTCGCCGAGGGCGATTACAAGTTCGGCCTGACCGAGGCGCAAGCGGGGGTGACGTTTCCCGACGGACCGGCGGAAGTCATTCGTGACGAGCTACCCGGCCCTCTGTTGAGGCACATGGCCCTTTCCAGTCAGCTCGTACCCGCGGACCTGCTGTATCAGCGGCGGGTGTTCGACGAAGTCGTGCCCCGCGATCAGCTGCTCGACCGGGCCCGTCAGAAGGCCGTCGAGCTGGCGAAGCAACCCGCCTTTACGTCGGTCAAACAGATCCTTCGCGGTGACCTCCGTCGCCGACTCGCCTCATTGGCGCCCTGATCCAACGTCAGCATGCCCGGCTCGACGTCAGCCTATTCGCCCGACCCTCGAACCGTCCCGACCGTGATCCTGCGGGTCGAGGGCTTGGTCGTGTCGGCTGGAACCAAGAAGATCGGCCCCCTATCGTTCGTCGTGAGCAGAGGTTCCGGCTTGGCGATCGTCGGCCCCTCCGGATCTGGCAAGACAACTTTGCTGCGAGCCCTGGCTCGCCTCGAACCGCCGAGCGCCGGCCAGCTCACGCTTGCGGACCCGACGCCATCGAATCCACCCTCCGATACAAACCAGCACGAGCCGCGGGAACCCACATTGGCGCCCGACTACCGGCGTCGCGTCGTGTACTGCGCGCAGACGCCGACGTTCTATGCCGGGACCGTTCGCGCCGCGCTGGAGCGACCGTTCACCTTTCGCAGCGCCCGCGGTCGAGGGTGGCCCGAAGATGTCACGCGCGACCGGCTTCACCGGATGCAGCTGCCCGAAGACATCTTGGCACGCCCGACCGACGTGCTATCGGTCGGCGAGCGGCAGCGGGTCGCGCTCGCCGCTTGCCTCTCGGTCGAGCCCGACGTGCTGCTCCTCGACGAACCCACCTCGGCTCTCGATCCCGACGCGATGGCTGCCGTCGAGACGCTCCTCCTCGAGGCCAAGACCAGCGGGGCCGCCCTCGTCTTGGTCACTCACGACGCCGACCAGCGAGCGCGGCTGACCGACGAAACGCTGCCGTTGGCGGGGGCGTCATGACATCCCTCACCGCGATCGACGTAGCGATCGGCGCCGGACTGGTCGTCGTGGCGGGCGTCGTGAGCGCGATTCTTCGCCTCGGGATCGAACGACGGTTGGCGATCGCGGCCCTTCGCACGACCGTGCAACTCGCCCTGCTCGGACAGGTGCTCACCTGGGTCTTCCGCCAAGATCATCCGTGGGTGGTCGCCGCGCTCATCGCCGTCATGGTCGGCGTGGCGGGGCGGTCGGCCGTCGATCGCCCCTCTCGAACGTACCCAGGCGCAGTGTTCTTAGCCGCAGGAACGATGGCCGTCACCTGCCTGACGGTCACCGGTATCGTCACGCGAGGCATCCTCACGATCGAACCCTGGTATCGGCCCCAAATCGTCATTCCCCTGCTCGGCATGATGCTCGGCAACTCGCTCACCGGCGTTTCGCTCTGCCTGGACCACTTCCTCGAGAGTCTCGACACCCGACGCGCCCTCGTAGAAGCCGACCTTGCCCTCGGCGCGACCAGGTGGGAAGCCGCGCGAGGGCCGATGTCCGAAGCCGTGCGACGGGGCATGATTCCGATCATGAACACGATGACCGTCGCCGGCATCGTCGCGCTACCCGGCATGATGACGGGCCAAATCCTCGCCGGTGCCGACCCTATGCAGGCCGTCCTGTATCAGATCTTGATCATGTTCATGGTGGCCGCCACGACCTGCGGCGCCTCGGTCTTGATGACCTACGCGACCTACCGGCGCCTGTTCGGGCCCGACCATCGGCTTCGGCGAGATCTGATTCGTCCGAAATGAAAGGTGGCGCTTGCCAAGCGCATGGCGCCCCGGATGGGATGCCGACGATGACCATCGCGCAGCTGACCTTCTGGAGCATCGCGGGGGCCGGCTCGGTCGGACTGACCGCCTTGTTTTATCCGGCGGTCGACAAACACGCCGACTCGAGCCGCGACGCATTCCTCGCCGCGTTGATGGCGGGCACGCTGTGCGCCACGACGATGGCTTGGCCCATCAGCGCCGTCATCAACGCACTCGTGTCATCGCTCGGCTGAGCAGAGTGCTGACGACGTCCGCCTCGGTTAGGTCATATTCTGGGCAACGAGGCGGCCGAACTCCGAGCACGAGACCTTGGTGGCGCCCTCCATCTGGCGATGGAAGTCGTACGTGACCGTCTTGTTGCCGAAGGTGGCGTCGAGGCCCTTGATGATCAGGTCGGCGGCTTCGATCCAGCCGAGATGACGAAACATCATTTCGCCCGACAGGACGACCGAGCTCGGATTGACCATGTCTCGGCCGGCGTACTTCGGCGCCGTGCCGTGGGTCGCTTCGAAGATCGCATGCCCGGTCTCGTAGTTGATGTTGCCGCCCGGCGCGATGCCGATGCCGCCCACCTGGGCCGCCAGCGCATCCGACAGATAGTCACCGTTCAGGTTCATCGTGGCGATGACGTCGAACTCCTTCGGCCGGGTGAGCGCCTGCTGAAGCATGATGTCGGCGATCGTGTCTTTGATGACGAACTTACCCGCCGCCATGGCCGCATCGTACTCGGCGTTGGCGGCCTCGACGCCCTGTTCGGTGGCGGTGCGCTCCCACTGGGAAGCCCCCGAGCCCCCCCAGCCGTACGTCTGGTCGGGGAACTCGGTCTCACCCACCTCGTAGCCCCATTTCATGAAGGCGCCCTCGGTGAACTTCATGATGTTGCCCTTGTGGACGAGCGTCACGCTCTTCCGGTTGTTGTCGATCGCGTACCGGATGGCCGCGCGCACCAGGCGCGAGGTGCCCTCTTTCGAGATCGGCTTGACGCCAAAGCCGGCCGTGTTCGGGAAACGAACTTTGCCGAACCGGTCTGGAAAGTTCTCTTGCAACAGCTGCTTGAACTTCTCGGCGTCCTCGCTGCCTTCCTCGAATTCGATGCCCGCGTAGATGTCTTCGGTGTTCTCGCGGAAGATCACCATATCGACCAGCGAGGGGTCTCTCACCGGAGACGGAACGTTCTTGAACCACCGAACGGGGCGCAAGCAGGTGTACAGATCGAGTCGCTGGCGCAGGGCGACGTTGAGCGAGCGGATCCCACCGCCGATCGGAGTCGTCAAGGGGCCCTTGATGCCCACCAGATAAGTCCGAAACGCGTCCAGGGTCGCGTCCGGAAGCCAGCTCCCCGTCGCGTCGAAGGCCTTCTGCCCGGCGAGGACCTCGAACCAGGACACCTTGCGCTGGCCGCCGTAAGCCTTCTCGACGGCGGCATCGAACACGTGCTGTGCGGCTCGCCAGATATCAGGTCCGATCCCATCGCCCTCGATGAAGGGAAGAATGGGGTGATCTCCCACCTGAAGCCTGCCGTCCGCAATGGAGATTCTATCCCCTTCGGGTGCGTTGAGCTCGGTCATGGGCTCTGGGCCTACCGCGCAGCAGCACGATAGTCTACTGGTCGAGTACCCGACCGGCGGTTCGATGCGTCTTCGCTCGGCGACAGACGTGACGATGCGCGTCATTTTCGGCTGCACCATCGCTTTCACTCGAAACCACTGTCATTCGGACCTGCGCCATCCGACCCCGCCATCCGACCGCGCCATCCGACCGGCGTCATCCGAACGCGCCATCCGAACGCGCCATCCGAACGCGCCATCC
>CAZFIV010000081.1:0-33990 GCA_964519665.1 uncultured Myxococcales bacterium
CCGGAGCGCCCAAAGTCCGCTTCTTTGTCACGCTTCGCTCGGAGCAAGTCTCCTGGCCCGGATCGACTCGACCGTCGAGTACCTGAGCACCTTCTCGGAAGGCGACTTCGTGGGCGCCGAGGAACGGCTGGTGGAGCTTCGCTTCGCGCCGGGCAAGGGCGCGAGAGGCATCGAGTACTTCCGGAGCTTCGCTCAGCCCAACTTTTACTTCCACCTGACGACCGCTTACGGCCTGCTTCGTCACGCGGGCGTTCCGCTCGGCAAGCGGGTCTTCATCGGTTCGCTCGAGACGGAAGACCTTCCGCAGTAGGGTTCAAGAACCGCCATGGCCGGCCCTCGCATCGACACTGAGCGTTTGATTCTCCGTCCCCCGGCGGCGGAGGACGTCGAACACCACATCGAGATGATGAAGGACCCTCGGGTCGCAGCGTTTCTCACCGTCGGCGGTGAGCCGGAAGACCGCATGAATTGTTGGCGCGGCTTCGCTGCCCAACTCGGCCATTGGCCCCTATCAACGCCAACAGCCAAGCGGTCGCGAAAATGGTCGGCGAACGCCCGACCGGCGACCGGTTCGAGTCGTGGAGCGTGGAGCTCGACATCTGGGCCGTCGACCGCCCGTGAAGGCCGCCCTGCCCCGTCAACGACGCGGACTGCGACTTGGTCCGCGGTCGACTAAACTAAACCAACAGGGCGTCGGTCATGATTTCGACCATCGCCGGGCCGTCGTACGCCAGCGCGTCGCTGAGCGCGCGATCGAGGTCGGTCTCGGACTCGACTCGAATCCCCTTCGCCCCGCACAGTTCGGCGTAGGCGGCAAAGTTGGGATTTACGAGGGACGTCTGCCACACGTCCCAGTCTCCGGCCCGCTGCTCTTTACTGATCTTGCCGAGTTCGGCGTTATTCAAAAGAACGTGGGTGATGTTCATCCCGTACTTCACGGCGGTCGTGACTTCGGCCAAATACTGGCCGAAGCCCCCATCGCCGGTGACTGCGATGACCGCTCGACCTTTGAAGCGCGGATCGTCTTCCTGCGTAGCGGCCCATGCGCCCATCGCGGCCGGGTAACCGAAGCCGATCGAGCCCAGATATCCGCTCATCAGGATCGACTGCCGTCCACACTCGAAATACCGCCCGAACGAGTACGTATTATTGCCGACGTCGACGGCGATGATCGCATCTTCGGGCGCCACCCGGGTCAGGGCCGCGAACACCGCCGCGGACGACACGCCGCGGTCGGAGCGCTCCTCGAGCCGGCGCTCCTTTTCGGCCCGCCAGATGCGCCAGCGCTCGGCGATCTCCGCTCGCTGGTCGATCGGCTCGGCCTCGCCGAGCCCCGCCTTCAACAAGCGCGCGGTGACCGCGATCTCGCCCCAGACGGGGATGGTGACCGGGTGAAACCGTGCCAGCGTCATCGGGTCGTAATCGACCTGAATGGTGGGCTTGTAGCTGGTGATCCCGGTATGATTCGAAAAGCTCGCTCCGAACACCACCAGAAGGTCGGCCTCGTTCATGAACCAGCTGGCGATCGGCGTCCCGCTGCGCCCCAAGACCCCACACCCGAGCGGATGCCGGTCGGAAACCAAGCCTTTGCCTTTGAAGGTCGTGAATACCGGGCAATGGAGCCGTTCAGCCAGCGCGAGCACATCGGGCATCGAAAACCGAGCCCCGTGCCCCACGATGATCGCCGGGCGTTGGGCCGCTCGCAACCGGTCGAGAGCCTCTTCGAGGCTCGCGGCCGGCGGGTTCACCGCCCGGTCTGTCAACCTTCCTTGCGATGTTCCAGGCGGCGTGTCGGGCGTGAGCTGAACCTGCACGTCGTCGGGAAAGACCAGATGCGATACGCCGCCTCGGATCAGGGCCGTTTTGCAGGCCAGATTGACGATCTCCGGGAAGTCGGAGTGCGCCATGGCGGTGCCCGTGTATACGGCCACCCCGCCGAAGGCGGCCGCCAGGTCGACCTCTTGAAAAGCCCCCCGCCCGATCAGCTTCGACGGGACCTGCCCGGTCAGGGCCAGCACCGGGGCCCGGTCGACGTGAGCGTCCCACAAACCCGTCAAGAGGTTCGTGGCTCCCGGGCCGGCGATCGCGAAGCAGCCGGCCAGACGGCCGGTCAGCTTGCCGTAGGCGCTCGCCGCAAAAGAGGCCGCCCCTTCGTGCCGAATCCCGTAGAATCGAAGGTGACCGGCCTTTTCCTGGCGGCGCATCGCATCCGCGAATCCGAGGTTGCTATGCCCGACCATCCCGAACACGTGCTTGATGCCCCAGGCCACCATGGTCTCCACCATGACGTCGCTCGAGGTGCGCACGTGCGCCGGCTCTTCAGGAAGGCCCACGTACACTCCGTCGTCGCGGATCTCGACCGGATAGGTGTCGACGCCGTCGTCGAGGCTCTCGGGGCTCCGACCGGTGAGCGGGTGAAAGTCCCAACCGTGCCACGGACAGCGAAGCCAACCCTTTTCGATCGAGCCTTCACCGAGCGGCCCGCCCTGATGCGGACATCGGTTATCGAGGGCCGCGTACTGACCATCAAAATGCGTCATGCACAACGTGCGATGGGCACAGGTGACCGACTTGACCCGTCCTTCCGCGAGCTCGTCGGAATTCAATGTCTTCAGCCATACGCGCTTGGCCTCTTTCATCACCTCTCCTCGGGCCGTCGGCGGATCCGACGCCACCCCGCTTGCGATCCTGTCGTCCGGACCGCGGTTGGACCCTTGCCCCGGACGCCTTATGCCGGCAGGGAGAAGTGAATGGTAACCGATAGCGAACTGGATCGGCGGCTGAAGGTCGCAACATACAGCAAGCTCGAAGACCGGGTGCCCGCCTATGCGCTCGCCCTCGACACCGACCTCGTCGTGATTCGTTACGACGACCAGGTTTCCGTCTTGTACGGACGATGCCTGCACCGGGGCGCCCTGATGGCCGACGGCTACATAGAGGGCGACAACCTGTTCTGCGGCGTCCACGGCTGGGACTACCGCTTCGATACGGGGGTCAGCAGCTACGCCAACGAGGAAGTCCTCCACAAGTTCGAGACGACCGTCGACGCCGATTCGGTGTACGTGCGCGAGGCCGACGTGCTCGCGTTCCAAAAGGCCCACCCGCAGCCATACGACCGACAGGCGTACCTCGGGTTGTATCAAGACATCCACGGCGGACCGGAGGAAGACCAGAACCGATACATTCAGCGCCTCGCCCGCGAAGGCTTGACCCAGCTCGGCCACCACGGTCGCACCGAAGCCATGGGTGTGCCTCGGCAAGCGCTGCCCAGATGGGACGACCTGCAGATCCTCACTGCGCAGCTCGCCCGTCGCCCGTTGGCCGACGACACGCCCGTCGAAACGACCACCGTGATCGGGCCTCGGGCCCGTAAGCCCCTGGTTCTCGATATCCCGCTCTTCGTGAGCGACATGAGCTACGGGGCGCTCAGCGAGGAGGCCAAGGTCGCCTTGGCCATGGGAGCGCAGTGGGCCGGCACCGGCATCTGCTCTGGTGAAGGCGGCATGCTCCCGGAAGAGCAGGCCGCCAACCAGCGCTACTTCTATGAGCTGGCGAGCGGTCGATTCGGTTGGAGCCTCGATAAGGTCAAGGTTTGCCAGGCGTTTCACTTCAAGGCCGGACAGGGCGCCAAGACCGGAACCGGCGGGCACCTGCCGGGCACCAAAGTCGTCGGCAAGATCGCCGAGGTGCGGGGGCTCAAAGAAGGCGAGCCTGCGATCAGCCCCAGCCGCTTCGAAGACCTCGCCACGGTGGCCGACTACCGCCGGGTCGCCGACGAAGTCCGCGACGCGACCGCCGGTATCCCCGTTGGGTTCAAGCTCAGCGCCCAGCACATCGAGAACGACCTCGACTTCGCGCTCGACGTTGGCGCTGACTACGTCATCCTGGACGGTCGCGGTGGCGGTACCGGTGCCGCCCCCTTGATCTTTCGAGACAACATCAGTGTCCCCACCATGATCGCGCTCGCTCGCGCTCGACGACACCTCGACCAGCGACGGGCCAGCGACGTGACTCTGGTCGTCACCGGCGGCCTTCGGACCGAGAGCGATTTCGTCAAGGCCATGGCCATGGGCGCGGACGCGATCGCCCTCGCCAACAGCGCGCTTCAGGCCATCGGCTGCCTGGGCATGCGCGCATGCCACACCAACAACTGTCCGGTCGGCATCGCCACTCAGAAACCAAACCTCCGTCGGCGCCTCGAGATCGAAAAGAGCGCGGCGCGGCTTCAGCGCTACTTGGCGGCGACCACCGACCTGATGAAGATCCTCGCCCGGGCGTGTGGGCACACTCACCTGGCGCACTTCGCGATCGACGACCTGACCACCTACGACCGAGCGCTGGCCGACCTGACCGGCGTGCCCTACGCGGGCGTGATGTAGTCAGCCGGACCGCCGAACTTCTTTCGAACGCCGGTTCGAGAAGGCTCGAGCCGGTTCGCGCCGGTTCGAGCCGGTTCGAGCCGGTTCGACGAATCGAGACCGCACCGAGACAGGGCATCCGAGCCACTACTTTGGACGGGATCGCGATCCCCACCCGGGGGCGCTGTATCCACGGAAGCTCTGGTGGTAGTTTCGGGGGGTGCGGGAGTTCGTCGCGTGCCCCAAGTGCAAGCTCAAGCATAGCCTCCGCCCCGATGGGCGGTGTCCACGGTGCGGTGCCCCCACCGCGGCCGGTCCCATGTTGGGAGGCCCGCCCGTCGGGGGCGCAATGGGCGGCGCCATGGCCGGTGGGCCCATCATGCCTCCAGGTCAAAGCCAATACGGCTCTCCCGGCGCCTCGTCATACTCGTCCTACTCGGCGACTAGCCGCTTTCCCCAGGCTCAACCGGAAGACGGTGGAACCCCCATTCCAGCCGTCATCCTTCTGCTCATCGTAGGCGGCATGATGCTCAGCGCGAACATGAGCAACAGCGCCGAGCAGTTCGGAATGGCCCTCGTGGTGTGGGTCCTCTGCTCGAGCGTCATCAACATTTGGGTTCTCGTCGAGGCCTTCAAAGACAGCGTCAGCCAGGGATTCTTGGTTCTTGTGATTCCGTTCTACCAGCTTTACTTCGTCGTCTCCGTACTCAACAACAACACCCTACGCTGGCTCTATGCCATCACCTGGCTGCTCTTCCTGTTGATGCTGATGCTGGTCCCGAATGCGGCCCAGACCGACGATGTCTTCGCACCGCCCTACTGAACCGTCCCCCCGTCCCCCGGTTCCGCCCCCTCCGAGAACGGTCCCGTCTCCTTGGAGGCCGACCGAGTGGCTCGGAACCACGATGACCGGGTTCGCGCTCGCGGTCGTATTCGTGGCCGTCTTCTTGCCGCCCACCGGGGTCGGCGTGCCTCTGTGCTATCTGCAGTGGTCGACCGGTGTTCCCTGTCCCGGCTGCGGCATGATGCGCAGCTTGAGCTGGGCGGCGCGAGGCCACTTCACCGAGAGCATCGCCCGCCACCCGTTCGGATTCGTCCTCCTGTTCCTGGCTGCGCTCGTGATCCTGGCCCGGCTCGTCCCTCGGCCGGTACGCGGTCGGCTCCAAGAGTGGCTCGATCACCACGACCAGGTCATCCGGCGGGCCGCCATCGCTCTGGTTGCGTTGTTCTTCGCGTTCGGCGTGGGCCGGGCCGTCCTTCACGTCCTGGGCACGGATTTCGACCTCTGACCCGCCCCAGCAAACGCTTGAAAGAAAGGTTCATTCGCCTCACACTGACGCGGAATGCACGTTCGGCTCTTCGTAAGCATCGCCATGGTTGGGTTGGTCCAGGGGGCCTGTATGTCGGTGGTCAAGAAACCCGAAACTCTGCCGCCTTCTACCACTCGGCTGATCATGCCGTGCCCATCGGAGGCCCTTCCGCCGTTCCCCGACCCGGTTCCTCGCCCCTCGGTCGTCGCGACCGTACCCCGGGGGCTGCTCTTTGGATCCGACCGCGGCCCTAAGAGTCTCGGCGATGTGGGTCGCCGGCTCGAGGCGATCCTCGTGAAGGCGGAGTTTCGCCAGCTCTCCTATCTCGGGTACAAGTGTTTTGGTTTCGCGGTCATCGCCGACCTCGAACGGATAGAGCCCGATGGCACGCCATTCGCCGGCGAACGTCGATTCGGCTCGAGCGAAAAGGTCACCCAGTTCAGCATCGCTGACTATGTGGCCCGACTTTTCTATGCGCCGCCGGGTTACTATCGGCAGATCGTCTTCTTGGTGACACCCGAGCAGAAGATCGAGGATACGGGAACGCTCCCGACCGAGGGAGAGCTGGAAGCCGTGCTCAACGAAGGCCTGAGCGCCCTTCCAGCGGCTTACGACGATTCCGAGTTCACTCGCCGGCACCGGGTCTTGGCCCTCATCTACGAGTTCGAAAAAGCCGCCGGTGACACCCAGGCTCGGATGATCGACCCCAATGGCCGGCTCGAAGCGACCGTGCATCTTGGCAAAGCCAACATCTACCAGTCGCTGCGAGGGCGCGCCGCGCCATGAGGCTGTTCATCAGCTATCGCCGGGCCGACACCCTGCACGTCTCGGGTCGCATGAAATCCGAGCTGGAGGACGTGCGAGGGGTCGACGAGGTCTTCTTCGACTTTGATAGCATCGAGTACGGCGAAGACTTCGAACGGCGCATTACCCGTGCGCTCGGCCGATCGTCGCACTGTCTGGTCATCATGGGCGAGCAGTGGGCCGGCGACGATGGGGCGGGCAACCGCCGCATCGACAACCCGAAAGACTTCGTTCGCCAGGAGGTCGCCCGTGCCCTGACCTCGAAGGCGCGGGTCTTACCCGTGCTCATCGACGGGGCGAGGATGCCCTCCAAAGAAGAGCTGCCCGACGACCTGAAAGAGCTGTCATCCATCAACGCGCTGGAGCTGAGGTCCTCGCACTTCATGAAGGACCTCGAGGGGATCGTCGACGTCGTGTTCGGGGCGACCAAGAGATCTCGACTGACCGGCCTGTCGCCGCTGGTCAGGTTTCGAAACGTGAGCCTGGGCGTCTTGGCGGCCCTGGCCATCGTGTTCCTGCTGGCGGTGATCAACGCGGCCGTGTCCACCGGCTGCCCGACGCTCGCGTGCCGGATCCAGAGCTGGTTTGGACTTCCGTCTCAGGAGCGCGGATTGCAGGTCCTCCTCGTGCTCGTCGTCATCACCTTGGCGGCGAGCGCCGGCGCCGCCGACTGGTGGGGCCGGCGAAAGGCGGCCGTCCGTGGCTTCGGGGGTTCGAAGCCCATTTAAGCGTCGCTCGAGCCTACGGCTTTCGACGCTCCGCTTCACTGAGCGCACGGGCGAAGAAAACGAGGTGCTGCCACGGCAATCCGTCGAAGACCTCGACCGGACGGAGCTCAGCGCTCGCGAATTCCTTGATCATCTGCGCCTTGGACATTTTGTGCAGCGGCTTGATCGGAACCGAAGGATCTTCGGCCCGGAACTCCACGAGGGCGATGCGGCCGCCCGGCTTGAGGGCCGCCTTCATCTTTTCGAGCATCACCGCGGGGTCGGAGAGCTCGTGATAGACGTCGACCAGCAGGATCAGGTCGCACCGCGACGAGCCCAGCTTCGGATCATCGGGCTCGCTGAGCACCGTTTCGACGTTGGTCACTCCTTGTTGCGCCGCCCGCGTCTTGAGCAGTCCGAGCATCTCAGGCTGGATGTCGATCGCCAGAACTTTGCCGGTGGGTCCGACCTTCTTGGCCATCCGAAGCGTGTGGTAGCCGTTTCCTGCCCCGAGATCGCAGGCCACCTGCCCTTTGCGAAGACCGAGCTGACCGAGCAGCAGATCGGTGTTCTCCTCGGCGTTACGTTCGTCGCGCACGAGCCAATCGGCTCCGTGATAACTCATGGTGGCCGCGATCTCCCGGCCCATAAATGTCCTCGGCGGCGCCGCGACCACGTAGGCCGCGGCCGACGACAGAACGAGGAGGAACAGTAGGGCCCGGTGGATTGAAGCGCGCATCCGTGACGCTGGTAGATACTCGGTCCCCGAAGGGCAAGGGGTGATGAGCGCTCGGCGCCGCTAACGATGAGCTTTGTAGAAGTTGATCAGGCCGTTAGTGGACGCGTCGTGCGAGCTGACCGTCTCGGGCCCGGCGAGCTCGGGGAGGATGCGCTTCGCAAGCTGTTTTCCGAGCTCCACCCCCCACTGGTCGAAGCTGTTGATCCGCCAGATCACGCCCTGGACGAAGATCTTGTGCTCGTACAACGCGATGAGCCGGCCGAGCATCTGGGGGGTGAGCTTCTGGAACAGGAACGAATTGGTCGGCCGGTTGCCGGTGAACACCTTGTGGGGAACGAGGCGCTCCAGCGCTTCGCCGGACAGGCCCTGCGCGACCAGCTCGGCGCGGACTTCCGCTTCGGTCTTGCCCATCATCAGCGCCTCGGTCTGCGCGAAGAAGTTGGCCAGTAGAATCGGATGATGCTCACCGACCGGATTCTGGGTCTCCACCGGGGCCAGGAAGTCGGCCGGAATCAGGCGCGTCCCCTGGTGGATGAGCTGATAGAAGGCGTGCTGGCCGTTGGTGCCTGGCTCCCCCCAAATGACGGGGCCGGTCGAATATCCGTCGATGCGGTGTCCGTCGCGGTCGACCCCCTTGCCGTTGCTCTCCATGTCGCCCTGCTGAAAGTAGGCGGCGAAGCGGTGCATGTACTGGTCGTAAGGGAGGATCGCGTGAGTGTGAGCATCGAAGAAGTTGTGGTACCAGACGCCCAGCAGACCCATCAGCAGGGGGATGTTGCGCTCGGGGGGGGCTTCGACGAAATGCCGGTCGGCTTCGTGGGCGCCCGCGAGGAGAGCCTCGAAGTTATCCATCCCGATCACGCAGGCGATCGACAGGCCGATGGCCGACCACAGCGAGTAACGACCGCCGACCCAGTCCCAAAAACCAAACATGTTCTCGACATCGATCCCGAATTTGCTCACCTCGGCGGCGTTGGTCGAGAGCGCCGCGAAATGCCGCTTGACCGCCGCCTCATCTTTGAGCGCCTCGACCAGCCACCGGCGGGCGGTGGTCGCGTTGGTCAACGTCTCCTGCGTGGTGAAGGTTTTCGAAGCCACGAGGAAGAGCGTGGTCTCGGGATTCACCCGACGAAGAACCTCGGCCATGTGAGTGCCATCGACGTTCGACACGAAGTGCGCCGACAGGCCTTGCTTCCAGTAGGGACGAAGAGCCTCGGTCACCATGACCGGGCCTAGATCGGAACCACCGATCCCGATGTTGACGACGTCGGTGATCGGCTTTTGGGTGAAACCCACCCACGACCCACTCCGGATGGCGTCGCTGAACGTTCGCAGCCGCCCGAGGACCTCGTTGACCTCGGGCATGATGTCTTGTCCGTCGACCCGCACGGGCTGATTCGAGCGATTGCGCAAGGCGGTGTGCAAGACGGCGCGCTGCTCGGTGAAATTGATCTTCTCGCCCGAAAACATGCGATCGCGATACCCTGCCACGTCGGCTTCTCGAGCCAGATCCAGCAGCAGGCTCATCGTCTGTTCGTTGATTCGGTTCTTCGAATAGTCGAACAGAAGATCATCCCACTGAATCGAGAACTTGTTGAAGCGCTGCGGGTCGTCGCGAAACAGGTCGCGCATATGAACATCTTGAATCTGGAGGCGGTGGCTCGCGAGCGCCCGCCAAGCGCCCGAATCGACGAGTTTCGACATCAGTGACTCCTTTGTGCAGACGCGGCCACCCAGCGAAGGTCGCGCCGGTGTAACCGAGCATAGCTTCTACGTCGCGTTGAGGCCAAATGCTACATCGCTCGTCGGGGAGCATCCCTCGCCGCGATTATTCCGGCCCGTGCTCAACCGTCGCTCTGTTGTTGTCGGGGCCCGGCAGGCCCGGCGGAGCCTTCATCGACGCAAGATGGCGTCCGAAACCGCGCATCACCCATAGATGCGCCAGCGCCTGGCTGAAGTTGTAGATGTACCACGGCAAGGCCGGACGAAAGTCGTGGATTGCGGCGATCAGAAAGCGCTTTCCCAACACTTCGCGAAACTCGAACCGCCCCGACGCGTCTTCTCCATCCACCCGGGCCAGAGCCCCGCCGGTGATGCGAAACAGCTGGCAGTCCGCCTGCGACCGGTCTGGCGCGTAGGACAGCTCCAGCAAGCAGATGCGCGGAAACCGGAGATAGAACCGGACGACCCTCGTTTCGGTGACCTCGCAGGTAAGCAAAGGCCATACAAAGTTAGGAAGCCACCGTATGTATTCGATGGCTACCCAGTGCGCCGTTCGACCCGGCGGGAGGGCAAGGCGCTGAACCGAACGAACCGTCTTCAGTGCCTTCAAATGGCGCGCGTCGTGCTGTCGGATGTCATTGCGCGGATTGGGGAGCGCCTTCTTGGCGGGGTCGACGGCCCGCTCGAGCGCGTCTTCAAAGCCCATCGCGTCCTTCTGCAACCAATCCTGCAACGGATTGCGGGTCGGGACCAACGCGTAGCGCAGACTCTCGATCAGCGGGCCGACCAGCTCCGCGGAGGCCCCGGTCACCAGCGAAATCCAAGCCCGCGACAGGTCGGGCGACACCCCCGACACGCTGATCATCGGTCTTTTGAGCCCCAAGAACGCGGCCGTGCGGGCGAGCATCTCTCGATAGCTCATCGTCTCCGGGCCACCGATCTCGTAGGTCTGGCCGTAGGTCTCGGGATTGCCCGCGCACCGCGACACCGCCCGAACGACATCGTCGATGGCGATCGGACTCGAAGCGCCACACGTCCACGCCGGGAGCACCATCAGCGGCAAACGCCGGACCAGGTTGACCAGCATGGAAAACGATGAACCGCCCGGTCCGACAATCAACCCCGCCCGGATCGATGTCAGGGGCGGCCCGCGCGTGGCGAGGGTCTTTTCGACCTCGTACCGGCTCCGCAGGTGAGGCGAGGGGGCCTGATCCTGGGGCATGATGCCACCGATGTAGACGATCTGTTGAACCCCGTTGTGGTGAGCGGCCCGCGCGAAGTTATCGGCCAGCAACAGGTCGAGGTCGACGAAATCGGCCTGCGTGAGTCGAGCCGACGGAAGCATGGAGTGCACCAGATATAGCGCGATATCGATGTCTTGGAGGGCTCCCCGGACCGCAGACATCGAGAACAGGTCGCAGTGCCGCCACTCGACCTGGTCCTCGCCCCTCAAGGCCGCTCTCGTCGGGGACCGGGTCAAGCCGACGACCTTGAAATCGGAGACCAGACGAGGAATCACCGCCTGCCCTACAAAACCCGTTGCGCCCGCGATCGCGATGGTCTTGGGGCCCTTCGATGCCCCGTCGTTGGTCGTGTTCACCACTAAGAACGCTCCGACGGTACAACGAGCGGGGCGCGGAGGCTCGTCGAAACCCAACCTCGGTCGTTATCGGCGTCACGTTCGTCGGCGGTCTGGAAGCGCCGGGTAGGTGCGACGCAGGGCCAGCTCGTCGTTGACTAACGCTGAATCAATACGAAGGGCTGAACGATCAGGAAGCGAAACCGCTCCTGGGGTGACCAAGCTTCGGTCGCCGGGGCATCCAATCGTTCGATGGCTCCCGCCTCGAGCCATCCCTTGACGTCGTCGGCCAGGTCCAACGACACGGCGAGCGCGACCTTGACCAGCGGCAGGTCTCGGCTCACGAGAAAGACGGCATCGCGGCCTACATGAGGCGCGATCGCGTCAAACTCGACCTCCATGACTTCGGCTTCCAGGCGCTGTTGGAGCTCGGTGGGTCGCATCCTAAAGCTCTTTTCCTTGGGACCGTAGCACCGCGAGCGCCCGTTCGAACTCTTCGACCGCATCTCGCGACACTCGGTCGAACGTGGCCTGCAGGGCGCTCCCGCTCTCGGTCGTCGGATCGAACGACCGCAGCCACGACTCGATGCCCTTGCCGTGGTGGTAGTAACTGGCCAGCTCGTAGCGAGCGACCAAGAGCTCACAAGCCGAACAGACCACCAGCACCAACTGATGCTTGCCCGGCGTGCGAACCAGCAGGTTGTGAAGCGTCGTCGATGAACACTTCTGGCATCGCTGGCGATGAACTTCCATCGTCAGTCGCCTCCCCCAAAAAGCGTCCACCAAAGCGGCCCGAGCGTGGCGCTCACCACGAGAGCGCTTACGCTCAGCATCACCGCCGGCTTCACGAGGTCGCGGGTGGTGATCGCGCCCGAGCCAAAAGCGATCGCGTTGGGCGGCGTACTCACGGGAAGGATCATCGTACACGAACACGCGTACGCGATCACCATCAGCAGCGGCTTGGTCGGCGCGCCTGTCAGCCCGACCGCCACCGGCACCAACAGGTTCGCAGTGGCCGTGTTGCTCATGAAGGTGGTCATCAGACCGGCAACCACCGCCACCGCCACGAGCAATAGGCGAGCGTCGATGTCCGCGGGAATGATCGTCACGATCGCGTCGCTGAGCCCGCTCACCTGGACGGCCGCCCCTAGCGAGAGGCCGCCCCCCGCCAGCAGGAGCACGTCCCAAGGTAAACGCCGGATATCCGCCGAATCTAAGAGCCGAGCCCCAAAACAGACGATGACCGGAACCAGGGCCACCGTTCCAGACGCGAGGGGATGAAGGCCGCTGGTCAGCCACAGGATGATCGTGACCCCAGCGACCGCCAGCACCATTCGCCCGCCCCGGGTGTCTTCGATCGGGGTCTGGTCGGCCATCGACAGGCGTTCGGTCCGGGGCGG
Source organism: uncultured Myxococcales bacterium (assembly GCA_964519665.1). Taxonomy (GTDB): domain Bacteria; phylum Myxococcota; class Kuafuiibacteriia; order Kuafuiibacteriales; family Kuafuiibacteriaceae; genus JANQQN01. Next base: position 12,620 of record CAZFIV010000081.1, read on the forward strand.
ATACATCCACATCAGGACGACCCAAGTCAGCCCCAAGAAGACGATCAGTATCGGCGCGGCCATCAGCATCCACAGGGCAAACGGCGGCGAGCCTCCGTGCTGAGCCATCGTGTCGACGGCGATGGCGTTCGGCGGCGTGCCGATGGGCGTCCCGAGCCCGCCGAAGTTCGCTCCGAAGGCGACGCCGAGGGGGAGCGCGCGCCGAAACGGATCCGTGGGATCGAGCGCTTGAAGCAGCGGCGTCGACAACCCCAGCATCATGGCCGCGGTGGCCGTGTTGCTCATCCACATCGACAGAAAGGCGGTCACCGCGATCACCGCCCCCAAAACGGCCCGCGGGCGGCCTCCGCTTCGTTTGAGCACCGCCCGGGCGATCCGCTCGTCGAGCCGATATCGCTGAAACGCCGCCGACAGGACGAACCCGCCCAAAAAGAGAAGCACGACGTTGGAGAAAAACGGGGCGAGAAAGAGGTCCGACGACACGTCCTCACCCGAAGCACTCAGCACCGGACGCAGCCACGCCAGCTCGAGGAACAAAATGAGGAGGCTGGTCACGAATAACGGAAGGGCTTCCGTGACCCACAGGACCGCCGCGACCAGGACCAAGACCAACGTGACGGCGGCTCCCGCCGAAAGCGGGAGCCAGGCCGCCACGTCGACCGTCTGGTGCGTCAACCACGCGCCCAACGACAACATGGCCCCGCTCTACCACATCGACGATGGCGGGCGGGCGGGCGACACCTCGGCGCCGCTCCTGAAAAGAGCGCTCAGCTTCGGAGCGCGGCCTGAACGACGGATCCGCCGACGATCCGCTGGTTGATGCGGTCTTCGGGCACCCCGACCGCCGTGGCCAAGGTCTTGCCGGCCGACTGCAGGGTCTGGTCGAGGGGGATGTCGCCGATCGCGGTCGCCCGTAGGTTCCGGAGCGTGCCGTTGCTTCGATAGTTCGGCTCGATGCCCCCGACGACGCCGGGCGCAATGCGAGGTCCGAACATCATCATCATGTGGTGGTCACGATGGTGATCCCGGCCGCCGGAACCATTGCGAAGGAGCCGACGCCCAAACACGTCGAGGTTCGCGAAGGTCACCCGGTCTTGCAGCCCGGCCGACCCCAGCTCGCTCCACAGCAGCCGCATGGCGTTCATGCTCTCGATGGTCTGGTTGACCTCGTTCGACAGGTCGTTGTCTTGGTGGTTGTCGCCGCCGAAACGAAGCTGCAGCACGACCACCGGCGTGACGTTCAGCCGAAGGAGCGCCACCGCGGCCCGCACTTCGTCGAGCGGCCCGTCGGTGGTGATATCGGCCAAGAAGGGCGCCAGTTGGTCGCTGAGCTCGGCGGCCTGGCCGCGGCCCATGGCGTACCGATCGAGGAACTTGCGCTGGGCGTGGCTGCCCGACTGACGGACATCGCGGTAGATCTCGTCGAGCATGGCGTCGCGAAGTCGAACCACTTCGCTCGAGTCCAACCGGGTGGGGTGCTGACCGCCCCCGAACAGAGACTTGAGCTCGCGCGGGTCGAGGGTGCCGAGCGGGCGCCCCTCGAAAGTGACCAGATTACCGCCGACGTTCACCGGCTGATTGGTCACGGTGCCGAGCGCCTCCGCGTTTTCCTGCGCCACGAACGACGAGAACATCTCTTGGCCGGTGCCCGTCGGTCCCTTGATCGCCCCGTGAAACTTCATCACGTTCGAGAACTCGGGGTGGGCGTTCGCGTACGTCGCGTGATGGAAGAAGGTCGCTCGCGCCCGAAGCGCTTGGGGGAGCGAGGCCCAGGGCCCCGCCGCCTTGACCACGGTGTCCCCCAAGGCGACGTCGACCGGCGTCTCGAACGACGCGGCGGTGTAGTCGACGCCGTTGATCGTTCCTATGACGCCCGTCCCGAGGTCCGACACCCGCGGATGGTCGATGAGCCGCCTCGGGTCATCCATGTTGTCGGGGTTCGTCGGGTAGGTCCCCGGCGCGTTCGCGTTGATCGGGTGGCCCGCCGAAGCGTTCGACAAGATCAGATAGTTTCGGGACTCGGCGGTTTGGGCCGTCGCCGTACGGCCGTACAACAGAAAGGCCGGCGGCAGTCCGGTGACCAGTGACCGAAGGCCGATCGCCCCTCCGCCCAACAAAGCCCGCTTGAGAAAGTTGCGTTTGGTCAATTCAGCCATGACGGAATCTCCGCTCACAGTCCCTGACCCGCGAGCTCCGGGGAGCTACAGGCCAAAATCCACGGAATGTACAGAGCTCGGGTCGTGGAAAGGTCGTACCCGCAAACCACTTCGGTTCGATTCGCTTCGATGACATCGGTGCCCTCCGGGCAGGCCGTGTCGTTCACGCCGATATCATAGGACCGCTGTAGTACCGCCCGAGCCGTCGCGTAACGCGGATGGGTGGGCGGGAGCCCCATGATGAACTCCACCATCCGGTCGAGGGAGCCAGAAATGTCCTGCTGGCTGAAGGTCCTATTGCCCCCGCCAACCTCGCGATCTGCCAGCTCCGTGCAGAGCTCGGTCATCGCGCGCGCGTTGAAGGGGCCGCTGACGCTCTCTTGAATGAACTCCCGGGCGCCTCGGCCGTAAGCATCGCTGGAGATGAGCTGAGCCATCGACCGAGTCGTATTGTTCTCATCGCACCCGATGCCATCCCGAACCTGACACACGGCGGCGTCGGGGCCTTCAGCGCTGCATCGGTCGGCCCGCGCGGCCCGGATCCGCGTTTCGAGCGCGTTGCACATATGATTGCTTCGCCCGACGCTGATGAAGAACTCGACGCCGTCGTGGGTGTCGGTGATCTCGGCGCCCGTCACCAGCGGCGAGGTGAGCATGTCGAGGAGAAGACCCATGAAGTCGTAGTCGGCCGAGAACCGGTTCACGAGCCGAACGAACTCGGGGTCGTCTTCGACGCACCGTTGCGAGTTGGTCCACATGCAGAGCTTCTGGACCCAGGCCACCGGGAACCGAGGATGCGACACCAGCGCCTGCGCGAACTCATCCATGTTGAGAGGCGCTGCCGTGTAGCCCTGGAAGGCGAAGCTGGGCGCCAGTTCGGTCTCGATCGTGTCGCGAACCCGATACCGATAGGTGTAGACGTTGCTGAACTCGAGCCGCATGGGGTCGAGCAAGCGGTGGCACTGGTAACAGGCGGTTTCGGGTTGGGCGTGCTCCTCGGCCAGACCGTTCAGATTGCTTTGCGGGGTCGTGTCGCCCGCCTCGAAGAGGATGTCGAGCGCAGTGAGCACCGCCTGGTTCGCGGTCACCCGGAACTGATTGTCTTCATTCGTTTCCCAGCTCTCGAAGAAGGTCGGCGTATTGAAGAATCCGACCCGCGGCGCCCTCAGCGGCAACGAGCCACCGTCGGGGATGGACCGCAGGGAAGCCGCAAAAGCGGCGTTGTTCGCGTACTGCGGAACCTCGGATTCATCGGTCGCCGCGGTGAAGGTCACATCCCGCCAATCGCTGTAGTCGGCCGGGGTCAGGTGCGCGAACTGGGCAAACCGGTTGTCGCGTCCGTTGTTGGACCGATCCGCGTAGACCAATGCGGCCAGCATCGCGGTCGTCACCTGCCATCGTCGCGTGGTGACCACATCACGAAAGTCTCCTCGGCTCGAGACGATGTTCCAGGCCGTCCGCACGAAGCTCGCCTCGAGGTTGGCGAAGAACGCATCGCGGTCGATCGCCACCGGCTGGCCGTTGTTGTTCGTGATCGGGTCGAACTGATCTCGGTACCGTTGATTGCGAGGATTGATCTCGTACTGCTGCAGGCTCAACTGCAGGAAGTCGCGAACCTTCCTCTCGAACTGGGGCGTGCTCATCCATTCCTGAATCAGCCGCCGCAAAGCGGCCTGGTCGAGCTCGCCATCGTCGTTTTGGGCGGCGGCGAGTTCGGCGTCGGTCAGCGGCCCGCCATGGACCAGGAACTTCGTCTTCGCAACGGCACTCTCGACGGGCATGGGGTCGAACGGAATCTCCGGTAGCGGTGGCGGCGCCTCGGTGGTCTCGACGATCGTCTGCACCCACTGCTCGAAGCACTCGATGTCGGCCTCGGAGACCTGGGTACCGACGAACGGCATCGGCTGGGTACACGGGTCGTCGCCCCACGCCGCGTACCGAGTCGGGTCCACCAGCTTCAAAATCATCGAGTTCTGCCAGTCAGTGGCGTCGATGAGTAACTCGTTTCGGCAGCTCGTCTTGCGCGACCGTTGATTGAGCAGCCGCAACTCGACACCCTCCGACAACAGGTCGAGTCCGCCGCCGCTGTCGCCCGGCGTTTGGTCGTGGCAACCGACGCACCCGTAGTCGTCCGAGGCCAGGATGGCCGCCATGTCGTCGCAGCGGTTGGGCAGCGCAGTGCACTGGGTGCCGTCACCTTGGAAACCGGTGTTGCAGACACAAGCGTAACTGCCCGGCTGGTTCTGGCACGTCGCGTTCGCACCGCACGCGACCGTCAGGCACTCATCGATGTCCAGGCACTCGCCCGCCACCCGGGCGTACCCATCGTCGCATGGTTCGACGGTTCCACCGGAGTTGGAGTTGGAGTTGGAGTTGGACTGTTCGACCGGAGTGCCGACCTGGCCCGTACATGCGCCGAAGACACCCACAAGCGTCAGCGCAAAGACGCGACTTAACCAATGCTGCATAGATTTCTAGACCTCAACGCCTCGGAACATGCGAGGACAGTCACGGGCAGTCAAATCGGACTCTAGTCCTCACATCAGTATGGAGGACCCACCACAAATCCCCACCAACCCCACAAAGCCGAACAATAACAGCACCTTATACGGATGCCAGATGGATACACTTGTCCTCCTCTCGCCAGCCTCGTAACCACGTTCATGAAACGCTAGAACAGTAAGGCTCTCCGCGGCGTCGCCGCCGCTGAGCGACGGCCTATCGCGGATAGCGGGGCTCTCACCAAGGCAACAATGTATGCCTTGCACCTCATCGAACCTCTTACGCGTCGACGAAAGTCGCAGTGCCATGGTCGAGACGGTTCGCCGACTCGGGTTTTTCTGAGAGATACGAGAATCTCAGGTCGGGAGCTTGGGGAGGGATGGAAGGGATTCTTGATGAATCCGGCCAGCTTCGCGTCCGCGGAGCGCATGGGTACCCGAAGCCTTGAGACAGCGACGGACGGTTTGAGCGGCCCGAGCGGTCGATCGGATCGACGCCGAGGTTCTGCATCCCGAGCAACGCGCGATACCGGCCTTCGCGCCGGTGGAGCAGCTCGCCGGGCGAGCCCTATTCGACGATGTGCCCGCGTCGAAAACCAAGATACGGTCGGCCTGGCGGATGGTCGACAACCGGTGCGCGATCCTGACCGAAGTCCGACCGTGCCCGATGCTTCGCTTATAAGCGCTCAGCTTCACCGGAAAGGTCAAGCAAGTTTCATTGCGCTCATCGAGCGTTTCCGGTGGAATGGGCTCCCGCCGGGCCGGACGCTCGTCCTGCGCACCGGAGCGCCGATGTGAGTTCGGTAATAGGGTTGGCCTCTCTTTTGTCGTGCGTGGCCCGCAGCTCCGAACTAAGTTCTCCTCATGCAGGTGCATCGTGCCTCGGCGTTCGTCGCCACCGGCGTCATCGTCTTCACGGCCTTCGCCGTCACCGCCCGACCGGCGCCCGCGGCGGAGGAGTCGGAAGACGCCCAAGCGCGGGGACGCGACATCATCCGACGGGCGGTCCGCGCCCACGGCCACGACAAGCTCGCCGAAGCCACGGTTCAGTTCCGATTTCGCGGCACTCCGTACCGGATGTCGAGGCGCGGTGGGCGCTACCGATTCGAGCGGACGGTTCGCCGCAATGGCCGAGTGCTGGCGGAGGTTCTGACCAACGATGGCTACGCCCCGACCCTCGACGGGCAGCCGCTCTCGCTCCCCGCGCCCCAGCGGGATGCTCGGCGACGAAGTCTCAACTCGGTGGTGTACTTCGCCAGCATCCCGTTCGTGCTCGAGGATCCCGCCGTCCGACCACGCGCCGGCGAACCGATGACCATCAAGGGCCGGATCTACGACACGGTCGAGGTCCGGTTCACCGCCGACGGCGGCGGCGACGACCACGACGACGTCTTCTTGTATTGGTTCGACCGAGAGACGGCCCGTCTCGACTACCTCGCCTACTCGTTTCGGACCGGCGAGGGTGGCGTGCGACTTCGAGTGGCCACCGACCACACGGAGGTCGGCGGCATGACGTTCATTCAGTGGGAAAACTACGGACTTCCGGATCGGCGCATTCCGCTGGACACCCTCCCCGCCCGCTGGCTTGAAAGCCGGCTCCCCAGGCTCTCCGCGATCCGCCTCGACGCGCTGACCCGCGTCCCCCGGGATTCGGATTGAAACGATCGCGTCGGGGCCGATGTCCAAATCTGTCGCGTGAGCGCGACCGAGACCTCTCGACCGGCTGCGGACCGCCGACCAGACGGATGTGGCCCGGTACTTCAACGCGTCTCACCACCGCTGGCGCCCGTCGTCGGCCGAGTTCGTCTTCACCGCCCGAGGCCGGCGGCTCGTCGCGCCGATCTTGGGCTACCAAGACCTCAAGCTCATGATCGGGTCGCGATTCGGGCCGTACCGGGCCGTCGATGTGTGGTGCGGCGTCCAGTCGGCGGGGGAGCTCGTTCGCTGCCGGGGCCGAACGATCCCCGACTACCCCACGCCCGGGCCGGAGCGCTCCCACACCCTCGTCGTGAGGGTCGAGCCGATCGAAGCGCCGATGATCGACAAGCTCGTCGAGCTGCTCGAAGCCGAGACCGGCGCCGAACGGGTGGTTCGGCCCGACTGGTTTCGGACCCGCCGCCCGAGCCCTCGCCCCCATCTGGTCTGCATCCGGGGCGGCGCATCCCCGTCCCCCGACGCCTGAACCGGCGGGTCGGGCGCTCTAGGATACCCGAGGCCCACAATGTGTCCTGGATCGCGTATGCTCCCCCCGTCAGTCGCTCGAGCGACTGTGATCCACCACGGCATGGCGGCGCTGTTTCTCAGTCATTCGAGTTCCGACGATCCCCTGGCCCGAGCCCTGCAAGCTCGCCTGCGGGAAGACGAGATCGATCTCTTCGTCGACTACGAGCCGCCCGGGGGCGCGGTCAGCGCGATCGAGGCGATCAGAGCCCCGTCGGGCGAAGCGCGAGCGCTGGTGTGCCTCGTGACCGACGCGTGGCTAGACTCGGCGGACTGCTTCAACTACTTCGTGGCCGCGTGGACCGAGGGGATCCGGATCATTCCGTTGATCGCGGTTTCCGGGGACGCACGGTCCGATGACGCCGACGCGCGACTGACCCGACTGCGGTCCGAAGCGAGCGGCGTGGAGCTGTCGCCGCTGCTGAACGACAAGCAGAGCTTCGACTTCGACCAGGCACCCGAGGCGCTCGACGCTCTGCTGAACCGCCTGCGCCATACCGGTGAGGAAGGCGAGCTCCTCCCCGAGGCCTTCGCCATCGACCAGGATGGGCATCCCGTCCCCTTCCCGGGTCTGGACGCCTTCTCCGACGACGATGCGCATGCCGCCGTCTTCTTCGGCCGCGGATCCGAGACGGCCCGGCTCCTCCGCGCGCTTCGCGCGACCCGCGCACGTCCTGATGAACGCGCGTTGGTCATCCTCGGGACCTCCGGCGCTGGTAAGAGCTCGCTCCTTCGGGCCGGCGTCCTGCCCCGGCTGCGGCGCGAATCGACCGCCTGGCTCCCCATGCGGGTGTTCCGGCCCGGAAACGAGCCGTTGTCCAGCTTTGCGGCCGCTCTCGCCCGGTCGCTGACCGACCACGGGGTCACCGAATCGGCGACCGCGCTGCACGCCGCCCTCAGTTCGGCGTGGTCGGATGCGCCTCGCGACGACCAAGGTCTGACCGCCGCCGGCCGCGAGCAGCTGGCGTCTCGGATCGAAGCCGAAGCCCACCGGCTGCGGGAAGCGACCGGGTCACCCGGGGCGACCTGGCTGATCTCGATCGACCAGGCCGAGCAGCTGGTTCGGTCCCCCGGGGAAGACGGTGATGCCCTTGCCGACTACCTGATGGCCGCGACCACGCCCGAGGTCAACGGCCGGCTCCTGCTGACCACACGAGCCGACCGAGTGGCGGAGATCCAGCGGCATCCGCGCTTCGAAGGGATCCCGCTTCGAGGTCATGACCTGCGTTCAATGCCCCATAAACGCCTGTCGTTGATCGTCGAAGGCCCTGCGCGGCGATACGGGGTCGCGGTCGCCCCGGGCCTCGTGAGCGCGGTCCAGGAGAGCGCGCCCGAGCAAGACGCATTGCCCCCGATCGCTTATGCGCTCCGCCGGCTTTGGCGAAAAGACGCCCCTAGCCACACCCTGACCGTAGATTCATTTCGAGAAGTCGGGACGATCGACGCGGCCGCCGAGCGCGCGCTGTTCGAACCGGGCGCTTCACCGACGGAGTCGTCGACCGCCTCCGACGCTCGCATCGACGCCCTCGGCGCCTCGACCTTCGTTCCGCGCCTGGTCGACATCAGCGAAGCTGGAGAACCGGTCTGCCTGACCGCGGACTGGTCGAGCTTCGATGCTGCAGCTCGGAAAATGCTCGAGCGCTTCGTCGAAGCCGACCTCGCCATCAAAGCCCAAGACGCGGTCGCCGTTCGGCACGAGGCGTTGGCAACCGAGTGGTTGCGCCTGCAGTCGTGGCTCGAAGCCGAGCGCGAACGACGCCAGGCCTTCTCCGCCCTGCGGACGGCGGCCTGGGCGTGGTCGAACACCGCACAAGACGAAGACGTGGCCCACTGTGGTCCCCGCTTACGGGAGGCGGAACGGCTTCGCGACGAGGGTCGGTTTTCGGACCAATGGACTCCGGTCGAGCGGGCCTATCTCGCGGCCTGCAGAGACGCCGAAAAGCGGCCGGTCCCGCCTCCGCCGAAGCGCCAGACGCGCTGGAGGGCCGTGCTCGTCGCCGGTGTGCTCGCCGCGGTCGCCGGCTACCTCGGCTTCACCGATCCCGACACCCGCCGCTGGCTCCAGAGCGCGTGGCCCAGCGATTTGAGCCCCGACGTCGGAGCGGCGGCCGGGGTCGTTCGGCTCACGCCGGAGCAGAAGGCCTTCGCCGACCAACGCGTGCGGCCCTACGTCCTGACCGTCAACGACGAACTTGCCCTCGAGCCGGGCCAAGCGTTCCGCGAGTGCAAGACTGATTGCCCAGAGATGGTCGTGGTGCCCGCCGGCGCGTTCGAGATGGGTGACCAACTCGCGGAGTGGCCCTTCGCGCGTCCCGTTCGAGCGGTCACCATCGGCGCTGCATTCGCGGTCTCCCGCACCGAGGTCACCTTCGACGACTGGGAGGTCTGCGTGCAGCACGGCCCGTGCTCCCCCGTCGACGACGGCGGCTTTGGACGGGGCCGTAAACCGGTCATCAACGTCTCCTGGGAGGAAGCGCATCTGTATACCGAGTGGTTGTCCAGCGTCACTGAACGAACCTACCGTCTGCCCACCGAGGCGGAGTGGGAGTACAGCGCGCGAGGCGGGAACCCAGCGGCGTACGCGTGGGGGCCCAACATCGTCCCCGGTCGGGCCAACTGTCGCGACTGTGGCCATCGCCTCGCCGGCGCCGGCCCGCTCGAGGTGGGGTCATTCGAGGCCAACGCCTTCGGCCTGTACGACATGCACGGCAACGTCTGGGAATGGGTCGAAGACTGCTGGCATCACGGTTTCACCGACGGGCCCACCGACGGCGCGGCCTGGATGGCCGACGCGACCGCAGACTGCGGCCAGGCTCCGGTCCGCGGCGGCGCCTGGGATCTGTCCTTCAACCTGACCCGTTCGGCCGCCCGCGACCGACGCGCCCGCGACGACCGGAGCCCAAGCGTCGGCTTTCGGCTCGCTCGACCAATCCTTCGGTAAGCCCCCGGGCTACCACAGGCCGGGTACGAGGCGCGATGGCACCCGCTCGGCGTACTGCTGATACGCTTCGGTCGTCATCAGCAGCCGCTCTTCGGTCTGGATTCGAATCACCACCGCGACCACGCCGACCCCGGCCAGCGCGAGCAGCCGCGGGTCGGGCGCCGAGGTCGCGCAAGCGCCGATCAGACCGAGCTCACCCAGGTACGCCGGATGCCGAACCCATCGGTAGGGTCCCCGTACGACGACCTCGCGCAGGGCTGGCAAGATGGCAAAAGAACGCCCCAGAACGACCAGCGACGCGGTGGCGAGCATCGTCCCCAGCATGAACAAAAGGGTGGACGCCACCGGCCACGTGAATGGATCGGGCGCCAATTTGAAGACGGCGCCGCCCACGACGAACGAGACTCCGGCTTTGACGAGGTCGCGGGTCGGTGCGGCCCGGCGAAGCGGAAGGCGGGTGGCAAACGCGACGCCGACGACGATGTGCAGAACCGTGATGCAGATTCGGACGATGCAGACGCGTCCGTCGTGAGCGGCCCGGGATAAGCCGAGAACCGCCCACGAGAAAAGACTCAGGCTCGCGGCGACGTTCAGAAGCCGCTCACCCCCACCCATGGTCAGTATATCCAGAACGGCCAGTCGAACACGTAGCTGAGCACGTTGACGCCGATCAGGACGCCTACCCAAATCAACCAGCCTGGAACGCCGCTTCCCTCACTATGATGGCCGTAGTTCATTTGCTCGCTCTCCTCCCGAGTAGAGTGAGGGATGGCGGCTACGAGAACAAGCGATCGCCGAATCGCTGAAACCAGGATGTCGGTCAGGACTGTGAGCGAATACATAGCGGTCCGAGGTCCCAGCCATCGATCACGTTCGAGACGACGAACGCAGCGATATGTGATAAGGGTTTGTTCGATGGTCGGGGATGGGTCACGGCCGCCTTCCCTAGGGTCGGCTCGGCTTTGGCGGCGGCCTACCATACCCCTTCTTTGGTATGAAGGGCGCTGATGGAGGCAAAGTACGTCGATTGGGTCCGGCAGCGGATAGTGGATCACGCTCCCGATGCGTCCGAGCCCGACCGAGTGCAGGTGTTGGCCTTGGCGGCCTACAACCTGAGCATCGGCGCTGGGACCTTGTTCGGCATGCACTGGCCGGAATCAGGGTTGTCCGACGTCGAGAGTCTCCGGGAAGAAGCCCTCGACCAGCTCGGCCGATGGTTCGAGGTGCTCGACGATCATGATGGGGTCGAAGTGGCCCGATTCATTCAAAAGCATGACTTACGGGTGGCCATACCCGAGCCGGTTCTGGAGCTCCTCCGGCGGGTGGAGTCTCGCGAGGGTTTGGAACTGCCGGAAGCGTCGCCCGACCAGGTCGAGACGATGGCCCGACGCATCATGTCGGCGCCCACGGTTCTGAAGACGTCGTGGCTTCAGGTGCAGGCGGCCGCGCAGGCTTCGATGCTGGCCTTCGAGCGACTCCAGTGGCCACACGAGCCGTTCATGGTCGAGCCGCCGGCGACCGCCGCTCACCTGGCGGCGATCGAGAACGAACTCCCGTTTATGCTTCCGGACAACTTCGTCCACGTGATGGGCCTGTGGGGACGAACGGCCTTCTTCACCTGGTCGATACCCGATCAAAGCCGTTCCGCTCTGCCGGAGCGGGCATCGACCGTGGGCGCGGGGGGCTTCGAATTCGGCCTTTGGGACCTGGGGCGGGTATTACAGATGAGAGCGCAGTGCGATATCTGGCGCGACGTCGCTCAAAATCCGCCCGGCTCGGATGAAGACCGGCGCTGGGAGCGCGCCCTGCCCTTCGCCGGGCAAGACGGAAAGTACCTCGCGGTCGACGTGTCCGAGGATCCCCGGGAGGCCCCGGTGGTTTTTCTGCACAGCCTTCAAGACACCGACCAGGGACATGGCTGGCGCCTCGCGCCGAGCCTGGCCGAGTTTCTGGTCAAGTGGGCCGAGCTCGGCTTCCCTGGCGAAGACGTGGACAGCCTCGCCCCGTTCAAGGAGGCCGACGGTATCACCATCGAGAACGACGCCGCCCAGCAATGGCGCACGTTCCTGTTCGGCGAAGGGAGCTGAGGCGCTCGGTTGACCTATCCTTGGTCCTGACATGTCATCGGCGAAGGAACGACACTCTTGGTCCTGTCACTGACCGAAGCGCTCGTGGATTCGATGGCCCCGAACCTGGCCGCGAGCAAGAACGCCCGCGCCCTCATCTTGAAAGGCAACTTCCTTCGCCTGAATAAGTCGTCCGACGGGGCGCTGCTATTCGGCGCCTGCCTGGGGAGCGGCAGCTCCGCCTATCAATGCTCGAGCGATTTCATCGACCCCGGCCGACCCGTACATCGCTGCACCTGCCCGAGCCGCCAATTCCCTTGTAAACACTGCCTCGGGCTGATGTACGCGTTCGTGCAGGGCAAAAAGTTCGAAGTGGCCGACATTCCCGACGACGTTCTCGATCATCGCGAAAAAGTGAAGGCCCGTACTGAAAAGCGCAACGAAAAGCGCAACGACAAGCGCAACGACACGCGTTACCAGCGGGCCAGCGCGCCCCGTAAGGTCAACAAGACCGCCCTCGCGAAGAAGATCAAGGCCCAACGGCGCGGTCTCGACCTGCTCGAAACGCTCACCTTCGACCTAACCCGCCTCGGAATGGGAAACACCAGCGCCCGGACGGCGGCCGAGATCGAAGAGCAAGCCAAGCAGCTCGGCAACGCCTATCTGCCCGGTGCGCAGGCTGCCCTGCGTGCGTACACCATGCTGTTCAGCGACGAAGAGGGGCGCGTCGACTCGGCCCTTTCGGCGACGGCTCGCGACCGAGTGTACGGCGAAGCGATGGCCCAACTCACCCGGCTTCACGCTTTGGTTCGCCTCGGCCGCGAATACCTTCAAAAGAGGCTCGATCACCCCGAGCTGGCCCCCGACACCGACACCAGCATCGCAGCCTGGCTCGGACATGCCTGGCAACTGGCCGAACTGAAAGCAGCGGGCTTGTTCGAGCCCAATGCGGAGCTCGTACAGCTAGCTTTCAACAGCCACGACGACATCGCGCGCCGAGAGTACGTCGATACCGGCATCTGGATGAACCTCGGCAGCGGCCGCATTCAGCTCACCCAGACGCTGCGCCCCTACCGAGCGGCGAAGTTCATCAAACGAGACGACAGCTTCTTTCAGATCGCTTGCGTCCCCGAGCTCTGCATCTATCCCGGCGATACCAATCCTCGCATCCGCTGGGACGGCATGACCCCTCGGGCCCCGACTCCCGGCGACTACGAACGAATTCGCCAGCACGCTCGCCAAGACATGGGGGCGTTGATCAAAGAGGTGAAGAACACCCTGCGACTGCCGCTCGCCGACCGCCACCCCATCTACGCCGTGCACTTCCGTCGGATCGGGGCGATCGGCGATGAAACGGTCGTCGAAGCGCCAGACGAGCAGCGCCTGGTCATGACCGACGCCGGAATGGTCGAGGAACCCGCCAGCGTCTATCTGCTCGAACTTCTGCCGCCGAGGCTGCTCGGCAACCAGGTGTTGGTCGGGCGCTTTCGCCACGACCTCGACGAGCGGCAGCTACGGATCAAACCGCTCGCCATCGTGACCACCAACCAGGTCGTTCGCCTCACTCTCTAAAGGACTGGACGCCCGTGAGCATCGCCGTCGTCAACCAGACCTACGATGAAATCCGGCGGCTCATGATCGCTGGAAGCGGCCTCGCCGCCGAGGACTTTCGCCTGAAGAAGCTGGTCCCGCCGCTTCGAAAGTCCGCGGCCAAGGCACCGGTCTTCGGCCGGGTCGCCGACGGCATCGAAAAGCTCCTCGAGAGCAGCCCCGAAGGGTCCGCGCGGGCGCTCCTGGACCTTGCGGCGCTGGTGACCGCGATCCTCTACACGCAGGGTCAAACCGGTCTGAAGGGGTCACTCGAGCCGATCGGTACCGAAGGCCTGGAGCTGACGACGTCCGAGGTCAGCGGCCGCCACCTCAGACCGCTGATCGCCGCGCTGACGAGCCCTGGCTCGGGCCGCCTCGAGATCATCCGCGATGCTTACCAGCGGGACGCGTTCAACGACCTGCGTCTGGTTCGACCCGCCATTCAGGCCCTGGACGACACCTATAAAGAGATCGCCGAGTTCGTGGGCGAGCACATTCTTCCCCGCTACGGCAAGGCGATCCACCCGCAGGTGAGTCAGGGGTTTCGGATCGACGGCAAGACCGCGGACGCCCGCCGGCTCCGGCTGATGCATCGCCTCGACCCCGAAGCCACCCGCGACCTGGTCACCGAGGCCTTGGAACACGGCTCCAAGGAGGTCAAGCTGGCCGCCTTGGGATGCCTGGAGGGGAGACTGGACGCCGTCGATTTCCTGCTCGAGCAGTCTCGGGCCCGCAGCCAGGAGGTCCGACGGGCGGCTTACGCGTCGATGGCCACCATCGATCATCCCGACATCGTCGACCGGCTGATCGAGCACCTCCAAAGCAAGGACGTCGAATTCATCGCCCCTTACATCGGAGCGCATCCGAACCGAAAGCTTCGACGAGCGGTCGTCGACCAGATCATCGAGCACCGCGCTTTTGTTTTTGATCCCGAAGGCGCGATGGCCTCCGCCGCCGGCGACTCCCAGACAAAACGGGTCCTCGACGCCCTCAAACGCCTCGAGCAGCTCGTCGACGCCGTGCCGACCCACGACGACGAAGAAGCGGAAATGATCCTCTGTGAGCTATACGCCGACCGCGGTCGCTTCACCTCCGGTCCGCATCATTTCGAATGGGGGTTGCGGCTGATGAAGCGGGTGGCGAGAGCGTTGGCTGATACGGGCTCCACCCGCAGTTTGCGGGCGCTCGCTGAAGCGGGACCGAGCGCCGACGACGAGCTGTTCGGCTTCGCGTTCACAGCCTCCCTGCTGATACACCGACCTCAACGCGTGTACGAAGAGTTCAGCCCGCTCTACCGCGACCGCCCGAGCGGACGCACCAAGGCGGCGGATGTGGCGCGCCAAAAGGCCGAGCTTATCGGTCGGATCCTGCGGCAGGTCTTCGCCCTCGACCCGACCGAAGCCCCAACTCGCCACCTCGCGAGTATCGGGCCCATGCTTCGATCGAAGTCCGTCAAGCTCGATCCTCGCTGGCAGGAGGCCGCCATCGCCGTCAGCGATCCGTACTTCGTCGCCGCTTCGGTGGGTCCGAACGACCGCGACGCGTTGGCCTATTTGCTTCAGCTGCTGGACCAGTTCACGACGGGACCGGTCCGAGACCAGCCTTATCTGTCGTCCGTCGCTCGGGCCCTCCTTCGCGTCGAGCACCCCGAGGCAGTTTCGGTGCTGGTCAGGCTGTTGCGCCGATTGGCCAACCGAGGGCTCCCGTCGTGGGCCCTACGGTTGATCCCCGACCTGCCCGAGGAAGCGGTCGCGCCGCTCGAGGAGTTCGCCCCGAAGATGGGGGAGGAGTATCTTCGGAGGCTCGACGACCTCAAACGAAAGCACGGGAGCTGTGTCGATGGTGACGAAAAAGAAGACGACCGCTAAACCCGCGAAGACCGCCAAGCGGCCCTCCTCCGGCGCGGTCATGCGCGAGACGGCGGAGGTCGCCTACGCCCAGGAGCTCGACGCGGTGATGGCCGCCGATCGCGACGATCGGCCGGCCGGCTGGCGGATGTCGCCCCGCGCCGTCCTCACGTACATCGTCGGCGGCACGGTCGGCGACGCCGATATCACGCCGAAGTACATCGGGCATCAGCGCCTGGTGGAGATCGCGATCTCGACCCTGGTCACCGATCGCGCGCTCCTGTTGATCGGCGAGCCGGGCACGGCCAAGTCGTGGCTGTCGGAGCACCTCACCGCCGCGATCACCGGCGACTCGACCAAGGTCGTGCAGGGCACGGCGGGCACCACCGAAGAACAGATCCGGTACACCTGGAATTACGCGATGCTCATCGCGAACGGCCCGAGCCCCGACGCCCTGATCCGAAGTCCGATCTTTCGCGCCATGGAAGACGGCAGCATCGCCCGTTTCGAAGAGATCACTCGGTGCGCCTCCGAAGTCCAAGACGCGATGATCTCCATCCTGTCCGAAAAGCGGATCTCGATCCCCGAGCTGTCGACCGAAGTGCCGGCGGCGAAAGGCTTTTCGATCATCGCCACCGCCAACACTCGCGACCGTGGCGTCAACGACATGTCGGCGGCCCTCAAGCGACGCTTCAATATCGTGGTGTTGCCGTCACCGAAAGACATCGACACCGAGATCGCGATCGTTCGGCGACGGGTCGGCCAGCTCGCGACCAATCTCGACCTTCGAGCCGAGGTCCCCGCCGACGAAGCCATCGAGCAGGTGGTCACCATCTTTCGCGAGCTCCGAAGCGGACAGACCCTCGACGGTACGGCCAAAGTGAAAACGCCGTCCGGCGTGCTCTCGACGGCGGAAGCGATTTCGTTGCTCACGAACAGTATGGCCCTGGCCGGCAACTTTGGCTCCGGCAAGGTGGAAGCCACCGACCTCGCCGCCGGCCTCCAGGGCGCGATCGTCAAAGACGAAGAAAAGGACCACGTCGTCTGGCAGGAGTACTTGAAGAACGTGATGAGGCAGCGCGGCGCCGTTTGGCGTCCGTTGTTCAACGCGTGCAGCACCAGCGACTGAGCCATGCCCCTCCCCGAGATTCAGGTCTTTGGCGTTCGGCACCTGTCGCCCGCCGGCGCGTGGCATCTGCGTGCGCTGTTGAACGAGGTCGAGCCCGAGGCGGTGCTCATCGAGGTCATGTCGGACACGGCATCGCTGGCCGATGAGATCGTGCGCCCCGACGCCGAGCCGCCGATCGCCATCCTCGCGTATACCGCCGACCTGCCGGTTCGCACGGTCCTGTCGCCGCTCGCGACCTACAGCCCGGAGTACCAGGCGATGCGGTGGGCCGTCGAAAACGGCAAGCGGATCGAGTTCATCGACCTGCCCTCCGATGTCTTCCTCGCCCTGGACGCCGTGTCTCCCATGAATGAAGATGCTCAGGGCGACGACCCGGGGGGGGCCGAACCCGATGAGGCCGACTCCAAAGAGCCGGCGGTGACCCGCGCGCCTTCCCCCTCGCTGTATGAACGGCTGGCAGAGGCGGCGGGCGAGCCCGACTACGACACCTACTGGGAACGTTCGTTCGAACATAATCCCGCGTCGGGGTGGTACCAGCGCGGAGCCATGGAGCTCGGACACGGACTTCGGGCCCTCGACCTAGATGCGCCGCTGTGGCGGGCCGAAAACCTCGTCCGCGAAGCCTATATGCGGCGGCGCATTCGAGAGGTCATCGATGCCGGCTTCCCCGCGCACAAAGTCGTCGCGGTCGTCGGGGCCTACCACGCCCCGGTACTGACCGGTGAACACGCGCCGATGACCGACGACGAGCTTGCGAGGCTGCCCCGGCGCCCTAGCAAGCTGACCCTCATGCCCTATTCATACTATCGCCTGTCGTCGCAATCCGGGTACGGCGCGGGCAACTCGGCGCCTGCCTACTTTCAACTCATGTGGGAGGCACTCGACACCAACGACCTGCCGAGCCTCGCGACCCGCTATCTTACCGCCGTCGCGCGTAACGTGCGAACGTCGGGCTCGCACCGTTCCACCGCCGAAGTCATCGAAGGCGTGCGTCTCGCCAACACCTTGTCCGCCCTCAAGGGTGGCCTCGCCCCTACCCTGCGCGACCTGCACGACGCGGCGACGACCCTGCTCGGCCACGGCAATCCGAGCGCGGTCAGCGAGGCCGTCGCCCGGGTCGACGTAGGCACCGCGATCGGCCACCTCCCCCTGGGGATCAGCAAAACCAGTATTCAAGACGACTTCGATCGGTGGCTGTCCAACCTGAAGCTCGAAAAGTACCGCAGTACGGTTCGCCAAGATCTCGTTCTCGACCTTCGCGAGAACCGCCTCGCCAAGACCCCCGAGGCCGCCTTTTTGGACCTCCGTCGATCGTCGTTCCTCCATCGGCTTCGAGTCCTCGGCGTCAGCTTCGCCACTTTGGCCCAGGCGGGCTCCGATGCCGCCACCTGGAAAGAAGTGTGGCATCTCAGATGGACGCCCGACAGCGAGATCGAGCTCGTCGAAGCCGTTCTCCTCGGCGAGACCGTCGAGGTGGCGACCGACGACAAGCTGAAGAGCCAGCTCGGGGCCTGTCAGTCCGTATCTCACGCGGCCGATATCGTACTCACCGCCGGCCAGTGCGGGCTCTGGGCGGCGATGGATCGAGCCCGAGTCCAGCTTCAAGCGCTGTCGGCGGCGGTCTCGGACTTTCGCGCCATCGCCGAAGCGGCCGCCCAGCTCGGAACCATCGTGCGCTACGGCGACGTCCGTCAGTTCGATCCCACGCCTCTCAAACCCCTTTTGGCCGACCTGTTCGTGCAGGGCGCCCTCGGCCTGTGGACGGCGGCCGCGGGTAACGACGCGGCCGCCCGCGAGGTGCTGGTCGGTATCGATGGCCTCAACAAGATCAGCCTCGACTACCACGCCCTCGTGGACGACGATCTTTGGACGGCCGAGCTACGCAAGCTGGCCGATGCCGACGACCGCAACCCGCTGTTGTCGGGGTACGCCTGCGCGATTCTTCTCGAACGAAACCTGATCTCCAACGAAGATCTGGCCCGTGACGTCTCTCGACGAATCTCGCCCGGCGTTTCGGCCGACCTGGGTGCGGGCTGGTTCGAAGGCGTCTCCAAACGCAACCGATACGCCCTCATCACTCGGCAGCGGCTGTGGGAACAGCTCGCTCGATACATAGCGTCGCTGGACGACGAACAGTTCACGCGCGCCGTCGTCTTCTTACGCCGGGCCTTCGGGGGCTTCTCACCGGCCGAGAAGCGCCAGGTCGCCGAGAACCTCGGCGAGCACTGGGGACTTCATGCGGTCGCCGCCGTCGAAGCCCTCGACGATGAGCTGACCGAAGACGAAGAACAAGCCCTCGCCGAGCTCAACGAGTTCGACTTCGGCGACCTGTGAGGCCATAAATGTCGACCAACTCTGCTGACCAGCCCACTCAGCTCAAGCGCTGGCGCCTGATCCTCGGCAAGCAGGCCCAAGAATCCCTCGAGCCCTTGGGGCCCGGCCCGCTCGATCTCGATCACGACGAGGCCACCATGGACGAAGCGCTGGCCGCGATCTACGACGAGACCGATCCGTCGCTCGACCGCCGGCGGGGAGCGAGCTCCGGTCCTTCGTCGCCCCGGCTGGCGAAATGGCTCGGCGACGTCCGAACCTTCTTCGAAGAAGATGTCGTGACCGTCATCCAGCAGGACGCCATCGAGCGCAAGGGTTTGACCCAGCTGCTCTTCGAGCCCGAGATGCTGAAGAATGTGCAGCCGAGCGTATCGCTGGTCTCGACGCTGATATCGCTGCGCGGCCGCATCCCCGAGCGCACCAAAGACACGGCTCGGATGGTGGTCCGAGCGGTCGTCGACCGCATTCGCCTCGAGCTCGAGCAAGGTATCCGACAGGCGGTCATGGGCGCCCTGAACCGCAACGCACATTCGCCGATCCCCAACGCCAAGAGTATCGACTGGCGGTGGACGATCGGCCGCAACCTCAGGCACTACCGGCCAGAGCTGCAAAAGATCGTCCCCGAGCGCGTCTACTTTTACGCTCGCGCCCAACGAACCAACCACTGGACGGTCATCGTCGACATGGATCAAAGCGGGTCGATGGCCGACTCGATCGTCTACGGCGCGGTGATGGGTTCGATCCTGGCGAGCCTACCCGCGGTGAATACTCGGGTGGTCGCGTTCGACACCGAGGTCGTCGACCTGACCGAACAGTGCGGAAACGACCCCGTCGACATGTTGTTCGGGGTCCAGCTGGGCGGCGGCACCGACATCAACAAGTCGGTGGCGTACTGTCAGCAGTTCATGACCGACCCCGCCCGCACCCTCTTCTTCCTCCTCACCGACCTGTACGAGGGCGGCAATGAAACCCAACTCGTGCGGCGTCTCGAGCACATGGTCGGTTCCGGGGTCCGCGTCATGTGCCTCCTAGCGCTCTGCGACAGCGGTGTCCCCAGCTTCGACGAGGGCCTCGCGAAAAAGCTGGCCGGCCTGGGCATCCCGTGCTTCGCGTGCACACCGAACAAACTGCCCGACCTTTTGGAAGGCGCCCTTCGCGGCGCCGATCTCGATACCTTGGCCCGGTCGATAACGACTTAGGAGCTTTGCTGGCCAAGTCGATGTGGTGCTGCCTCGGATGCCGCTCAGTCACTGGCGCCGGCGGTCGTCTGCAATAGGACCTTGGTCGCGGCAGCTCGTCGGCAGGCATCCAACACGGCGATGAACACGCCGTAGCGAGTCTCGATGTCTCCTCGGATAACGACCGGCAGCGTCGGATCGAGTTCCAGCCGCTCTTTGAGCACATGCTCGAGCTTGTCGAGCGGCACGGCCGACTCGCCCAGGAATACCTGGCCCTGAGGCGTGATCGAGAAGGTGAGGCTCTGCTCCTGTTGATGCGCCTGGCCGGTCTCCGCCTCTGGCAGCGTGAGCGGCATGGCGGGTATCGTGAAGGTCGTCGTCAGGAGGAAGAAAACAAGCAACTGAAATACCACGTCGATCAACGGCGTGAGCTCGGTCGTCAGCGGCGAACGCCCGCGCCTACTCAAATCAAGCTGCATCACTCACCCCGTAGGCTTTCGACGACCGCCACCGCATCTTTCATCGACAGTAGTTGCGCATCGGCCTCGCGGGCGCACCACTCGTGCGCAAAGATGGCGGGAATCGCCACGATGAGGCCCGCGACCGTGGTCAACAGAGCCTTCCAGATACCGTCTGCAAGTAATGCTGGATCCGGCTGGCCACGTCCGCTCGAAAAGGCGATGAATGCCTCGACGAGGCCGATGACGGTCCCCAACAGGCCGATGAGCGGAGCGACCCGGGCGATCACGGCCAACGTTCGAAGGCCGCGCTCGACTTCCCGTAGTTCCCGCTCGGCGGCAACGGTGACGAGCGCTTTTCGCTTCGACTCGGGGAGCAACCACGCTTCAAAGAGCGCTTTGAGCACCATGGCGACGGGGCCCTTCGCGCTGTGGCACTTCTTTGCCGCCTGTTGTACCTGGCCGCGCTCCAACAGCGGCACGATGGTCGCGACCACCGCGCGGTTTCGGAACTCCGCCAGCCACAACGAGGTCACGCGATGGCCCGTCACGGCCACCCCCACGACCGATAAGATGGCGATGGGCCACAGCAGGGGGCCCGCCTTCAGCAAGAGCTCGTAGTAGTCCATAACTCACCCCTATCGGATTCCCCGCCTCTACGGGCCCGGCATGGATAGATTTCGCTCGTTCAGGGCAGCAGGTCTCGTCGGGTCAGAGCGATGAATACGCCCGCCGGCTCGCCGCCCGATACATAGTCACTGACTTCCATCGAGTGCCGTTCAAATACATGAGTCGTGATCTTCAACCCAATGGACGGCACGTCGAGGTCGGCGAGGGACGTTCGAGAGGTCAGCATCCGTAGCCCGCCTCTACCCTAACCGGATGCGGGCCGGCTAGCCCCGGTTAGCGAGGCTGCGCCTCAAACGCTCGAGTTCATTCGCGATTCCGTGCTGG
>CAZFIV010000082.1:0-33839 GCA_964519665.1 uncultured Myxococcales bacterium
GGGTGGGTGCTGGAGGATCGACAGCTCGTACCTGAAATCCGCCTTGCGGTCCTCGACCATCGTAGAACACCAAACGCTGGCAGTTCCGACCATCGCAATATTGCAGCAAGCTATACCCAGCCTTCGCGTCCGGAGGAATCGCCCTCTGAAAGAAAGCGAGCCCGGCGAGCCAACATCAGCCAAAATCACCGGCGCCGATCAAACCGCCGCGGTTGCCCTTGGACTCGAAATACTGCAGATCGATGAGGACCGCCGAGGCCACCAGTACGTTGCGGAGCTCGTTCGGCATCCCAGGGGCGGTGAACGTTACTCGGAACGTATCCGCATCCGTAAAGAGCTCTTGGCCCAACCCCGACCACTGCTTCTCGATTCGCGCCACTTCAACGCCGTGCGCGTCGTTGAACACGAAGGTCCAAAATCGCCACGGAGGAGACGAAACGCGAGCCACGAGACCTCCCCGGGAATCCTCGAGGTTGAAGTTCTTCCAGAGGAGAGAGAGCGTCTTTTGGAGGCCGCCGATCCGAACACCTTGACTATTCCAGACGTCGAGCCGGGGAAAAAACCATCTGAAAGGGTGGCTGGCGGCGCCAACCTTCTGACGGTGGGCATCGAAGATCAAGAATTCGAAGCTTCGCCAGTGGCCCAATAGATTGCGGAGCAGTACGTCGCCCATCGACTTGCCGTGCTCAGCAATGAATCCGACCTGCCGGTGGTCGGGCCACAGAACCTCGTATTTGTTTCGTGTTTCGATCCCGACGAGCTCGAACAGCTCTTTGCGTTGACGGACCAACACGAACGGGACTTGCTCCAGGGCAAACACTGCCGTCAGAGGATAGGCACGTTGGGCGACGGGGCGAAACCTCGTACGAGCCGCCCGTCGATGACCGCGTGGTGCAAGGTCGAGTTGTTGAGGGGCAGCGTCATGGCTGTCGACCATGCTATCCAAATGGCATCGTGCCCACCATCCACGAGCGATTGTTGGCAGTGGCGGAACCGCTGAGCCCTACCTTGGCCCGCGCCATCGAGGCGAACGGGCCTGTTCGTCTGAATCGCCCCAACGGCCAAGAGTCCCTTTCGGTACGACTGTGCCGGGCTATCACCGGCCAACAGTTATCGGTGGCGGCGAGCCGCAGCATTTGGGCCCGAGTCGTCGACGCCGCCGACGAACGCCCGCTGCTGGACTTCTTGGGCGAAGCATCCACCGACGCCCTTCGAACCTGCGGACTGTCGGCGGCGAAGGCCCGAACCCTCAGGGCGGTCGCCGAGGCCCACGCGGGAGGCGCGCTCGAGCGAGAGATCTTGGCCGGCCTCGACCACTCGGAGCGCACTCGCGTTCTCACCGAGATCTGGGGGGTGGGCACATGGACCGCCGACATGATCGGAATGTTCTACTTCTGCGAGCCGGATATCTGGCCGCTCGGCGACGTCACCGCCAACAAGACTCTGACCCGCCTCACCAGCGCTCGCCGCAAGACAGCCAACACCGCGGCCCGCTTTGCGCCGTACCGAACGTACCTCGCCATGCACATGTGGCGCGCAGCGGACACCGTTCCCGACTGACCGAAAGCCGTTGCCAGCACCGAGATCCGATGATGCGAATACTCATCGCGGCACGCAAGACAAACTTCGGTCGCAACCGACCCTAAGATGGGCCGGCTATCACCCGTCGTTCCCTGCAAGATGCGCGAAGAATTCCACTCAGTCCGAATATGTTCTCGGTGTGCGACGAAGCAACGAAAGCACCGGCATTTCGAACCGATCGCCGACCAAGAAAGCGAACGCGATTGCTCAGCTGCGTTATACCGAAAAGCTTGGTAGTCCCTGCTTTTAGCGACGGCTGACGACCGCCTCGCAGGTGAGCCTTCACGAGGGCATCAACACCGTAGGCCCGGTGGTCCGCCGCCCCTCCAGCGCTCGATGCGCTTCGGCCGCCTCGGCCAACGTCCACCGCTGACGAACGTCGACCTTCACCGCGCCCTTCGCGACAACCTCGAACAGCTCCTGGGCGCTGGCCACATACTCTGACCGCTCCGCCGCATACGTGAACAACGTCGGTCGGGTCACGTACAACGATCCCTTCTGCGCCAACAGCCCCACGTCCAGCGGTGGGGGCTTGCCGGATGCATTGCCGAAGCTCACCAGCATCCCGCGCGGACGCAAACAGTCGAGCGAGTCCATGAAGGTCGACTTGCCAACGGAGTCGTAAGCGACCGCAACGCCTTCTCCGTTCGTCAGTTCCCTAACCCGATCTCTGAATGACTCTCGGGTATACACGATCGGATGGTCACAACCGTGGGCCTGGGCGAGCTCCGCTTTTTCGTCGCTTCCGACCGTGCCGATGACCGTCGCTCCCAAATCGTGAAGCCACTGGCACGCCAACAGCCCCACACCCCCTGCCGCAGCGTGCAACAAGACCACTTGCCCCGGCTGAACCGGGAACACCCGGCGAATCAGCATCTCGACGGTCAGCCCTTTGAGCAACATCGCCGCCGCCTCCGGAAAGTCGATCCCGTCGGGGAGCTTCAGCACCCGGTCCGCCGCGATCGCCCGCCGTTCGCTGTAGCCGTCGGGAGGATGGCCGAAGTAGACGACCCGATCGCCCACCGTCAGATCGTTCACCTCATCACCGACCGCCTCGATGACCCCGGCCGCCTCCATCCCCAGACCGGTCGGCAGGGGCCGCGGGTAAAGCCCGGTGCGGTGGTAGATATCGATGAAGTTCACTCCGATCGCCCGGTGCCTCACCACCACCTCCGCCGCCCCCGGGACCGGCGACGGCACCTCTTGGAGCTCGAGAGCCTCGGGCCCACCATGGTTCTGCACTCGAATCGCCTTGGCCATCATTAAGGCTTTTCATCGAGGCCGATCGGTTGGTCAACGCTCGAGCTCATCGCCTCGCAACGGACACTTCGTGCATTGACCGGTCCGGTGGTTTCACTGAACGACGGGCGCCATTTGACGATTCGGGCGCCCACCGGGTTGACGCCTCGAGTTACATGAAGTTCGTTGCTGGGTGAACGGTCATTCATTTCTCTTGGAGGCACCATGGTTCCGTATACTGCACCGATCGACGACATGCGTTTTGTCCTGGAGGAGGTTGCCCAAATCTCCGAACTGGCCAAACTCCCCGGTTACGAGGATGCCACTCCCGACATGGTGAGTACCGTTCTCGAGGAAGCCGGCAAGCTGGCCAGCAACGTCCTCGCGCCCCTGAACACCGTGGGCGACAAGGTCCACGCCCAGCGTTCCGACGACGGCGCGGTCACCAGCCCGCCGGGCTTCAAAGAAGCGTACGCCGAATACCGCGACAACGGCTGGAACGCGGTGCCCTTCAATCCTGAGCACGGCGGCCAAGGCCTGCCCTGGGCCCTCGCCTTCGGCATTCAGGAAATGTGGCAGGCCGCGAACATGGGCTTCGGCCTTTGCCCGCTCCTCAACCAGGGCTGCGTCGAGCTTCTCGAGAGCCACGGCTCCAAGGAGCAGCAGGAGATGTACCTTCCCAAGCTCGTTTCGGGCGAGTGGACGGGCACCATGAATCTCACCGAGCCCCAGGCCGGCTCGGACCTCTCGGCGGTCCGTTCGAAGGCGGAACCCGCGCCTGAGCTCGGCGAAGACGTCTATCGAGTATACGGGCAGAAAATCTACATCACCTACGGCGAGCATGACTACGCGTCCAACATCATTCACATGGTGCTCGCCCGAACCCCGACCGCCCCCGAAGGCGTCAAGGGCATCAGCCTGTTCCTGGTGCCGAAATTCATGCCGACCGCCGACGGTCAGCCCGGCGAACGCAACGACGTCATCTGCACGGGTCTCGAGCACAAGCTGGGCATTCACGCGTCACCGACTTGCACCATGCAGTTCGGCGACAAAGGCGGCGCGATCGGGTTCTTGGTCGGCGAAGAGAACCAGGGCCTTCGCTACATGTTCACGATGATGAACAACGCCCGGATGTGCGTCGGCCTGCAGGGCGTGGCCATCGGCGACCGCGCCTATCAGCAGGCGGTGGCCTACGCCAAAGACCGCGTTCAGTCGAAGCACGTCGCCGACCCGAAGGCATCGGCGGTCCGGATCATCGAGCACGCCGACGTGCGTCGGATGCTGTTGACGATGAGGGCCCACGTGGAAGCGAGCCGCGCCCTGACCTATTTCGCGGCCGCGCACCTCGACCGCTCCAAGAAGGCGACCGACGAGACCGAGAGGCAGAAGGCCGCCGCGTTCGTCGACCTCCTGACGCCCGTCGTGAAGGGCTGGTCGACCGACATCGGCGTCGAAGTCGCCTCGATCGGCATCCAGGTGCACGGGGGCATGGGATACGTCGAAGAGACCGGCGCCGCCCAGCACATGCGCGATGCGCGCATCGCGCCGATCTACGAAGGCACCAACGGCATTCAAGCGAACGACCTGACGTTCCGCAAGACGGTCCGCGACGGCGGCGCCGCGGCCCGAGCATTCATCGAATACGGGCGCGGAGTGGCGAGTCAGCTGGAGACGTCCGGCGACGCCGAGCTGCTGCACATTCGCCAGCGGCTCGTCGAAGGCATCGACGCCCTGGCCGAGACGGTCGACTGGATCAGCCAGACCGGCACCACCGAACCGAACGCGGTCGCCGCCGCTTCATCGCTGTACCTCAAGCTGTTCGGGATCGTCAGCGGCGGAGTGATGATGGCCGTTGAGGCCCTCGCGGTCGCTCGGCGGCGCCAGGAAGGCCAAGACGGTGAATTCCTGAAGACCAAGATGACCACCGCGACCTTCTACGCCGACCAAGTACTCCCGACCGCGGCGGGTCTGGTCATCCCCATCAAGGACGGCCACCGCACCGTTCTCGCCCTTAGCGAAGAGGCGTTCTAGCGAGCACGCCGGCGGGCGGGCCGTGAAGCCATCTGAACGTGACATTGATCCTCGGCCCCGCCGCTGACGGCATCTTCGGCACGCCGTGGTACCAGCGATGCTGGACGGTGCCCCGCATGACCAGAAGGCTCCCGTGCTCGAGCCGGTAGGTGACCCAGTATCGTTTGCGGCCCTTGGGGCGGAGCACGAACTTCCGGACGGCTCCGAGCGATAGCGCCGCGATGGTCGCGTCACGACCGAGCTGCGGCTCGTCGTCGGCGTGTTGGCCCATGTTATCGCCGCCATCGCGGTAGTAGTTGAGGACCGCGTGGTTGAAGTCGGCGCCGGTGGCGGCCGCCACTCGAGCCCAGATATCCGTGAGAGCCGACGGGACCGGGCGAGGCTCGAGGGTCTGGCCCGAGTATCGGTACGGAAGGTCGCCTGCCCACGCGGTCAACCGCGGCTGCACCACCTCCCGCTCACCGGCGCGGATCGTGACCTCGGCCCAATCGAGGTCCTCGATCAATACCGTAAGCAAACGGTCGGCTTCGTCGGGTTCGAGCCACGCCCCGTCGTAGTCGATGAACGCGCCCTTCCCGAGATCCCGCGTGAGCACGTCTCAGGGGCCCCAACCGCGCCGCCGTCGTCAAGCGCCGACCGCCTCGACCTACGGCGAACCGGCCGTCGCGGTGGTCGTTCGAGTCAGAGCGATGACCTCGGACACCAGGCGGGCCGAGTAGCCCCGGTCGTGAAAGAACCGAACCACCCCGTCGGGGTCCAGCACGACGACCCGGGCATTGTTTCGACGGTCTTCGTTGCCCGTAAACTGGGCGATGATGTCGGCGTCATCGTACATGGTGACCACCGCGCCCCAGTCTTCCTTGGGAATACCGCCCCGCATGCCGTCGTCGATGAAGCCGGCCGCCATCCCCGCCAGCGCTCCCGGGATCGTGGGCAGCTCGTAAAGGGGAGCCTTCAACTCGCCCTGAAGGAGGCCGAGAATCCAACGGTCGACGTCGAACTGAGTTCGTTGATCGTAGGCGATCAGCAGCACCGCGGCCTGGCCGGCGACCACGTCGGGGAACTTGACCTCTTTTTGGTCCAAAGAGCGGCCCGTAACCGTCGGAAACCGTTCTCCGGTGGGGTCGCGGAGCTGGTAGCGGGTCGAACAGCCGAGCGACGAGGCCACCAGGACCACCGCCACGCCCACGCCGAGGGAACGCGATCGATTCATCATTCGCGGGATTAGGACGCGGCCAGAGGCCGGTCCAGGCCGACTTCGGCGTCGACGTCAGGGGAAGCAAGAATGTGGCGGTGGGCCGCGCAACGCGTCATGCGACCGGTCCCTTGCGCTGATGCCAAGGGTGCCCTTTGTTAGGGTTCCGCACAGGAGTCTCTATGCTCGACCTCAGCCCCGCCCCTTCCGACCTCGACCCCATCGAACGCGCCTCGCGCGACGAGATCGCGGCGCTGCAGCTTCAGCGCCTCGAGTGGACGCTTCGCCACGCCTACGAACACGTTCCGGCGTACCAGGCCAAATTCGAGGCGCAAGGGGTGCACCCCGACGACCTGAAGTCGCTGGAAGACCTGGCCAAGTTTCCTTTCACCACCAAGCAAGACCTTCGGGACCACTATCCCTTCGGCATGTTCGCGGTGCGCCGCGAGCAGGTGGTCCGTATTCACGCTTCGTCGGGAACCACCGGCCGGCCCACGGTCGTCGGCTACACGAAGAATGACGTCGAGATGTGGGCCGACGTCGTCGCCCGATCGATCCGGGCCTCCGGTGGCCGACCCGGCGATATCGTACACGTCGCGTATGGCTACGGCCTGTTCACGGGCGGTCTCGGTGCGCACTACGGGGCCGAAAAGCTCGGCTGCACGGTGGTTCCGATGTCCGGAGGCATGACCGAGCGCCAAGTGAAGCTCATCGACGAGTTCGGGCCCGAAATCATCATGGTTACACCTTCGTACATGCTGGCCATCCTCGACGAATTTCACGGTCAGGGCCTCGACCCGAGGGCGTCGTCCCTCAACGTTGGCATCTTTGGGGCCGAGCCGTGGTCCGAGGGCATGCGGGCGCAGATCGAGGAAGCCTTCGACATGCACGCGGTCGATATCTACGGCCTGTCGGAGGTCATCGGGCCCGGCGTCGCCAACGAGTGCGTCGAAACGAAAGACGGCCTGCACGTCTGGGAAGACCACTTCTATCCCGAGATCATCGACCCCGATACGGGCGCCGTGCTGTCCGACGGCGAGCACGGAGAGCTGGTCTTTACGTCGCTGACCAAAGAAGCGATGCCCGTCATCCGCTACCGAACCCGCGACCTGACCCGATTGCTGCCGGGCACCGCCCGCAGCATGCGGCGCATGGAGAAGATCACCGGCCGCTCCGACGACATGATCTTCCTTCGCGGGGTCAATGTGTTCCCCACCCAGATCGAAGAGCAGCTCCTGAAGTGCGACGGGCTCAGCCCGCACTATCAGATCGAGCTCACCCGCGAGGGGCCGACCGATTCGATGGTCGTCAACGTCGAGGCGCGCCCCGGTCACGCCGGCGAGGCGGAGCGGGCCGCGAGCGCGACGCTGCTTCAGGGACACATCAAGGGCACCATCGGCGTGTCGATCAAGGTTGCCGTGCAGGATCCGGGAGTCATCGAGCGGTCGATGGGCAAAGCAAAGCGGGTCATCGACCGCCGTCCACCCCGGTGACCGAAGCCAAGCGGATGGCGGAAGCCCATCTCGACCGACGGATCGACGAGCTGCACGACGGGCGCCTGCGGGTGTGGTCGATCCTCTCGACCTTCTTTGGCGATGCGATCGCCCCCCGCGGCGGGGTCTTGTGGCTCAGGACCTTCCGGCCCCTCGCGACCCGGTTGCGCATCGAGCCCGGCACGGTCGGGGCCGCTCTATCCCGCCTGACCGCCGACGGATGGCTGGTGCGCGAAAAACGGGGGCGGCACTCTTTGTATCGACAGGACGAACCCGGTCGAAAGCTCTTCGAGGAGGCTTCCCAGCGCATCTACGGCGATGGGTCGGAGCGGCCGTGGGACGGCCGATGGCAGCTGCTGATCCTGCCGCCAGGGGCTTCGGCCCCGCCCGGGTTTGCTCCCCTCGATGAACGGACTTGGGCCCGCCCCTACGGCGGCGCGCCTGCGATCGTCCCGTCGGGCAGCGTTCAGTTCACGGCGAGCGCCGACGACACGCCGGCCCTGCGGGCGCTGGTCGGGCGAGCTTGGGGGCTCGAACCGGTGTCCGCGGCCTATCGGCGGTGGCTCGACCGATATGCGCCGCTTCGAGCGGCGCTCGAGGATGGCGACGGTCTCGAGCCGCTGGCCGCCATGTGCGCCCGCCTGCTCTTGGTGCACGACTTCCGCCGAGTGGTCCTGAAAGACCCTGAGCTGCCCCGATCGCTGCGAGGCCCGGACTGGCCAGGATTCTTGGCGCGGCGGGAAGCGGGCCAGCTGTACCGGGCCCTGCTGTCCGCCAGCGAGGCCTGGCTTGACGCGTCAGACGCGAGCCCCGACGGCCCTCTACCTCGCCCCAACCCATCCTTCTACAAACGATTTGGCGGGCTTAGATAGATTACAAAGTGCCGCTTGTATCGCCTGGATTGGTAATGCATAACCGTTGGTATGTACTCGCAGGGATTGATCGGGGCGAAGACCGACACCAAAGAGGACGAGGCCTTCCTGGCCGCATTCCAGGCCCGGATTGACGCTGACGAGAAGATCGAGCCCCGGGACCCGATGCCCGAGGCCTACCGGAGGCTTCTCACCCGCCAGATCGCTCAGCACGCCCACTCCGAGGTCGTCGGCATGCTGCCCGAGGGCAACTGGATCACCCGCGCCCCGACCCTGCGCCGGAAAGCCGCCTTGCTGGCGAAAGTCCAGGATGAAGGCGGCCACGGATTGTACCTGTACGCCGCGGCCGAGACCCTCGGCATGAGCCGCGAGCAGCTGGTCGATCAGCTGCTCGAAGGCACGGCGAAGTACTCATCGATCTTCAACTACCCGACCTTGACCTGGGCCGACGTCGGCGCCATCGGCTGGCTGGTCGACGGCGCGGCGATCATGAATCAGATCCCGCTGTGCCGGTGCAGCTACGGGCCCTACGCCCGAGCCATGATCCGCATCTGTAAGGAAGAGAGCTTTCACCAGCGACAGGGTTACGAGATCATGACGGCCCTGGCCAAGGGCACCGAGCCGCAGCGCCGAATGGCGCAAGACGCCCTCGACCGCTACTGGTGGCCATCCCTGATGATGTTCGGCCCGTCCGACCGCGACTCGGTGCACAGCGACAAGTCGATGCGATGGAAGGTCAAGCGCTTCACCAACGACGACCTGCGCCAGAAGTTCGTCGATGCAACGGTGCCCCAAGCCGACTACCTCGGCCTCAAGGTCCCCGACCCCGACCTTCGCTACAATCACGAGCGCAGCAGCTACGACTTCGGCGAAATCGATTGGAACGAGTTCTGGAATGTGGTGAAGGGCAACGGCCCCTGCAACCGCGACCGCATGAAAGCCCGGCGCAAGGCGCATCGCGAGGGCGCCTGGGTCCGCGAAGCTGCCCTCGCCTACGCCGCGAAACGCAGGGCCGCCGCATGAGCACCGCGCACTTGCCCGTCTGGGAAGTCTTCGTCCGCGCCCGCAACGGGGTCGCCCACAAACACGCCGGCTCCGTGCACGCAGCCGACGCCGAGATGGCACTCATCGCCGCCCGCGACGTATACACCCGCCGCGGCGAAGGCGTGAGCCTATGGGTGGTCGAGGCCAAGCACATCATCGCCTCCGACCCGAACGACAAAGACCTGATGTTCGAACCTACGGCCTCCAAGCCGTACCGACATCCCACTTTCTACGAAGTACCCGATGAAGTCGGCAACATGTGACCCGAGCCCGGCGACGGAACCCACCGCCGCCATGCAATACCTGCTGCGGGTAGCCGATGATCACCTGATCTTGGCCCAGCGGCTGTCGGAAGTGACCGGTCACGCGCCGATCCTCGAGGAAGAGCTGTCGGTCGCGAACGTCGCCCTCGATCTGCTCGGCCAGGCCCGGACCATCTACGCTCGTATCGCCGAGCTCGAAGGGCAAGGGCGCACCGAAGACGACCTCGCCTTGGTCCGCTTCGAGCACCAATACGTCAATCTGCTCCTCGTCGAGCAACCGAACGACGACTTCGCATTCGTGGTCGGCCGCCAGCTGCTTTTTTCGGCCTTCGCGTATCCCTTTTGGGACCGCGCGACCCGCTCGAGCGACCCGGTGTTTGCTGGTGCGGCCGCCCAGGCGGTCAAAGAAGCGGCCTACCACGTCCGGTACGCCCGCGAGTGGGTCATCCGGCTCGGCGACGGCACCGCGACCAGCCACGAAAAGATGCAGAACGCCCTCGCCGAGCTGTGGCCGTACACCGAGGAGCTCTTCGAGCGCGACGCGGTCGTAGAAGCAGCGGTGGCCGAAGAGCTCGGACCCGACCCCGCCGACCTGCGCGCACCGTGGACCGAGGTCGTCACGCAGACCCTGCGGCAGGCCACGTTGACCACACCGGAGTCACCGGCCAACTGGCACCAGACCGGGGGCCGCGCTGGCCGTCACTCCGAGCACCTCGGCCATCTGCTGTCCGAGCTGCAGTACATGCAGCGTGCCTACCCAGGCATGAATTGGTGAAGAGGGGGCCCATGAACATCGAAGATCTCCGGCTGACCCGCGCCCGCCAGATCGCCGAGACGGTGCCCGACCCGGAGCTTCCGATGATCGACATCGGAGAGCTCGGGATGATCCGCGACGTTCGTCTCGACGGCGGGCAGATCGTCGTAGTCTTCACGCCGACGTACTCGGGTTGCCCGGCTACCGAGCCCATCCAGCGCGATATCCTCAGCGCGCTCGAAGCCGAGGGACTGTCGGCCCGGATAGAGATTCAACGCACGCCCGCTTGGACCACCGAGTGGATCCGGCCGTCGGGCCTCAACAAGCTCCGGTCGTCGGGTATCGCGCCGCCGACTTCATCGTCGGCGCTCCCGATCTTTGCGGAACGCCAGGTCGCTTGCCCCCGCTGCCGCAGCCTCGACACCGAACGAATCGCGGAGCACGGCTCAACGCCGTGCAAGGCGCTCTATCGATGCCTGTCGTGCCGCGAGCCGTTCGACCACTTCAAGTGTCACTAGCCATGAGCCGATTCTACTCTTTGATCATCTCCGAGGTTCGGCGCGAGACCGCCGACGCCGTCTCGATCGCCTTCGAAGTTCCGCCCGATGCGAAAGAGGCCTTTCGTTTCGAGCCGGGGCAGTACCTGACGCTGCGAGCGACGATCGACGGGGAATCGGTCCGCCGGCCCTACTCGATCTGTTCGGGCATCGACGAACCTCACCTTCGGGTGGGTATCAAGGCCGTTTCGGGGGGCCGGTTTTCGACCTTCGCCCAGGACCTCCAGCCTGGAGACACCCTCGACGTGATGCCGCCTCTCGGCCACTTTCGCTGGCTATCGCCGCAGGAGCACTCGCTCGAGGATGGCCCGTGCAACCATCTCGCGTTTGCGGCCGGCAGTGGCATCACGCCGATCCTGTCGATTCTGAAGTCCGTCTTGACGCACCGGCCGCAGGACACGTTCACCCTGTGCTACGGCAACCGAGGTCAAGGGTCGGTCATGTTTCTCGAAGAGCTGCACGATCTGAAGGATGCGGCCATGACCCGGCTGCAAATCTTGCACGTCTTCAGCCGCGAGAAGGCCGACGTCGATCTGCAGCAGGGTCACCTCGACGGCGACCACGTGCGGGCGTTCGTCGAGCACGGCTTGTTCGACCCGAAATCGATCGAAGCCGTCTACATCTGCGGCCCCGGCGAAATGAACGGTTCAATCTCGGAGGCGCTCGAAGGAGTGGGCGTCGAAAAGGAGCGGATTCGATTCGAGCGCTTCACGGCCGCGCCCCGGACCGCAGCGCCCCCGCCGGTGGCCGCAACCCCGACGTCCGACGGCTCAACGGACACCGGAGTGACGGTCCATGCGATCATCGACGGCCTCGAGCGAACGGTCACGATGCGGAGCGACGAGACCGTCATTGCCGCCGCAGAGCGTCAAGGCGTCGACCTGCCATATTCGTGCGCCGGCGGGATGTGCTGCACATGTCGATGCAAGCTCGTCGAAGGCGACGTTCGGATGGACGTGTGTTACTCCTTAGAACCTTGGGAGCTCGAGTCCGGGTTCGTGTTGGCGTGCCAGGCTCATCCGACGACCGACCGGGTCGTTCTCGACTTTGATGCTCATTGACGTGGGGCGGGAGAGGCGACGATGAAAACGCTGCAGAGTTTCTTGAACGATGAATGGGTGACGGGGACCGGCGCCGGTCGCGTCCTCGAAGACGCCTGCACCGGCGCGGCGGTCGCCACCATCCACAGCGGCGGCTTCGATTCGAAGGATGTCTTGCGAACCGCGCGAGAGGTGGGCGGCCCCGCCCTGCGCAAGATGACCTTTCACGAGCGGGCGCTCATCCTGAAAGAGCTCGCCAAGTACTTGAGCGAGCGCAAGGCCGGGCTCTACGAGATCTCGACCCAAGCCGGCTGCACCCACGCCGACTCCTGGATCGATATCGACGGGGGCATCGGCGTGCTGTTCACCTACGCATCGAAGGGCCGACGCGAGATGCCCAACGCCCACCACGTCGTCGAAGGACCGGCCGAGTTCTTCGCCAAAGACGGCTCGTTCGGCGCCCTACACATCGCGGTGCCCAAAGAGGGGGCGGCCGTCCACATCAACGCGTTCAACTTCCCGGTGTGGGGCATGCTCGAAAAGTTCGCCCCCGCGTTTCTGGCCGGGGTCCCGGTGATCACCAAGCCCGCGACCCCTACCGCTTTTCTGGCCGAGGCAGCGGTGCGTGAGATCGTAGCTTCGAAGCTGCTGCCCCCCGGCGCGCTGCAGCTGATCTGCGGGAGCATCGGCGACCTGTTCGACCACCTCGACGGCCAAGATTCGGTTGGCTTCACGGGCTCGGCGGGCACCGCGGCCAAGCTGCGCGGCCATCCGGCCGTGGTCGAGCGGTCGGTCAAATTCACCGCCGAGGCCGACAGCCTGAATTCGGCCATCCTGGCTCCATCGAGCGAGCCCGGCACCGCCGAGTTCAAGCTCTTCGTGTCCGAGGTCGTCAAAGAGATGTGCGCCAAGGCCGGCCAGAAGTGCACGGCCATCCGACGCGCGTTCGTGCCCGAGGCCTACGTCGAGCCGGTGGTCGAAGCACTCAAAGAGAAGCTGGCGACCGTCGCCGTGGGCAACCCCCGCAACAAGGCCGTCCGCATGGGCCCCCTGGCCAGCCGCGACCAAGTTGTCGAGGTCCGAAAGGCCATCGAAGCCATCTCGGGCGAAGCCGAGATCGCGGTCGGCGCCATGCCCGACCTCGTTGACGCCGACGCCGCCCAGGGGGCGTTCGTGGCCCCGACGCTAATGGTCGCCCGCGGCGGGCCGCTCACCGCAGTGCACGACGTCGAAGCCTTCGGTCCGGTGAGCACGGTGGTGCCCTACGCGTCGTCCGACGACGTCGTCCGCCTCGTCAAGCGCGGTGGCGGCAGCCTGGTCGCGTCGGTCTTCGCCAAGAAGCCCGAAGATGCCCGCAGCATCGGGCTCGGCATCGCCGCGCACCACGGTCGGGTTCTGGTCGTCAATGAAGCCTGCGGCAAGACGTCCACCGGCCACGGTTCGCCCTTGCCCCACCTCGTGCACGGTGGCCCCGGTCGGGCCGGCGGGGGCGAGGAGCTCGGCGGCATCCGGAGTGTGAAGCACCACCTCCAGCGCACTGCGATTCAAGGCTCACCCGAGATGCTGACCGCGATCAGCGGCGAGTACGTGCCGGGCGCCCCGACCCGCACCGATGTGCACCCGTTCAAGCGCAACTTCGACGACCTTCGGGTCGGCGACAGCGTGACCACCGAGGCGCGCACCCTGACCCTCGACGACATCGACCGGTTCGCCGACCTCTCAGGCGATAGGTTCTACGCCCACATGGACGAAGAAGCGGCCAAAGCCGGCGGCGTCTTCGAAGGCCGGGTCGTGCACGGCTATTTCGTATTGTCGATGGCCGCCGGTCTGTTCGTGTGGCCCGAGCGAGGCCCCGTCCTGGCCAATTACGGCCTCGAGCGCTGCCGCTTCAGCACCCCGGTCTACCCGGGCGACACCCTGCACGTGGTCTTCACCTGCAAGTCGAAGTCGCTTCGCATCGGTATGGGCTACGGCGAGGTGGCCTGGGACACCCAAGTCATCCGCCACGACGGCGCGGTGGTCGCCGCCTATGACGTGCTCACCATGGTGACTTCCCCGGCCAACCCCGCCCCCGCTTCCTGAGGTCGCCGACGCCCGCTACGCGAGTGCCCGCCGAGCATCAGCCGGCACTTCGCGCGGGCGGACCGACCGGCGCCAGCGGCATCGCGTGCAGAGAACGAAGGGCGGGCTTACTCAGGCGCGCCTTGCCCCAGGTCCGCTGCAACTTCAATGTGGACCACCGTCGCCCTCATTCTTGCCAGCGCCGCCCTCGCAGCCCGAACCGTCGGCGACGGACGGCAATCCGGCTTTACGAAGACCGATCGGTCGACTTCTTTTGCGAAGGCCGATGACTCCATCTATACGCCGTTGGTCACGCTGCTGTTGTTGGGGGCGCTCGGAGCTCTGTATCTCAGTCAGGGCGCCCCCGCGACCATCTGATCGCTCAGAGCTTCGGCGAGGCTGTCGACAAAAACTCGAACGCGGGGGTGGCTCATTCGCCCCGGGGCCATGAGCGCCTGAATCGGGGCGGGGGGCGTCTCGTAGTCGTCGAGAATGGCGACGAGTTCGCCACGTTCCACGTACGGATCGACGAGCCAGTCGGCGAGGAGCGCGACCCCGATTCCGGCCGAAGCAGCGGTCACCAAGGCTCGGCTGTTGTTGGCGAAGAACCGGGCCCGAATCGGGACTCGATACGTTCGCCCGTCCTTTCGGAAGATCCACGGTTCACCGCGGAGGGCGCCGCTATGGCGAACGGCCACGTGCTCGTGGAGCGCCTCGGCGGTGGTCGGGGTCCCCGCGTCCCTCAGGTACTTGGGTGATGCGACGACCCGCCGCACCGAATGACCGAGGGTTCGAGCCTTCAAGGTCGAATCGATGGTGACGCCGACCCGGACGACGACGTCGAGCTCTTCGGCCATCAGATTGGCGTATCGGTCGTCGAACGACAGATCGAGTTCGAGCTTCGGGTGGGCCGTCAGGAAGGTCGGGATCCAGGGCACGATGAACAACGTGCCGAACACCACCGGGAGACTGACCTTCAACCGCCCCCGAAGCTCCGGCGCCTCGCTTTGCAGCCGAGCCCGGGCATGTTCGTAGCTGGCCAAGATCTCTCGCGCGCTCGCGGAGAACAGGGCCCCGGCCTCGGTGACGCGAACGCTGCGGGTCGTGCGAGTCAACAGCTGTACCCCCATCTCTTCCTCGAGGGCGGCAACCCACTTGCTGACGGTGGATTGCTTGACGCGGAGATCATCGGCGACGGCAGAGAAGGTGCCGAGCTCGACGACGCGGACGAACGCCCGCATGGCGGTCAGACGGTCCATATCCCCTTCTGGAATGAATCTTAGTCGATGACCGTCATTTAGACACCCGTGTGGAATCGGTATGGTCCTGACCATGACTCGAATCGCAATACTCGGATTGGGCGCCATGGGCGCCCGCATGGCCCGCCGCCTGATCGACGCCGGGCATGAGCTGACCGTCTACAACCGCTCGCCCGACCGGGCCGAGTCCCTGGTGAGTCTGGGTGCCCACCGAGCCGATACGCCCAAGGAAGCCGTGGGTGGCGCTGAGGTGGTGCTGACGATGTTGACCGACGACCAGGCCGCGAAGTCCGTCTGGCTCGACGAACAGACCGGGATCCTCGCCGGCATCGCCGAAAACACGGTGGCCCTCGAGTGCTCGACGGTCACGCCGAGCTGGATTCGCACCTTGTTCGCCATCCTCGAAAAACGGCGGGTCTCCCTCTTGGACGCTCCGGTCGCCGGGTCGCGACCCCAGGCCGAAACCGGTCAACTCATCTTTCTCATCGGCGGCCCTGGCGAGGCCCTCGAGCGCGTGCGACCCGTGATCGACGTGATGGCCGGCAGCGTTCACCACGTTGGCCCCTCCGGCGCGGGTGCGTGGATGAAGCTCGCGGTCAACAGCCTCTTCGGCGCTCAGGTCGCCGTGGTCGCCGAGCTCCTAGGTATGCTCGATAAAGCCGGCATCCCCCCCGACCAGGCGATGAGCACACTAGGCCAACTTCCGATCACCAGCCCGGCCGCCAAGGGCGTGGGCGGCCTCATCGTCGCCGGCAAATACGACCCCCTGTTCCCGATCGACCTGGTCGAAAAGGACTTTCGGTACGCCCTAGAGGCCGCGAACAGCGTCGAGAGTACGGTCCCGGTGACCGATGCCGTTCATCGGGTCTACGTCACCGCGTTACAAGCCGGGCATGGTGAAGCCAACATCAACGGCGTCGCGAAGCTCTACCTCGAATGAAACCGGCCCCAACCCGTCGCCCGCGCACCGGTGAGGGCCCGCGCTGGCGTTCGATCAACCGCTGGGTGGGGCGTGTCTCGAGCCTCTGTCGAGCAGCTCGAGCACGACGTCGCGGTGGGCGGCCCGATCCGTGCAGTAAGCGCGGAACAGCGACCAATCGGCGTTCAGGAGGTCGGGCAACGTTCCGTCCCGCTCCTTGGGCCGCCAGTCGAACGGGTGCCCAGGCGCCTGCTCCGGGTCGACCCACACCGGCCCCGCGCTGTGAGGCGTTTGCACGTAGAGGGTCGGACCAGGGTTGAAGGCCTCCGGCCACTGGGCGAGGCCCTTGGTCGGAAAGATCACTTGACGGGGGGCGGGCCGGGGCAAACGGATCGCGAGGGCAGCCTTGGGCCAGCCCCAGTTGAAACCCAGCCACCGGACCAGGACCGGAAGGCGCGGTGGCGTGATCCGCGCCCAAAGGTAAATGGCGTCGGCGGCGGTCTCGCCTGTCAGACCCGTCAACCCAGCCTGCAGGAGCTCGTCCCGGCCGCGGACGATGCCGCCCTGGACGGTGGCCTTCGGCGGCATTCGAGGGCCCGGCGCATCGCTCTTGGGCGCTGCCTGCTCGTGGTCGACCCACACGAGCGGGTGAAACAAGGCGTCGAGGCGGGTGAATAGGCCGTGGTCGGGCGATTCGAGCCATTCGACCTGCGGGGCTTGATCCGGCCGAATCGGAAGTGGAAGAACGACGAACCGATGGGGCCCCTGAGGCCGGACCGTTAGATCTAACGCGAGGATCTGATGCTGGTCGCCGTCGGGTCGGGCCAACATCGCGATGCCGCCAGTGAAGATGGGCTCAGCCATCACCGCCCCTCAGCCCGGCCCCGCTCCGGTTTGCACGGGCGCGATTGTGGACGACACCCGCCGGACACCGCAACCACTGCGTTGCTCGCATCGACCGCCCGTGTTTGTCTGCCCGCGACATGTTCGTGCGGCTCGCATCGATCCTGGCGTTCACCGCCCTTTTCTCCTCGCCCCCCCTCTCGGCAGAGGCCGGTCCGTGGACGCAACCGAAGGGCGAATATTACCTCAAGCTCTGGAACCGAACCCTGGTCGGCCGCCAGATTTTCGTCAGCGAACGAACGACCGCTCGCCTTCCCGAAAACTACCAGGACCACCAGCTCAACGTCTTCGCCGAGTACGGGCTCTCCAACGATCTCACCCTGACCCTGCTCGGCTCGCCCGTCGGCTTTGCGGGCTTTGGAGATGAGCGACGCTTTTACTCCGGTGGCGCCGCCGCCGGCGTTCGGTATCAGCTGACCGGTGGCGCCCTGAAAACCGCGGTCGAGGTCCAGGTGGGCGGCCGCCCCGATAGCGGGAGCCTGGGATCCGGAATGGTAGAGGTCCAGCGCGAAGATCGGATCGAAATGGACGAGTTCGACGCCGTGCCGTCGGTCGGTGCCGCCCATGGGACCCTCGAGCTGAGCGTCGGGTACGGTCTTCCGTTTTTCTGGTGGACGGCGAGCACCGGCCTTCGCGCCTTCACGAACAGTCAGCTCAAACCCGCATACTACCTCAACGGCCAAATTGGATGGATCTCCGACTTCGACCTCGTGCTCGATGTCCACGTCAGCTGGTACTACTCGGCCGGCGACATCGGGCCCATCAATGTGTACGGCGCCGGACAGACCCGATACCTGGGTTTGGGACTGGGTGCGAGCTACTGGTTGACCGACCACTTTGCGATCAACGCTGGGTTCGACGGCGCATTCTTCGCCACCGCCAACGCGGCCACGCCGTCGTTTATCGTGGGAGTCGAGTTCAAGTGACGGATATCTTGCGGGTTGGCCTGGCGCAGATGGCGCCGGTATTCCTGAACCGCGCGGCCACGCTGCAGCGGGTGGTTCAACGCATCGATGAAGCAGCCGACGGCGGGTGCGCGATCGTCGCGTTTCCGGAGATCATCGTGCCTGGATATCCGGTGTGGCTCGAACGCACCGGCGGGGCCCGCTTCGAAGACCCGGATCAGCAACGCCTGTACGCCCTCTACTTGGCGGAGTCCGTCATCCCCGAGGCCGGTCATCTCGATGGGGTTTGCGCGATCGCGGCCCGGCGTCGCATCGTGGTTGTCCTCGGCATCGCGGAGGCGGCCCGCGACCGCGGCGGGCACACGATCTACTGCAGTCGAGTGTTCATCGACGCCGATGGACGCATCCGGTCCACCCACCGCAAGTTGATGCCAACCTACGAAGAGCGGCTGGTGTGGGGCCCCGGCGACGGGCACGGGTTGGTCACCCATCCGGTGGGACCGTTCACCGTCGGCGCGCTCAACTGCTGGGAAAACTGGATGCCGCTGACCCGAGCCGCTCTGCTCGCCCAGGGCATGGACCTGCACATCGCCTCCTGGCCCGGCAATCCGCGCAACACCGAAAACAGCACGCCGTTCTTTGCCTACGAGGGGCGCAGCTACGTGGTGTCGGTGGCCGGTCTTCTCCGTGCCGACGATGTCCCCGCCACGGTCCCTCTCCGGGACCAGATCCTGGCCCAGAGTCCGCTTCTGACCGGGGGCTCGGCCGTCGCCGGGCCCGATGGACAATGGGTGCTCGCCCCAGTTCAGCACCGCGAAGGCGTGTTGACGGTCACGCTCGACGCGCAACGGGTGCGCGAGGCTCGGCAGAGTTTCGATCCGGCCGGGCATTATGCCCGACCCGATGTGTTAAGGCTTACCGTCGACCGCCGGCGCCAGACCGCCGCGCACTTCATCGACGAGGATTAGATGAGTTTTCCCCCCCGCGCCGAACAACGGCCAGTCCGTCAAACGCTCCACGGTATCGAACGGGTCGACCCCTACGCGTGGCTGAGAGCCGACAACTGGCAGGAGGTCATGAAAGACCCCTCGGTGCTCGACGCCGACATCCGGC
The DNA here is from genome assembly GCA_964519665.1 of uncultured Myxococcales bacterium. Lineage (GTDB taxonomy): Bacteria > Myxococcota > Kuafuiibacteriia > Kuafuiibacteriales > Kuafuiibacteriaceae > JANQQN01. The sequence continues at coordinate 19,230 of CAZFIV010000082.1, forward strand.
AGTATCTCGAGGCCGAGAACGAGCACCTGAAAACGACCTTGGTGTCGACCGAGAGCCTGCAGGAACGGCTGTTCGAGGAGTACCGCGGCCGCATCAAGGAGGACGACAGCACCGTCCCCGCACCCGACGGCCCTTGGGCCTACTACAGCCGTTACGAGACCGGGGGCCAGCATCCGATCTTCTGCCGACGGCCCCGCGACGACGAAGGCTCGAACCGGGAGCAAGTTCTACTGCACGGGGATCGGATGGCCGAGGGCCACCCGTACTTCCGGATCGGCGCCGTCGACCACAGTCACGACCACCGCATCGTGGCCTACGCGGTCGACGACAAGGGGTCCGAGTACTTCACCCTTCGATTCAAAGATCTGGAGACCGGCGAACATCTGGCCGACGTCATCGAGGACACGAGCGGAAACTTCTCTTGGGCCCGCGACAACCGGACGGTGTTCTACACGATGCTCGACGAGAACCATCGACCGCAGGCCGTGCGCCGTCACCGCCTCGGCACTCCGGTGACCGACGACGTCACCGTTTACCAGGAGGCCGATTCCGGCTTCTTCGTGGGCGTGGGGCTGACCGAAAGCCGTGCCTTCATCACGATCGAAACCCATGATCACGTGACCTCGGAAACTTGGCTGATCCCCGCCGACGCCCCCGAAACCCCGCCGCGCCGGGTCGCTGAACGTGAACCCGAGATCGAGTACGACGTCGGCCATCACGGCGACCGCCTCATCATCCGAACCAACCGCGACGGTGCCGAAGACTTCAAGATCGTCGAGGCTCCCCTCGACGACCCGGCACCCGCGAACTGGAAAGACCTCGTTGCTCATGAGCCGGGGCGATTGATCATCGACCTCGAGCTCTACGCGGGTCACCTGGTGCGAATGGAGCGGGTCGATGCGCTCCCTCGGATCGTGATCACGCCGTTAACGGCGCCTTCCGGCGCCTCGGCCGAGAGCCCAGACAGCCACACGATCGCGTTCGAGGAAGAGGCCTATAGCGCAGGGCTCGTCGGGGGGTACGAGTTCGACACCACCACCCTGCGCTTCGCCTACAGCTCGATGACGACGCCGAGTCGGGTCTATGACTACGACATGCTGACTCGGCAACGGACCTTGCGCAAAGAGCAGGAAGTCCCGAGCGGCCACGATCCGAGCGATTACCGCAGCCGCCGCTTGATGGCCAGAAGCCCCGACGGTGAAGAGGTTCCGATCTCGATCCTCCATCACCGCGACACCCCGATCGACGGGACCGCTCCCCTGCTTCTGTACGGCTATGGCTCATACGGTCATGCCTTGCCCGCATCGTTCGGCGTCACCCGACTCAGCCTGGTCGACCGAGGCTTCGTGTTTGCGCTGGCCCACGTTCGAGGCGGCATAGAGAAGGGCTACCACTGGTACAAGGCGGGCAAGCTCGCCGCGAAAACCAACAGCTTCACCGACTTCATCGCCGCCGCCGAGGCCCTCCGCACCACCGGCTATGCCCACCCCGACAAGATCTGCGCGCAGGGGGGCAGCGCCGGGGGGATGCTCATGGGCGCGATCGCCAACCGACGGCCCGATCTGTTCGCCGCGATCGTCGCCGACGTTCCGTTCGTCGACGTTCTCAATACGATGTGCGACGCCTCGCTCCCGCTGACCCCGCCCGAGTGGCCCGAGTGGGGCAATCCGGTCGAGAGCGAAGAAGCGTATCGATGGATCGCCAGCTACTCGCCCTACGACAATGTGTCTGCTCAGGCCTACCCCGCGATGCTGGTCACCGCTGGTCTGACCGACCCCCGGGTCACCTACTGGGAGCCCGCCAAGTGGGTCGCGAAGTTACGCGCCACCAAGACCGACGACCGAGCGCTCCTGTTCAAGACGAATATGGAAGCCGGGCACGCGGGCGCGGCCGGCCGGTTCGACTCCCTGAAAGAGACGGCGCTGGAGCAAGCTTTCTTGCTGTGGGTCTTCGACCTGGTGGCCTCGGCATAGTCGACGAGGCCGGCCCCAGATCGAGCCATCAGCGAGCCCGAACCTCGAACCGCACGTCGGTAGCGGCTCCGGCCGCCGTCTTGTCGCGACGAAAACGCTCCGCTTCGGCCTCTTCGATGAACATCGCGAGAAGGGAAGCGCTGGCGCCAGGCCCCACCTGCCAGACTTCCCAGCGCTGTTTCCGGGAACCTTCGCCGGGCAGTCGCCGCTGCGCTCGGCCGGTGGCCAGGATGCGTTTTCTCCGGGCCCGAGCTGTCTCGAGGGGGGTCTCTTCGATCCACACCGAGCCCCGACCCGCAGCCTCGAGCTGCTCGCGACGCCAGCCGGCTTCGCTCGCGGACAGACACTCGATCGCGTCCATCCCGTCGGCGTGAACGACCCAGCGCCCCCAATCGGCCGGGTGGTACGCTTCCAACGCTCGCTCGAAGGCGCCCCAGTCGTCGTCCATACGCCACACGATCCGGTCTTCGACCCCGAGCAGACCGATGGCATATCTCAGCTCCCGGAGCGGACCGTGCACATAACAAAGCGCGAGGTCTTCGTTGGCCTGCAGCTCGAGGATCAAGCCGTCGGGGTACTCGAAGCCCCAAGCTGGCAGTCGCCGGGGCCCCTCCGGGGCATAGTGGGGCGCACCATACCGGGTTCGCAGCTCATCGATCCGTACCCGGTAGTGGAACAGCGCCCGACCCGGCGGAGAAAACTGAAACGGCGCTCGCTTCACGTCCGCGTCCGTTCTCGGCCGGATCGGTCGAAATCACCACTGGCCCCGCCAGACTTGTGCAGCAACTGAACGCGCTCGAGAACCGCCCCTCGGTCGTGCTTCTTGACCATGTCGTAGACGTTGAGGCCCGCGACCGCGGCCGCGGTCAAAGCCTCCATCTCGACGCCGGTAGGGCCGGTCGTCTCGACTCGAACCTCGACCCTCACCGCCTGTAGGTCGGACCTCGGCTCGACGCGCACGTCGACATGGGTAAGCGCCAAAGGATGCGCAAGCAAGACGAGGTCGGCGGTCTTCTTGGCCGCCTGGATCCCCGCCAGCCGGGCGACCGCGAGCGCATCGCCCTTGGCGAGCCGCCCTTCGGTCAGCGCGGCTAGAGTATCGGGTAACACTGAGAGCAGTGCCTCGGCGATCGCCACTCGCTTCGAATCGGCTTTATCGCCCACATCGACCATATGAGCGTCTCCGCGTTCGTTGAGATGGGGCAGTTCCACCATGGGGGTCGCGTACCTCAGCGCGCGTTCGGGGCCAACTCTCACTCACCGAGCGTGCCGTAGGGATCGAACGGGACCACCGATCGGCGCCGCTGATTGAGGAGCCGCAACTCGGGCGGCGAGTAGGCCTTCGGGCTGCTCGCCGGTAGCCTCCGCCGAATAAACGCGAGGATGGTCGCTCTCGCCTGGGCGCCGTATTTCGCCGCCGATTCATTCGGATCGTCTTCGCAGTCATCCCAGAGCTGAAAGAGCTCCCGTCGCCGAAGCTCGATGGGGACCTTTTCGTCGTCCCACAGGGCGCGAAGCTCCGCGGTGAGCGACATGATCGTGTTGACCACTGTCGCCCGATACGCCGTCGCGGCGAGTTCCGCCCGAAGGTCCGCCGTCTGTTCGAGGAAGCGCAACTTGCGGCTCAAATAGGGGTCGTCGCCGACGGCCCGCATGATCACGTCGGTCATGTCCACCTCCATGCCGACCATCGGTGGTCGGATAATCACGGGCCTCACGCCATCGCCCGGCTTCACCGTGCCCGGGGAAACGACGACGTTCACGACCCGGTCTTGGATGGTGACCTGCCCGTCGGCGTGGATCCTTGCCCACATGACTTTGTCTTCATATCGATACCCGCCGTCGGCGGTCGGCCGAAGGCTCAGCTGCTCGATCACGCCGGGCGGCGGCGGAGGTGGAGGCGGCAACAGCCCCTGGCCTTCCGGCGACATCTCGACCCGGACGTTCAAGTCGATCTTGGAAAGGTCGCGCACCGATCCGGCCGCCGGGCCCGACCCGGTTCCTTCGCCCGTCCCGGTTCCCCGTCGGTCGGCGGGGGGCTCGGGTCCGACGACCACCGTGCCGTCCGGCGCAGGCATCGTTCCCTCGCGGCGCCCTGACCCTTCTTCAGATCTCGCGGGACGGTCGGGGGGCGGACGTGTGGGTGACCGGCGAGACCGCAGGCGCCGGGAAGGTTGGGGCGCTGTCGCGGCCTCCGCCGCGTTCGCCTGACCAGCGCCTTCGTTGTCCCCAGTCGGCGCGGCGGACGTCTCACGGTACTGGATGACGATGACGGACGGAGGCTCATTCGCATCGGGCGCCGACCGCGGCGAGACCGCTATCCAAACCGCCAATCCGCCGTGAACGAGCGCCGAGACCCCAACTCCAACGAGCCAGGCCCGGCTTCGGTCCGGCCGGACGCCGAACGGGTCGGCGGGCGGGGACGAGCCATCCATCACAAGAAAATCGTACCCTAAGCCCCCAACCAGCCGGCCGGCTCTTCACGTGCGGAGCGACACACTTTCCGAAGGGGTTCCGCGACACCGGCGCGACTCAGGTTCGGTCGACCGACCCTGGCCAGTCGAATCCCACCATGACCGGCTCGGGGATGAGCTCGATTCCAAACGTGCTCAGAACGCCATCGCGTACGGCCACCGCCACGCGGAGAACGTCGGTCGAACGGGCCCGGCCTCGGTTGACGATAGCCAGGGTGTGCTTGGTCGAGAGTCCGGCCGGCCCGTCGCCCCACCCTCTTTGAAAGCCGGATTGCTCGATAAGCCACGCGGCGGACAGCTTCACTCCGCCTTCGGCTGGGTAGCGGGGCATCTTCGCCGACGTGCGCGAACCGGCGACGGCCTCCGCCCGATCGGCCTGGTCCGGCGAAACGACCGGATTCGTGAAAAAAGAGCCGGCGCTGTGAAAGTTCTCGTCCCCGGGGATCCGCAGCATCGATTTTTCGGCCCGGATCTCTCGGACCAGCTCCCGAACCGTTGCGAGGGTCATCGGTTGGCCGGAAGCCTGGGCCCGTCGGACGAGATCCGCGTATCGAAGCTCCGGTTGGGCGGCCACCCTCAACGCCAGCTGAACCCGGGTAACGACCCATCGGTCGCGTTCGCGTTTGAAGCGACTGGTCCGATACCCGAAGCCACACTCCTTCGTGGAGAAGCGCACGGACCGCCCCGAAGAGCGCTCCACCGCTTCCACCGCCACCGCGGTGTCGGCGAGCTCCTGACCGTACGCCCCGATATTCTGGATCGGCGCCGCTCCCACCCTCCCCGGAATGCCGGTGAGGCATTCGATCCCCTGCGCATTTCGGGCCACCGCCTCGTCGACCAACCGGTCCCACGAGGCCCCGGCATCGGCCCAAATGTGAAGAATTCTGCCCTCCGGTCGAAAGACAAGCCGACGCGCAGCCAGGCGAATGACCAGCCCGTCGAAACCGGCATCCCCGACGAACAGATTGCTGCCATCGCCGAGGATCAGCGTCGGCCAGCCTTTTTGGCGAGCCCAGTCCAATCCAACAACGAGAGCCTCCACCGAGGTTACATCGATCATTCGCCGGGCGGGCCCACCCACCCCGAGCGTGGTCATCGGAGCGAGCGAAACATCGATGAGCCCGTCGGGCAGCTCGTACATGAGGTCGTGATGCCTTCGCGGGCCAATTCGGTAAAGCATGCACCCGACTGCTGTCTCGCCTCTGCACCGCGGGCGGAATCCGCTAAGCTGCCCTCGATGCGTTCCTTGTGGACCGTTGCCTTCGTCGTCGCGGGTCTCTGGCCGCGGCTGAGCTTGGGCTTCGGGTGCCCCGACCCAACGGCGGGCCTAGGTTTCGAGTGCACCGAGGTCACGGACTCGGACCCCCTCGTGAGCAATGCCTGGACCCAGCGGTGTCTTCGGTTCTGGATCAACGATGACAGCGACTTCCTCTTGACCCGTGAGAACCGAGCGGTCGTCCTGGCGAGTTTCGAGCGCTGGAGCAACCAGGCCTGCACGGATCTACAGTTTCAGTTCGAAGGGCTCACCTCGCAGGGCGCAGAGTTCGATCAGGATTCGGGCAACAACCAAAACGTCGTCATGTTCGCCGAAACGGCCGACCAAGCGGCTGGACTCTTCGATGAAGGCGACAACCTGCTTGCGATCACGCTCGTCCGTTTTTCGAGAACGACCGGCGAGATCTTCGACGCCGACATCGTCATCAACGGCACGCTCGTCGTTGACCAGATGCAGGCTGAACTCGAGGCCGAGTTCGACATCGTCGAGGACTCGACCGCGTGCCTGCAGCGCCCCGTCCTGGTCTTCGACCTCGAGAACACGCTGGTCCATGAGGTCGGACACCTCCTCGGCTTCGCGCATACGAACAATCTGAGTGCCACCATGTATTGTGGGGCGGAGGTGTGTGAGGTGTCCAAGCGACAGCTCTCTTCGATCGACATCGATGGGGTGTGCTCGGTCTACCCCGCCGGGATGCCCGCCCAGACGTGCGCGCCGCCGTCCGGCGGCTATGGCTCCAGCGACTTCTTGAATCGCCTCCGCAACCAGTGCGACCCGCGGGCCCGGGATGAAGGGTGCACGAGCATTCGGGTCCAGCGGAGACCTGCCTGGCGGAGCGTCCTATTGGTGGTCGCCCTCACCGTGGTCCTGATCATGGTCCGGCTCCGGATACGCAGACGTAGGTAGCTGCCACCAAGAGGCTTTTTGCGGGCCGCAAGGCTCCCGAACGACCGGGACCTCGTTTAGGGGAAGTATTGAGGGCGATGACCGGGTTGGCCGCCGCTAGCGGAAGATGAACTTCAAAACCTCTTCCGAGATCATGAACTCATCGCCGTCGCGGACCTTTTCTTTCTGGATCTTGACGCCGTCTTTCCAAACGCCGTTCGCAGAACCCAGGTCTTCGATGTAGTGCTCACCGTTTTCGCGGCAGATGCCGCTGTGCTGGCGAGACACCTTGGACGATGGAATCACGAGGTCGCAGGTACGGCTGCGCCCAATGATGAAGGTGTCTTTGTCGATCTTGTGCATGTCGCCAGCGCTGTTGACGACGTAAAGTGTCTTGCGCGGCTTCTCGACCGGCTTGGGCTTGGGGGGGGCCGGTCGGCGCCCACCATCGGGCGCGACGCCGTTGGAGCGGCCCGGCCCGACCTGCTGGTCGAGCACCGGGACCTCTTTGGCCATCGGCGTGAGAAAGTTGAACCGACGAGCGAACTCGTAGACCGCCTGGTTGACGACCGCATGACGATCGGTGCCACAGTCCTCAGCGATCCGGGTCAAGCAGTCCCAGAGGTGGTCGGCAATATCGAGTTCGCGGCGCGTCCGGCGTGCCATTCGTCGGGAATCGTCAGCCCAATCCGTAGCTATGTCAATGTTCCCACGCCTTTCAAACGACCGCCACTGGCGGCAAATCGCCCGATGGGCCCTGCCTACTGATCAACCGTTCCGAAGTCGCCACTCGAAGCATTGGCTGTGGGTGCTCTGCCCACTGCTGTTTTCGTGTTTTCAGGGCGATTTTAGAGAACGCCACGCTTCGGTCGTCGATGATTACTTACCTACGCCCTTCATCGACGACGAAGCGCCGTTCGCCGACCCACGCCGGGCTTTGGGTCCCCCTGATGGACGAACAGTCGCGCTCGGCGTCGGTGCGTACGTTGTCCTTCGGTTTTTCCGCGACATACCGAATGGCGCTGGCGTCGACCTTCGAGTGTATGAGGTCGGCGGCGACGGCGCGCAAGCCCGGGTGGCGGTCAGCGCCGACGGCGATGCATTCGTCGAGTTTGCGAGCCCTGCATTCGGGCAGTCGACCACCTACGATCTCGACGAAGCGGGCATCACATCGGCCCGGTTCGTTCGTGTCAGGGGCATCGACGATGCCGGCGAAGAGCCGGGATTCGACCTCGATGCGGTCGAGGCGCTCCGATGAGCCACGACCTTCCGCCGGTCACCGACCGGGACGCCGCGGTTTACATTCACTTCCCGTACTGCGCTCGAAAGTGTCCATACTGTGACTTCAATGCTCACGCGATCCCGCACGATGACCAGGTGTACGCGGAGGCGGTGCTCCGAGAGCTCGCGACTCGAGGCGACGGGCTGAGCGCTCCCGATGGTCTCCGATCGATCTTCTTCGGTGGCGGAACGCCCAGCCGCTGGGATCCTCACCAGGTCGGCCGAGTGATCGAAGGGCTGAACGACTTCTACGGATTTCGGTCGAACGTCGAAATCACCTTGGAGGCCAACCCCGGAACGGTCGCCCAAGACCGCTTCGAACGCTTCGTAGACGTCGGGGTGAACCGCTTTTCGATAGGGGTACAGAGCCTCGACGATCGTGAGCTGGCCGACCTCGGGCGCATTCACGACGCCGGCGCCGGCGTGCGCGCGGTCACAACAGCGCGGGCCACCGGCGCCCGCGTGTCGCTCGACTTGATGTACGGATTTCCAGGCCAAACTTGGCCGAGCGTCGAGCGAACCCTCACGAGCGCGATCGACCTGGGCACCGAGCACGTCAGTGCCTACGCCCTGACCGTCGAACCTCACACCGTGCTCGGACGACGAACCGCGCTCGGGCTCTTTGTCCCCATGCCCGACGATCATCAGGCCGAGCTCATGGAGCGTGTTCACGAGTGGTTGGAGCGAGCTGGGTTGCGACGCTACGAGGTCTCGAATTACGCGCAACCCGGCGCCGAGTCCCGCCATAACTGCCTGTACTGGATCGGAGGCGCTTATCTCGGCCTCGGGGCCGGAGCGCATTCTTACTTGCCCGCCGCCGACCTGAAATCAGGTATCCGCCGAGAAAACCGACGGGCGCCCGAAGCCTATCTCCGGGGCGCGGACGACGGGTTTCCGCCTAACTTCGAGGAGCGATTGGACCGGGGAGCGCTCATCAGAGACCGGCTGCTCACGATCATGCGTACCCGATGGGGATTCGAGCCGAAAGCGCTCGACCTCGCGTCGGATGGCGACGGCCCCATCGCGTCTATCCTCATCGGCGCGCTTCGGACGCTGGTTCAGGAGGGGTTGGTGGAACGGGCGGGTGACCGGTACAGACCGACCGATCGCGGCTTTCTGTTCAACGACACCATCGCTCGCCGCATGCTCGAGCACCTTGACAGCGCTACTAAGTCCCCGCAACTTCAAGGAGTTGGGTAGGTCAGGAGTCACCGAATTGACGGACCGTCAGAAGGAGATCCTGACGGCGATCATCGAAGACTTCATCGCGACCGCGGAGCCGGTTGGCTCGCGGACGCTCACCAAGCGCAAGTCCATCAAGCTGTCGGCGGCCACCGTACGAAACGCGATGGCCGACTTGGAAGAACGCGGACTCCTTTCCGCCCCCCACGCGTCGGCCGGGCGGGTGCCCACCACGGCGGCGTTTCGACTGTACGTCGAGCAGCTGGCGCAGCGGGGCCGGATCAGTGCGCGGGAACGTGAGCTGATTCAAGCCATCGCGGTCGGCAAGCCTTCGGAACAGGGCGACATCTACGGAGTCCTGCGCGAGGCCAGCCAGGTTCTGTCGTCGATCTCGAAGCACGCTGCGCTCGTGCTCATGCCGACGCTCGACCATGTGATCTTCGCCCAGATCGAGTTCATGCCCGTTCGCGACACGTCCGTCTTGGCCGTGTTCGTCGCCAAGAGCGGGTACATTCAGCATCGGGTGCTGGAGGTCGAGGTCGCCATCGAACGGGATGAGCTCATCCGGATGTCGAACTACCTCAACTCGATGCTGACCGGGAAAACGCTGTCGGACGTCCGCCGAGACATCGTCCGAGCGATGGCCGACGAGCGCGCCCAGGCCGACAACATGATGCGGCAAGCCCTGTTGCTCGGCGAGCGCACTTTGCGGACCACCGGAGGCCAGGACGTCCTGCTCGAGGGCGAACGTACCTTTCTCGACCACCCGGAGTTCGCCGACATCGCGAAGATGCGAAAGCTCCTGCGAGCCTTCGAAGAGAAGACCATGCTGCTGCATTTGCTGGATGCAGCGAACATTGCGCCGGTGGAAGCCAACGCGGCGGCCTACACCGCCACCACCGTCCTTTTCGGCGCCGACAGCGCTCTGCGCGACCTCCGTGAGCTGGCCGCGGTTACCGCTCGGTACAGCCCCGCAGACGGTCCTGAGGGCCGGGTCGCGGTCGTGGGTCCGACCCGGATGAACTACGCCCGGGTCATTCCACTCGTCGAGCTGACCGCCGACGCCCTGTCGCAGACGTTCAGCCCTTCGACGGAGTCCGCCCCCTCCGAAGACGAGTCTTGAGTTCACGCTACGGGCCGCCCGTGGCGTGTTGAATCGCACACGCCTCCATACGGTATACGGTTCATTGGGGGCGAGAACGGCCGCGTGCCTTTGGCTTGAACCAGGGTGCAGCCCATGCAAGCTTACCGAGGTGCCGCAGGACGAACCAAAGGGTGAGACCCCACCTCGAGTGGCTGGTACGGAGAACGAAGAAATCCAGGCCGCGATGGACGAAGCGGCGGCGGCCGTGGATCGCGCTGCCGCCGGTGAGGCTCCTCAAGAAGAAGTCGCCACCGAAGAAGGGCTGATCAAAGCGCGACAAGAGCTCGACCAGGTCATCGACCAGACGAGAAAAGAGGCCGAAGGTTTTCGAGAGAAATGGCTGCGAGCGGCCGCCGACCTCGAGAATTTTCGGAAACGGGCCCAGCGAGAGCGGGAAGACACGCTCAAGTTCGGCAATGAGAAGTTGCTTCGGGATTTTCTTCCGCTGCTCGACGACCTCGAGCGCGCGATCGACATGAGCGTCAAGGCCGCGGGAGAGAACGCGACGCTCCTCGATGGCGTGCGCTTGGTGCACAAGAAATTCTTGAGCCAGCTCGAAAAGCACGGCGTCCAGACGTTCGAAGCGGTCGGAGAAGTCTTCGATCCCGCCAAGCACGAGGCCGTGCAGCAAAACTACGGGGACCAGCCGGCCGGTACCGTGATGGTCCAGCTCCAGCGAGGCTTCATGCTCAACGAACGCCTCCTTCGGCCGTCGATGGTCGTGGTGTCGCTGGGGCCCGAGTCCAAACCGGACGACGGCGCGAACTGAGTAGCGAGGGCGTAGGACCCGGCACATGAGCAAGATCATTGGCATCGACCTCGGCACCACGAACTCGTGCGTTGCGGTCATGGACGGCGGAGAAGCCGTCGTCATCCCGAACGCCGAAGGTAGTCGAACCACGCCGTCAATGGTCGCGTTCACCGACTCGGGTGAGCAGCTCGTGGGTCAGGTCGCCAAGCGACAGGCGGTGACCAACAGCGAGAACACGGTGTTCTCCGTCAAGCGGTTCATCGGGCGGGGTTTCGAGAGCGACGAAGTCCGCCAAGACATGTCGAAGGCGCCCTTCACGGTGGTCGAATCGGACAACAAAGAGGCGTGGATCAAGATTCGCGATAAGGCCTACTCGCCGCAAGAGATCTCCGCCTTGATCCTTCGCAAGATGAAGGAGACGGCCGAAGACTACCTCGGCGAAGAGGTGACCGAAGCGGTCATCACCGTCCCTGCGTACTTCAACGACGCCCAGCGACAGGCGACCAAAGACGCCGGTAAGATCGCGGGGCTCAACGTCCAGCGGATCATCAACGAGCCGACCGCCGCCGCCCTCGCCTACGGTCTCGAACAAGAAGAAAACGTACGGGTCGCGGTCTACGACCTCGGCGGCGGGACCTTCGACATCTCGATCCTCGAGCTCGGCGACGGCGTTTTCGAGGTGAAGTCGACGAACGGCGATACGCATCTGGGCGGCGATGACTTCGACCTCGAGATCATCAACCACCTCGCCGACCGCTTCGCCGAGCAGAACAACGGCGCTGACCTTCGCAAAGACAAGATGGCGCTTCAGCGTCTGAAGGAGGCGGCCGAAAAGGCCAAGCACGAGCTGTCGTCGTCCACCGAGACCGACGTCAATCTGCCCTTCATCATGGCCGACGCGACCGGCCCCAAACACCTGAACCTTAGTCTCACGCGACAGAAGCTCGAAGAGCTGGTCGAGAAGCTGATTCAGAAGACGCTCGAACCCTGTAGAACGGCCCTTTCGGACGCCGGGCTGGAGCGAGACCAGATCAGCGAAGTACTGCTGGTCGGCGGCCAGACCCGCATGCCGCGGATCCAGCAGGTCGTTCGCGATTTTTTCAATCAAGACCCCAATAAGAAGGTCAACCCGGACGAAGTCGTCGCGGTCGGGGCCGCGATTCAAGGTGGCGTCCTCAAGGGCGACGTTCAGAACGTGCTGCTGCTCGACGTCAACCCGCTGTCGCTGGGCGTCGAGACCGCCGGTGGCGTCTTCACCCCCATCATCCCGCGCAACACGACGATCCCGGCCAAAAAGTCGATGGTCTTCTCGACCGCGCAAGACAACCAGCCGATCGTCGACGTTCACGTTCTGCAGGGCGAACGTCCGATGGCGGAAGACAACAAGACGTTGGGCCGCTTTCAGCTGGTTGGGATCCCGCCGGCGGCTCGCGGGGTCCCACAGATCGAAGTCACCTTCGACATCGACGCCAACGGAATCGTGCAGGTTTCCGCTCGCGACCTGGGCACGGGCAAACAGCAGCAGATCAAAATCATCGCGTCCTCCGGCCTCTCCGAAGACGACATCGATCGGATGGTAAAGGAAGCCGAGCAGTCGAAGACCGAGGACGCGAAGAAGAAAGAGCTCGCGGACCAGCGGAATATGGCCGACGGCCTCATCTACACGACCGAGAAATCCCTCGACGAATACCAGGCGATGCTCAATGAGAACGACATCGCCGACATTCGCGAAGACCTCGAGGCGCTCAAGAGGGTCTACGACAGCCCTGACCTCGAGAAGCTCCGGGCTGCGATCCAACGGCTCGAAGGCTCGTCTCACCGCATCGCGGAGGCGATGTACCAAGAAGCGCTCGAAGACGAAGACTGAACCCCTAGCGGCCCCATCCGGACCAGGCGGGGGTCAACACGCACACCACACGACATCAGACCCAACAGTGAGCGTGTGCTCTGCGAAGCCTTGACGGGACGGCCTCCCCGAGTGAATTCAGACTCCATGACGACGCGATGTGCGGTGGTGGGAGCCACCGGGGTTGCCGGACAGCAGTTCCTGGATGCTCTGCATCAGCACCCGTTCTTCGAAGTGATCGCTCTCGCCGCTTCGTCCCGTTCGGCCGGCAAGTCCTACCGCGAGGCGATCACGACGGCCGCCGGTCAGGTTGCCTGGTACGTGGACGGTTCCGATGCGCTCGACCGTTACGGCTCGATGCCCGTGGTCGACGCCGCCGACCTCAGACTCGAGGGCCTCGACGTCGTCTTTTCGGCCGTCGAAACCGACGCCGCGCGGGCGCTGGAAGCCGGCTACGCAGAGCGCGTCCCTGTGGTGTCGACGGCGAGCGCCTACCGGTACGAGACGGACGTCCCCATCCTGATTCCGGCCGTCAATGGCCATCACGCGGAGCTCGTCAGACGCCAGCAACAGCGGGGCTGGCGAGGCTACGTGGTGCCGATCCCCAATTGCACCACGACCGGTTTGGCCATCGCGTTGGCGCCGCTGCACGCCCAATTCGGGGTCGAGCGCGTCATCATGACATCTCTGCAGGCGGTCAGCGGGGCCGGTCGAACCCCTGGGGTCAGCAGCCTCGACGTCGTCGACAATGTGATTCCGTACATCCCCCGCGAAGAGGAGAAGGTCGCCAAAGAAACCTGCAAGCTGCTCGGTACCTTGGCCGACGATGGGGTCGACCCCGCGGACATCCTCGTCTCGGCGACGTGCACGAGAGTGGCCGTACTGGACGGGCACACCGAAGCGGTGAGCGTGGCCCTCCGAGCGCCCGCGACCATCGAGATGGTCAAATCGGCCATGCGCCTGTTCGGGAAGGATATCAATCCGGGCACCCATCCATCGGCCCCCGCCGACTGGTTGCGAGTCCTCGACGACCCCTACCGACCGCAGCCCCGAACCGACCGCGACACCGACGACGGGATGGCCACGACCGTCGGTCGGATCCGGCAAGACCCGGCGATCGGACCGCATGGCGTCAAGTTCGTCCTCGTGTCGCATAACACCAAGATGGGCGCCGCCAAGGGCGCGATCCTGGTCGCTGAAGACCTCAAGACACGAGGGCTTCTCAGCTGATCCGAACGTCAGTTGCTTATGCTGGTCTTCTGCAGTTTCTAGCCGCCGATCATGACGCTTCCCGAACATCTGCTCGACCTCGATCGGCTCCTGCAGAGCTGTGGCCCTCACCGCCTCATCGAGTCGCTGACGAACCATGGGCACGGTTGGCTCGAGGCCCGATGGGTTCCGGGCGAAAAGATTCCCTATCGCTACGACCTTGAAGGTCGACCCCTGCTGGTTCCAGGCACGGTGACCCAAGAGGCCGCGGTGCAGGCCGGAGAAGCGCTCATCTATCAGCATCGCGGGACGATGAGCCCCGACGAAGGCATCCCGGTCTTGGCGCGCGCCAAAAGTGTTCGCTTCCGAGAGCCGGTCCTGCCGGGCGACCCCATCGAGATTCGGGTCGAGCTAACGGCGGAGCTCGGTCCCGCCTATTATGTCAAGGCGACGGCCAAGTCGGGCCGAGGGATCGTGTTGACCGCCGAGCTGGTGTTCACGGCCACGAACGCCATCCCCATCCCCGACCCGGCGGCCTAGGAGACTTGCTCCGAGCGAAGCGTGACAAAGAAGCGGACTTTGGGCGCTC
>CAZFIV010000083.1:0-33582 GCA_964519665.1 uncultured Myxococcales bacterium
GAGCGCCCAAAGTCCGCTTCTTTGTCACGCTTCGCTCGGAGCAAGTCTCCTAGCCCGGATGTCCGATTTCGTCGCGGGGCTCGATCAGCTGGATGGCTCCCGAGCTGAGCGCTCCTAGCCGGTACAGCGTATGAGCGAGCACCTGAGGCGCGCCCAACACCACGACGTCGCCGATCCGAATGGCCGCCTCACGAATCGAGGCCGACAGTGCAGCGCACGCTTGGGCGTCTTCGACCTCGGCGTCCGTCATCTCGAGCACGAGGGGGCCTGAACCCGCAGGAACGCCGTCGATCTGAGCCAGCGCTTTCTTGGCCGCCGAGCCTTCGAGGTCGCCCTCGAACCGAAACGTAGTGCTCATGGTTGACCTCCTCTTCCTCATTGTTTCGGCAGCGCCTTGAGAATCGCCTGACCCTTTCGGATGACGACCTTGAACTCGACCGACTTGGCGCCCGTCGACCGCATGAGCTTCGGAACTTGCTTGCGAAGCGCCGCCGCCATGTCTTCGTACCGGAGATCGACCGACTCGCCGCATCGTTTTCGCGCGCCTACGTATGTCTGGTACAGGCGCCTCAGCTTCGGCTCGGTGAGATCTTCGGCCGAGGTGGCGCGGGGTCGGCTCGTCGCGGTGGAGGGCCCACCCCCGGCGCTCGGGTTGCCGCTTCGGGCGGCGGATGATGCGCCCGGACCGTTCGAGCCCATCCGCAGGGCGCCGCTCGGCATCGCTACGCCGCCGCCCGATATGGCCGCGGATTCGCCGACCGGCTCGGCGGATTCACCGGGCCTCTCGGAAGGTCGGGTCGGGGCGGTCGAGGCTTGCTGTGCTTGGCGTCGGGCGAGCTCGGCATTGCGGCGTTCGACGCGGGCTCGGTCTCGACGGTAAGTGCCGGCTTCCCGCTGCCGGGTGGTTCGCTCCCAGTAGTTTTCGAGCGAGACGAGGCGCGCTTTGAGCTGTTGAACCCGAAAGCGAAGCGCGGTGTTGCGGGGCCTCAGTTCCTGCCATCGGCGCAACTTTGCTTTGAGCAGGTCGCGCTGATTGACGGGCTCGATCTTTTCGACCCCCATGAAGTACAGTTCATAGGTCGCTCTCAGTTCGTGAACGTCCTTCTCGAGTTGGTCGATGTCGGCGGCGATCTCTTGGTCGGCCGTCTGCTGCCTCGGTTCTTGGGGGCCGGGACTCCGCCCCGCTCCTCCGAAAAGGGCGCGGTCCTTTCGCCTAGTCGCCACCCGGTACGAAATATCAGACGCGGCGCAACGGCGCCACCATCGCCGCGTTGCGATACTCTGTCCGAGTGTTAGCGTTGGTGTTCGGCTCGGTCATCGCGGGCCCGGCCCCCCTCGCGTCAGCGCCGGTGGCCGCTCGGGAGGCGGCCCTCCAGGCCCCCGCTCACGAGCGCTTTCGGGCGGCCGAGACACTGATTCTGCTGGGCGACGGGGCGGGCGCCACCGCGGTTCTGGGCCGCGGACCCGAAGGCGCGCGGTCCGAGCCGCGGTTCCTTCGTCTCGAAATCGATGCGGCGGCGCTGGTCTATGACGAGGCGCGCATGCGAGCGGCGGCGGCGCGGTTGAGGATCCACCAGGATTGGACGGTCACCGCCGAGCTCGCCGAGATTCGGGCGGCTCGGGTCAGAGTTCGGCGCCTCGTCGAGCGGGTCGGCCTCGGCTTGTTCGCGCTCGGTCTGGCCGTACTGGGCCTCAATGGCTCCCGAGCCCTCCTGGCGGTTCGATGGAGTTCGGCGATGATGATCGGGACGACCATCATATCGGTCGGACTGGTGGCATCCGCGACGCCCCGGTTGACCCCGGTCGCGGCGGTGCTCGGAGCGGGGTTCACGACCCTCACCCACGCGGCCGCGGCGACCGTGGACCGGACCCGCCCCGACCCACGTCGGCGCCTGTTGGTGGTGGTCGTCCTGCTGCTGTCCGCGGTGGGGCTGGTGATGGCCGTGCTGGCTCGCTTCTCGCCGGCGCAGCTGCTGGCCGCGATGTCCGGCGCTGGGGGGTAGCGCGACCCGTATCCTGCGTTTAGACCCGACCCCGGATTGACGGTCATCGCCGACCGACCTAGGAGCTAAAGCGCATGGCGTTCGAGCTCACCGCCGAGGAGAACACGCAGATCGAGGCGATCTCTGCGCGATACCCCACCCGCGCGGCCGCTCTGCTACCGGTTCTCCACCTGGTTCAGAACCGCCTGGGACACCTTCCACCCGAGGCCCAGCTGGCCGTCGCGCGGGCCCTCGATGTTCCTCCGACGCGGGTCAAAGAGGTCGTCTCGTTCTACGAGATGTTTCACGAGCATCCCGAGGGGCGTTTTCATATCGAGCTATGCACCAACATCTCGTGCCATCTCGCGGGAGCTCACGAGCTCCTCGCCCACGCTGAACAGCGGCTCGGTATCCAGGTCGGCCAGACCACCGAAGACGGGCTCTTCTCGCTCATGGAGGCGGAGTGCCTCGCCTCGTGCGGGTCCGGACCCGTCATCAAGGTGGGCGTCGACTACTACGAGTACCTGACGCCCGAGGCGGTCGATGGCCTGATCGACCGCTTCCGCGGGATGGCCGATGAATACGAGGGGAAGGTATACGAGGGTGCTCCCGGCCAGCCCCACGTGGGGCCAGTGCCTGGACATACCCCTCCGCCGGCCGCGGTCCCGGCGCCGAGCGACCGAGACGCTGACCGGACCGATGCTTCGACCGTTGGTTTGACCGTTGGTATGACCGTTGGTTCGAGCGCCGGTGCGAGCACCGGTTTTGGCGACGGTTTCGGCGTGGATAGAAACCAAGACGGTGACGACGACGCCCGGGACGACCACAACGATGAGAACGAGCAAGACAACCGAAAGTAAGGCGCTCACGAATGGGTAGTAACAAGCTCGACTGTGAAAAGGTCTTCACCAAGAACTGGAGCCATCCGGAGAGCTGGACGCTCGCCACGTACCGCAGCACCGGGGGCTACGAGGGTCTGAAGAAGGCGCTGGCCATGGACCCGGAGGCGATCACTCAGGAGGTCTTCGATGCGAAGCTCCGAGGTCGAGGCGGCGCCGGTTTTCCCACGGGGCGCAAGTGGGGCTTCGTTCCCAAATCCGGCGACAAACCCCGTTATGTCGCCGTCAACGCCGACGAGTCGGAGCCCGGCACCTTCAAAGACCGCTACATCATGGAGCGCGACCCTCATCAGCTGATCGAGGGAACGGCGATCTGTTGTAAGGCCATCCGGGCCAACCACGCGTACCTCTACATTCGTGGCGAGTTCGGGCTCGCGGAGCGGCGGCTCTCGGCGGCGATCGAGGAGGCCTACGCGGCCGGGATTCTTGGCGACAGCGTCATGGGGTCCGGTTATCGACTCGATATGACGGTGCACCGGGGCGCGGGCGCGTACATCTGCGGGGAGGAGACGGCCCTGCTCAACTCGCTGGAAGGTAAAAAAGGCCAGCCGCGCCTCAAGCCGCCGTTTCCGGCCGTCGAGGGGGCGTGGGCCTGCCCGACCATCGTCAACAACGTCGAGACGCTGGCCGCCGTAGGCCCGATCGTGCTGAAAGGCGCCGATTGGTGGAAGAGCCTGTCGCACACTGAGGCCGAAGGGGGTACGAAGCTCGTCGGCGTATCGGGGCATGTTCGGCACCCAGGCGTCTACGAAGTGCCGAACGGCTTGACGCTCCGCCAAGTGATCTTCGACGTGGCGGGCGGGATGCGGTCCGACCGCCCCCTGAAGGCCGTGATTCCGGGCGGGTCGTCTTGCCCGATCCTGACGCCCGACGAGATCGACGTCAGCTTCGATTTCGACGCGATGAGGCAGGTCGGGTCGCTGATGGGCACCGGATGCCCGACGGTCATCGAGGAAGGTACGTGCATCGTCCGACTCCTGAAGCGGGTCGAGCGGTTCTACGCCCACGAGAGCTGTGGCCAGTGCACGCCCTGCCGCGAGGGCGGCGACTGGCTCTTCAAAATCCTGACTCGGCTGGAAGCCGGCGAGGGCACGATGGAG
Organism: uncultured Myxococcales bacterium; assembly: GCA_964519665.1. Lineage (GTDB taxonomy): Bacteria > Myxococcota > Kuafuiibacteriia > Kuafuiibacteriales > Kuafuiibacteriaceae > JANQQN01. Next base: position 3,982 of record CAZFIV010000083.1, read on the forward strand.
GATATCGACAAGATCGAGTCGATCGCCTCCAAGATCGAAGGTCACACCATCTGTGCTTTCGGCGAAGCCTTGGCATGGCCAGCTCGTAGCTATCTGCAGAAATTCCGCGACGAGTTCGTCCGCCACGTCGAGGAGAAACGTTGCCCGTTCGGGCCGCTCCCGATCGCACCGGTCGCGATGTCGGGCGCGGTTGCAGTCTGAGAACACCATGCCGAGCCCCGAGATCCTGCTGTTCGCTCTGTTCGCGGTCTCCGCGGTCGTCTCTGCCCTCGGGGTGGTGGCGATCCGCAATCCGGTCAAGGGCGCGATGTCTTTGATCGCCTGCTTCTTCTGCCTGGCGTGTCTGTTTCTGCTCCAGCGAGCCGAGATGATCGCGGTCTTGGAGATCCTGGTCTACGCGGGCGCCATCATGGTGCTTTTCGTATTCGTCATCATGCTCGTAGAAGACAAGGAGCAGCCTATCCTGACGCCAGCCTTGGGGCAGCGCATCGCGGTGCCGATCAAGATCCTCGGGGTCGCCCTGATCACCTACAGCCTGATCTCGGTCATCCGACAGACGAGCTTTCCCGCGCCGACCGCGCTCGAGCAGGGCGACTTCGGTCAAGTCAAGGTGGTCGCCTTGGCCCTGTTCAAGCAGTTCGTTTTTCACTTCGAGATGACCAGCATCCTGCTCCTGGTCGGTATCGTCGGCGCGGTGATCATCTCCAAACGCCCCACCGGAGGCGCGAAATGATCGAACCCCAGTTGCCGGTCGCGCCGTATCTGTATCTGTCGGTCATCCTGTTCTCGATCGGTGCGGCCGGGGTGCTCATTCGACGCAATGCCATCGTCGTCTTCATGTGCATCGAGCTGATGCTCAACGCGTGTAACCTGGCCCTCGTCACCTTTGCGCGAATGCACCAAGATCCAGCCGGGCACGTATACGTGATGCTGGTCATGGCCGTCGCCGCGGCCGAGGTCGCGGTGGGGCTCGCGATCATCATCGCGGTCTTTCGGCGCCGGCGGGCGGTCAACCTCGACGAGCTCCGCGATATGTCGGGGTGAGTATCGCGCCGTCGACGTAGCCGGTGCTCTACCGTTTGGGCGGGATTTCGGACGGAAGCTCGCGATGCCGGTTCATCTTGGCGGCGAGGCGGCGGGCGCGCTTGGCCTCCTCCCTTCGGATCTTCTCTTCTAGCCACAGCGCCTCGTAATCGACCCGCGGCGCGAGCTCGTCGGTGACCGACGGACGAGGTCGGCTGAGCAGGTGTTCGGTTCGATCGGCGAAATGCTCCAGCACCGGGCGGCCCGCGGTGACCGCCTCCGGGGAGCCGAGGGCGGCGTGGGTCGACGGGGCGCGAAGGTCGGCGACGAGCTGCTCGAGTTGCTCGTCGGTGAGGTAACCTCGACGCCGCCTCAGGATGTCTTCGGCCAAACTCACCAGCTGTTCTTGGTTGTAATCGAACGCCCGCATGAGCTCCTCGACGACCGTGCAGACCGCGGCGACGGGGAGGGTCCCGTCGAGGTAGAGGATCAAGGCGGTCTGCAGGTGGCTATAGATGGGAATCAGGCGGGGAAAGAAGGCCTGGAACGCCATCGGGGGCGTACGGTTATCCAGATGGATGACGATCCGTTGAACCGGATCTTCGCGCACCACGCCTTCGAGATGGTCTTCGATCTCCTGTATCTGGCTCGGATAGGCCCCACTGGCCTTGAGAATGCCGCGGAGGTCGGGTCGGGCCACGCGGCCCGCGATCAAGTCGGCATACAGTGAGTAGATGAAGGCGTCGCTCTCGGCGTCGTCACCGAACAAGGTCTCGGGGGTGCCGACTGGCGCCTCGGTCCGCATTTGAAGGAGCTGGGCGAGCTTGTAGCCGAGCTGCCCTCGCACGGCTCGAAAGCGTCCGCGTAGAATGTTGCTGACCGTGGGCTTGAGCACGAAGCCGTCCGGGATGAAGCCATCGAGAGCGAACTTCCGCTCGATCACAGGGCGCAGCTGCTCGGGGGAGCCCGAGATGAAGTAGATCAGGTGGCGGTTCTGGTCGTCGGTTGCGTCGCGGATCGCGTGGATGAGGCCAGCCGACCCCGGAATGTTCTCTCGCTCTTCGGCCGACATTCGGGCCGTTCGCACCAGATCGCCGAGAGTATCGAACTCGGTCTTCAGGTAGGTCTTGTCTAAGTCCCACCGGAAGATGTGCTTCACATACGCCACGGGCCCGACGAGTATACCCGGCTTTCGGTGAGCGAGCGCCGTTGTTCGTTGCGATGATGATCGCCTCCGAATAGTTTGCAGGTCACCAGCGGAACGATGGATAGCCGACTCAGAGATTCCCTCCGGCTGAAACGGAGCCGAGAGCGCGGACCCCAAGGCTACCCCCGCCAGGGGCGCGGTGGTCATGGTCAGCTCGGTAAGCCCAGTCATCCCGGGAGGCCCGGCAGCCTTGATACCACGTTTGTCGACGCGCCGTTGCGGATGGCGATGCTCTACCCGAGCCCGTACCACGTGGCGATGTCGAGTCTCGGCTACCTTCAGCTGCATCGCCTGATCAATCAGCGACCGGGGACGGTCGCCGAGCGGGCGATGCTGCCGGACGCCGACGAGATCGAGCGTTATCGGCGCACCCGCAGCCCGGTGGTCACCGTCGAGTCGGGTCGACCGGTCACCGACTTCGACGTGATCGGCGTATCCCACGCCTACGAACTCGAGCTGACCGGGTTGGTCGATGTGTTCGATCTCCTAGGGGTCGCGCCGCTCGCCCGTGATCGCGCGGCTACCGACCCATTGGTGGTCATCGGGGGCCCGATCACGTTTTCGAATCCCCTCCCGACCGCGCCCTTCGCCGACGTCATGATCTTGGGTGAGGCCGAGGAGGCGATCTCGGTCTTGCTGACCGCGCTGGAAGAGCGCCCCGATGCCGCACGGGGATCGGCGGCGGCGCGTCGTCGACTGCTCGAAGATCTCGCCGACCAGCCGGGATTCTTCATCCCGAGCCATCACGGGGAACGGCTCCCGCCGATCGCACAGGCGCCCATCGACCAGCTCCCAGCGTTCTCCCATATCTGGACGCCCGACACCGAGCTTCGAGACATGATGCTCATCGAGCCGGAGCGCGGATGCCATCGTGGCTGTACCTTCTGCGTCATGCGACGGACCACGAACGGTGGAATGCGGCTCGTGCCCCCCGACCGGGTGACGGCGCTGGTTCCCGACGACGTCGACCGGGTCGGCCTGGTCGGTGCGGCGGTGACCGACCATCCGGGCATCAAAACTATCCTCAAGTCGCTCATCGATGACCGGGGTAAGCAGATCGGGATCTCCTCCCTGCGGGCGGACCGGCTCGACGACGAGTTCGTTGGTCTGCTGGCCCGGGGTGGGTACCGCTCGATGACGGTGGCTCTCGACGCGGCGAGCGCCCGACTGCGCGACGTCATTGAAAAGAACATCAAAGACCGGCACGTCGAACGAGCGGTCGAGCTCGCCAAATCGCACGGGATGCGCCACCTGAAGCTCTACGTGATCGTCGGCCTTCCCGGGGAGACCGACGAAGACCGCGAAGAGCTGGTCCAGCTGATCTTGCGCCTCAAGAAGACGCTTCCTCTCGTTCTCGGGGTCTCGCCGTTCGTGCCGAAGTTTCATACGCCGCTCGCGGCGGCGCCGTTTCTTGGCGAAAAGCAGGTCGACGCCGTGCTGAAGGCGCTCAAACGAAGGCTGGCCCCTCACGGCGTTCAGCTGCGCGGACCGGGGGCTCGCGAGGCGTACGTCGAGTATCGACTCTCGCAAGGCGGGTTTGCGCACGCCGAGGCGGCGGTGGCCGCGGCGCGGGAAGGAGGCAAGCTGAGTCACTACAAACGCGCCCTCAAGGAGCTTCCGGAGCGCGTGCAGCCGGCCAACTTCGCCGATCTGATCCCGGCCCCGACTCGGCGCCGGCGGTTGTCACCGCCCGCCTCGTTGCCCCTGGCGGCGGGATAGGAGCGTCGCGTGGCCGAGCGAGAGAACCCCCGGCCGGCGGGCGGCAGCCGGCATCCGGTGAGCGTCGCGCCGATGATGGAGCGGACCGACCGGCATTTTCGGTTCTTCATGCGCCTGATCAGCCGGCGGTCACTCTTGTACACCGAGATGATCACCGTGCCGGCTATCCTGGCCGGCGACCGTCGCCGGCTCTTGGGCTACGACCCGTCCGAGCATCCGCTGGCGCTTCAGGTTGGAGGCGACGACCCGAAGACCCTGGCCGAAGTCGCGCGGATCGCCGAGGACTTCGGATACGACGAAGTCAACCTCAACGTCGGATGCCCGAGCGATCGGGTCCAGAGCGGCCGTTTCGGTGTGTGTCTGATGCGAACGCCGGAACGGGTGGGGGAGGGCGTGGCCGCGATGAAGGCGGTCGTGCGGATCCCGGTCACGGTCAAGCATCGGATCGGGGTCGATGAGCTCGACGCGTACGACGATATGCGTCGTTTCGTCGACATCGTGGCCGCCGCGGGGGCTGACCGGTTCACCGTGCACGCTCGAAAGGCCTGGCTGTCGGGTCTCAGCCCGAAAGAGAACCGCACCGTTCCCCCCCTCCGGTATCCGGATGTTTATCGCCTCAAGGTCGAGCGCCCGGACCTCGAGATCGAGATCAACGGCGGCGTCACCAACCTCGATGCGGTGGCCGATCATCTCGGTCGGGTCGATGCGGTCATGATCGGCCGCGCCGCCTACGACGACCCATTTCTGTTCGCCGACGTCGACCGTCGGTTCTACGGGGCAGCGGAGGCGACGGCCACGAGGCATGATGTCGTGCGCCAGCTGGTGCCTTATGCGTCCGATTGGGTCGCCGGAGGTGGTCGGCTCCAGGCGATCGCTCGCCACCTTCTGGGCCTCTTCAACGGTCGACCCGGGGCGCGAGCGTATCGGCGACACCTGAGCACCCTTGGGCCACGGCCCGACGCGACTGCCGCGACCCTCCTCGAGGCTTTGGCGCTGGTTTCAGAAGAATCGAAGCCGACGCAGGAGGTCACGGGTCTGTTCCACGGCGTCGGGCGTTCACATCCATTCGTGCCGAGCACGTCTCAGCCGCGGGGCGCCATGAGGCGCAAATAGCCGGCGCCGACGAGCTTACTGAGGCATCGGCACGTCTCGAGCCGGTGAAAGGGTGAGCGATCGATGACGCCTTGAACATTGAGCCGCGGCTGCGCGAGCTCGTGCACATGCCGCTCGTTGGGGCCGATGTCGTCGGGGGAGACGACCGGTTGCGAGCCGCTGTCGGTGAACAGGAACTCCGGCGTCATCTCCTGTTCGGGGGGAAGCGGGCGTCGGTGGGCGACGAGGTAGTCGCCAGAGGGCACCTGACGAGCGATGGTCGGCCATTCAGACGCGAGCACGATTCCGTGCATCAGCAACTGATCGCCGTTGATGGGCTGGACCCACGGGGACGGGTCGCCCAGCGACTGTTCTTGAAAGTGGTATTGGCCGTGGGTCCAGGTGAAGACTTCGAAAATGGTGTCCGTCGCCTGGAGCGTGGCGTACTTGGTGATGGTCTCGGGCGTCGCGTAACCGGCCTGGATCAGAATGGCCGCGATCGGCGCGCCCGTATCCGCCCTGCGGCGGAGGGCGATTCCCAGCTCAGCGTTGGTCAAAAGACCCGCCCGAACCAGTCGCGAGCCGAGTTTGGCATCGCTCGGTCGCCCATCGGTATCCGCGTCGACGATCCATCCTTTGTTGATGTCGGCCCAGACCTCATCGAAGTCATTGCTGAGCCGCAACCGACCGACCTTCTTGGTTTTGAAGATCAGCTGGAGGATGTCGGCCAGGCCCAAATCCTGGAGGCTCCCCCGCAAAGCCATCGAGCCTCCCTTACCAAGCCCGGCTCGCTCGGGAAACTCGATGATGTGGTAACTTGAAGATGTGCGGTTTTCTGTGCGCTGGCTGCCCATCATGTCGGTGGCGGTTTTGCCGGTCGCATCCGGGTGCGGCGAGCAGATCATCGAGGTCTGGCGGGAGTTTCCCGATGTCGGCCTTGGCGAAACGCTCGTCCTGGTCCACGGAACCGCAGCCGACCGTCAGGCGACCGTTTACGAGCCCGGCGCCGGGCCCGACGACGCGGTGGTTCAAGCACCCAGCGGCAGTCTCGACCCGATCGCGCTCGTCTTTTCCCGCCGCGCCACCGACGTTCGGTTGCCGCTTGGGCGTCAGCCGGTGGTGTCGGAAGCCGAGGGCGGGCGCTTGCTGTTCGGAGCCCCGACGGCCTTCTTTCGCGAGCAGCCGATCGGGGTAGAGCAACTGCAACGGCGTCAAGACCCGCCATCGGCGATATGGCGGTCGGTCCCGCTGCCGACGGAGCTTCAGAGCCTCGCGGTGCCCTCCGCGCGTGCGCCGTGTCCTCAATTCGCCCAGCCGCTCTGGAGCGAGACGCTGCCGGACTATGCCGAGGCCATCGTCGAACGAATCGACGAGGAGAGCGCGCTATTGGTCGGCCGCGCCATCGAGGGTGCGGACGCGCGATGGGTGGTGTCGACTTCGACGGCCTCCATGCGGACCCCGGTGGGGTCGGGCGAGCAGGTGAACGTTATGACTCGAGTGGGTCACAAGCTGTGGTTGGGCGACCTGTTCGGCCGGCTCTGGGAGGCGACGCCCGACCGGACGCTCGGATGGAGAGACCGGCGTCCGCTCCCGATTCCGGCCCTCGACGTGCCGCTGTTCGGGATGGCCACCACGGGCACGACGTCCGACGTCTTCGTCAGCACGGGGCTCGAGATCGCGTACTACGACGGTCGTCGGTGGCGGGTCGTCGGCCGCGGAAGAGCCCAAGACCGGTACATGGTCTCGACCGGGTTGGCCGAGGCGCTCTTCATCGATGACCGAACCGGTCGCCTCGTGCGGGCGACGCCGGAGGGCTTGCTCTCGCTCTCGGGGGCCCCGACCAGCCTTCATAGCCTTCAACTCATCGAAGGGGTGCCCGTCGTCGGCAACGAGCTGGGCGAGTTCTTTGCTCAGACGGGCGACGAATGGACCCGAGTCGTTCCCGACAACGGTTGGTTCGGACTTTCAGCGACCGGGTACGAAGACGGGCTCGCGTTCTATCTCGCCTCGGGGGTGGGGGCCTTCTACAGCGACAGTACCGGCATCTGCCGCGACCTCTTCGTCATTACGTTTTCGACCGATGGGCGGATTCTCGCCCTGGGCGAAGATCTCCTCGCCGTGGCCAACCGGGCCAATTCCGACGCGTTGACCGTGACCTGGGTGCCCAGAAACTGATTCCCGTCAGCGTGGGCGGCCGATCTTCGAGGCCACGGGGCGAGGTCGATTACATGTAAAGGCCGCCGTTCACGTTCAGCACATGGCCGGTCACATAACGGGCGGCGTCCGAAGCGAGGTAGAGCACCGCGTTGGCGATATCGTCGGGGTGGCCCATCGACCCGCTCGGAATGTTCGCGACGAGCGCTTGGCTCATCTCTTCGGTCATCGATTTGGTCATGTCGGTTTCGATGAACCCGGGGGCGATCACGTTGGCGGTGACGCCGCGCGACCCGAGTTCGCGGGCCAGCGACTTGCACATCCCGCCGAGCGCCGCCTTGGTCGAGGCGTAGGCGGACTGGCCTACATTGCCCATCTCGCCGACCACCGACCCCATCATGATGATCCGACCCCATCGGGCCTTCATCATCGGCCGGGCGGCGGCCCGGGCGAGATAGAACGGACCGAAGACGTTGGTCTCGAAGCTGCGCGTCAGATCGTCATCTTTGAAGCGCATGATGAGCCCGTCGATCGAGATGCCGGCGTTGTTGACCAGGATGTGCAGGCCGCCGTGCTTCTTGACGATCTCATCGACCGCGTTCTTACCCGCCGCGGGGTCGCCCACGTTGAACGCGACGGCTTCCGCCTGACCGCCGGCTTCCTTCGCCGCGGCGACGGTGTCCTCGGCCGCCTGGGCATTCGAGGCGTACGACAGAACCACATGCACGCCCTCGCGGGCCAAAGCGACGACACAGGCGCGGCCGATGCCGCGCGAGCCGCCGGTCACGAGGGCGACTTTGCCCTGAAGTCCGAGTTCCATGTCGGTCCGGCATAAAAGACGGGGACGATCGAATCAAGCGAGCGCTTCGACGGCCTTCTTCAAGCTGTCGGCGTCCTGCGTGAGGCCGACTTTGAGCCCGCGGTCGATCCGTCGAGCCAAGCCCATCAGGACCTTGCCCGGTCCGACCTCGAGGGCGCTGGTCTGTCCGGCCTCCGCCAAGGCCCGCACCGACTCGACCCAGCGCACGGGCGCGGTCACTTGCTGGACCAGCAGCGCCTTGACCCGCGTGGGGTCGGTGTTGGGCCTCGCCTCGACGTTGGAGACCACCGGAAATGCGAACGAGCCGACATCGATATCGGCCAAGGCTTCACGGAGACCGTCGGCGGCCGGCTGCATGAGGGCACAGTGAAACGGGGCGCTGACCGCGAGCTCGACGACCTTCTTGGCCCCGGCGGCGCTCAGCCGCTGGTTGGCCTCGGCGACCGCCTTGGCTTCACCGGAGATCACCGTCTGCTCGGGGCTGTTGAAATTCGCGGGGGCGACGACGGTTCCGACCTCGCGGGTCACGTCTTCGCACACCTGGGCGATCGGGCCGGCCTCGAGACCCATGACCGCCGACATCGCGCCTTCGCCGGAGGGCACCGCGGCTTGCATGAGTCGACCCCGCGTCTGCACCAGTCGCACCGCGTCTTCGAATTGCAGGACGCCGGCGGCAACCAAGGCCGAAAACTCGCCGAGGCTATGGCCGGCCGCGAACGCGAACGTGAGGTCGGGTCGCTCGGTTTGCACGGCTCGCAGGGCCGCGATGCTCGTGGTGAGGATCGCGGGCTGGGTGACCTCGGTATGTCTGAGCGTCTCTTCCGGACCTTCGAAACACAGCTTCGACAGCTTCGTACCGAGCGCCTCGTCGGCGGCTTCGAAGACCGCGCGGGCCTCCGGGTACGCATCGGCGAGGGAGCGGCCCATGCCGGCAGACTGACTTCCCTGGCCGGGAAAGAGCAGAGTGACCATCACCCGGGAGCCATAGCCGGCGGCTGGGGCCGAAGCAAATCGTTCGGGCGGGGAATGGCAGGTCTACTCGGCGTCGATTTCGACGACCGTGCGGTCTCCGTACCAACCGCAAGCGCCACACATGCGGTGAGGCATCTTGGGCGCTCCACAGTTCGGGCACCGCGCAATGACGGGCTTCTTGAGAGCATCGTGCGAGCGCTGCATGCCGCGGCGCGACTTCGACTTACGCTTGCGGGGGACGGCCATGGGACGGTCGGGAATCGGTCCTCCCACCGGTCCATGTCAACCAAAAACCGTCTGGGCTTCTCTCAGGATGACTCGCGAAGTTTCCGCAGCGCCGCCCACCGCGGGTCGATCCCGTCCTCGGCCTGCCGAACCGGCGCGTTGGCCTCGTCGATGAGGGCAGCGGTTCGAGCATCGCAGCCGACGGTGTCTTCACATACCGGGTCGGTCGCCAGGCCGAGCAGGAGCGCCTCCCGAAGAATGTCGGGTAGGTCGACCGTTTCGCCCCGGTAAACCGCATCGGCGAGCTCGTCCGGATTGGGGAAATCCTCCGAGCTCCAGTCGTCGAGGCGGGCGTCGTCGCGGACCTTGCCGGTGCCGCGCCCACTTTCGTTCTCCGCTCGGGCCGGCGGCCCCGCGATCAGGGTGATGTCGAGGTCGCCTTCGATGCTGGGTCGAACGGTGGCCAGGCATCGAACACAGTCGGTCTCCAGGACCGCGTCCAATCGGCCCCGGATCCGGATGGGAGGCCGCTCGTCGACCGGCCCCAACGGCATGACCTCGATCTTGAGGCGTCCGGGCTCGACCGCGACGAACATGAGGCCGCTGGACCCGGCGCCGACGGCCTCGGCGAGCCAAGTCTGAGGAAGAGCCTCGTCGAAGGTGAGGCCGTCGTCGGGCAAGTGTCGAAGCTCGAGAGGCTCCAGCGCGGTCAGCTGCCGCTGGTTCGCGTCCACCGGATTCACTCGGTCACCCCATCGAACCAAGGCCCCCGTGTCAAACGGCTTACGGTGATGACCCGACTCTCCTCACGGACATCCGCGGCCGGCCCTACGATCGATTGTTCTCAAGCTATTCCGGCTAATTACGATTTGTTTGGCTGCCGTTTCGGCGTTGGCACGCAATGTGATCAATGTACGGCATGAGGTTAAGGCCTCATCGACAGGTTGAAAGGCCTTAGAGGCCAAGGGGTCGGAATATGAAAGGAAATCCCAGAACATGGAGCAGGACCGGCGCATTTGCCCTGGTGACTGTTCTCTCCACGGCCGCGCTGTGGGGATGCAAAAACAACGAAACCCCAGACGAAGGGCTCGTCTGCGAGGCGAACCAGGAGCAAGTCCAACTGCCTGACGGCTCCGTGGTTTGCCGTACGATCGACCAGCAGGCCGTGGATCCGTGCGCCGCCCTGGTTTGCGCACCCCTGCCCGGTGCCGTGGCCACGGTTGCCCAGGTGATCAATGGCACCCAGTGCCAGTGCATCGCGCAAGGGTGTCAGCCGACGTATGAGCTTCAAGGTACGCAGTGCATCCAGCCCGGCGCCCCGTGCGCGGTCGGCTTCATTCGAGACGATCTGACGCAGAACTGCGTGCCCGACGAAGCGGTCAGCTGCTTCGACGTTCCCGCGTCGCCGCTGTGCATTCCTACCCGTTGCGACGAGCAGCCCACTTCTCGCGACGGCCAAGATCTTCGAACTCTCGGCAAGTGCGTCGAAGCGCCGGCGCCGGTGGCCGAGAGCTGCGTCGACGGATGCCACAACGGCATCGAGGACCCTCACCCGTGGTTTGGTGGTCCGGACCTGACCTGTACCGGATGCCACGGCGGCAACCCTGATGCCAACAGTCGCGGCGAGGCGCACGTGGGTTTGCCCAACGAGTGGCGCGCCGCCAGCCCCGACGGCACCCGGCCTGGCTATCAGGATTACTGGCAGTACATCACCCTTTATGGCGTCGAGCGCGAGGTCGGCGGCCTCGAGTGGCTGCGGTTCAAGAACCCGGGTGACCTCAGGGTGGTCGACCAGAGCTGCGGCAAGTCGTCGGGCTGCCATATGGATCGGGCCGAGCACGTCAAGCGGTCGGTCATGGCGACCGAAGTCGGCCTCGTCGGCGTCGCTCAGCAGCGAAGCGGAGTGGGGCGTCCGGCGGCGCTGCGACGCGGAGACGGGGTCTACAAGTACGACAGCACCAATGGGATGACCCTTGGGCTGGCCCAACTGGACTCGATGGCCTACGACCCGACGAACCCCGGCGGCAACCCGACCGGGTCGGTCCAAGCGATCCAGGCGTTCACGATCTTCAACCGCGGACTGACGGGGTACGACCAGAAGGATCTCTTGCGGGAGACCTTCGACAAGCAGTGTGGGGACTGCCACCTCGGAAACAACGGTCAGAACAACCGCTACGCGGACTTCCGCAGCTCGGGTTGCAGCTCTTGCCACATGCCGCGAGCCCTCGATGGTCGAGCGCGAACGTCGGACCCGTTGATCAACAAGAGAGAGCCGAGCTACCCCGCGGCCTACGCGCAGATCGCCGACTTTGATATCAACGATCCGGTCAACGAACAGGTCGACTGGCTTGGCCCCGAGCAGAGCCACCCCATTCGGCACTTGCTGACCCGGCAGATGGCCGCTCAGCGCTGCGGTACTTGCCACGTGGGCTCGAACCGCACCGACTGGCAGTATCGGGGTTACCAGATCGACCCGAACCGGACCGCGGTCGCCGCGCTGGCCAACGGCGATCTTGCGGCTAACCAGGTGCAGTTCACCGACGAGATCGACAACAACCAAAATCCCGACGCGCGTTACCACGGGCAAGCGCAGAACCAGGTGCTCCGGTTTATCGATTGGAACGCGGACGGCTTGGATGACATCCCGGCCGACATTCACTATCAGGCCGGTCTGGAGTGCATGGACTGCCACACCACCGGTGAGATGCACAACGAGATCAAACTCGTGAAGGTGGCCCAGGTAACGGATCCGTCGGACCCCAGCCAGGTGCAGGACATGTCGGGCGCCCTGTGGTCACACCAAGACCAGGCCACCGAGGTCGAGTGCGTTCACTGCCATGGCAATCTTGAGTACCGAGCGCTTCCCTACAGCGTCGAGAACCGCAATCCGGTCCGGAATCTGCTCGTGTGCGCGGAGCCCGGCGAGGTGATCCCCAACTACGAGCGGCCCGTCGAGTGCGACAACCTCGGAAATGGTCGATTCCTGCGGAGCAAGTTCTACGCTCGCTGGCACTACGTGCCGCAGACCTACGACACGGTCAACAACGCCAGCGGCGTCGTTCGTCCGGACACGCTGGCGGGGGTCTACACGCTCAATTCGTCGATCTTCCACGGCCGCTTCAACGACTCGAACACCGACGGTGTGGGCCCCTGCGCGGATGGCAACGTCAACAACTGCTTCCGGGACCAGCTCAACAACCAGGGCCGGGTCACCCAGGGCTTCTCGCACCTGGGGCGTCAGGCGACCAGCCCCGTCGACCAGCACCAAGGCGGTCTCGAGTGTTACGCGTGCCACTCCACGTGGAGCAACAACTGCTTCGGCTGCCACCTGCGCTTGATCGATACGGATGGAAACAACAACGACCTGCGCGACTACGCGCGTTCGACCGGCGAGCTGACGCTCGGCTTCATCGCCGAGGCCGACTTCACGTACATCTCGCCGCTCGATACCCAGTACGGCATCAACTCGGAAGGCAAGATCGCGCAGTTCTTGCCGGAAACGAAGATGCTGCTCGCCCACACCGACGTGAACAACGAGCAGTACTTCGGCGACACGGTCATCGTGAACGATGATGCCAACATCCAATACAACATCTACCGTGACCGGATGGGCTACGGCACCCGTAGGTACGACACGGAAGAGGTGGGCTTGCTGCCCCGAGACGACGGGCTCGGGTACGAGGAGTTCGCGCAGATGGACAACAACGCTGGGCAGGGGGCGAACCAGTTCATGCCCCACACCGTTCAGCGTTCGCACCCGCTGATGGACTGCAACAACTGCCACATCAACTTGAACCAGGACAACACGGCGCTCATTCAGGCGCGCTTCTACGCGAATCCGAACGGTTTCGGAAACGTGTCGGACTACTTGAACACCCTGGCCAACACCGGCATCACTCGCAACAACTCCGGCGCCGTCGTCGCCGTGAATGCGGCCGCCGGCTACCGGTTCGATCAGGATATCGACCCTGACGGTTACTCGGTGGATGTGCAGGCGGACTGGTGTGTGCTTCAGGCCGACGGGTTCCCGCTGTGTTACAACAGCCATCCGTTCAAGCAGAACACCTACGGCGTCCAGCAGACCTACCGGCGCGACTATCCGCAGTCGGCGGACGTCGCAGGTCCGTTGAACAGCGCGATGCTCAACGAGATGTTCAACGACATCATCGTCGACAACCAAGGCGTCCTGTTCCGCGGCAACCGCTAGCCGTACCTCGAAACTCGGGGGTAGCGTGATCCCGCGCTGCCCCCGGTTCTCATCCTCCCGACTCTTCGACGCCCTCACCAGCCGGGTCGGTCCGACCGGCCGCATCAGCTGCACCGGCCGCATCAGCCGCACCAGCCGTATCGGCCGCACCAGCCGTATCGGCCGCACCAGCCGTATCGGCCGCATCAGCCGCACCAGCCGTTTCGGCCGCACCGGCCGCATCGGCCGCACCGGCCGCATCAGCCGGATCGGCTGCCGGCCTTCGCACTGATTATTGAGCGGCTTCGAGCCGCTTCAGTGTGCGCTCCGCTTCCTGCAGCTGCTGGGCCGTCGGCGTGGGGTTTTCGGTGTGGCGCTCGAGTTGCTCGATCAGGGCCGCGAGCCGTTGGGCCTTCTCGGAGCCGGCCGGCCACCTCCGGCCGAGTCGCTGGGCGCGGCGCAGCAGACGCTTCGCGAGCGCCTGGCTGCTGGCCGGCACGACCTGCGACGAGACCTGATGCGGCGCCTCTTCTTCGGACAGCACCCGCAGGGCGAGGACCGCGCCAATGCCGATGACCGCGCCCAACGGTGCGACCGCCAGGGCTCGAAACAGCGCGGAGTCGAAGAACCGCCGGGGCGGGGCGCCGTCTCGGGCCTCCTCCTCTTGGGAAGGGCCGGGCGCTCCATTGCCGTTCGCGTCGCGGTGCACCGCGGCGAGCCCTCCGGTCACCGCGGGCATCAGCTGGACGCGTTCCGCGGGAACGTGGACGGCGTCCGGCTCGCGGTCACCGAGCCGTGGCGCGGCGCGGTCGGCCGCCGCCGTCGGCAGGCTCTCCGCGGGGTCAGCGAACGCGCGGGCTTCCGGGGTGGCGACGGCGACCTGAGGCAGTCCATCGAGCAAATCGGGCGGAAGGGTGGGCGACGTTTCCGGCTCGTCTGGGTCGTCGGTGACCGACGGGTGAGCCGAGTACTCGACAGCGGGCGGCTCGGCTACGGTTTCATCCAAATCCGGGTCCCGTGAGCCGTCGGGCCGCCGGCCGAGCGCGATCAACACGTCTTGGATATCCACCGAACCCGCCTCGGTGGCGTCGGAGTCGTCGCTGTCGATTGTCGAGCCCCCGGTGCCCTTCCCAAAGTCCCAAGGATCCGAAAGGGGGGGCGAGCGGGGCGCCGAGGACGGGCTCGGTTCTGCGGAGGGGGCGGGCATGACGCGAACCGACTGACTCCGCGGGACTTCGGGCTGGGGGGTCCCGTTCGCCCATTCGTCCGGCGCGGCCGACCTCCGGGCGGGCGTTCGGGGGAGGGTCACCGCCGCGTCGGCTTCGGCGGTGTCGGCTTGCCCGGCCGCGGCGCGCTTTCGCTCGGCGACCAGGGCGGGGTCGGGCGCTTTCAGGGACTCGGTCAGGTCGGTGACCTCCTCGAGGTCGGCGGCCAGCTCGTCCCACATTTTCCGGGTCACCAGCTCGACGACCGGACCGGGGCCTTTCGGAACGGTCCCGGTCGCCGCCTCGAGCGCGGTCAGGAACTGTCGCGCCGATTCGTAACGATCCTCCTTTTCAGGCGCCAGGGCCCGTTGGAGAACGATGTTCACGGCTTCCGGAACGTCGTGTTTGTGCGGCGGAGGCCGATAGGTCGCCTGCGCTTGATCCCGCAGCATCTTGTGAAGCGGCGCCCGCGGGATATAGGAGGTCCCCGCCAACAGCTCCCACAGAACGATCCCGACGGTGTACAGGTCGCTTCGGGCGTCGGTCCCCTCGGCGAGCACCTGCTCCGGCGCCATGTATCCCGGCGTTCCCATCACGACGCCCATGGTGGTCTGCCAGTTC
The DNA here is from genome assembly GCA_964519665.1 of uncultured Myxococcales bacterium. Classification (GTDB taxonomy): domain Bacteria; phylum Myxococcota; class Kuafuiibacteriia; order Kuafuiibacteriales; family Kuafuiibacteriaceae; genus JANQQN01. The sequence goes on from CAZFIV010000083.1 coordinate 19,206, forward strand.
TGGACCGTCGATTTGCCGAGCCCGAGGTCGATCAGGCGGGTGACGCCGTCTTGACCCAGCATGATGTTCTTCGGGGCCAGGTCGCGGTGCAGAGCGCTCAGGGGCTTGCCCGTGGCGGGATCGACGGCTTCGTGAAGGGCCACCAGACCATTCAGAACGCCTTTCACGATATCGAAAAGCGAATCGGGGTGCGTCTGTAGCTCATTCGAGCGGCGGGCCCTCATCAGACGAGAGAGCGTCCAGCCGGCTACGAAGTCCATGGCCATGTACGAGGTGCCGCCCGCCTCACCCATCGCGTGGATCCGAGGGACGTGAGGCGTGGACAGAGCCAACGCGATCCGCGCTTCGTGTTCGAACCGGGCTTTCTGCTCCGGCTGGGCCAGCAACGCACGGTGCATGCGTTTGACCACCAACGGGGACGGCCACTCGCTTGTCGTGTCGAGGGGCCGGGCGAGAAAGACGTCGCCGGTTGCTCCCGAACCGAGCGTCTTCAGGAGCAGAAACGGCCCGAAGGGTCGGGGCAGCGCATCCACCCGCGAACTATACCGCTTAAACGCCTCCGTGAGGGTCCCCAGGTTGGATGAGTGGGTTATCACTGTCGGTAGGGCGCCGGCAGGAGTCCGAGGCGGGTGAGAAGGTAGGTCGTGGCGTGGGTTTTAGGGGATGAGGAGGTGGGCAACGGACCGCCCCAGCTACGGCAGAGGTAGACTTCGGGGACGGTGTCGGCGGTGTAGTCGGTGCCTTTGGCGTGCACCTCGGGCCTCAGGGCCGAAAGTACGGCCCGAACGTCGGTCGCCTCGAAGATGAGCACGCCGTCGACGCACCCCAGACCGGCGACGATCTCCGCTCGTTCTCGATCCGGGATCAGAGGTCGAGGCGGACCTTTGAGGGCTCGGGTCGATGCGTCCGAGTTGACGGCGACGACCAGCAGGTCGGCCTCTTTCGCGGCCGCTTCCAGGTATCGAAGATGCCCGACGTGAAACAGGTCGAAGACGCCATTGGCCAGCGCGACCGTGCGTCCGGCGGCCCGGGCGTCGGTCGCGACGTTGACCCAGTGGCCGAGCGTCCGGAGCTTATGAATGCTCTGGGGCGTGGAAATCATGCCGAACGCAACGATGCCTCGAGTTCGGCCCGGGTGCACACCGCGGTTCCGACCCGCTGGACGGTGATCGAGGCGGCGTGGTTGGCAAGCTTCGCGGCGTCCAAGACCGGGGCACCGGCCACAAGGCCTAGGGTGAACGCGGCGGCCACCGTGTCGCCGGCGCCGGTCACGTCGACCGCATCGCCCCCGACCGCGCCGATCAGGTGCTCCGCGCCGTCGCGGCCGGCGATGGCCATGCCTTCTCGGCCCCGGGTCAGCAGGGCGGCATCGACATCCAGGCGGTGGCGTAACACCCCGGCCGCCCGGAGCGCGTCCTCTGGGCCTTCGAGCCGTCGACCGAAGATCGCCTCGACTTCGGGTTCGTTCGGCGTAACGGCGGTGACTCCGGTAAAGCGAAGGAGCCTGTGCCGACTATCGACCACCACCGTCCGACCGGTCTTGCGCGCTTGCTGCGCCAGGTCGACGTACAGATGAGTCATGGACGGGTCCCCGTAGTCGGACACGACGAGCGCCGCCGCGTCCGCCAGCGCCCTCTCGGCCACCTCTCGAAGGGCTGCGAGCTGGGCGTCATCCGCCGGCGACCGGTGCTCCCGGTCGATGCGAAGCATCTGTTGCTTTCGGATGTGCAGTCCGCCCGCCATGACCCGAGTCTTGGTGATCGTCGGTCCGCCCACTCGAGGAACGAGGGCTCCGTCGACGGCGGCGCCCGGCAGCAAGCTTCGCAAGGTCTCCGCTTCGGGGTCCGCGCCCACGAAGCCCGCCAGAGTCACCCGAGCGCCGAGCGCGGCCAGGTTGGCCGCGGTGTTGGCCGCGCCTCCAAGCCGATGATCGCGGGACTCTTCGCGAACGATCAGCACCGGCGCTTCACGGCTGACTCGGTCACTGAAGCCATTGAGGTACACGTCGAGGACCGGGTCGCCCACCACCACGACCCGGTGGCCCTCGATCTTGCTGATCCAGGCGGATGGGCCCACTGCGCGAACAGGACACAACGGGATCGAAAAAGCGAGCCGGCCCCGCGGTCGTGCAGCGTGGGGGGAGCGAGCGACGCCGACCCGAGGCGGAGCCCGTGACGCTTCGGGGCCGCCTCGTCGAAACCACGGCCGCGCTCCAGCGGCTTCATCACTGGACCTATACGGTCGGCCTTCGCCCGGTGCGTCGCGCGTCGGTGCCGACGATCAGCGTCGGTGGGCTCACGGTGGGGGGGGCCGGAAAGACGCCCTTCACTCGATGGGTGACCGAGCACCTGCTGTCCCGAGGCGTTCGGGTGGGCGTCGTCAGCCGGGGCTACGGTCGATTCAGCCGCGGGCCGGTCCTGGTGAGCGAGGGCCGGGGACCGATCATCCCGGTCCGGCAAGCCGGCGATGAACCGTGGATGCTCGCTGCGAGCACCTCGGCGGTGGTCGCGGTGGCCGAGGAGCGCGTCCGGGGGGCGGAGCTGGCGGTGGCTCGGGGCGCCGAGGTGCTGATCCTCGATGACGGCTTTCAGCACCGGCGCCTGCACCGAGACCTCGACATCGTGCTCATCGACGCCGTCCGTTCCCCGCCCCTCGTGCTCCCGTTCGGACCGGCCCGAGAGCCGCCGTCCGCCTTGCGTCGGGCTGATCTGGTCGTTGCGTACGACCCTTCAGAGAGCGGGCTTCGGTGCCCGCAGGCATCGGCTCGGGTCGAGGTTCAGGTCGAAGCATGGCGTCACCTCCGAGGATCACCGGCGGTGCCGCCACGACGAGCGTACCTGGTCTCCGGCATTGCGCGCCCGGACCGGTTTCGGCGGTTTGTCGAGCATCTCGGGGTTTCGGTGTGCGGGCATCGACGCTTTGCAGACCATCATTGGTTCGATGATCGCGACGCCCGACGAACGATGACCGCCGCCGCGAGGTCCGGAGCAGACGCGCTCGTGCTCACCGCGAAGGACGCGGTTCGATGGCCATCCCACGTCGAGGCCCCACCGGTGCCGGTGATCGAGTTGCGGATCAAGTTGGTGGTGGTCGATGGTCGAGACCGGCTCGACCAGGCCCTGGACCGGCTGCTGTGCTGACGCTCGGGTTACGACTGCTGGCGTGGCTGCTCCGCGGTTGCCCACCAAATTGGGGGGCGGCGCTGGCGCGGGGGGCAGGCCGGCTGGCGCATCGGGCGCTGGGCGGTCGCCGTCGCCTGGTCGAAGCCCACCTGAACGAGGTGTGGCCCGGCGGCGCGCCGATCGGCAGCCGGGCGGTGTTCGAGCACCTTGGGCAAACGGCCTGGGATTTTGTCCAGTTGCCTGTTCATCGGCAGGAAGGCTTTCGCCGGGTGGTGGGCGTCGATGCCGACGCGCTCAGCCGGGCGCTCGCGCTCGGGCGGGGCGTCGTCGCGGTCACCGGTCACCTCGGCTCATGGGAGCTGGCCCTGGCCGCCGCCGCGTCTTGGCAGAACGTTCGAACCCACGTCGTGGTCAAGTCGCTCGGGTCCCTCGACCCATGGGTCACGCAATGTCGCCGGGCGGCGGGGCTCGAAATCATCCGAGCAGACGGGGATCAGACGACGGTTCGGAGAGTGGTTCGGGAAGTGGTTCGGGCGCTGAAGGCTGGAGACGTCGTGGTCGTGGTCATCGATCAGCACGCGCCCGCCGGGGCGTGCGTCGTTCCGTTCTTCGGTCGCCCGGCGGCCACCATCACGCTTCCGGCGCGGCTCGCGATCCGCCGACAGGTGCCGATCGTCTGGGTCGAGAGCTGGCGGACCGACGACGGCGGTCATCGGGTTCGATTCGAGGCCGTACCGACCGCAGCCGGATCGGTGCGCGCGCTGACCGCCGACCTGAATCGCCGGCTCGAGTCCGCGATCCGCCGGCAGCCGGCCCAGTGGCTGTGGACGCATCGTCGGTGGAAAGTCAGTCTTCGATGAGCGAAGGATCGGTCGGGACCACGATACTGAAGGCCTGGTCTTCGCTCGCTCGCACCTGCTCCAAGAACCGGGCGTATGCTGGGTAAGCCCGCGACGGGATCTTCGTGGCCTTGCGGCGAGCCCACCGCAGAAAGCCGAGTCGACGCGGCGTCTCCGCTCGAATCTGAAGCGAGACTTCGATGTCCGAGAAGGTATGGCGGGCAGGCGGGGGCAAGACGTCGGGCTGGTAGCCCTCCGGCAGCTGAAGCGATCCGCGGATCTCGACCGAACTCGGCGCCCCCAACAGCAGGGGGCTGCGGCGGGTTTGCCGGATCGGTCCTTCGGGTCCGCCCAGGATGGTCCCAAGCCGAACGAACACGGATCCGGGTCTCGATTTTACGGCGGCCGGGAGGAGAACGCGGGCCTTGAAGCTCAACGGGCGGCGCAGGGCGCGAAGATCGGCGATGACCAGGCTCTCGATGGGAAGGGCGAGCCCGCGGTCCCGCAGGAACTCGGAGACCACGCGCGCGTACGCGTCGGGTGCGCTGTCCAAGAGCTGCTGTCGCAGCAGGCCGGCCTCGGCGCCAGTCATCCGGGCGTCGACGCGGCCGACGATGTCTCCTCGAGGTATCAACCGAACCCGGAAATCGACCTCGCACCGGGAATCATCCGGCGATGAACGCGGCACTCGAATCACCTCTGCCCCCTCGGGGCGAAGGAGCACGATCCGACTCTGCTGTAGCCGCGGCGATGCGACCTGGGTGCTCAGCGTCAGCTGCCCCGGATCCAAGACCAACGGTCCGAACGAGCGGGGAACGACGGCCACGACGGCATCGACGGCCCGCACGGTGGGGGCGTCGGGGACCAGCACATCGCGGTCGCTATAGGCGACCAGCGCGGGAACCGCGGGCACGCCCACCGCCCTCAGCAGGGCCACCAGGAGCATCCCGCGACTCGACGGGTCACTCTCCCGGCTCGCCAGCACCGTATCTGGATGCTCGAGGGTCGTTCGCCACAACGGCGGTTGAAGCCCGGGCCGGGGCGGAAGATCGCGAGCCAAGACCTCGGTCAGTTTCAGGGCGCCCTCGTCGGGGCTGCTTTCGCCGACCACCCGACGGGCCTCCCGGACCGTGGCCTCGGAGAGCTCGTCCCACTGGGCAACGCGCTGTAGATGCCAACGGGCCACATCGTCCCAAGACTGAAAGCCCTGGACAGTGCGAGTTCCGAGCCGCGCCGAGCGAAAGAGCACGTGGGCCCGCGGTGACAACAGGGCTGGGGATGGCATGTTGGCCTCCGGAAACCGGGGCGGAAGATCGGACATCGACCAGGAATACCGGGTGCCGGTCTCGACGACGAATCGCTCCGGTGGCTGGTCGACGAACCGACCTTCGCGAGAAAATCGAAGGTCGACCTCGAATCCCTCGGGAACGACCACCGCGAACTCCGAGCGGATGGTCGGGTTGCGGTTCTGAAAAGCCCACGCGGGCAGAAAACGGAGATCGTCGGTGAAGACGTCGTAGGTGTACTCGATCACCGTGCCCACATCGACATCCGGTAAGACGAGCCGGCGGGCGCGAAGTCCACGCGCGTGTTGAACGTCGTCGCCGTCGTCGATCTCGATCGACCGCCCATCCGGAAAGACCGCGCGCCCCATCAATCCGCGAACGATCGCGCCCGGATCATACGGAACGACCACCTCGGCCAAAGCCCGGCCCTCGGGCCGGAGCACTTTTACCCGTCGGTATCGGCGAACGCGGGCGAATGGGACGTTGCGCTCGTCATCGATCCCGAACGTGAGCAGTCCGCGGTCGACAAGGACCACCGCCGACACGTCGGGATAGTCGGCGGCCGCCGGGGTCACCGACAAATCGAACCGCTCGAAGCTCGGTCGCGCTCCGCTCGAACCGCACCCGGAGCCGATGCAGCACGCCGTCCACAGAACCAACGCCGTCGTGCGACCGATCGCCATGCGGCGTTCGTCTTACGTTTCGTCTTTGGGCTCAAGCTCGGCGAGCGCGTCCGTGAATAGGGGGTTGCCTTGCTCGAAGAGCAGGGCCGTCTTCAGGTCGCGGATCGCGGTGGCTCGGTCGCCTCGCTTGAGCGCGTCCTGGGCCTTTCGCCACAGCTGGCGGCCCTGCGGCGTTCGGCCGGTCTTCTCCTGGGCCGCTTTCCTGTGCTCTTGTTCGCTCTCGTCGTTGTAGCGGAGCTTCTTGTCTCGCTCGGGCCCGGTAACGTCGGCGGTGTACTTCGCTCGGCGCTGGGGGTGGCGCAAAATGACGTAGGCTTCGGCGACCCGCTTCGCGATTCGGGTGACCGCGCGCCGAAGGTCTTCGTCGGGCGAGGTGAAGAAGCTGTCCGGGTGATAGGTGCGCTGAAGCAGGTGGTACTGCTTCTTCAAGGCGTCGAAGGGCGCGTCGTAGGCGACGCCGAGAACCTGAAAGTAGTCCAGACGGTCCAGATTGTCCGCGATCTGCTTTGTTTCTTGCGCCCAGTGCGGATGGACGTTCGGATCTTCAGGCACCGATCACCTCAGCGTTGCGCCACCATGAGCTCATCGTTGCGGGCCATGGCGTCCTCGACTTCTCGGGTCGACAGACCCGAGCTCAGATTGATCGTCGTGCTCGCCTGGGCCCCGGTTTCGACGTCCCGCGCCGAGACGTTCACGATGCCGTCGGTATCGATCTCGAAGGTGACTTCGATCGTCACTTCGCCTCGAGGCGCGATCCGAAAGCCCGCGAACTCGAACTCGCCGAGCAGCTCGTTTTCGACCCCGACATTCGACTCGCCTTGAAAGACCTTGATCCGGACCCGCTCTTGCATGTCGCTAGCGGTCGTGAAGCACCGGGTCCGGTCGATGGGAATCGGCGTGTTCTTCTCGATGATCTGCTCGGTGTAGCCGCCGACGGTGGCCATCCGAAGGGTCAGCGGGGTGACATCGAGCAGATAGGTCGACTGCTGGTTGTCGAGCAGGGCATGGGCCTGAATGGCGGCGCCCATGGCCACCACCTCGTCGGGATCGACGTCGGTCATGGGCTGTTTTTGGAAGTAGTGGCGGACCGAACTGCGGATCAAGGGCAGGCGGGTCGGGCCCCCGACGAGGATCACACAGTCGATGTCGGAGGCGGTGATCCGTGCCGACTGGAGCGCTTCGTCGCACACCTTGAACGTCCGCTGAACGAGATCCATCACCATCTGGTTGAACTCGGCCCGGGACAGCGTGGTCGAGAAGTCGAGCGAATATCCATTCTCGTCGGTGTGGATGAGAGGGATGTGGATCTGCACGACCTCGTGCTCTGATAGCCCGATTTTGGCCTTTTCGGCCGCTTCCTTAAGCTTCTGGAGGGCATACTTGTCTTGCCGGAGGTCGACGCTCTGCTGCTGCTGAAATGAATCGGCGAGCCAGTGCATGATCCGGTCGTCGAAGTCGTCGCCACCCAGATAGGTGTCGCCGGCCGTCGAGATCACTTCGAAAACGTCGTCCCCGATGTCGAGGATCGAGATATCGAACGTCCCCCCGCCGAGGTCATACAGGCCAACCCGCTGATGATAGCCCTGCCCGAACCCGTAGGTGAGCGCCGCCGCGGTGGGCTCATTGATGATGCGAAGCACTTCGAGTCCGGCGATCTTGCCGGCGTCCTTGGTGGCCTGCCGCTGGTTGTCGTTGAAGTAGGCAGGGACGGTGATCACCGCCTTGGTCACCGATTCCCCAGTGTGGTTTTCAACGATCTGGCGCATCTCTTTGAGAACGATCGCGGAGATCTCCTGCGGCGAGTACATCTGGTGGCGGACCTGGATACGAACCGAATTGTTTGGGCCTTCCACCAGGTTATAGGGCACGACGGTCCGGGCTTTCCGGACCTCTTCGGAGAAGAAAAAGCGGCCGATCAGCCGCTTCGCGGAGTAGACGGTATTCTCGGGGTTGGTGATGATCTGTTTCTTCGCGTCGTTGCCCACGAGGACCCGGCCGTCGTCCATGAATGAAACAACTGATGCGTGCGTGCGTTCCCCCCACTCGTTGGGAACGACAGTGGGCATTCCATCCTCGATGATGGCCACGCAGCTGTAGCTCGTGCCCAGGTCGATGCCCATCGCCAGCTCCGTCAATTCGCACCTCCGGGGCCGGCTGGGCCGGCCAATGAAGTTGTAACGCGCAGGCTATAACACGGCGGCATCTTTGCGCCACCGCTGCTGTCTGCCTTGTGTAGCTCCGCAGCAGCGCCCTACACTTGCCGCGCTCACATAGAACGGCCGGAAGACCGGCCCGCTGAAGTCGGTTCACTAGCAAACGCCAGTGGAACCGATGAGGGCATGATGCCGTACTTGCTCGCCGCTCACGCTAACGATGCTGCTTACATGCCGGCCCTCCTTTACGCTTTGGGCCCGGCGCTGACCGAACCCGAAGGCGAAGCCGAGGGTGAAACCTGGGGCGTGGGATACTACGCCGACCATCGTCCGCTTATCATCAAGAAGCCTTCCGAGCTTCTGATCAAACGCACCGCGTTCGACCTCGCGCCTGAGGTGCGAAGCCGAACCTTGGTGGCCAGCGCCCAGCGATCTTCGGCCCGCGACCAGGCGCCGCCGTACCGGTTTCGACGCTGGCTGATGACGTACACCGGCCACGTGGAACCCTTAGCCGAGCTCAAAGGCCTGATCGCCGAGAAGCTTCCCAGCTTCCTCCGCACCGAACTGGGGGCGGGCACGGCCGGCCAGCTTCTGTTCGCCATGCTCCTCGCGGAACTCTACCGTTCCGGAGGGCTCGAAAACCCGTTCGGGGATCCGGTGGGCATTCACGAGGCGATGCGCCGCGCGGCCGACGCGATCCATCGGCTCTCGTCGGAAGCTGACGGAGGCCCGGTCCGCATGGGTTTCGTCGTGACCGCGGGCCGGGGCCTGCATGCCGTGTCGGTCGGAGAGCCCTTGTACTGGATGATTCAAGCTGGGCTCGAACGGCTACCCGAGGGTCCCCCGGATCCTGCGCTCACCGACTTCAAACAAGTGGCGACGGCGCTCAAGCGATTCAAGGCGGTCGTGGTGGCCCGCTACATCGAGGCCGGAGCCGCAGATTGGTCACCCCTCAACAATGCGAGTCTTCGGGTCACCGATGAACTGGTAGCGGACATCATCCCGAATTGACGCCGATCTGCCTCTTGCTCTGCGCTGGGCGCCCGCCTTAGGACAAACGAGCCGATCCCTGCTTGCGGTCTTGTGACCAGTGAGTAGCCCCCATGACGTGCCCAGCGCCCTGGAGGGAACGGAGGCCTGACCGGATGCGCGCCGGAACCATTTTGGTGGTGGAGCCCAATCCGGGGGTTTTGATCGTCGCCCGGAATGTCCTCAGCCGAGCTGGGCACCACGTCGTGGCGGTGGCGACGGCCGAAGACGCCGCGAAGCAGGCCGAACGACTCGACCTCGACGCGGTCGTCATGGACGCGCGGCAGGCCGAGCCGACGCTGTTGTCGTCTTTTCGGATTCGTCGCTCGATACCCGTCATCTTGACCTTTCAGCGAGGAAAACCCGTGTCGGACGGCGCCGACGTGGATGAAACGCAACCGGGGGTGGGGGCCGCTGATTACCTTGAAAAGCCGTTCGTTCCGGAGCGTCTACTGACCACCGTCCAGCGCGCGCTGGAGGGTTCGGCCGAAAGGGCCGCCTTCGAGCGCGGCGACACGCTGGTCTCGCAGCCCACGGACGGGATGGAAGAATCCCCGGATACCGAGCAGACCGACATCTTTCCGTTCGCCCGCCTTCTCGAGTACGGCCGTACGAGTCCCCCCGTTCGAAGCCGAGGGGTCGCCCGAGATGTTCGGGCGGGGCACTTGGCCGAGCACTTGCGCACCTATTTGGAAGTCGAGCGAATTCCGGTTCGCCCGGGTTTGCTGTCGGCGTGTTTGCGAGCCTGCGATGCGGTGCTCGAGTTGGCCGACCAAGTGCACGCGATTCCGCCGGAGGGGGATCCAGCCCCGGCGATCGAGGGCGTTATTCCCCAACTGTCGATCGACCAGGTTCTTCAGCTCGCCATGGCCGTGGGCCAGCCATCCCGGTGTCGGGTGGCCCAGGACTCGGCGGTGATCGACGTCTATTATGACCAGGGCAATATCGCCTTTGCGCGCCAGTCCGGGCTGCCAGATGGCTTTCTACTCGGTCGGATTCTGTTGTCGATGGGGCGGGTCACCGAGGATGAGCTGAACGGCGCACTCCATGCCCCTCGCGACGGAACGCGGATCGGGCAGCGGTTGCGGTCGTGGGGTGGGCTCAGCGACACGGATCTCGGCGCAGCGTTGCGCCTGCAGACCGAAGAGCTCGTGTACGAGGTCGTTCGTTGGTCGACGGGGCGATTCGCGATCTTCGCCGACGAGGCGCTGCCACCGGAAGCGCGGGCGGCCAAGCTGACGCTGGCGGTTCCCCACCTCCTGCTCGAGGGAATGCGCCGTCTCGATGAGTGGCGCCGAATGAAGCCGCAGATCGGCGACCTGGACTCGGTGCTGGAGCGTCGTGAGCCGCCAGCATCCGACGCTCTACCTGACCTGACCACGGAAGACCGCGAGCTCCTGCAATACGTCGACGGTCGCCGGACGATCGCCGAGCTGGTCAGCGGCGTCGCTCGCCCGACTTTTCATGTGTACCGGTCGCTGCAGAGCCTCGCGGACCGGCAGCTGGTGATCGTCGTACCGACGCTATGATCGCCACCGTGCCGTCCAGACACATCGCGGTGGCTTCGGTGCTGGCTCCCACCTTCGCACGGTCGGTGAGCTCGGTACGATGGCGCAATGAATTCATCGGTGCTGGGTACTCGGCCGGTCCTATCCCTCGAATCGATCGTGGCCGTTGTCGTGCCGACCTTCGGTACTGCGATGGTGATCGGCCTGACGGGTTGCGAGAGCCTGCCGTGGATGCTCGGCATCGCCGGTATCGCGGCCGGCTTGCTGTTCGGCTGGATGTGTTGCCGGGTCCTGGGCCCGATTCGCACGCTCATCGCAGCCCTCGACCGGGCCGACGCGGGAGATCTGGCCCGTCACGGCTCGATGGTGCGCGGGATCTCGGTGGTGCGAACGCTGCGTCGGGCGGTATGTCGGGCGCTCGAGCGGTCGGAGCGGGCTCGTGAAGCCGCCGACGAACGCGTAAGGGATGACGTTCGCGTGCTGACGGAGAGCTTGCGACGCCTTCGGCAAGGCGAGTCGCTCGGTGGGACCGAGACCATATCCGAGACCGCATCCGAGACCGTGTCCGAGACCGTATCCGAGACCGTATCCGAGACCGTATCGACGATGTGGGAACCGCTGGCGCGGGCGGTACGAGAGGCCCACCAGGGCATCGAGGCGCGCTTTTCGGCTCAGTACAGGTCGGCGCGAGCGATCTGCCAAGGGGTCGAGCGATTGCGCGGGGCCGGCCGGAGGCTGGCTCGGTCCGCGCACGAGGTTACCGTGATCTTCTCCCGGCTGGCTGACGACGTCGCCCGTACCGAAAGAAAGCTCCTCGACCTGCAGCCCGAAGTGAAGCGCGCTCGGGCCACGGTTCGAACGTTCGGGCGCGAGCAGCGCCGCGCGAGTTTGGTTCTTCGGGCGCAACGGTTGGAAGCGGGCCGACGAGCGGAGATGGCACGGTCGGCAGCGGATCAGGCGCACAAACTCCTCCTTCGCGCGGCGGAGGTCGCTGCGCCGACCGGCGATCGTTCGGCGACGGTCGACCGCGATGCTGCGCGCACCGACATGATCCGGTCGCTGATCGCGCTCGAAGAGGAGCTGGACCAACTGACGGGTGCTCTTCGCTGGATCGAAGGCCTCCGCATCGAAGGGTGGACCGAGGTCGAAGGTCGGGCCGTCGATCCAACGATGGAGGTCGGCCGGCTCTTGATCGAAGTCCAGGAGCGGTTCATTCAGGCCCTACGACGGGTGCCGCGCTCGGTGGAGGCGTTGGAAGAAGCGACCTGGGAAGCGAATGCGAGCATCTCGGCTATCGGGCAGGAGTGGCCCAGGCTCGAGGCCGCGACAGCCGCGGCTTCGACGGAAGGCAACCCGCAAAGCGAGCCCGACGGGGGGGCCTTCGACGTGAAAGCGGCGATCGCGGAGATCGACCAAGCGACCCGGTCGGCACAAGAGCGAGTGGCGTCGATGATCCGCACGACGGAGCTGACGCTATCCAGTCTGGGCGCCAGTTGACGAAACCGACGGCCTCTGGTCAGCTTCGGCATGCTGCTCAGCATGACTGGGTTCGGAGCGGCGCATCGCAGTGACGGGTATCGAGTGCTCTCGGTCGAAGCACGGTCGGTCAATCACCGATACTGCGATGTCCGATTCAGCGTTCCCCGTGACCTCGAGGCTCTCACCCTCGACCTGGAAGAGGCGGTTCGGCGGCGGATCCGGCGGGGTCGCGTCGACATTGCGATGGCCGTGACATTCGCTCCCGAATCGTCGGTGGAGCCCAACGTCGACATTCCGCGTGCTGAAGCCTATTGGGCAGCGTATCGGCGGCTGGCCGAGGCACTCGGGCGTCCGGCCGAGATTTCTCTGACCACGATCGCACAGGCGCCCGGGGTGTTTCGGGCTCCCGAGGCGAGGGTCGACGCCGAGGAAGACCTCAAAATGGTGCGCGAGGCGCTGGCCGAAGCGGTCGACGGGCTGATCTCGATGCGAGTCGCCGAAGGCCGTAAGCTGGGCGCGGCGCTCGAGGGGCATCTCGATGCGGTCGCCTCTCTTCGGCAGGTGGTACGCGATCGGATTCCGGTCGCGGTCGGCGAGCGACAAGACCGACTCCGCAAGAAGGTCGACGAGCTGCTGGCAGACCGGGGCGTGGATGAGTCGCGAATGCTACAGGAACTCGTGCTGCTCGCCGAGCGGGCCGACGTCACCGAGGAGCTGGAGAGACTGGAGAGCCACATAGGCCAGTTTCGCAAGTTGCTGGTCAGCGAGGATGCGGTCGGTCGGAAGATGGATTTCCTAATTCAAGAGATGAACCGAGAAGCCAATACAGTGGGCTCGAAGTGTAACGACGCGACGGTGGCGCACCTGGTCGTCGATCTGAAGGCGGAGCTCGAGCGAATGCGCGAGCAAGTGCAGAACGTGGAGTGAATCGATGCGAAAGGGCAATCCGATCGTGGTGTCGGCGGCATCGGGGACGGGCAAGACGTCGCTGTGCCGTCGGTTGCTGCAAACATTGAGCAACACCGTCCGCAGCGTGTCGTATACCACTCGGCCGCGACGGGGCGAAGAGCTCGACGGACGCGACTACTTCTTCATCTCTGATGAAGAGTTCGATCGAATGATCGAGAACGGCGAGTTTATCGAGTGGGCGCAGGTGTTCACGAGGCGGTACGGCACGGGATGGCGCGCCGTTCAGCGGCAGCTCGACGAGGGATTGGACGTCTTGCTGGATATCGACGTGCAGGGGGGCCTGCAGATCCGAGAGAAGCTTCCGGATGCCGTGCTGATTTTCTTGCTGCCGCCGTCCATGGATGAGCTGCGCCGCCGGCTGGTCAATCGAGCTGAAGACACGCCGGAGGCGATCGAGCTGCGCCTGGCAAAGGCGCGAGCGGAGATCGTACAGTCGCAGGCGTACGACTACCTGGTGGTCAACGATGACTTTGATCAGGCCGAACTCGATCTGAGGGCGATCATTCGGGCTCACCACATCGCTCAAAATCCGCCTCGAAACCTGGTTGGAGAGCTCCTTGCGCCCTAGAGCGCCGATTCACTTGGATCGCACTATTGTCGCTGGTTCTCACCCCGTCTGCTCGCCGCGCCGCCTTCGGCTTTCGTCGGTTGCGTATTCCCGATACGCGCCCTCCTCACGCGACGACCCGACGGGCCGGTTCCGGCGCGACAAAAGCACGCTCCAAGTAAATCGGCGCTCTAGTGGCCAGGAGCCGAGGTTTCGCGCTCGAGGACGTCGGATTCAGGCAGGCCAGCGGAGCTTGCGGAGCCCTCGAAGGGGGTGGGCGCATTTCACAGACCGTCAGCGTTGTGGCGCGCCTCAGCGATTTCCCAGACGGTGAGCGGTGTGGCGCGCACCCGGAGCATGACAGCGCTCATCGCAGGTGCGTCCGCAACCCAGGATGCCGGACGCAGTCGAGGAGCGCGGGAGCCGGCGCCGTCTTCTGCAGCGGCCCGACATCTGTGGGCGAACGCCGGAGCATCCTCAAAAGAGACGCGTGCCGTAGATTTTTCGTTGACGGCTCCACCGTCAGCCCCTATTGTCCCCCGCACGCTTCACGGCGGACCCGATTTCGTCACTTGTCGATGTCAGTCGAGCAGAAAAACGCACGCTGGCTAAAAACAGGATTGACGGCTGCTTTGGGTTGAGCTAAAACCTGCGGCCCCACGTGACGACGACCAATGTGGTCACGTGGGGATGCTCGATGGAGCGCCTCGGTCTTTGACAACTGAACACCATGCGAAACGAGAGATGTTGGTCTCTTGAGTC
>CAZFIV010000084.1:0-4966 GCA_964519665.1 uncultured Myxococcales bacterium
AGCGCCCAAAGTCCGCTTCTTTGTCACGCTTCGCTCGGAGCAAGTCTCCTAGGCCAGGCATACGAACCCGCACGCTCGGGTCGGTGCCGTCAGAGCTCGACCGGTTCAGGTCGCCGTCACGTTTACCTGAACGGCGTTGAGGCAGGCCGTGCCCGTCAGGGGATCGATGTCGGGTCGAATGACGTCATTGCTGCTCGCGCCGGGTCGCTCGGATGCGACCCGTAAGCGGACGCCAACGCGATGGTGCCCCCAACCGTGCGGCAGACTTACGACGCCCCGCATGATGCGGTCGTCGACCTCGAGCGGAACCACGACGGCCCCCGTCTCGGTCGCGACTCGAACCGACTGTCCGTCGATGAGGTCGAGACGCTCGGCGTCGTCGGGATGCATGAGTAGAGTGCAAGTTGGCCTTCCTTTGACCAGGCGCCGGCTATTGTGCATCCATGAGTTGTTCGAGCGCAGGTTGCGGCGGCCGATCAGCGTCAACGAAGGCTGACCATTCGACGATGGGAACTCGTCGTGGGCGTTGGCTCGGGTCGTCTCGATGGGCTCGGCCGGCGCCTCGTCGATGCGTCGAACCAGTCGGGGCAGATCATTGATGAAAGGCGACGGGGCCAGGACAATCCGTCGACCGGGCGTCGAAAGAATATCTGGCAAACGAGGCTGCAGCGGCCCGAGATCGATTCCGTGCGGTGAATCGAGGAGCTGCCGAAGGCTCAGTCGATGCGGTCCTCCGCGGAGCATGAGGTCGATGAACTTCGACGGCTCGACTCGCTCCAACAAGGCGTACACCGGATCAAGTGCGCGCCGACGCCACCAGCGCCATCCGCCGCCAGCCCGCCGTCGCTCGATGCGGCGAGACAGCTGAGTGTAGATCTCCCAGTCGTGGCGTTGATCGGGTGACCGAGGCCAGACCGAGGGGCTGTACTTGGCGGAGTTCCGAACGGCCAAAAGGTGGAAGATGATGTCGTAGTGATCGTGTTCGAGGCCGAACGTCGGTGGCAAGATCACATCGGCGTAGCGGGTCGTCTCGTTGATGTAGATATCGATAGACGCCATGAACTCGAGTTGTTCGAGGCCGCGCTCGAGTCGGGTGCCGCCCGGGCTCGACAAGACCGGATTACCCGCCGAAGTGATCAGACCTCGGACCTGTCCGGCCCCCGGGGTGAGGATCTCGTCGGCCAGGGTCGGGGTAGGAAGCTCCCCCCCGAACTCCGGCCAACCGCGGACCCGGCTTTGGCGAGTGGCGAAGCTGCCGGATTTTCCGATGTGGGCGGAGAGGCCCGGTAGGTCGACGGCGGGCGTTGTGAACATCGCGCCTCCCGGCGTGTCGAACCGGCCGGCGATCAGATTCACGGCGTTGATCAGCCAAGCGGCGAGACCTCCGAAGGGCTGGGTGCACACGCCGAGTCGGCCGTACAGCACGGCCGACGGTGCGGTGACCAGGTCGTCGCCGAGACTCCGGATGGAGTCGGCGGAGATGCCCGTGAACTTCGCGACCCGGTCAAGGCTGAACGGCGCTACCGCTCGGGTGAGCGCTTCGACACCGTCGATGTGCGGCGCCAGTCGGCCGAGCCGAGGGCCGTGTGCATCGAGGATGTGTCGAGCGACGGCGGCCAGAAGCGCCGCGTCGGTGCCAGGACGGATGAAGTGGTGCTCGTCGGCCCACCGAGCGGTCTCCGTTTGGCGAGGATCGATGACCACGACCCGGCCGCCCCGGTCGCGGATTCCCCGCAGCGCGCCCCTCACGTCGCCGGCAGTCATGAGACTTCCGTTCGATACGGCCGGATTCGCGCCCATCATGATCAGCAGGTGCGTGCGGTCGATGTCCGGCACCGGAAGGCGGAGCTGATGCCCGAACATCAGGTGCGCCGCGAGCATGTGTGGCAGCTGATCGAGCGAGGTCGCCGAGTATTGGTTCGGCGTGCCCAGCGCGCGCTGAAACAGAAGGCCGTGCAGGATCGAGCCGTAGTTGTGGACGACCGGGTTGCCGACGTAATGGGCGACCGCGGTCCGACCGTAGGCGTGCTGCAGATGAGTGATCCGTTCCGCGACGAGGTCGAAAGCCTCATTCCAGGTGATTCGTTCCCAGTCGTCGCCGGTTCTCCGAACCGGGGCGCGAAGCCGGTCGGGGTCGTGGTGAAGGTCGGCGAGGGCGGCCCCTTTCGGGCAGACGTGACCACGACTGAACGGATCCCGCTGATCACCCCGAATTCGAGTGATCCGATGCCCCTCGACCGTGATTTCGAGACCGCACATCGCCTCGCACAAATGACAGGTCCGGTGGTGCAGCTGGCCCATGGCGCGACCGTACCCGACTCGGCCGGGTGATCGTAGGTCGCCGGTGGGTCCCGGTGGGTCGCCGGTGGGTCGCCGGTGGGTCGCCGGTGGGTCGCCGGTCGGCAGCTGCGAACCGCTCGCGCCGTCGACAGGATGGCGGCCGCGTGCGACCGTTCCCGGGTCTTGGCCCCTCATCTTGAAGGCGACGACGGTGATGACCTCCGGGGCGGCGTGAGGAGCGGGCAATGGGGGTGGTGGGCAGCGGCCGGTACGCTGGTCGTCGGTCTCATGGTCGCCTTTCAAGATGTCGTGCCCCTCGGTCGAGGTCTTTTGTTTCGCGACCATATCCTGGTCTTTCGTCCCCGGGCATACGGGCTCGTGGAGGCGATGAGTCGGGGTCGATGGCCGGGCCTGACGCAGTCCAGTCCGATCGGGGTTCCGCTCGAGGTCCAGCTCAACGGCACGTGGACGCCGCCAACCCTGCTGCTCTTCCTCGGCGACGTCGATGTGACGTACGACGTCTTCGTCGTAACACACTTCTTCCTCCTCGGCGTCGGGGTCCTGCTCCTGGCCCGCGCGTTCGGCGCTTCGCCGTTGACCGGGGTGGTGGCGGCGGCGGTGGCGGTCTTGAGCGGGCCGTCGATGTCGACCGAGAACCTGGTGGTCATGCTGCAAGGCTTGGCGTGGGTTCCGTGGATCGGACTTGGGCTCCATCGGTTGGCCATGCATCCTTCACTGGGAGCAATGGCCGGAACAGCGCTCGCCGTGGGCTTTCATCTGCAGAGTATCGTGCCGGTGGTCCTCGCGCTCGACGCCGTCTTCGCCCTCGTTCTGTTCGTCACCATTCGACCGTCGGCCCGCTCGGTTCAGCTCGCCGGGCTGGCCGCGGCATGGGGGCTCGCTATCGCCAGCGTCGAGTTGATGCCACTGCTGACGATCCTCGGTGGAACCGAACGGGGTCAGGGCTTCGCGTACGAGGCCCAGAGCGGCTGGGCGCTCAATCCGGGGATGCTGATCGAGCTGGTGGCTCCGTCGTTCTGGGCCCCGCCGGAGATCCCGGTGCTCAACGCGCCCGAGATCACCGGGCGGGTGGACGACCCGCCTTACTTCGGCTCGCTGTACCTCGGCACCGTGGTTCCGCTGGCCCTCGCGGGGGGATTTCGGGGACGGCTTCGGCAGATGCTGTGGGTGATCGTCGCGCTGGCGTTCGTGGTGGCGATGGGGCGCCACACGCCCGTTCATCGCTGGGTCGTGTCACTCCCGATCCTCGCCAGCAGTCGGTACGCCGTGAAGTTTACCCTGCTCATGGTCGCGGGCCTGGCCGCGTTGGCCGCGATGGGCCTGCCGGCGACGGTCTCGCGGCCCCGGTGGCTGATTCTGACCGGGACCGCGCATGTCATCCTTCTGTTCGTGGGCTTGTCGGTGGTCTGGTCGCCGGAGTACCGAGGGGCGCTGGAGTGGCTGGTGGTCCCGCTTCGCGCGGGCATCGAGTTGACCGACGTCGACCTGCGCGCGGCCATGCTCTCGGGTCAGCTCAGTCGCCTCTACTGGGCCCTGACCGCGGCGGTACTGATGGTGTCGGCGGCGGCGGCGGTCCACCGGTTCGGTTCGCGCTGGGGGCCGGCGATCGGGGCGGTGGTTCTCATCGATCTGTCGGTGGCGGCATCGTTCGGTATCCGAGGCGGCGACCTCGAGGCCAAACGGCTGCCCGACGCCGCGCAAGCTGCATTGACCGACCGGCAGCAGCGTTACTTCATCGAAGACGGAGGGCGACTGCCGCCGATCGCCCATCGTCCATCATCCACCCACTTCGACGACATGATGCGGACCTTGGGGCGCCGAGGCCATCACGCCTATCCGTTCGGTCGCTTGGCGGTCGGTCTCGAGCTCGATGGGCTCGGCAACCCCGTCAATGTCTCGGTCATGAAGTGGGCGCTCACCGCCGAGCGACCGGGCGCGTACCGAATGCTGGCCCGCCTCGGCGTGGCGCGAGTGCTGTCGCCGCGCGCTGATCTGCCCTTGGAGCGGGTCCTATCGTGGCCGATCGAGGGCGAGCCGGCCCAGCATTTGTATCGACTCGAGAACGTGCGCCCGTACGTGTCGGCCTTCACCGGATGGACGGCCGTTGCGCCGGCCGCGTTGAACGCGAGGGCGCACCGGCACCATCTACTTCGAACGACCGATCACGCGATCGTGACTTCGGGCCTCACGACGAGCTCCACAGTGGGTTGCTCCCGTCCGGTGCGGTTAAGATGGACGCAGCCGATACCCGAGCAGGTGACGGGTGAGGTCGACAGTGCGTGCCCCATCCTGATCGTGATTCAGGAGGTCGCCGTGCCCGGGTGGACGGTCGCCGTGGACGGGGCCGCGGCACCGCTCGTAGAAGCGGAGGCGGGCTACGTAGCGGTGATGGTCCCGGCCGGCGCCCATCGATTCGAAGTTCGGTTCGCCCATCGCTCCAAGCGGTGGGCGGTTTTTTCGGGCCTGGCCGCGACGATCGCCCTCGTGGTGCTCGTCTTTTCACGGGGGCGCGGCCGAGGGTGTCTACAGCGATGAGCTGAGGGTGCCGCCCCGGTCGTCATATCGCCCCATGATCCTGTCATTGACAGCTCATGGGCACGAACCTAGCGTCCGGCATCGATCGTGAAGGAGGCTTCCACCGACCCCGCTCCGTCCGCGGCGGAAA
>CAZFIV010000084.1:5066-32831 GCA_964519665.1 uncultured Myxococcales bacterium
CCGCCACCCAGTCCGCGGCGGAAACCGCCACCCAGTCCGCGGCGGAAACCGCCACCCAGTCCGCGGCGGAAACCGCCACTCAGTCCGCGGCGGAAACCGCCACCCAGGATGCACCGCCGTCCGTCGTTGCTAACGGTGCCTCTCCGGGTGCGCCCCGGGCTTCGGCGGTCGGCAAATGGGGGCCGGGCAGTTTTCGGCTTCAGTACCCGGATGGCGCAATGCCGGCGCTGTGGCTAACCTGGCTACGCGAACGGCTGACGTCGGACCGCTTCGCGACGTGGGTCGTGCTGGCGATGGGCGGGCTCATGTTCTTGCCTCGACTGGGTTCGCTCGGTCTGTGGGATCCTTGGGAGACGCACTACGGCGAGGTAGCCCGGGAGATGATCGTTCGGGACGACTATCTCTATCCACATTGGGAGCACGCCTATTTCTGGTCCAAGCCCGCTCTGCCCATGTGGCTGATGGCGGCTGGCATGGCGGTCTTTGGGGCGGAGTCTTCCGGCTACGGCGAACCGGTAGGGAGTTGGACCGTCTGGGGCGTGCGTTTACCGTTTGCCGCGATCGCCATCGGCTCGGTGTGGGCGGTCTACAGCATAGGTCGGCAGATCAAGGATCGCGCGACTGGGGTTCTGTGTGCGCTGGTCTTGGTGACGAGCGCGCAGTTCATCTTCATCGGCAAGCAGGCGATGGTGGATATGCCGTTCGTAGGGATGATGACCATCGGGCTCGCCCTATTCATGGCGGCGGTCTTTGACGACAAGCCTGATCGACCGGCGAGGGTGTCGGAGGTCATGATCACAGGGGCGGCGATTGCGATCACGGTGCTACCGCAGGTCTGGATCATCGTTCGCGACATTTCGTTAGAGCTCACTCACAATCCGGTGTCGCAGCTGCTTCAAGCCGGTCCCCTGGCTTGGTTGATCGTTTTTGTGGTGTTCGTGTACCTACTCACGGGGACAGCGTTCGGAATTCTTCAGCTGTTCAATGTCAGTCGTCATGATTGCCTGCTCGCGGGTTTCTATGTCTGCATGGCGATCGCCACGCTGTCGAAAGGGCTCGCGCCGCTGGTCGTCGTCGGGCCGTTGGTCATCCTCTACATTTTGTTCACGCTCGACTTCCAACTATTGGTCCGGAGCCGGGTGGTCTGGGGCGGAGTCCTCTTCTTGCTCGTCGCGGCGCCCTGGTACGTGGTGGTGAGCCTGTTCAACGGCAAAGACGACGAAGGGCAAACGTTCGTGGCGCGCTTCTGGCTCCACGACAATTTTGGCCGGGTGGCGAGAGGCGTGCACGGCGATCGCCCCAACCTGGGGTATTACCTCGAGCAGCTAGCCTATGGCATGTTTCCGTGGTCAGCCTTGGCCCCCCTTGGTTTAGGGCTCGCGGCGCGGGGTGACGACGACGACACACGTCCTGAGGTTCGCAGGGCGGTCTTGTTCGTCCTGCTCTGGGCGCTGTGGACGTACGTCTTCTTCAGCTTCAGCAGAACTGGCTTTCACCACTACATTTTCCCCGCGGTGCCCGCCCTGGCGGTGCTGGTCGGTTACTGGATGAGCTGGGCCGGCGAAGACCCTCAGCAGCGAATCCGTGGCTACGTACCGCTATTGGTGGTGATGGTGTTCGCGGTCGCCGCCCGCGACTTGGTGAACGACCCGCAGCACCTCGTGAGCTTGTTTACCTACAAGTACGACCGCCAGTACCCACGCGAACTCCACCCCCAGTATTTCATACAGCCGCTGGTGTGGATTTCGATGATCGCGATGGCCGTCCTCTATGTCATTCGGCAGAAGGGCCTGGCCTTGGCGGTCTTTGCCGCCACTGCGATGCTGTTTGGGGTGTGGATATCACACCACCATTTCAATTGGCTGTCTCCCCACTGGTCCCAGTACCATCTGTGGGAGACGTACTACGATGAGCGAAAGCCGAACGAGCCCATCTACGCGTACATGCTCAATTGGCGCGGCGAGACATTCTATAGCCGAAACCAGGTGCTCCAAATAAAGGGAGCGGGGGCCAGCCAACGTATTCGGCGGTTGGTCGACCGGCCGGGGCGAGAGTTCATCATCACCGAAGACACCAGCTACCAGACGCTCAAGAACGTCTTGAGCGCTGACAAGCGGAACAAGCTCCGCGTCCTGGATAAGTCGAACACGAAGTTCTATCTTTGTGTCGTCGATGACTGAGTCGAGTTCCCCGAAACCACGCCTAACGCTGGTGGTTTCGGACATGCATCTGGGTCGAGACTGCAACACGATCACCGGCTTCACGAGCCGTCGCCCGAACCCCGAGTTCGATCGAGCGTTCATCGACCTCATCGAGCTCTACACGTCGGGCAAGGAGGCGGACTGGCGGGTCGTCTTCGCCGGGGATTTCATCGATTTTGTCGAGGTGGTGGTGCGTCCGGATGCCCAGCACCCCATGCACCTGTCCTTCGAGGTGAGCGACGAGGAGCGCTCTTTCGGGCTCGGTTCGGAGTCCGAACGGTCGACGGTGAAGCTCGAAAAGACGATGGCCTACCACGACGCGTTTTTCCGGCGAGTCGCGGCCTTCGTGCGCGAAGGGGGAGAGATCGTCATCCTTCGGGGGAACCACGATGCCGAGCTGTACTGGGATAAAGTGCAGACGCTCTTTCGCCGAACCTTGGGCGACATGGCGTTCGAGGGGCATCGGTTGTGCGTCGACGACGCGATCGAGGTCCGGCATGCCTACCAGCAACGGATCCGGTTTGCGCCGTGGTGCTACATCGAGCCCGGTCGGCTGTACATCGAGCACGGGCATCAGTACGACGCCTACTGCTCGTTCGATAAGCAGCTTCATCCGATCAGCCCGACCAACCCACGGCGGATCGACACGCCTCTGTTCATGTTTGCGATGCGCTACTTCGTCAACATGTTGACCGACTTCAATCCGCATAACGCCGACGTCTGGACGGCTCGGGACTACTGGATTTGGTTGCGGGCGAAAGGTCCGGGCGGTGCCTTTTACGTTTTTCGGATGGCGGGTTCAGCGGTCTTTCGCGCGCTCTGGTACGCGGCTCATTTCGCTTGGGGCCGGGTCGGTGCCTACGCGTTGGAGCACAACAAGAAGCTGGCCGAAGAGGCCGATCGGTACCGGGTGTCGACCGACAAGCTCATCCAGATCGACAATCTGCACTACACGCCGGTGACCCGAAATCTGTCCGAGCTCGCACGCCTGTTGTTCCTGGACCGCTTGCTGTTGATCCTCGGCTCCCTGGCCGTCTGTCTGTTCGTATTGATGGTGATGACCAGTGTGTGGTGGGAGTTGCTGTTCATCGGGATCATCGGTTTGACCGCCTATCAGATCAACCGAATGCTGGCGCCGCGCCGCTTCTTGCTTCCCGGTCCGAAGCAGGCTCTCGCCGCCCGCACCATCGCCCGAATCATGGACGTGCCCATCGTGGTGATGGGACACAGCCATGCCCGTCGAGTCGTGCACCTCGGAGACGGGCGCACCTACTTCAACACCGGCTCGTGGCTGCCGCCCAGCGACGGGGAAGGTCACGTCGACCCGTCCATGCCTTGCACCTGCAAGCTCTCCCACCTGGTCATCGGCCAGCGCGAGGCCGAGCTTCGCATCTTCTGCAAGGCGGCGAAGACGGTCCGTCAGGCCGATGCGCAGTCCGAACGGCTCACGCTGTCAGAAGGGACCGCGGGTCTTCCTCCGGGCGCCGACTTGGTTGTCCGGTCCTGACGCTGGTTCGGTCGGAGATTTTCGAATGAGCTCGAGCTTGGATTCATCATCGCCCCCGCCCCTCGGTCAGTCCGATGCGGAGCTCATGCGTTCGGGCTATCTGGGGTGGCCGGCGGCGGTCGGTCGCGATCGGGTCGATCGAGCTTTGAAGGTCATTCATCAGAACCTCGGCGCCCATGGTCTTCATCCGGACCGCCTCCTCGAGTACGAACACCAGTCGTACTGCCCGGAGTTACGGGCTCACCCAGACATATTGGCCTTGTTCAACGGTACTCGGCTCGAGGCCGAGGCGGTGCGAAGGCTCGGCCCGTTGATGCCGGTGAATCGAGCGCAAATTGCCTTGCGATTTCCCACCGCAAAACCGATCACCCCGTTCCCTCATCTCGACGGCATGTCGACGCCAAACAACACGGTCCAGAAGGGAGAAATCAGGACCTTCTCAGCCCTCGCTTGTATCTATTTAAGCGAGGTGCCCGCCGACGGCGGTGCCCTCACGGTCTGGCCCGGAACCCACCTGGATCACGCGAAGTACTTCGCTGACCACGGGCCCGAGTCGTTGTTGAACGGCATGCCTCCGATCCCACTGCCCGAGCCTCATCCACTCGTCGGCGGGCCTGGTCACGGGTTCCTGGTTCACTACCTGGTCGGGCACTCGGTGGGGCCCCACTCGGGCTCTGGTATTCGGTACGCGGTCTTCTTTCGCCTCCGCGCAACCGACCACTCATCGCGAGGTTTCGAAACAATGGTCGACCCTTGGCTCGAATGGAGCCTTGAATGAGCGCGTCCACGCGACCTTGAGGGTCATCCCGTCGAGGTCGGGGATGACATCCGCTGGCCAAGTCGACACCGGACCGGTAAATGGTCCCCGTGGTTCGGTACCGGGTCGTCGTGACGGTCTTACTGCTGAGCTCTTGCGGAGCGTCGGGCGAGCTGTCTGCGGACGACCTGTTCGTTCAGGCGTTCGTTCCGCCGGCCCGAACCTTCGACTGCAGCCTGTATTACAGCAACGACTTCGAAGAGGTGCCGAGGGTCTCGCTGTGTGACCTCGGTCTGGAGGGCACGCGAGCGATCGGAAAGATGGTCATCTACGGCGACTTCAAACCGGAGAAAGTCGCCGAGGCCCCGTTGGCGCCCCCGAACGACGCAGCCCAGTGGGTCCGGAGGTACGTCGACTACTTCGCTTCCCAGAAGAACGTGGTCTCTAGGCAGCCCAAGTACTTCACGGTCTCTGCGAAGCCCCAAACCGATCGGATCCGCGCGCTCTACTTCAAGTGGTACGAGAAGGCGTTCGATCTGAGCGTCGCCGGGGTGGCGCTCGAGTCCCTGGCTCCTCAACAAGATGGCGCCAAGCGCATCGCGA
This sequence comes from uncultured Myxococcales bacterium, assembly GCA_964519665.1. Classification (GTDB taxonomy): domain Bacteria; phylum Myxococcota; class Kuafuiibacteriia; order Kuafuiibacteriales; family Kuafuiibacteriaceae; genus JANQQN01. The sequence continues at coordinate 10,135 of CAZFIV010000084.1, forward strand.
TCTGCATCATCAGCCCGATCATGAACTACGTGGACATGGACGACGTCTGGAGCGACCACGGCGTGTGCGAGGATCAGACTCGGACCCTGATGGAGGGCGGCTGGGACGCATACTTGAAGAAGTATGCATCCTCCGAGAAGCATACGTTCCGCGACGGTCCGCTTCCGTATCTGAACGACCGGTCGATCTAGCGGTGGGCTGACGGCTGTCGCTCAACGACTTTTGGACGTTGTTCTTCGCACCGCAGACGTGCGCCGTCCGAAACAGATTAATGTGCGCAATCATCCCACTTTCCGGGCGGATCCTCTGCAGAAGGCGGTCGATGCGCTCTGGCAGGAGCAACGACGTCTATTGGGTCGGTGGGGCGTCTTGCGACGCGCCGAAACCCGCACGCCGTACGAAGAAGGTGAGTTGCGGGTGCTCGAGGCTCGAATCTTCGCGCTGCGAGCGCGGAGTCAGCGCTTCTGTACAATCTTGCGTGATGAAGCGTGGGCTCGGTACGAGCTTCAGCAAGGACGTGATGTCGGAGCGGGCATGAACGACCCTCCGCGGCCGGTGCCTGGCCCATTTCCGCGGGTCGTGGCGTCCGTCGAACCATTTTTGCCGCCTGAAGAGACCTGAAACACCGAAAGGCGTGTGAGAGCCTTTTGATATCGTGGGTCCTTGAAGCGTGATACCCCGCGCCTTAAAGCCGAGGCAGGTGCCTACAGCAGGCGCACCAACCCGGAAACAGGAGAGAAAAGATGTCGATGATCGGTCAGAAGGCTCCCGAATGGACCGCCCAGGCGTATGTTAACGGCGAAGAAAAGACCATTAGCTCGAAGGACTACGAGGGCAAGTGGCACGTCATCTACTGGTACCCGCTCGACTTCACGTTCGTGTGCCCCACGGAAATCCGTGGGTTCGAGGCGATGCTTGAAGAGTTCAGAGACGACGGCATCGAGGTCATCGGTGCGTCAACCGACTCTTTCTTCAGCCACAAAGCGTGGTTCGCGGACCGCGAAACGTTCGCTAAAGACATCACGCACCCCGTCATTGCTGACACCAATCACGAGTTCAGCAACGCTTTCGGCGTTCTGAAGGGTGATGCAGGCATCGCTTACCGCGCCACCATCATCGTCGACGACAAGGGCATCGTCCGCTCGACGTCAGTGAACGACCTTGCGGTTGGTCGAAGCCCGAAAGAGATTCTCCGCACGGTCCAGGCTTTCCAAAGCGGTGGTCTGTGTGGTGCCGATTGGAGCAAGGGCGAAGCCCACGTTGCCTGATCGTATCTGAAAACGGGGCTAGCTTCGGTTTGCCCCCGCCGTTTTGGCGCTCAAGGTCCCGTTGGCTCGGCTCAGTCGGTCAGCGGGACCTTTGTGTTTGGGCCCTTACGGATGCCAACGGGATGCCAACGGGACGCCAACGGAATGCCAATGGAGGCCATCATGAGTCGACTCGAAATGATTGGAAGTGAAAACTGGGAAGAGTTTCTGAAGTCTCCTCTCGCCGTGCTGATGATTAGCAAATCAGATTGCGCAGCTTGTAACGACTGGACTGAAGAGCTCACGACGTTTCTCGAGAACGACGAAGAGTTCAAGGATGTTCGGTTTGGCAAGATGCTGCTCGACCAGCGGGGTCTGAGCGGATTCAAGCGGATCAGCCCCTGGCTCGCCGAGCTCGACGTCCTTCCTTTCAACGTCATCTACCAGAATGGCGAGAAGGCTAAGGAATTTGCAGGCAAGGGCACCGAACGCCTGGTCAATCGCCTCAAGAACCTCCGCGGCTAGAGAGCCCACCGCTAGCCAACGGCCCCGCCTCAGGGCGGCTCCGTCGCTGGCGACCACCCTACGCCTCCGTAGCCAGCCGGGCCCGCCGAGCGCTCGCTGGGGCCGTTGCGCGGTGAGCGGTTCGGCCCCCCCCTCGGAGACCGTCGACGCCGAGCGGCGCGCGCGTTATGGTTCCGCTGTATGGAATCTCCGGCCACGGTCCGAGCCCTCGGCGAAGAAGGCGTGATAGCGCTGTTTTTCGGGCCCTCGGGAGCGGCGGACCCGAGGCTGGTCATTCCGAATGGCGACGACGCCGCGGCATGGCGCTCGCCGGCGGGTTTGGCTTCGGTCATCACCACCGACAGCCTCGTCGAGGGGCAGCATTTCGATCTCACCTATTCGCCGGCCAGGGCGGTTGGTCGCAAGCTGCTGGCCGTCAATCTCAGCGACCTGGCGGCGATGGGGGCGCGACCTCGGTTCGCGTTGATCTCGGTGTGTTTTCCGCCTTCGGCGTCGGTCGCGGTCGTTCGGGAGATCGGTGAAGGTCTCTCGGAGGCGTGCCGCGAGAACGGGGTCGTGGTCATCGGTGGCAACACGGCGGGCATCGCAGGGCCAATGGTGCTCACGGCGACGCTGGTCGGTGAGGCGGCCCCCGAGCGCCTCGTCAAACGCGAAGGCGCCCAGGCCGACGATGGGATTTTCGTAACGGGCCGGCTCGGCGATGCGGTCGCAGGCTACCACGCGGCGACGCACGGTCGGCGGCCTCGCGTCGGAGAACCCGAGTACCCGCTGTTCCAAGCCCTGATCGACCCGACGGCTCGCGTGGATGCTGGTGTCCGGCTGGCCGAGCTCGGCGCACTGAGTGCGATGTGCGACGTGTCCGACGGATTGGGCCGCGACCTTCGGCGGCTGCTTGCGCTGGTGGGGCTCGGCGCCGAGATCGAAGTCACGCGCCTCCCCATATCGGAGGCTCTTCGAGCCTATGCGCAAAATGAGCTCGAAGCCTCTCGATGGGCGATGGCGGGAGGCGAGGACTACGAACTCCTGTTCACGGCCCCCGTCGGCCACGAGCCCGCCCTGCGCGCCGCTTGTCGGGAAGCTCAGACCGACCTGAGCCGAATCGGCCGAGTCACGTCCGCTCCAGCGGTCCAGGCGGTATTTCCGGACGGCCGAGTCGAGCCGGTTCCGACCGGTTTCGAGCATTTCGAGAGCGGGCGCCCGTAATGCGGGTGCTGGTGGTGGATGATTCAGCGCCGGAGCGAGCCCTGCTGAAGACTTTGCTTCAGCAGGAGGACGTCGAAGTGGTCGGGGAAGCCGCCGGTGGGGTCGAGGCGGTCCGGCAATTCAGGTTGCTCCAACCCGATGTGGCGCTCGTCGACCTGATGTTGCCTCAGATGAGCGGAATCGAGGTTGCGCGGGCAATCCTGACGCTACAGCCGCAAGCCCGGCTCATCGCGGTCTCCGGCCTGCAACAACCGAGCGTATTGGCCGAGGCAGGGCGCGTGGGTATGTGCGGGTTCGTCTGCAAGCCGGTGGACCGAGTCGACCTGATGAACGAGCTACGCCGGGCGACGGTGCCGGGTCGATGACCACCCCCGGCGATCGAGGCCCGCTCAGGCGTCGGGGGGGGTGGGGTTGAGCCGTTCGTCACAATGTCGAGCGAGCGCTCGCAACGCTAGCGCGCATCGTTGCTTGCGGATGCGGGTTCGCTCTTCATCCCCCCGCGCAGAGCGTCGCTCTTCGCAGATCTGATAGCCGAAGGAGGTCTTCAGGCTGTCGGAACCGTTTTCTCGGCACCAAGAGGTGTGGTCCTGGCTCGACAGGCATTCGCCGACCACTTCCGGCATGACACCGCGGCAAAAGTCTTCCATGCCCGGGCACCCCTGAAGCCAGTCGAGTCCTGCGTTGACGCACTCTTCCGGCGTGAAGGCCCGAGTGGTCCAGGCAGGGGGTTCGGACCGTTCGCGAACCGTCTGGCGAACGTACTCGGCATAGGCCCGATACTCCGAGACCACCGAAAGGCCAAACGGGATCGCGAGGAGCAGGAGGATGCCGGTCAGCAGGAGAGCGTGCCACAACGCGCTCCTCTTCGAGGGTTCGGCCACGGGCATCCAGTAGGCGGTGTCGGCCAGAGCCGCAATCGAAAAGGGCCGTCGGCGACAAAGCGCTGGCGTGTCAGGATGGGGCCGCCTATTTTCGCTCCGTGAAACCGGAAGACTTGCAGGCTCTCCTCGAGCGGGTCGCGACCGGGTCGACGTCGGTCGACGAGGCCCAGCGGGCGCTGGCTGGCCTCCCCTTCGAAGACTTGGGTTTTGCGCGGTTGGACCATCACCGGCACCTGCGCACCGGCCTGCCGGAAGTCGTATATGGGCCGGGCAAGGAGCCGGACGAGGTCGCGAAGATCATCACCGCCTTTCGTCGGCAGGGCCAGACCGCGATCGTGACTCGTTGCGAGGGCGGCAAGGCGGCCGCGGTTCGCGAGCGGTTGTCGCCGGAAATTCGCGCCGAGACGAGATATGAAGCCCGAAGCCGCCTGATGGTCGCCGGACCGCCGCTGACGGCCAACGCCCGGGGGACGATCGCGGTCGTGAGCGCGGGGACCGCCGACATGCCGGTGGCGGACGAGGCGGCCTTGACGGCCGAGGTGTTTGGGCACCCGGTCGAGCAGATTCGCGACGTGGGCGTGGCGGGACTTCATCGCATCCTATCGGTCCGCGAGAAGCTAGAGGCGGCCGAAGTCATCATCGTGGTCGCCGGTATGGAAGGCGCCCTGCCGAGCGTCGTGAAAGGACTGGTCACCCGGCCGGTGATCGGGGTGCCGACATCGGTCGGCTTTGGCGCCAACTTCGCCGGCCTGAGCGCGCTGCTTGGGATGCTGGCCGGCTGTTCACCCGGCATGACGGTCGTCAACATCGACAACGGCTTCGGCGCCGCGTACGCGGCCGCGTTGATGAATGCTGTTCGCCCCTCCAGCTCGTCGACCGATGGGCGGTCATCGTCGTGAGCCAGCGGGTCTTGTACTTCGACCTGGTCGGGGGGGCGGCCGGCGACATGGTGATGGCCGCTTTGGTCGATCTCGGTGCGCCGCTCGACACCATCCGCGAGGCGTGGGCGGCCATGGGGCTCACCCGGGTGAGCGTCGAAGCGGTTCCGGTGAATCCGGCCGGGCTTCGGGCCCTGAGTCTCGATGTCTTGATCGACGGGACGCTCGCGGACACCGGCGTTCCCGAAGGTACGTCCAAGCTTCTATCGCGCTCGTCCGCTCCCGGACCCGAAGAGCCGGGACGCGCCGACCATGGTCATCATCACGGCCGCCATCATCGCGAGCCCTCACCGAGCCGCGACAGCATTGCCGACCACCATCATCATGACGGCCATCGGCCGTACCGAGAAATCCGAGCCCTTTTGGAGACGTCGGGCCTGCCGGAGCGGGTCGTGGCCATCAGTTTGGAGACGTTTAGGCGTTTGGCGATCGCCGAGGCGCAAGCCCACGGGATCGAGCCCGAAGACGTCGTCTTTCACGAAGTCGGCGCCGATGACGCCATCGCCGACGTCGTCGGGGCGGCGACGGCCCTGAACGCGCTCCGAGTCGACCGGGTCGTGGTGTCTCCCTTTCCGCTCGGTCAAGGATTGACCCGCGGCGGCCACGGACCGATTCCGCTCCCCGGTCCGGCGACCCTCCACCTGCTTCAGGGCGCGCCCACGGTCGGTACGCCCCTGATCGGCGAGACGGTCACCCCCACCGGCGCAGCCATCCTGATGACGGTCGCCGACGACTTTGGCCCATCACCCCCGATGGTGCTCGAAGGCGTCGGCACCGGCGCCGGTCACAAGCGCTGGCCGGACCGCCCGAACGTTGTACGGGCGATGCTGGGGACCTCGTCGACGATCGCAGGCGAGGCCAGATCGGACGACGTGGTCATCGAAGCCAACATCGATGATATGCGCGCCGAGGATCTCGCGCCCCTTCTGTCGGCCCTGTTCACGGCGGGCGCCGCCGACGCCTGGGCCGAGCCGCTGTACATGAAAAAGGGGCGGCCGGGCTTGAAGGTCTGCGCGCTGGTGCGGGAGAGTCTGCAAACGGTGGTCGTCGACGCGTTCTGGCTCCACAGTACTACGCTCGGCGTACGATCGTTCCCGGTGCGCCGCTACCGGTCTGAGCGACGCATGGTGACCGTCGAAACCGAGTTCGGGTCGGTGAGGGTCAAGCTTGCCCCACGACCCGACGGCAGCCTTCTCGCGGCCCCTGAACACGATGACTGCGTTGAGCGAGCCGAGGCGGCCCAGGTGGCCGTGCGACGGGTATACGAAGCGGCGCTTCGACGCGCGTGGGCCTCGTCATGACTTCGCCCGGCGTCCTCGAGGGAGACTTCGCGGCTTTGCTGACGATGTCCGAGGCCCTGGTGGCTCGCGCGGACGTCGTCGGCAACCTGTCGCGCCTGGGCCTGGTGCTGGCGCGACAGCTCGGGGCGGACGACTGCGCGGTCGTCCTGATCGACCGGCCAGACCGCCCGGCGTGGGTCGTCGCGGCCACGGATAAGCCACCGCGTCCTCAGATCCCGGTGGAGATGGATCGCCACCCTGAGCTCCAGGAAGTGATGAAGACCGGCGAGCCGATCGCGGTGGTCGACGTCGAGAGCGATCCTCGGTTCGACGGGGTGCGCGCGTTCGTCAAAGAGCGCGCTGTGGGGTCGGTGCTGTTGTTTCCGGTTCGGTGGGCCGACGACGTGCACGCGGTCATCCGGTTGCGCGCCCGACAGCGGCGCAGCGCGTCGTTGTCTCGGAGAGAGCTGCGCCTCGGTCGGATCTTCGCGAACACCACCGCCGTCGTCCTCAGAAATGCGCGCCTGCTGCAATCCGTCAAAGCGCGGTACCGCCACCAGCAAAGCGCGGTCGTGTCCATGGAGCGACAGCTCCGGCACGTCGAGAAGTATCGGCGCTTCTTCGACTTCGCGGGGGACGGCCAGCTGATCATCGACCCTCGAGGACGGATCCTCTTCGCGAACCGCACCGCGGAGACCGTGTTGGGCCTCGAGGTGGCGGCTTTGCATCAAATGCGGCTGACCGACCTCGTGGCCGACCACGGGCAGAGCATCCTGCAATCGGCGCTCGATGCCCTCCAGCGGGGCGAGTTGCCGAAGGCGTTCGATCTGCCGATCGTTCGGGCCGACGGGCGCCTTCGAACCTTGGCCATAACGACCGCGCCGGTGGCGCCTCAAGGCCTCGAGCTGACGTCGTCGGCTCCCAGCGACGCCCCGGCGACCGCCTCCGATGGCCAGCCCCGCGAGCAGAGCATCATTCTGAGTTTCCGTGACGTCACCGACACCCGTTCGTCGGAAGCGGAGCTGCGTCGAACGCAGGAGTTCTTGACGAGCCTCATCGAGAGCACCGCTGACGCGATCGTCGCGACCGACATGCGGGGGCGTATCCTCCTGTTCAACGGCGCGGCCTCTCGAATTACCGGCTACCGGTGGGACGAGGCTCACGGGATGCCTGTCGATGCCCTTTACCCGTCCGAGACCGCCCGGCGGCTCAACCTCGACCTGCGCTCGGCCGACAGCGGTGGCCCGGGCAAACTGAGCGAGAGAAGGGCCACCATCGTCGCCAAAGATGGCGAGCTGATTCCCGTCAACCTGGCGCTGTCCGTGGTGCACAGCCCCGAAGGCGACGAAGTTGCGATCGTGGGCATCTTCGCGGACCTCCGGCCCCAGCTTCGACTCGAAGAAGAGCTGTCCAGCGCCCAGGCCAAAGCGGCGCTCAGCGAGCGGCAGCGGGCGGCCCTCGAGGTGGCCGGGGGCGCCGCGCACGCCCTCAACCAGCCTCTGACGGCGGTCATGGGCTCGATCGAGCTCATGATGCGAAGGATGCCGACCAGCCTCCCGACGCAATCCGAGCTGCAGCAGCTTCTGTACGAAGTCGAACGAATGGCCACCATCGTCGACAAGCTGGGTCGAGTCGCTCGCTACGAGACTGAACCCTACCTCGAAGGCCGGGCGATCCTGGACCTCGACCGTTCGAGCGCTCCAGGAGACTGATACAGCGCGTCATCGTCTCTCCTCGTCGACGCCCCCTGCGGTTTTGTTGACCTGGTCGGTTACCCCCCTTACGCCACTGGCATGACCAACCAGCCGCGCTTTAAGCCGCAGAACCACATTCGAATTGTGACTGCCGCGTCGTTGTTCGACGGTCACGACGCCGCGATCAACCTCATGCGACGGATCATCCAGTCGTCCGGCGCGGAGGTCATTCACTTGGGCCACAACCGGTCCGTCAAGGAGATCGTCGACTGTGCGATTCAGGAGGACGCTCAGGCGATCGCGGTGACGTCTTACCAGGGCGGGCACGTCGAGTACTTCAAGTACATGTACGACCTCCTTCGGGAGGCGAACAGCGACATCAAGATCTTCGGGGGCGGCGGGGGCACCATCCTGCCGGCGGAGATCGAAGAGCTGCACGCGTACGGCATCACCCGGCTGTACTCGCCCGACGATGGACGCTCCCTCGGGCTCCAGGGGATGATCGACGACCTGCTGACGCGGTGCGACTTCCCGACCGTCACCGAAGACGCGCTGGAAGCCAATCTCGAGCGAGTGTCGTCCCGCGACCCGCAGGCGCTCGGGCGCCTGATCACCTTGGCAGAGACCTTTCCGGGCGCCTCGGAGCGACTGCAAGCCCGACTGCATGATATGTTGGGTGATCGAAAAGTGCCGGTGCTCGGGGTCACCGGGACCGGCGGCGCCGGAAAGTCTTCTCTGGTCGATGAGCTCGTACGGAGGTTCCTGGCCGACTTTGCTGACAAGACGGTAGCGGTGATCTCGGTCGACCCCTCGAAGCGCAAGACCGGTGGCGCGCTCCTCGGCGACCGCATCCGGATGAATTCGGTTAGCAGCGAGCGGGTCTACATGCGCTCGTTGGCCACTCGGCAGGCCAACTTGGCCCTGTCGAGGCACGTTCAGCACGCCGTCGACATCTGCCGCGCCGCGGGCTTCGACCTCGTCATTTTGGAGACGTCGGGCATCGGGCAGTCGGATACCGAGATCGTCGAGCACTCCGACGCGTCGTTGTACGTCATGACGTCCGACTACGGCGCAGCGACCCAGCTCGAGAAGATCGATATGCTCGACTTTGCCGATGTCATCGCCATCAATAAGTTCGACAAGCGCGGTTCGCTCGACGCGCTCCGCGACGTCAAGAAACAGTACCGGCGCAATCACACGCTCTTCGACGCGCCGGACGATAAGTTGCCCATCTTCGGCACCATTGCCTCGCAGTTCGCCGACCCGGGCACCAACACCCTGTACCGGTTCGTGATGGACAAGGTCGCCGAGAGGACCGGCGCGCCCCTTTCGAGCCGAGTCGAGATGACCGAGGCAATGAGCACGAAGATTCACATCATCCCGCCGGACCGGGTGCGGTATCTCGCCGAGATCGCCGAAGCCAGCGACGAGTCCGACGGCTGGGTGCAAAAGCAAGCCGATATCGCCCGTCGTTTGTACCAGCTCAACGGGACGATCCTCCAGCTGCGGGCCCGGATCGGCCAACGGTCGATCGCGATCGTCGAGCAGAACGAAGACATGGTCCAGGTCATCGAGCACGTGGAAGGCGAGCCGGCGTACTTGAAAGACCTCATCGACCTGTACCGGAGCCTCGAGGCGGAGCTCGACCACGAGTGCAAAGCGCTCCTCAAAGACTGGCCGGCGATGGTCCGCCGCTACGGCGCCGACAAGTATCAGTTCAAGGTACGCGACAAGGTCATCGAGCAAGATCTATTTACAACCTCGCTGTCGGGTACGCGGGTGCCGAAAGTGAGCCTGCCGAAGTATCAAGACTGGGGTGACATCCTGACCTGGCTGCTCCGCGAGAACGCGCCTGGCTTCTTCCCCTACTCGGCGGGGGTGTTTCCGCTCAAGCGAGTGGGCGAAGATCCAGCGCGCATGTTCGCCGGGGAGGGCGGACCGGAGCGGACGAACCGGCGCTTTCACTACGTATCGAAGGGTTTACCGGCCAAGCGCCTGTCGACGGCGTTCGACTCGGTGACCTTGTACGGCGAAGATCCGGACCACCGACCGGACATCTACGGCAAGGTCGGCAACTCGGGCGTGAGCATCTGCACCCTCGACGACGCCAAGAAGCTGTACTCCGGCTTCGACCTCGCCGACGCCTCGACGTCGGTCTCGATGACCATCAACGGGCCGGCGCCGATGCTCCTGGGCTTCTTCATGAACGCGGCCATCGATCAGCAGTGCGAAAAGTACATTCGGGCCGAAGCCAAGGTGGCGGAGGTCGACGCCAAGCTCGATGCGATGTACGCGGAGCGCGGCTTGCCCCGCCCGCGTTACCAGGGCGACCTGCCCGAGGGCAACGACGGGCTTGGTCTGCTCCTGCTGGGAGCGACCGGCGACCAGGTTCTCGCGCCGGAGACCTATGAGCGCATCAAGGCCGATACCCTGAGCGCGGTGCGAGGGACCGTGCAGGCCGACATCCTCAAGGAAGACCAGGCTCAGAACACTTGCATCTTTTCGACAGAGTTCGCGCTGCGGATGATGGGCGACATCCAGCAGTACTTCATCGACCATCGGGTGCGAAACTTCTACTCGGTCTCGATCAGCGGGTATCACATCGCCGAGGCCGGCGCGAACCCCATCTCGCAGACCGCGTTCACGCTCGCGAACGGCTTCACGTTCGTCGAGTACTACCTGGCCCGGGGCATGAACGTCGATGACTTCGCCCCGAACTTCTCGTTCTTCTTCTCGAACGGGATGGATCCCGAGTACTCGGTGCTCGGCCGAGTCGCCCGCCGCATCTGGGCCAAGGCGATGCGCTACAAGTATAGAGCGAACGCGCGGTCGCAGAAGCTGAAGTATCACATCCAGACGTCCGGCCGATCGCTGCACGCTCAAGAGATCGCGTTCAACGACATTCGGACGACCCTCCAGGCGCTATACGCGCTCTATGACAACTGTAATTCGCTTCATACGAACGCCTACGACGAGGCGATCACGACGCCCACCGAAGAGAGCGTTCGACGGGCGCTGGCCATCCAGTTGATCATCAACAAGGAGCTGGGCCTGGCGACGAACGAGAACCCGCTGCAGGGCGCGTTCATCATCGAAGAGCTCACCGACCTCGTCGAACAGGCGGTGCTCGCCGAGTTTCGGCGCATCTCCGACCGCGGCGGCGTCCTGGGAGCCATGGAGCGCATGTATCAACGCTCCAAGATCCAGGACGAGTCGATGCACTACGAGACCTTGAAGCACACTGGCGAGCTGCCGATCGTCGGCGTCAATACGTTCTTAGACGAGCACGGCTCTCCGACGATCGTTCCCGACGAAGTCATCCGGGCCACCAGGGAAGAAAAACAATACGCGATCGACAGCAAGCTCGCCTTCCAGACGTACAATGGGCCGACGGCTTCTGAGCGGCTCGCTTCCCTGCAAAGGACCGCCCTCGAGCACGGCAACGTGTTCGAATCCCTGATGGCCGCCTGCCAGACCTGCTCCCTCGGCCAGATGTCTCAAGCCCTCTACGAAGTAGGTGGCCAGTACCGCCGCAACATGTAGCGGGTTCGTGCGGGATGGAATCCAGCTCGGTCCTGGCATGTGGGGGCCCCCGCGGGAGAGCCCAGCGGGGACGGTTTAGGCTGTTCGGGGGCCCCGCTGGAGAACCCAGCGGGGCGCTAGTGTGTTCGGGGGGCCGCCGCTGGAGAACCCAGCGGGGATGAAATGTTCTACTTCAGGGGCTCGGGGAGCTGCACGCCGCGGGGGGTGAAGTACAGAGCTTCGGTGGCCGGAGTCGCACCACCGCGGTTGCCCGGGCCTCGGTCGGCGTTGGTGAACAACATGATGCCGAGCCCGGGGCCGGTGCCGCCGTTGTCGGTCACGGTCATCACGCCTTCGCTGTTCGCCGGGATGTCGTCGACGGTTGCCGAGTAACCACCACCGAGGGTGAAGGTCACCGGCTCGAGCACGTCGTCCGGACCGCCGAAGTAGAAGTCATTGGCGACAAACGTCGCCGTGATTTCCCGCGTACCGAGGTCAGCAAGGGTCAGACCCAACTGCTCGGCGCAGAAGGTGATCATCGTGTTGTTGGTGTTCGTCGCATGCTGCGCGAAGAAGAACGCGCTCAGAGGCGAAGGAGTGGTGGAAGTGTCAGCAGCGATGGAGACGCTCCGACCATCGAGGCCCGGCTCGCCCACCAGCACGTTGAAGTCGCCGTTGAACGCATCAAAGTCGGTGCTGCCGTCGTTGTCGAGGTCGAGCTGCGCAATGAATTGCACCGGCACGACATGGGTCAACGGCTCCCACGAGTTGAACGCGAAGTCGATGAGGAACGACGGGTTGCCCGAGCAGAAGCCCGCGGCGACGGTGGTGGTTCGGATACCAACGCCTCGAAGGTCGGGGGTCGGTGACTGAGTGCCCGGGTCGCCCGCTTCGATGTCTTCGCTGAGTGCGAGGAGGGTGAAGGCGTCGTTGTTCGCCGGGCCCACGCCGCGGTTCCTGAGCGTGATCTCGTCGGAGCCGCCCTTGACGCGGAGGCGTTTGCGCCCGCGAACGTCAGCCGACTTGCGGGGGATGATGTGCCAAGGCACGTCGACGGAGTCGATCGAGTCCTGGATGCTGATGTAACCACCGAACTCGGTCGCGTTGAGAGTCGCCGGGTTGGCGCCGTCGCTGCCCGAGCTCAGCGAGCTCGTGAGCAGGCTGTCACCGTCGATGATGAAGCGGACGAAGAAGCTCTTCTCGCCGCCGGCCGGCACGCGGATGCGGGACCGGTGACGGACGGTGACGGCGCCGCTCGCGGCACCTTCCGGCGTGTCGAAGCTGCTCGAGATGTCGAAGGTGCGAGCGAACAGGTGCTTGTTGACGATCTCGACCTCGCGCTTGATGACCTTGCGGCCCCTCGAGACGGGCACGTAGCCCATCGGGATCTCGGCCAAGTCTTCGGTAAAGACGAGGACCTTCGAGTTGAATGCCCGCAGAACGTTCACTTCGCCCGCACCGATGCGGCTGACCTCGGCGGGGGCGCCGGTGAAGTCACGCCGGATCCCGGTGTCGGCGTTGTTCATCAGCAGCGTCTTCAGATACCCGGGGCCGGCCCACGGCTGCGCTTCCAGGAGCAGCGCCGCGGCGCCCGACACCATCGGCGCAGCACCCGAGGTGCCGCCGAAGGTCGTACGCAGGGTGCCGGTGGTCGCTTGCGCCGAGACCGATGCGCCGGGGGCGCCGATCTCCGGCTTGATCCGGTTGTCACCGTTACGCGGGCCGCGTGACGAGCTGGATACCATGGAGCCAGCGAGCGGGATGCCGTTGGCTGGGTCGAAGCTCACGAAGGCGTTGCCGGTGCGGAGGATGTCGCCATCGACCTGGCTGATTTGGTAGCCCGGGATGGTGATCGGCGTACCGCCGCCGAAGCCGCCGGGGAACGGAGCGCCGGGGGCGATGAGAGCGATAATGCCGAGGACCCCGCCGGCCTCTTCGATGTTGCGGATCTTGTCGCTGAAGAAGCAGCCACCACGGTCGACGACCACGATCTGGCCGGTGAGGGAGTCGGGCGCGAAGGGTGCACAGCCGTCGAGGTTACCGCCGGCGCCGTCGGCGTACTGGACGGGGCCCGAGATGGCGCTGGTCAGCTGACCCGACCAGGGCTGACGAACAGCATCGTACAAGCCGGCATCATCGGCGGGTTCGATGACTTCCATTCGGTCCTGGATGGCGGACGGAACATTGGTCTGAGCGACCGAGATCGCCGACTTGGCGGCCGCGGGGGTGCCGGTGACGTACGGTACATCCCCGCTGTTACCGGCCGACGCGACGGTCAGGACGCCGAGTTTGGTGGCGTTTTCGACGGCGGCCGACAAATCGTCGTCGAAGGGCTGGCCGTAGTTCGCACCGAGGGACATGTTGATGATGTCGACCCGGTCCGAAGTGTCGCCGTCGCCATTGGGGTCGACGGAGAAGTCCATACCCTGGATCAGCGCGATGCCCGAGCAGGCGGAGCCCACCGCTGAGCAGACCTTGACCGCGAGCAGCTCCACGCCGGGCGCGACGCCGTTCACTCCGCCGATGATGTCGGCGACGTGAGAGCCGTGACCTTCAAGGTCGAGCGGGTCGGGGTCGGGCGACAGAACGGTCACCGTTTCACGGTCCCAAGTCTCACCGACAAAGTCGAAACCACCGACCACCTTAGCGGTGGGGAAGGTGCCGGGCTCGATGATATCTCGATCGTTGGCCGCGTATTCAGCGACGTCGCCTGAGCCGCCGAGGTCGGCGTGCAGGTAGTCGATACCGCTGTCGAGAACGGCGACGCGAATCCCGGTACCGTCGATGCCAGCGGCCTGGACGGCGCTGCCGCCGATGTACGGAACGGTTTCGCTCAGGTCGAGGTCGTAGTCTCCGACCGGGGCGACACGGCTGACCGAGAGATCGCTGGCGATCGTTTCAATGTTGGCGGCGTCGACCCGGAGGAAGACCGCGTTCAGGACGGTCTTGACCCGGGCGATGACGGTCGTGTTCGGGATCTGAGCCGCGCGGGCCAGGAAGGCCTGCTGCTCGGCCTCGATCGCTGCACGGCCGGCGGTGATCGGATCCTCCGACAGACGGACGATGACCTCGACCGGTCCGGCGGCCGGCGCAGGGTTGACCTGACTATAAACGAGGCCGGATCCCGTCACGGGCTCGGCCATCTTGCTGGTGCCCGGGGCAGCCGACACACCGGTCGGCTGGGTGGTCAGGGCAAGACCAAAAATCAAAGCGAATGCTGGTGCTCTTAGCATCATTTCCTTCCCATGGATCTGAAGAGGCGGAGAGGCGGTATTCGTGTGACGCCGCACTCCCCGCCCGACGGGGCTAGACTCGCCGACGTTGCGAAGCCAGATGCGGAATGCTCTGATCCCCCTCCAAGTCGTGATAAGTGTTCGCACGTCCTACTGATTTCCCGGCCGAGGAGATTCAGTGATTTTTTTTGCATAAACCATTTCTACATGGTTTATCAGTAAGACAACTTGATTCGTCTTTCGTCGAAATGCGCTTTCTTCGTTTCTCGCTTGCTTGGTTCGCGCCCGGACTTTGGGTGTGTCAGTTTGTCAAAGCAGGTAGTCGGGATCATGTGTTTTACGCGGCCCATCGGGTGGCGAGAGGGAGCGACAATGGTCACCCGTTGGATCAACATGAACGTACGCCAAACAGGCCCAGGGGGGCTAATTTCGCTATTTGTGGCGATCGCCGTCATCTGGGCGACCGTCGGATGTCGGAACGGGGCCATCGAGGCGCCGGCAGCACCCAGCACGACCTCGAAGCCCGCGTCGGCGCCGTCGTCAGCTTCCCAACCCGTCATGCGATCGGCGACGCGAACGGCTACGCGAACGGCGACGCGAACCGAACGTGGAGGTTTCGCTGAGGTCGAGGCGCTGGCCATCCGAACCCTAGCCAAGGCGAAGAGCGCCCCGGAGTCGGAGATCGAGGTGGTCTCCGTGGAGGCGGTCGAATGGCGGGATGGGAGCCTCGGATGTGCCGAGCCCGGTCAAGAGTATCTGATGGTCGTCACCCCTGGACATCGGATCACTCTCCGATGGAACGACACGCTCTTCTCCGTGCACGAGGGGCGAGGCTACGCCAAAGTGTGTCGGACGCTTCCGAAGCGCGTGCTCGGCGACCTGGGCTCCGTGAGTCGTGACTGGAGGCCGGAGGCCGAAAAGGCCCGCGCCGACCTCGCACGCCACCTGCGCGTGCCGGAGAGCGCGATTCGGGTGGTCGGTGGGCGTCCGTATCGCTTTGCCGACTCGAGTCTGGCCTGCGGCGAGGCTCCAGCCCCAACGAGCTCGGGGACCGTCGACGGCTACATCATCGCGCTCGCCCACGGGCGACAAGGTTACGTATACCATACCGACTTCGAGCACCTCGTGCGGTGTCCACCGACGGGCGAGTAAGAAGTCCATCGATCGAGGTCTTCCCGGGCCGACCTCGAAAACAGCGCCGTCGGCTGCAGTGAGCTCTACCGGAATGTGTCCTGATACCCCGGGTCTTCGATGCCCACCGCCGCTGGCGTCACGACCAGAGGCCGGAACGTGTCGATCATGACGGCGAGCTCGTCGGTCCGGGTGGAGCCGATGCTGGCTTCGTACGCGCCGGGATGAGGGCCGTGCGCGATCCCCGCGGGGTGAAACGACACGCTCCCCGGCCCGACGCCCCGGCGGGATGTAAAGTTTCCTCGGCCGTAGAAGAGGAACTCGTCACAGTCGACCGAGGCGTGCGGATACGGGCATGGGATGGCCTCCGGGTGGAAGTCGACGACCCGGGGCACGAAGCTGCAGATCAAGGCGCCCCGGGCGGCGAAGGTGCCGTGCCACGTAGGCGGCAAATGCACGAGCCCCGCCCGCGGTTGGAAGTTTAAGATCGGGAACACCCACGGATACACGGTGCCGTCGAAGCCGACCACGTCGAGAGGGGAGTGCTCGTACTCGAACCCGTGAAACGCGCCGCTGCGCTTGATGACGACCTCTCGCAGGCCTTCGTCCTGGGGCTCCCGCAGGCTGACCCGACGAAAGTCGCGGTGGCAGTACGGGGCGTCCATCGTGAGTTGCCCCGTCTCGTTTCGCCACTGTTTCAGCAGGCCGATGCCGCCCGTACATTCCATCGACAACCAGAATTGCGGGACGTCGGGATCGGGGATGAAGCGATGGACGATGCCCTTTGGAACACAGACGTAGTCTTCGGCTTCGAACTGCAGGTCGCCGAGTTGACTGCGGACCACGCCCCGACCGGCATGGATGTAGTACAGGTCGTCGCCATCGCCGTTGACGAAGTACAGGGGGTCGGGCTCGGTGGGCCGTACCACCGACACGACCACGTCGTCATTGAACAGCAGGGGCACCCGCCCATTCACTGCGGGCCCCTCGGTGGCGGCGAGGTTCGGCGTCTTGAAGTGGCGCTTCAGAAGCCGGCGGGGGCCCGCGGAACTCGGCAACGCCCACCCGGCGCGGGTATCGATGGCGCGCTGGGTGTGAGGACGATGAACATGGTACATGATCGTGTACGCGCCATCGAAACCTTCGCGGGTCAGGCACTCTTCGTGCCGGAGCTCCCCCGCCGGGCCGCGCAGGGCGATGTGGTGCTTCTTGGGCACTTCGCCGACGACGATGCGGTCGAGCATCAGCGTCGACCCTCGGACTGCTGCTGCCGCTCGATACTCTCGAACAGGGCGCGGAAGTTGCCGGCACCGAAGCCCTCATCGCCTTTTCGTTGAATGATCTCGTAGAAGAAAGGACCGGCCTTGGGGTCGCCGTACAGGCCCGCGGACTCCTTCAAAAAGATCTGAAGAAGGTAACTCTTCTTGCCTTCACCGTCGACGAGGATTTCGAGCTCTCGCAAGACTTCGATGTCCTCGTCGATGCTGCCGATCTTGAGGTCGTCGAGGCGCTTCGGGAGCATGTCGTAGTAGGTGCTGGGCGTGGGCATGAACTCGACCCCGTTCCCCCGCAGGTTGCGGACGGTGTGGATGATGTCGGGCACCGTGAGAGCGAGGTGCTGAACGCCGTTACCGCCGTGGTCGGAGTCGAAGATGTAGATCTGCGACGACTCGAAATACGGCCGCCAGGGTTCGTTGTTCGCGAACTTCACGCCGGAGTGGTCGTCGTACATGACCACCGAGCGCAGGCCCGAGCCCACCTGGCCGTGCTGAGCGACGTCGGTGGTGTGGAATTCGACGTCCCAGAAGCGCCGAAAGCCCATGACGTGCTCCATCCACAAGAGGGCCGGCGCCATGGTGTTGAAGTTCGAGGTGATGTGATCGATCTGCCCGAAACCGTACTTGTTGGCGCCGCCTTTCGGCGCATCGTAGATTTCCATGCCCGGAAACAGCGCTCGATAGCCGTCCCGTTGGATGAAGCGGAACGTGGTATCGCCGAAGGGCGTCGCGATCGAAAAGAAACTCAGCTTGCCGCCATCATCCTCGAACCGCTGAATGTCGCAGATCGGCGTTCCGCCGCGCTTCTCGATCAGCTGAAAGGCTCGACCGACGTCCTCGACCTGGAACGTGATGCTGCCGATGCCGTCGGGGTGCCGGTTGAGGAAGCGCGCGCACCGTCCCTGGTCTCCGGTCGGCTGCGCACAGATGACGGTGATCTGACCGGCGGAGAAGACCGCCGACGTTTGCTCCCCGCTGTCTTCGAGGTCGGTGACGCTGCGGCCGCGCTCCGAGAAGTCCATGAGCTCCGTGTAGAATCGGCGGCTTCGTTCCAGGTCGTGTACGAAGTAATGAACCGCTTCAATACCAGTGATGCCGAGCGTTTCCTGAGTCATCGCTTTCCTCCGTCAGTCAGTGGCTACCGTTCGGTGCCGCTCGCCCGTCGGGTCGGTCGGGCCCAGCCTCGATCGGTCGCGTTCAGTTTGGCTTCTGAGCGTCCGGCTGGCGGTCCGGGTGGGCCGCCTGAAACGCCGCGTCTTCAGCACACGTCGCGTCGATCCGAACAATGGTCGGAAACGGAGCGAGGTCCACCCCAAACCGCCGAGCGTTGTAGATTTGGGGCACCACGAAGACGTCGGCCAGGGTGATCGTGTCGCCCATGCAATATCGACCCGAAGTATCGAGCAGTTGAGCTTCCAGAGCTTCGAATCCCCGGCGGATCCACCGTGCGCTCCACTCGACCCGGTCCACGCCGACCGCGCTGAGCTCCTGCAGCACCCGAAGATTCTGGATCGGTTGAATACCGGAGTTCACCGTCTCGACCAGCTGCCGGACGGTCGCCCGGACGTGTATCGAGGCCGGCAATAGGGGCGGGTCAGGGTAGCGCTCGTTCAGGTACTCGCAGATCGCTACCGATTGCGCGAGCCGATGGGTCCGGCCCTCTTCCGTCCACTCGAGCACGGGAACCTGCAGCATTGGGTTCTTTGGACGGTAATCGGCGGTCCGCTGGTGGCCACCGTCCTTCACCAGATGGACCGGATGGTTGTCGTAGGAAATGTTCTTGAGGGCCAGCACCAGCCGGACCCGCCAGCTCGACGTACTGCGCCAATACCCGTACAGCCGCACTCCGGCGCGGTACCACGGTGGGATCAGGTGCTCAACCAAAGAGCCCAGGCGCCGAACCGCCAGCCCGACGTTACCGCCGCTCGATCGGTCTGCGCGGCGGGCGCCCAGGGGGGGCCCTCGGCTCGCAACCCCGTGTCTCAGGGTTCCGATGGCATTGGCGGCCCACGGCCACTACAACTGAGGACATGAACCGTACGCGCCACTTTGGCCGAACCGGCCTCCGGGTTACTCGTCTGGGACTCGGGCTGGCCGCCCTGGGCCGCCCCGGATACATGAACGTCGGTCGAACCGAAGACCTGCCGCTCGATCGCTCGGTCGCCGTGCTCGAGTCTCGGGCCTTGGCCGTGCTGGACGCCGCCTATGACGCAGGCGTGCGGATGTTCGACGCGGCGCGTTCATATGGGCGCGCCGAGGCCTTCCTGCGAGCGTGGCTCGATCGCCGAGGCTTCGACCCCGGCGACGTGGTGGTCTCTTCGAAGTGGGGCTACACGTATACCGCCGACTGGCAGGTCGACGCGGAGGTCCACGAGGTCAAGGAACACTCTCTGCAACGCTTATTGCACCAGTGGGAGCTCACTCGTCAGCACTTGTGGGAGTATCTCGACGTATACCAGATTCACTCGGCAACCCTGGACAGTGGGGTGCTCGAAAACCTTCCCGTCCTCGAGGGCCTCGCGCAGCTCAAGGCCGTCCACGGGGTTCGCATGGGATTGACGGTCACCGGTCCAGAGCAGGCCAACACTGTGAAACGGGCGTTGGAGATCGAGCTGGATGGTGAGCGGCTCTTCGACACGGTGCAAGCCACCTGGAATCCACTCGAACCGTCGGTAGGGGCCGCCCTGCTGACCGCCCGCGAAGAAGGGATGGGTGTCGTCATCAAGGAGGCGTTGGCCAACGGGCGTCTGACCGAGCGGGGCCTGAGTGGCCTCCCCCCCGCGGTGGCGGTCGGGCTGAGGGCGGCGGAAGAGCGTCACCGCGTCTCCGTCTCCACGTGGGCGCTGGCGGCGGCGCTCGCCCAGCCTTGGGCCGATGTGGTCCTCAGCGGAGCGGTGACCGAGGCCCAGGTGCGGAGCAACATCGAGGCGGCCGAGCTCGAGTGGACGGACGCCGACGCCGAGGCGTTAGAGGCACTCATCGCGCTCGCCCCACCCGCACCGACGTACTGGGCGGACCGCAAGCGTCTTCCGTGGCGGTAACCCACCCTGACCGTCAGCCCGGACATCACCGGGCCGGGCGGGGCCCTCAGGGGGCTCTCACGGGGTCGACGTTGGCCATCGAAAGACTTCGAGGATCGCCTCGGCCCCAAGGGCGGCGGTCGTCTCGCCCGTCGAGAGGCGGGCTTCGAGGTCTCGCCGAAGCCGGGTCACGCTCGGTTGCGTGCGCACGGCTTCAACCAGGGCGTCTTCGACCATCGACCACATCCAACGGCGCTGCTGGGCGGCCCGCAGCGTGGCCAGCTCGCCGGATGCTTCGAAGGTCTCCCGATGCCGAAGGACGGCTTGCCAGATTTCGTCGAGCCCGATGTTGGTCTGCCCCGAGCACGTGAGGACCGGCGGCCGCCACCGAGGCGACCGCGGTGCGAACATCGCGAGGGCGCTCTTATACTGAGCCGCGGCTTCGTGCGCGCGCACGGCGTTGTTGCCGTCCGCCTTGTTCACGGCCAAAAGGTCGGCGAGCTCGAGGACGCCCTTCTTGATGCCCTGGAACTCGTCGCCCGCGCCCGCGAGCATCAACACCAAGAAGAAGTCTACCATGTCGGCAACGGCGGTCTCGGACTGACCGACGCCCACCGTCTCGACCAGCACCACATCGAACCCCGCCGCTTCGACCACGGCCATCGTTTCTCGAGTCGAGCGGGTGACGCCCCCTAGCGTGCCCGAAGACGGCGATGGGCGGACGAACGCCCGCGGATCTAGGCTGAGCTCCTGCATGCGGGTCTTGTCGGCCAGGATGCTTCCCCCGGTGCGGCTGCTGCTGGGATCGACGGCCAGCACCGCCACCCGATGCCCGGCCTCGAGCAGATTCATGCCGAACGACTCGATGAAAGTCGACTTGCCGACCCCCGGCACGCCGGTGATACCGACCCGGTAGATCCGCTCATCCGACGGCGCGGCCTGAGACAGCTCGAGCAGCATGGTCTGCGCGAGCCGCCGATGATCGGGACGCCGGCTCTCGACCAGGGTGATGGCGCGACCGACCGCGGAGCGGTCGCCTCGGCGGATCGCCGGAATCAACGCCTCGAGCGCGAAGCCGGGACGCCGAATCACGGGGTCGCGTCCCCGCGGTCTTCGAGGAGCGTGTCGAGGAGCCGTTCGGCCGCGGTGCTGATAACGGTACCCGGCGGGAAGATCGCGGCTGCGCCCGCGGCCTTGAGCGCCTCGTGGTCGCCCGGAGGAATGACACCGCCGACCACGATCAGGATATCCGGTCGGCCCAGGTCGACCAGGGCCTTTTTGAGCTCCGGAACCAGCGTCAGGTGACCCGCCGCCAGGGAGCTGGCGCCGACGATATGCACGTCGTTCTCGACGGCCTGGCGAGCCGTCTCTTCGGGCGTCTGGAAGAGCGGACCGATGTCGACGTCGAAGCCGAGGTCGGCAAAAGCGGAAGCGATGACTTTCTGGCCGCGGTCGTGGCCGTCCTGCCCCATCTTGGCGATCAGGATGCGCGGACGACGGCCCTCCTCGGCTTCGAACCGCTCGACCTTCTTCTGGATGCCGTCGAGGTTCTGGTCGGGGCCGGCCGCCTCTGACCGATAGACGCCGATGATGCCCCGGGTGGTCGCTCGGTGGCGTCCGTACACCTTTTCGAGCGCGAACGATATCTCGCCGACGCTGGCCCGATCGCGGGCCGCATCGACGGCGAGCGCCAGCAGATTGCCGTCGTTGCGCTCGGCGGCGGTGGTCAGCGCCTGCAATCGCTCCTGCACGCGGCCTTCGTCTCGCTCCGCCCGCAGTCGCTTGAGCTGCGCGACCTGTTGTTCGCGGACCGCCGAGTTGTCGACCTTGAGCACCTCGACTTGCTCCTGCTCGTCGAGTTGGTACTTGTTGACCCCGACGACGGTCTGGCGCCCGGAGTCGATCCACGCTTGGGTCCGAGCGGCCGCTTCTTCGATGCGAAGCTTGGGGATGCCGGCCTCGATGGCCTTGGCCATGCCGCCCTCGTTTTCGACCTCGGTGATGTGCGTCCAGGCCCGGTCGGCGAGCTGGCGAGTGAGGCGCTCGACGTAATAGCTGCCCGCCCAAGGGTCGATGACCCGGCAGGTACCGGATTCTTGCTGCAGGAACAGTTGCGTGTTGCGAGCGATACGGGCACTGAAATCGGTGGGCAGGGCCAGCGCCTCGTCGAGGGCGTTGGTGTGAAGCGACTGAGTGTGCCCCTGGGTCGCGCCCATGGCCTCGACGCAGGTGCGGATGACGTTGTTGTAAACGTCTTGCGCCGTGAGGCTCCATCCGGACGTCTGGCAGTGGGTTCGAAGCGACAGCGACTTGGGGTTCTGAGGCTCGAACTGCCGGATCAGTTTCGCCCATAGCGCTCGGGCGGCCCGGAGCTTGGCGACCTCCATGAAGAGGTTCATGCCGATACCCCAGAAGAACGACAGGCGCGGTGCGAACCCGTCGATCGATAGGCCGGCGGCCAGACCGCACCGAGTGTACTCGACGCCGTCGGCCAAGGTGTACGCGAGCTCGAGGTCGGCCGTCGCCCCCGCCTCCTGCATGTGGTACCCCGAGATCGAGATGCTGTTGAACCTCGGCATGTTGGTCGAGGTGTAGCCGAAGATATCCGAGATGATCCGCATCGAGGGCGCCGGCGGATAGATATAGGTGTTGCGGACCATGAACTCCTTCAGAATGTCGTTCTGAATGGTGCCGCTCAGTTGGTCCTGCGCGACCCCCTGCTCCTCGGCCGCGACGATGTAGCCGG
>CAZFIV010000085.1:0-32815 GCA_964519665.1 uncultured Myxococcales bacterium
CCAGCACGGAATCGCGAATGAACTCGAGCGTTTGAGGCGCAGCCTCGCTAACCCTAGCGATCCGAGTGATCTGCCGCCTGCTCGCGCAGGTGCCAGGGCGGGGTCGCATAGACGTCCTCGAAGATGGTGGTCGGCAAAAGCCGGGGGCGCCGCTCGGCGGCGGTCAACGCGGTGGTCATCGACGCCTCGAGCTCCGTGGTCAACCACGTCTCGTCGGCGTCCGACCAGTGCTTTTCGTCCATCAAGAAACGTCGGAAGCGGTCGATCGGGTCGCGTTCTTTCCAGCTGTCGACCTCGTCAGCGTCTCGATACTTCGTCGGTTCGTCTTCGCCAGAGTAGGCCGCGACCCGGTACGTCACCATCTCGATGAAGGTTGGCCCTTCGTCGGTACGCGCTCGACCGGCGGCCTCCCGCGCCGCCTCGAAGACCGCGAGCACGTCGTTGCCGTCTACCCGGGCGTAAGGCACACCGTAAGCCACCGCCTTTTCGGCCAAGGTGCGAGCCGCTGTCTGGCGCTTGCTGGGCACCGACATCGACCAGTAGTTATTCTGGCAGACCAGCACGCACGGAACCCGGTAGACCCCCGCAAAATTGAGCGCTGTATGAAAATCGGCGCTGGACGTCGCGCCGTCTCCCATGAAGGCCACGACGACTTGCTCGGTACCACGAAGCCGGGCGGCCCAAGCCGCACCGACGGCCTGCGTGACTTGGGAGCCGATCGAGGTCGATCGAGACACGACCCCGGCGCCGCGATCGGAGTGGTGGCCCGGCATCTGTCGCCCTTTCAGAACATCGCCGTCGTTCCCGAACAGCTGGTTTACGTAAGCCTCGAGCGAGAAGCCACGATACAGCAGGACGACGCCCTCGCGAAAGGCCGGAAAGACCAAGTCGGTTTCGCGCAGGGCGGCGGCCGTGCCTACCGGCGGCGCTTCTTGACCGGTGCACGGACGATAGAAATCGATCCGCCCTTCGCGCTGGGCGGCGACCATCCGGTCGTCGATGACCCGGTTGAGGCGCATGAATCGGTACATACGCCGCATAAGGTCCGGCTCGAGGTTGGCGGGCAGGTCTCCGACCAGACCCCCGTCGGCGGCCAGCACCTGGTGTAGGCCTGGGTAGGCGACGGTCTCGCGCGGGTTCTTCGCGATCAGCATCGCGCCGAGCAGCTTACGCCATTTCCATCATCAAGCGGTCCGGATCTTCGAGATACCGAATGACGGAGTAGGTGAACTCCGCGCCGACGTGGCCATCGATCAAGCGATGGTCGAAGGACAACGACAGGTTCATCATGGGCCGGATGACGATCTGGTCGTCGTCGGTCACGACGGGCGTCTTCTGCATCTTATGAACGCCCAGGATCGCAACCTCGGGATAGTTGATGATCGGCGTGGCGAAGATACCGCCATCTTTACCCAAACTCGTGATGGTAAAGGTCGAGCCACCGAGGTCTTCCGGAGTCAGGGTGTTGGTTCGGACTGCCTCCGCGAGCCGGAGGATCTCCGCGCTCACATCGAGAATCGACCGCCGATCGGCGTGTCGGACAACCGGAACGATCAGCCCGCGATCCGACG
Organism: uncultured Myxococcales bacterium; assembly: GCA_964519665.1. Lineage (GTDB taxonomy): Bacteria > Myxococcota > Kuafuiibacteriia > Kuafuiibacteriales > Kuafuiibacteriaceae > JANQQN01. The sequence continues at coordinate 1,572 of CAZFIV010000085.1, forward strand.
AAACCGCGACCCCGATGTGGTTCTGCCCCCGCTGAATGAACGCCAGGTCTTTGTCGTCGACGTGGCCATTGAGCATCGGGTACTTCTTAAGGGACGCCACCACCGCCTTGACGATAAAGGGCAGGTAGTTGAGCTTGCCTTCTCCCGCCAGGAGGCGGTCGTTGAACCGCTGCCGCAGCTCGACGAGCGCCGCGCAATTGCACTCCTCGACGAAGGTGAAGTGGGCCGCGGTAAACGCCGATTGCGCCATCTTGTCCCAGATTCGGCGGCGAAGTCCTCGGACTGGAATTCGCTCGTCGACGTCGCCCGGCAACGACAGTGGGGCCGCGGGGGGCATCGGCGACGTCGTCGCACCCACTGCTGCCGGCTCACCGGTCGGAGAGCGTGCGGATCCGGAAGTCGGCGTCTGCGCGAATGCACGAACGTCGGTTTCGAGGATTCGGCCCGCCGGGCCGCTCCCCGCGACCAACCCGAGGTCGACGCCGAGCTCCCGCGCCAACCGCCGCGTAGCGGGTGCGGCCAGCACCTTGCCGGTGCCCTCCGTCGACTTCTCGAAGGCCGGTTCGGCGGTGACGGTTGCCGAAGATGGCACGGCGGGCGAAGCGGGACCCGCCCCCGCGCTGCTCGCCCCAGCGGCGGCGGGTGGAGGAGCCCCTGCTTGGTCGATCAGGCAGATGATGGAGTGGACTTCAACCAAATCACCTTCGCCGCCCCGAGTCTCCCGGACCGTTCCCTTGATCGGCGAGGGAATGACGACCGTTGCTTTGTCGGTCATCACCTCGACCACCGGCTGGTCGACATCGATGGCATCGCCCGGCTTGACCAACCACTTGACGATTTCACCCTCGACCACGCCCTCGCCAATGTCGGGCAACTTGAACTCGAACGCCATGCTGGCGCGGACGTTAGGGGTGAGCGGGTTGAGCGTCAAGCGTCGGTGCCATCGATCAGCAGGTTGGCCTGCGTCGGGTCGTGGGTCGGCGACTCGGACCGTGGATCAGAGGCCGGCTCAGAAGGCGACGTGAAGCGCTTCTCGACCGAGTCCATGAGCGAATACATCACCGGCACGATGACGAGGGTCAGGAAGGTCGCAAAGGTCAGACCGCTGATGATCGCCGTCCCCATGGGCCCCCAGAACTGGGTCGACGCCGACCCGATGCGGAAGTCGGGCTCGAATTCGGTCAATAGCCCGATGAAGTCGACGTTGATTCCGAACGTCAAAGGTATCAGGCCGAGCACGGTGGTGAGCGCGGTCAGGAGCACCGGGCGGAGGCGGGTCGCCCCGGCGGTGACGATCGCGTCACGCTTTTCGTAGCCTAAGGCTCGCAACTGCATCGCGTAGTCGATCAGCACGATATTGTTGTTCACCACGATACCCGCGAGGCTGATGATGCCGATGAACGTGAACAGACCAAACGGGGTCCGCGTGATCAGGAGGCCGAGCAACACCCCAATCAGGCTGAGCACGACCGCCACCATGATCACCAGGGGGCCATTGATGGAGTTGAACTGAGCGATCAAAATCATCGAGATGAGGGCACCACCGACGAGCAACGCGGTGAACAGGAACGCAAAGGACTTCTGTTGGTCTTCGCTCTCCCCGGTAAACTTCATCGAGTAATCAGAAGGAAGCTCGGCTTTGAGGCCAGCCAGGCGCTTTGCGACCTTCGCCCGAATCTCGGAGGCATTGTACCCGGTCGCTGCGTTGGCCGAGACGGTCACCACCCGCAAGAGGTCTTTGCGAGTGATGCTCCCGAGACCGCTCGAGAGCTCGAGGTCGGCCACCGCGACCAGCGGAATCTGTCGGCCTTCGTGAAGGATGGTCAGATTCTGTACGCTCTCCAGGCTGCTGCGATCATCCTTCCGCAGGCGCACCGTAATGTCGAACTCATCGTCGCCGTCACGGAACGTGCTCGCCTTGGTTCCGTTGACCGCCGTTCGCACCAACAGGGCGATCTGCTGGGTGTTCAACCCGAACCGGGCCGCTCGCTCGCGGTCGACCTTCACCTCCATCTCGGGGCGGCCAGCGTTGATGTTGTCGCGGATATCGACCAGGCCGGGAATCTCGCCCGACTCCGACCATTCCGACATGAGCTCTTTGATCTGGGCCGAGATCGCCACGATCTTCGTGAACTCGGGCCCCGTGACCTCGATATTCACCGGCGGACCCGTCGGTGGCCCCTGCTGGTCTTTGGTAATCTCGATGTCCGCGCTCGGAAGGCCGTCAAGCCGACTTCGGATCTTTCGTAGGGTCGTTCGACTGGGTTCGATGCGATCGTTGAATTCGACCAGATTCATCGAGATGATGCTGCGCTCAGGTCTCCTGGAGCCTCCGCCGAACCCACCGTCGGAGCCCACTCCGACGTTGACCAAGAGGTTCTCGAGGTTCTCCTGAACGCGGCTGTCTCTATCCAATAACTCGTCGAGCCGCCCGTGGGTGCCGGTCGCCAGGCGATTGCCGGCTTCGAGGTTCATCCCCAGAGGCCCGGTCACCACTACCCGCACCTGATTCGGATCCGTATCCGGAAAGAACTCAACCCCGGTTGGCGCGACGAAATAGAGCCCCAAGATGACCATCAAACCGCCGAGAACCGTGTTCAGCAGCTTGGCGCGATTGTCGGTCAGGATCAGATAGCGCACGTCGCCGGTCACCAGTCGACCGAACAGACCGATCAGAATGACGAGGACAGGAGTCCCTAGCAGCGCGACCAGGGTCGCCACCTCGACCGGAGTGGATAGCGAGATCAACCCCAGCACCGCCCCGACGACCACCAACCCCAGTACGCCGGCTTTGACCGAGCCCATCCGGCCGAGCAGGACGGTCTCGAAAGTGTGCAGGCCCACGCACGACAATCCGATGCTGGCCGCCATGGCCGCAGGCAGGCCTGAAATAACCCACGCCCCTGGACCCGCCTCGAGCATCACGGCCAAGAGCGTAAGAACCCCCAATCCGACCGCCACCGCCAAAGCGACGATCCCGGTTGCGTTGCGCCACATCGCGAACGGCAAGTAGTAGTCGCGCTCCAGAACTGTCGTGAGGAACCCGCGGTAGAAGTCGACGACCCGAGGCAAGAGTGCCTGCACGAAGCGCTCCGCGATGTGCCGCATCACGAGAATATGAGCCAGATAGGCGATAAGGCCCGCCCCGACCAGCACGCCGGCCGTTACCAGGTTCGTGAGGGCGATCATGATCAGCACGATGATCAGCAGCCCCCATCGAATGATGGCCTGCAGGCGGTTGGACTTCGGTGCGTCTTCCTGACCTTCGACCCGAGCGTAGTATCCCGTGACGACCGGATTGATCACGATCGCAACGAACAACGAACTCGAAAGGGTCACGATGAGCGTCAACGGCATGTAGCTCATGAACTCGCCGATGATACCCGGCCACCACAGCATCGGAATGAACGCCGCTACGGTGGTCAGCGTCGACGCGGTCACCGCATTACCGACTTCTCCGGCGCCCTTGAGAGCTGCTTCCCAGGTGCTGTGCCCTTCCTCGAGGAACCGGTAGATATTTTCGACGATGACCACCGCGTTGTCGACCAACATGCCCAGCGCGATGATCAGGCTGAACAAGATGATGAAGTTCAACGTGTACCCCATCGCCATGAACAGGATGAAGCTGATGAACATCGACAACGGAATCGCGATGCCGACCAATACGCTGTTACGAACACCGAGAAAGAACAGCAAAACCGCCACCACAAAGAGGATGCCGCTAATGATGTTGTTCTCGAGGTCTTTGACGAGGCGCCGAACGTCTTCGCTCTGATCGCCGGTGATCAAGACCTGCGTCCCACGCGGCAACCGGACGTCATCGAGGACTTTCAGCACGGCGGTGCTGGTATCCAGGATATTCTCCCCGGGCCGCTTTTTTACAGCCAGCGTGATGACTTGCAAATAATCATCTTGCTCGACCTCGCGGTAATCACCGCGTTCATCTTTCTGTCGAAGAACCTTCAGGCGTGAGTAGGTCGTTCGGTCTTTGAATCCGAAAACGACTTCGGCGACGTCACGGATGTACACCGGAGTCTGCCCCGGAGCGGTGATGACCAGGTCTCGAATCTCGGCCGGATCACTAAACTGGCCGTTGACGCGAACCAGGTAATTGAGGTGCTCGACGTCGACTGATCCGCCCGGCACGTTCGCATTTTCCCGTCGAAGAGTGTCGATGATGTCATCGAATTCGATGTTGTAACCTTGAAGACGGAGAAGGTCGACATTCACCTGCACTTCCCGTTCGAGACCCCCGATGAGATCGACTTCGAGCACCGACGGGATCGCCTCGAACTTGTCTTCGAGGTCTTCGGCGATCTCTTTCAGCCGGGCCAGTGAGTAATCTGCAGCCAGATTGATATTCATGATAGGGAACTCTTGAATATCGATCTCGCTCACGACCGGCTCTTCGACTTCGGGCGGGAGATCCGGTTTGGCCAAGTCTACCTTTTCGCGGACCCGCTGATTTGCCTCGTCCATCGACACCGTAGGATCGAACTCGATGACGATGGTCGATACACCTTCATTCGAGGACGATTCGATCTTTTCGATACCGTTGATCGACTGAATCTCTTGCTCGATCACCTGGGTCACCAGGCTCTCGATATCGTTGGGGCTCGCTCCCTGATACAGGGTCGTTATGACGATGTTCGGGATTTCGATGGAGGGTTGCGACTCCTTGGGGATCGTGATGTAGGCAAACAATCCGCCGAAAACGAACAGCGCCATCAATACCCAGACCGCGGTCCGCAGCTGAATGGCTAACGCGATGACTGATCTCATCGAATGGCTCCTCGAATCATTCGCCGGCTACGGGGTGCGAGCCTGGGCATCATGGCGGCGCGTGATTCGGACGATATCACCCCGCGTGAGTTCATTTTGCCCGAGGACCACGACTTCGTCGCCCGCCTCCAGGCCTCCGGCTACCACGATCTCGTCACCCGACGAGACCCCGAGCTCGATCGCCCGTTGCTGCGCCACCGGTACCCCGTCCGTCTGTACGACGACAAACACGCTGGTTCCCTCTTCGTCGCGAATGACCGCGGTCAGCGGAATGACCATCGCGTCGTCGACCACGGTCTTGTTTACGAGGACTCGAGCCACCATTTCCGGTTTCAGGATTCTATCCCGATTGACCAGCTCGAGCTCGACATCGAAGGTGCGGCTGGCCGGATCGATGACCGAGCTTACGAAGGTCAGCTTTCCCGTTCGAGGCTCGATGCCGTAGGCGTTGAACCGCACCGAAGCGACTCGACCCTCCTTGATGTCGGCCGCGTAGCGCTCCGGAACGCCGGCCTTCACTTTCATCTTGCGGCTGTTCGTCAACCGGAGGATGCGGACTCCGGGGGCCACCTGCTCGCCTTCTTTGACATAGCGAACCTCGACGATTCCGTCGAAGGGCGCGGTCACCAGCGTATTTTCGAGGCTCTTATTCGCCTGCGCCAAGCCGGCCTGTGCCTCGGCCAGCTGCGCCTTGGCGGCGGCCAGGTCCGACTGGATTCTTCGAAACTCGAGGGCGCTGATGATCTTTTTCTCATACAGAGGCTTTTGCCGGTCGTAGGTCTCCTGGGCGAGCGCTTTCGCCGCTCGCGCCGCTTCGACGGCCGCCTTCGCCTGACGAACCTGCGCATTGATCAAGACCGGGTCGAGCCGCGCCAGCACATCGCCTTTTTTGACCTTGGCGCCCAGCTCGACCAGATTTTCGACCGTGCCCGCCGTCTGGGCAGACAACACCGCGTCTCGGATGGCCTCGGTTCGCCCCGTGACCTCGATTTGTTCCACGAACCGTCGAGGCTCCATAGCGAGGGTTTCGACCTGAGGGGCGCGATCCGCGGTTCCCGCGTCGACCGACTTGGTGTCGTTGCGTCCACCCACCGTGCACTTGACCGCGGAAGCAGCAACCGCCGTCACCATGAGAATTCGAAGACTATCTCTCATTGCGCGTTACTCCCAAGAACCGGCGGAGTCCCGATGGCCACCAGGTAGGCTACGCGAGCCACGAGGAAGTCGTGGACCGCTTGTAAGTAATTGAAGCGACTCTCGTCGAGCTGTTCCGAGGCTTGCCGGAGTTCGAATTGGTTCGAGACCCCTTCCCGCACTCGAGTCTGCGCATGACTATAGTTTAACTCGGCGCGCTCCCGATTCCGCTCCTGCGTTGCGATCTGTTGCCGAGCCGTGCTGAGGTCGAGCAAGCTCTGTTGCACCTCGATCCGAACGAGCGAGCGGAGACGCTCGAGCTGAATCCGCGACCTCTGAGTCGCGAGCCGGTCGCGCTCGAGCTGCGAAGTGACCTGGAGGCCTTCGAAGATCTCCCATTCGAGCTGCACGCCGACCGAAATGCTGGAGAACCAGAATGAATCCGAGAAGAAGTCGGTGGTCTCGGCGCGCAGCTCGAAGGGGTCGTCGGGATTGTCGGTCGACAGCGTAATCGTTCGGTCATCGGGAATCGAACCGAGATACGACAGGTTGGCGATCGCCTCGAGACGAGGGAGATACCGCCCCCACGTCGCCGACTCCTGAATCTCCAGGGACCTTACAGTCAGCGCGGCCTCCTTGACGTCGGGTCGGCTCTCCAAGGCCACCCCGACCGCTTCCTCGGTGGTGGGCACATCGAGTTCGGCGCCGTCGAAACTGAGCTCACCCCGCAGTTTCAGGGGTCTGTCGGCGGGCAGCCCTATCAGCAGGCGGAGATCGTTCAGCGACCGGTTGGCGGCGTTCTTAGCCCGCGCGAACTCGGTCTGAAGATTTGCGAGCTCGACCTCGGCCGTCAAAAGCTCGAACTGGGGCACGACTCCTTGTTCGACCCGCTTTTCGGTCTCGTCGACGGTCGCCTGCGCCCGGGCGACGCTCTTTTCGAGGATCGTCGTCTGCTGCTCGGACAGCAACGCCCCGTAGAACGCGGAAGCGACGTCACGAATCGTGTTCAGCATCTCGACGTCGACGCCTGCGTCGGCCAGGTCGTGAGCCACCGAGGTGCCCCGCAGTCCGGAAAACACAGCGCCGTCGTAGAGCACCTGACGAACCGTGAGATTGAAGTTGAACTGGTTCTCCACCAAGAATGGGTTCGCGTCAGGGTCGACGATCACGCCGGCGTTCGCGAGGGCTTGCTCGCTTCGGTCTTGAAATTCCATCAGCGAGATGGTGTCGTTGCCATCGAGTCGGGCTTGCTCATTGAAAGCCAGCCAGCCCACCGGATCGAATGCGCCGAACGCATTTCCAGCACCGCTACCGGCGAAGGGATTGGGGGCGGTGATGTTTCGGGTATAGCTCGCCGAACCATCGATCTGGGGCCAGACCGGTGACCATGCCTGACGCACTTGCTCCCGGATATCATCGGCCTCGAGGCGCGCCTCGCGCAGCGAGTAGCTGTAGACCATCGCGATTTCGACCGCCTCTTCGAGTCGAAGAACGATCGGTCCGGAGTCGGGAAGTTTGGGCGGAGCGGCGCTCGCAGGATATCCTGCGGTGAGGACGAGCAGCCCGCTCGCGAGGATCGACGACGAAAGTGTTGCTCGCTTCATATCAGTCACCGCAGGTCGGTGACTCGGAAGCTCTGTAGATTAGCGGATAAAATCAACCTTCAATTCAGATAACGGCCGAGTGGGGCGGGTCACGGGCTCCAGGAATCGAAGCCCACGCCGACGATTTTGGGCGCTCCGTTTTCTTCATCAAAGAAGAAAGCGACGGTCTTCCAGTCGTAGCCTATGCAGTCCGTGTCCTGCGGATCGTAGACCGTGACGAGGTTGAAGCCCGAAAACTCCAAGGGCACCAACCAACTTCGGTTCGGTCCGTGCTGCATAGTCCCAACTGCACGAACTGCAGCTGCATCCCGCAAAGTATCGGTCAACGCCATATCCAGAAGGTCTTGCAGGGTACCGGCCACACACGCTTCACAAGCGGCGCTATTGAAGTTTTTCTTTTCGACTACGGCCGTCGACCACTCGTCCGCTGTGATGTGAACCGGGTCGGCGAAGTGCATGACATATAATCCGCGGATTCCGAGGTCCGGATTTTTCGCGCGACCCAGCGCATCGAGAAGGGCGAGCGGCACCTGCTCGTACCGAGAATCGGCGACGATCTCGCCTCGAGAACGCACCCGGGCGAGGTTTTGGCGCCGGACCCAGGCTGGCCCCTCTGTGGTCTGGATTTGAACCCACCGTGACAGCCCTTGACCCACCGATTCGCCGGTGCCCATCAGCGACCTCGAATCGGCGGACAGGGTTGTTACCACTGATGCGCCGGGCCGAGGCTCGGCTCGAGCTTCGAGTTGACGACCTTGCGGGACCAACACCACGTTGTAGATCGGCACCGTCGACGTGACGGCCCGCGGCAGTCCCGACGGAACGGTCTTCGGAAGAGCCCGATCGTATCCCGGTGCTTCGCTCGGTGGCCGGTCGACATCTCCGGTGTTGTCGGTATCACGGGTCTCGATCGCGCGAACCCGAACCGCGCTCGGCGCTTGGCCGTCGACGCACACCCGAACCGGCGCGTCACGGTCATTCACGATTCCGTAGCAGCGCAGCTTTTCCCACTCCGGCCGCGTCGAAGGCCATGGATAAACCTTGGCCGTCCTCGCGTAATAGGTGGACAGGAAGGTCTCCCCACTCGCTTGATTGAGGTTCGCGGTCGGGCATTCGTCGGTCGGCATGGGCGGAGGGTTCCCTTTGACGTCCGCCAGAGCCGCCGGTTCGAGGTTGACGGCTGTCGAGCCCGTCGCGACCAGCAGCCCCAGATCCGAGACGGCGGTCGCGATGCTTTTTCGATTCGTCCACGCGTCAGCGAGGCGAGCGATGGCGATCAAGTCGGACGCCGGTCCGGAAGTCGTCAGATAGTCTGTCTCGGCCGTCGTCCCTGAATCGTCCTCTTCAGACGTCGACGCCAGCCCCTGAAGGGCGGTCGATTCATCCGGTGCCGAACGGGTCCCGGTGGCCACTGCACCAGAACTCGACGGCCGCTTCCCGGACCGATCATCGGAACTCTGGGGACATCCCGAGGTCACGGCCACTCCCGTTGCCAGAAGCAAGACCATAGAAATCTGGGGGCCCGGCCGGCCCGACGAACAGCGTTTGATCATGGCTGCTTCTCCGCGAGCACTTGAACGACCGCGCTCATGCCGTTGTGATACGTCCCTTCGCGCACTTGCCGATCGACCTCCCGCGCCTCCAAGAGCGCGAGTCCGGTCAACTCGGATGCGAGGTCCGACAGTTTCATCGTCAGCTCGGGAACCGGTGGGCCGCCGGTACCGCGCCCGACCTGCTCGGGCCGATAGGCTTCGAGGACGAGCATGCCCCCGATTCTCAGCCCGGCGACCACCAACCCGTGAATGCGCCGCCGGATCGCCGGCGGAGTGTGCGCCCAGATCGAAACCACGACCTCGTACTTTTGCGGCGCGATCATGTAGTCGGCGAGATTCGCGACTTCCGTTGCAATCCTGACCCCGCGACGCTCGGCGAGCCCCTCCGCCTTCTGAAGTCCGACTGGCGACAGGTCGACGGCCGTGACGTCGAAGCCCCGTTCGGCCAGGAAGACGGCGTTGCGTCCTTCACCTTCAGCGAGGCAAAGGGCGCGGCCACGCGGCAGTCGATCCACGACTTCGACGAGAAAGTCGTTGGGTGCTTCGCCGTACGCGAAACCGGGTTGACTGTACCGTTCGTCCCACATTGACAACGTCTCCCGTTGGTTGGCTAGCCGGAGGGACGGCCGCCGAACCGGGCCCGAAAACTACGTTCGACGACTTCCGCCACCTCTTCGAATGACGGTACCGTCGACGAGAGCTCCTGCTCCAGCGAGGTCACCGCGCGATCGGTGATGCCGCAAGGTACGATGAGCCGGAAAGCGTCCTGCACTTCCCTCGATAGATTGAGCGCGAAGCCGTGCTGAGTCACCCAGCGGCTGATGCGAACCCCCACCGCTCCGATCTTTCGTTGCCCCTCGATCCAGCACCCGATGAGCCCGTCGACCCTACCGGCCGCGATACCGAACTCGGCACAGGTATCGATCATGATCTGCTCGAGGTCATGAACGTATCGACGCACGTCTTTTCGGTCAGGGCGGAGGTCGACGATGGGATAGCCAACGAGCTGGCCGGGGCCGTGGTACGTCACGTCACCCCCTCGGCCACTCTCCCAGACCTCGATGCCCTGTTGCTGCAAGCGCTCGCGAGAAACGAGAATGTGCGCTTCAGCAGCTCGCCGCCCCATCGTGAAGACGGGCGTATGCTGAAGAATGAACAGGACATCGGGCACCTCTGCCGCCAAGCGTGCTCGTTGCCGAGCGTCTTGACGGTCGAGCCCTTCCGCGTACGGGGTCAACCCCGGCCAACGGATGACCTCCAGGGCGCGCACATCAGCGGCGCCGGTTGATGATGTGGAGCGCTTCACCACGCGCCGCTTTCGCGGCCTCCATTACACCCTCCGACAGCGTCGGGTGCACATGCACGGTGGCCGCGACATCCTCGGCCACCGCCCCCATCTCGAGGGCCAGACAGGCCTCACCGATCAGGTCGTTCGCGTTATAGGCGGTGATACCGACGCCGAGAATGACGTCGCTGGCCGCATCGATCACCACCTTCACCACGCCGTCGGTCGCGTTCATCGTCGCCGCTCGCCCGAGTGCGGTCAGCGGGAACAGCCCGGCGCGCACGTCGTAGCCCGCTGACTTCGCATCCGCTTCGGTCAGGCCGGCTTGCGCGACTTCGGGGTCGGTGAACACGCCGAGCGGCATCGCCATGACGTCGAACGCCGCCGCATGACCCGCGATCACATCCGCGACGACTTCGCCCATGTGATTGGCGCGGTGCGCCAGCAGCGGCGGACCGGTCACGTCGCCGATCGCGTAGATATGGGGCACATTGGTTCGACACTGTTTGTCTACGGTGATCCAACCGCGGTCATCGAGCACCACCCCGGCATGCTCGAGACCGAGGCCCTGGGTGTTGGGCCGAAAGCCTACCGCGACCAGGATTTGGTCGGCGTAGATGGTCTGCTTCGTTCCGTCCTTGAGCTCGACCTCGACGTCGGCTCCGTCGCCGCTTTGGGTGTACCCGTTGGCCTTGGCGTTGGTCAGCAGCGTCAAGCCGGCCTTCTTCATGCTCTTCGTAATCGGACGAAGGAGGTCTTTATCGGTGCCCGGCAGGATCGTGTCGAGCATTTCGACGATGGTCACCTTCGACCCGAGCTTGGCGTAGGCCATCCCGAGCTCACACCCGATGACGCCCCCACCGATGATAACGAGATTCTCGGGCACCGGATCGTATGAGACGGCGTCTCGCGCGTATCCGATGAAGGGCTCCGAAAAGGGAAAGCTCGGCAGCTCGATGATGGAGGCGCCGGTCGCCAAGATGAGACTATCGAAGCCGATTTCAGTGGTCTCGCCGTCGCTGCCGGTGACCGTGAGCCCGTGGGGCCCGGTCAGGACAGCCTCGCCCATGCGCTCGTCGCAGTTGTTCGCCTTCAGAAGGCTCGACACGCCCTTCCGCTGTTTCTTGACGATGTCATCTTTCCAAGCTTGGAGCTTGGTGGAATCAACCTCCGGCACCCCGGAGAAGACGTCGCCAAAGTGGTCGACTTCGGTTCGAAGGTTGGCCGCGTGGATGAGAGCCTTGGACGGGATGCACCCCCAGTTCAAGCAAACGCCGCCCATGTGCTCGCGCTCGATGACGACCGCCTTCTTGCCGTGTTGCCCCAGCCGGATGCCGGCGACATAGCCGCCGGGGCCGCCCCCGACGACCGCCACCTCGTACCGCTCAGTTGCCATGGGTCAGGGGACTAACATGGGCCTCGACCACAGTCGATACAACTACCGTTGGCGACACAGATGAGGACGCCGGCGGCATGTTGTCGCTCAGGTCTCGGCCCGATTCACGAGAGCCTGCAACGCTTCGGCGTTCAGCGTCTCTTCTTCGAGGAGCCGCTCCACGATCGCGTCGAGGACCGCTCGCCGACGCTCCAGGACGTCGGAAGCACGACGGTCCTGGGCGACCAGGATCTCATGGATTTCCGCATCGATTCGCTGACTCGTGGCCTCCGAGTAATTGCGCTCTTCACCCATCCCTTCGAGATAGCGAGCGCCGCGGGCCCGGCCGTAGCTCAGAGGGCCGAGACGATCGCTCATGCCGAACTTGGTCACCATCTGCCGGGCGGTCTCGGTCGCTCGCTCGAGGTCGTTCGAGGCCCCCGACGACGTCTCTCCGTACACCAATCGCTCGGCCGCCCGGCCCCCGAGCATGACCGCGATCCGGTCTTCCAGCTCACTCTTGAGCAGGAGGTATCGGTCCTCGGTGGGCAGCTGCAATGTGGCGCCCAAAGCGCCGATCGAACGCGGAATGATAGTGACGCGGTGCACAGGGTCAGCCTTATCGACCGACATGGCCACCAGCGCGTGACCGGCTTCGTGGAACGCGACCCGCCGCTTTTCGACCTCGCTCATCGCGCGCCCTTGCTTCTCGAGCCCCAGCTGGATTCGGTCGACCGCTTCTTCGAAGTCGTGTTGAGTGACCTCGGTTCGGTGCTGCCGAGCCGCCGCCAACGCCGCCTCGTTGACGACCTTCGCTAGGTCGGCGCCGACCATCCCCGGGGTCCGCCGGGCCACCACGAACAGGTCGACCGTCTCCGCGAGCCGGACCTGACGAGCGTGAACCTTGAGGATCGCGAGCCGTCCGTCGACCGACGGGCGATCGACCACCACCTGCCGGTCGAACCGACCAGCGCGAACCAGGGCCGGATCGAGCACCTCGGGCCGGTTCGTCGCCGCGACGATCACAATACCCGAGCGGGCATCGAACCCATCCATCTCCGACAGGAGCTGATTCAGGGTCTGCTCCCGCTCGTCGTGCCCACCCAGCGCCGCCGAACCGCCGCGCGACTTGCCGATGCCGTCGATCTCATCAATGAAAATGATGCACGGGCTCTGCTGGGCCGCCTGCTCGAACAAGTCCCGAACCCGGGCCGCGCCCACGCCTACGAACATCTCGACGAAGTCGGATCCCGAGAGGCTGAAAAACGGCACCCCCGTTTCACCCGCGACCGCCTTGGCCAACAGCGTTTTGCCGGTGCCCGGAGGCCCGACGAGCAGCACGCCCTTGGGTATCTTCGCTCCGAGCGAACGGTACCGTTCCGGGAATTTCAGGAAGTCTACGACTTCCTTCATTTCGGCGACCGATTCGTCGATGCCCGCCACATCCGTGAATGTCGTCTTGGTGTCGCGCTGAGCGTCGAAGCGTTTGGCCTTGCTCTTGCCCACCCCGAACGGTCCACCGGGTGAGCTCATGTTCTTCGCGATGCGACGAAACACGAAGAAGTACAGACCGAAAATCAGCGCGAACGGGAATAACCAACCGAGCACCACCGGCAGGATCGAGGGTTCTTCGCGATGCCCGACGAACTCCACGCCGTGGGCGGTGAGCTCTTCGACCAGTTTCGACTCGTCGATACCCGGTAGCCTCTGCGTAACGATCGTCGGCTTCGCGTCGGGGGCCTCGCCCTTTTGGTAGGCCAGGAGCGTTTGCCCGTGGATCTCGACCTTTCGCAGCTTATCTTGCTCAAGCTCGGTCAAGAACACGTTGTAGGGCACTTCCTTCGGGGTCGAGGTCGAGCGCGAGAGCGTATTGACCACCAACAGCGCCGATAGAAGCAATAAAGGATAAACTATGAGCGGAACGGTCATCTTGCGTCCCGGGGGTTTTATCGTCATGGTCCTGGTTCCTCAGACCACTCGTAAATACGCCGGCCCGAAGGTCAAAGGCCGAACCGCTGCCCGTGAGACAGGTCATCCGCGGGCAGAGACATGATCATCGATCTTCGCCCGGTGTTCGCTCAGCTCGATGATGACCTCGGCGTTCCGTGCGGTGGCGCCTCGCGCCCGCAGCACTCGACTTCGAACCTCCTCGGCGAGACGAGACCGGAGCGTGTCGTCTCGCCAAAGGTCGACCACGACCCGCCCCAGCGTCGAAGCGTCGTGTACCTGAATCAGCCCGTGGCCCGCGAGCAGGCTCACCGCTTCTTGAAAACCGGACAAATCCGGTCCGGCGATCACCGGAACGCCGGCGACGGCTGGCTCCAAGACGTTGTGCCCTCCTCGGGCTCCGAAGCTCCCCCCGACGATCGCCAACCGGGCGGACAGATAAATCGACCGCAGGATGCCCAGCGCCGCGACCACCACGATATCGGCCTTGGACAACCCGCCCCCTGCATCGAGGGTCGAGATCGTTACCTCGTAGCCGGCGCGCTTTCCGGCCTCGGCTACGGCCGGCGCTCTTTCCGGGTATCGCGGAACCAACAAAAGTCGGGCTTCGTCATCGACCCGGCGCAGGGCCTCGAACGCCGACAGCACCGCCGCTTCGTCGGCGGCGTGGGTCGACCCCCCGACCAACCAGCGCTGACCGTCGAGCACCGGCAGTGAAGGACCGACCGCTTCCGTGGCTCCGTCCCACTTCGTATGGCCGGTGACCTCGATGCGGTCGTCGGGGACCCCGAGCGCCCGGACGCTCGCCGCATCCCTCTTCGTCTGCATCAGGCACCGATCGAGTCCTCGAATCGGGCCTTCGAAAAGCCAGTCCAACCATCGATACAGAGTCAGTCGATCTGGATGGAGCCGCCCGTTGTGTAGTACGCAGCGAACGCCGGCCGCCTGCGCGGCGACCAGCCAATTCGGCCACAGCTCCGCGCGTTCCAGCACGAGCACGTCGGGCCGGATCGCCCGCAGCGCCCGACCGACGGCGTCCGGAAGATCGATCGGCGCATAGGTGACGCCGTCGACCACCGCTGACAACTCGTCGACCGCCATTCGATGACCGGTTTCGGTCACCGCCGAAACGACCAGCATCGCGTCGGGAAATGCAGACCTCACCCGTTGAACGACGGGGCGAAGAGAACGAACGTCGCCGGCCGAAGCCCCGTGGAACCAGATCCGAGGCGAATCCGACGAAGAGGAGCCCGGCCACTCGGCGCCGTCGTAAAACCCGAGCCGTCGCCACAAACCGGGGCGCAAACGCCGCCGGAAGAGTAGCCACAGCGGCAGCCCCAAGCCGAAGATCAGGTAGCTCAGGAGACGACCGATCAGCCGCACGGCGTTTCCTCGGCCACGACCCGCCCGTCGGCCAATTCGAAGACCTCATCGCAGCGGTCGAGGAGCGCCCGCCGGTGCGCGATGAGGAGGACCGCGCGGTTTTCCATCAGTGCGTCCAGTGCGTCGGCAAGCGCGGCTTCGGTCGTCGGGTCGAGAGCAGACGTCGGCTCATCCAAAATGAGTAGAGGCGCATTCTTGACGAACGCTCGGGCCACCGCGATCCGCTGCCGCTCTCCTCCTGAGAGCCGTACGCCCCGTTCACCGCATAACGTCTCGTACCCCTCCGGAAGCGCTTCGATGAACGCGTCTGCTTGGGCGCGACGAGCCGCCGCGCGAATATCTTCGGCCCGAACATGCGGCGCACCAAAGGCGATATTGTCAGCCACCGACCGGTCGAAAAGAAACGTATCTTGCGTCACGACGGCGATCATCCCGCGAAGGTCCGACAGGGAGACGGCTCGGACGTCGACTCCCCCGACGACCACCCGGCCGGCGGTCGCGTCATAAAACCGCGGAAACAAGCGAGCCACCGTCGACTTGCCAGTGCCCGAAGCCCCACGAAGCCCGGTGATGCACCCGCACCGCAAACGCAGGTCGACCCCCTTTAACACGTCAGGACCACTCGTATCGTATCGAAACCACACGCCTTCGAGCGCCGCCTCGGCCGGAGGGGTCGGCCAACTCACGGGAGTGACGGTCTCGAGCACCGACGAAACTCGGTCGGTGACTTCGTAGATGCGCTCGGCGGCGGTCAGGCCGGGGATCAGCAGCGCATTGACCCGCGCGAGATTCTTGAGCGGTTCGTACATCAGCACCATCGCGAGAAGGAAGCCGACCGCCTCCCCGGGTCCGGACGCTCCACTGCTGCGCCCGACGATCGCAACCGTGGCCAGTACCGCAGCGACGCCCACGACCTCCATCAGCGGCGAGTGCACGGCACGCAGCCACCTCGACCACAACACGACCTGAAGATAGACCGACAACGCGGCCTCGAACTTCGCCGACTCTCGTCTTTCGGCTTGATAGGTGTGGATCTCGGTGATGCCCCCGACGGTCTCGACCACCCGGTGCGTAAGTTCGGCCTGCGCCTCTTGGTGCCGACGCGCATAAACCTTTTGGAGCCGTCCAAAACCGACGATCGGAACGACCGCCGCCACGAATACGGCCGTCGCCACGGTCAGGAGCGCCGGGTAGTGAACGACCGCAACGATCGCGAGAGCCACGAACTTGAGCGAGTCGAAGCAAAGCGCCGGAATACCCTCTGACATCGCTCGTTCGACATCGTCGATGTCTCGACCGAACCGGGCCGCGAGAGCGCCCGACCGCCGGCCCGCGAAGAAGTCGGCGCCCTGATGAACCAAGCGTTCGAAGAGTCGCTGCCGCATTCGGGCCACGACCCGTTGGGTGGCAACGCTCCACCCGTAGGTACGGACCGCCTGGGATGACGTCTTGATCAGCACGAGCGCCACGAACCCCGGAACCAAGAGCGCCCGGAGCCCCAACGCGAACTCGACGGACGGGAGCTGAAGCCACCGCGCCCAGCCGTCCCATCGTGACGTCGTCGTCGGCGCGTCGTCGACGAGAAGGCTCACCAACAGTTCGAGCGCCACCGGGTACAGCGCCGTCGCCAGAGCCAGCACGACCGCGGCCAGCGCCGCTTGAACGGCGTGTCGGCGAGCTGCCGACAGTTCACCGATCAGCCGCCAAAGGGGGCCCCGCGGCGCCTCGAAGTGATCGGTCACCGTTGGCCTCCCGGCCGACCTTCGTACGGGCCATCGAAGCCCGAGCAAGCCCCCGAATCGCCCACGACAACTTCCATGACACTCAGATCGATGCGTTCCACGAGCCGACCCGCCCGAGCGCGGACCGCCGTCTGTGTCTCCCCCTTCGCCATCAGGACGGAGCGGTCGCCGACCGATCCACCGAGCGGCCCGACAACCAATACCGTTTGGCCTCGGCACAGAGGGGGCTTCGGCCATCGGTCGTATTGGCTCACCCGACGGCGGCCCCATTCATGCACCAGCCAGCGATCGTCGAGATGAAACCGGAGTTGACTTGCCCGCTGATAACCATCGGCGACCAGCAGGTCCGCCCCCACGGCACTAGCGCGGGCGTCGACCGCGGCCGCGACCTCGGCCCACCCCGCCGAGCGTAGCGTCCGGTCTCGCTCCGGGGCCACGGGCCAGACCGGTCGGATGATATGGATCAGCACCCCGGCCACGACGAACACCTGAACCTGGGCAACCCGCCGATAACGGTGTCCCCACCGAGCTCCGGCGGCCACGGCCCCCACCACCGGCGCGCCCCAAATGGCGGCGGGTAACAGCCAGTTCAACTCTCCGGAACCGAGCCCCACGGCCACGACGCATCCCGCGAGCAGCGCGGCGACACCACCGAGGAGGGCGACCGAGGCCGGATCACGGGCGCGACGGGAGGCAGCGATCCCGCCCAAGGTCAGCGCCGGTCCGACCACCAGCATGACCCCGCCTGCTGTCAGGGGGACCGCCCAAATCCATCGGCTCGAACCACCGAACACCCGGTCCACCTGAAACACGAGGGCCGACGGAATCCCCGAACTCGCGATCCCCCACGCGCCGACGACGCCCACCACGCCCGCGGCCGCCGACAGTCCAAGTGCCGACCGCAGCCATCGCCGCCCCGAGGGGGTCGACGCCGCGCCGACCGCCAAACCGACAGCCATCAATGCCGCCGAGAGCTTGCATAGGATCGCGGCAGTGAGCGCCAATCCGGTCACGACCGTCCATCGGGACGACGTACTGGGGTGCAGGCCGTCCTGCGGCGCGAGGGTCAGCGCCCGAGTCATCGAGTAGCCGCTGAGCGCCAAGCAAGCGGCGAGCGGGGCGTCGGGCGTACAGGGGATGAGCGCGACGGTGAACAGCAGGCTACCGGCGAGCCCCCAGACGGCCAGCGCGTCGGCTGAGGATACTGGCGCCGGCGAGCCATCACTGGACCTGGTTCCCGCTCTTGTCGGGACTGCCCAATGCATAACAAGTCGCCGCGCGGTCGCCGCGACCATCGTCGCGGTCACCGCCATGCAGGTGAGACTAAGTACCCGCAACGCGAGCCATCGGTCTCCGGTCAGAACCTGAAAACCCCGAATCAACCAGGCTACCGCCGGCGGGTGATCGTAATAGTGAACAGCCAACGAGCGTGACCACGTCCAGTAATACGCCTCGTCTTCCAGCACGGGTAAGCGCGCCGCCGCGCCAACCAAGAGCGCCGTGAGTAGGACCGCAGCCCCGCGATCAAGTCCCACGGACGGCCATCTGGAGAACCCGACTGGCCGCCGCCCAAATCTTGCGCGGGTTCGGCGCGGGGAGCGGCCGCAGCCCGTCCAGCCGAACGTCCGCGAGCTCGAACCCCAACCGGTGCGCCCGATGCTTGACCTCGACCTCGAACGCGCTGGCGCAGGTGCGCAGCGACGGCAGGTCGACAGCTTCCAGCACGTGGCGCTTGAAGCCCATCACCGGAGACATCACGTCGCGCACCGGAATCCGCAGGAGCCACCGGGCCGCCTTCGAGCCGACCGCCGAAGCCAAAGCGGAGGTCGCCAGACGCTGATGGGCCGAGCCGACGACGACGTCGGCGTCGTCGAGGGCGGACAAGAGCTTGGTCAGGATGTCTGGGCCATATGGTCCGAGCGCGACGATCCGGTCGTAGTCTTCGGCCACCGCCCACCGCAGAGCCGCCCAGGCGGGATGAATGCCGCCGGGTGGGGACTCCACCGTCAGCAGATCGGACCCCGTTGAAATAGAACGGACCGCGTCGATACCCGACGCCTGAGCCGGCATGGCGGCAAGATCGACCGGGAGTCTCAGATCGAGCGCCGTCCGGACGATCTTTCGAAGGTCACCCGCCGCCCGATCGGTCCAACACACGACTGTTCGCACCTTGCGTGGGTCGATCATCAGTCACCTCCTCGGGCAAATCGGCGACGCAGCTCACGTATGTGCGCGGGCTCGGTGCCGCAGCAACCACCTATAATCCGAGCGCCAGCATCGTACCAGCGCCGCGCAAGGGCCGCGTAAGCATCCGGAGGCGTTCTGGCCCCCGACCAGGCCTGCGCCACGGGATCGTAGCCACCGTCGTTCGCGTACGCGCCCAAAATCGCGCCGGCCGCCCACGGCGCCAGGCCGCGGATCGCGCCTTCGACCCGGTCGGCGGGTGTGCACTGCACAAAAACCGCGCTGGGGTCGAGCTCAGCGAGGTGCTCACCCACCGCGTCCCAACCTGCGCCGACCACAGGAAAGCCCAACGGGCCCTGATCGCCAGCGACGATCCCGATCGCAATCGGAACGGCTCGAGGATGTCGCGCTACGAGGGCGGTGACCCCCTCGAGGTCGGCTTTGGTCGTAAGCATCTCGAAGATGATGAGGTCCGGCTCGGACCGCCACAAACTGTCGTACTGGACTTCGAGACGGTCTGCAACTTCCCTTGGCGTAAGGCTCGCCTTCGTCGCGTACGGCTGGTCGGGACTGGCAAGGCAACCGGCGACATAAACGCTCTCGCCGGCCACGGCTTGGGCCAACTCGACCGCACGGACATTCAGGCGCCGGGTGGCAGCCTTCACGTCTTCGTGGTGAATGGGGAGCGATTCGGCACCGGTCGTGGTCAGATAACGCGCCACATTATAGGCCGAGAGGTTGTGAGTATTGGCGATGATCAGCTCGGCGCCGGCCTCGATGTAAGTCGAGTGCACCTGTTGGGTCAGGGCGCGTCCGGCTTCAGTCAGGAGCGCGGACGAGCTCCAGAGCGGGTGTTGAACGACGACGCCAAGGGCCTCGAGGCGAGTGCCGGTCGCGCCGTCGATGATGATCGGGTCGTCAGCCGCTGCGGCTAACCGGTGGAGCCAAGGCGTCTTCATTCAACCCTCTTCGTCGCAATGCGTTACGAGATCGATGACCGCATCCGCGGCCCGATTCGCAGCCCCGCCCGGTCCGAGGGCCTCGCGAAGCCGTTCGGCCAGCGTCAGGGCGGGCTGGGGGCCCAGGACCAGCTGGGCACGCAGCGCCTCGACCAGACGCTCGGCCCTCGCCTCGTGCTGAATACACTCGGGGACGCATCGCTGTTTCATCAGCACATTCGGCAGGGCCCAATGCGAAGTGATGATCAGACGCCGAGCGACCGCGTAGGTCAGGGGATGCAATCGATACAACACGACCTGCGGGCACCCGAGCAACGCCGTCTCGAGGGTGGCCGTGCCACTGGCGACCCACGCTCCCCGCGCGCTACCGACCGCGTCTCGGACCGCCTCCGGGCCCTCGAAAATGGTCAACGGCAGGCCGGACAGCGCCCCTTCGATCCGGGTCCGGAACGCAGGGTTGGCCAGGGCGACGGTGAACGTCTGACCGGGTTCATCGGCCCGCCAAAGTTCGGCCGCCCGCCGCAGCACCGGCAGATGGCGGGTCAGTTCGCCGGGCCGGCTGCCCGGCAACAACGCGATCGGCACCGGTCGTCGAGCGTATGCGCTCTCCACCTCGACCCGGCGAGGTCGAATCGGCGCGGGGATCTCATCGCGAAGAGGGTGTCCAACCCAGATCACCGGAACGCCGGCCCAGGCCGCCACTTCGAAAGGAAACAAGACCATGACCAGGTCGACGGCGGCTGCGAACCGAGCCACCCGCTGCGGCCGAGACGCCCAGACGGCCGGCGGCACGAACAGGACGACTCGGATTCCAGCCTGACGCAGACCTCGAGCGAGGCGCAGGTGAAAGTCCGGCGCGTCGATCAGGATAGCAACGTCCGGCGACGCGTCGCGACCTCGGCGCACGAGGTCCCGGGCCATTCGCAGCAATCGCGGTAGATGCGCTACGACTTCTACGAGACCGACCACCGACAGCTCGGCCGAATCTCTCCACGCATCGAATCCGGCGGCCGCGAGATGAGGTCCCCCCATCCCCATGGCGACCACGGAGGTCCGCTCGCGCAGAGCGCCGAGCAGAGCGGCACCGAGTCGGTCTGCGCTCGCCTCGGCGGCGCTGATCATCACTCTGAGTGGTCCCATCCCCGAGCCCGCATCGATCCCCGACGACGCGCGCGCGTCACGCCTCGGCGACTCGCGCTCAGAAACAAGCACAATTGGCGGACCTCGTCGCCAGTGGCGGTCTTGGTGAGCTCGGCGAGCACTTCAGGATAGGGCCCCAGTCGGAAGAGCCTTCGGTAGGCAGCCTTGAGCTCGGAGATCGCTCCGTCGGAACGCCCATCGCGCCGCAGTCCCACGAGATTCAACCCACAAAGACGGGCCGGGTTCCCGTCCGCGACACAGAACGGCGGCACATCCTGCTGGATGCGTGAAGAAGCGCCGGTCATGGAGCGGGTACCGATCCGACAATGCTGATGAACAGTGGTGACCCCGCCCAGGACCGCGCCGTCTTCGATGACGCAGTGCCCCGCAATCTGAGTCGCGTTGGCCATGACCACTCGGTCGCCGACGGCGCAGTCGTGCGCGATGTGGCAGTAGGCCATGATCAACGTGTCGGCACCGACCGTGGTCCGGCCGGCCTCGCCTCGGCTGCCCGGGTGAAGCGTTGCTCCCTCCCGGATCACCGTTCGTGGGCCGACGACCAGGTCCGTCTTCCGACCATCGAACTTGAGGTCTTGCGGTGGCATTCCCAATACCGCATGGGGATAGACCTCCACCAAGTCTCCGAGGACGGTGCGACCCTCGATCACCGCGTGCGAGTGAATAACGCATCCCGCACCTACGACCACGCCGGCCCCGATGACCGCGTATGGGCCCACCCGAACGTTCGGCGACAGCTCGGCCCGACGATCGACGATCGCCGTCGGATGAACTTGGGGGGGCCAACCGGGTTCCGTCAAACCTCGAAGACCGGCTTATTGAGATTGTCGGGCAGCTCGGGCGGTTTCGGCGCCGGCCCGGTCGTCGCCGTGATCCGGGCACTGCTCGCGAATTCGTCGCCGACGTGAACCTCGCAAGCCAACTTGAACACGCCCATCCGTTGCTTCTCGAGACGAGCGTGGAGGGTCATGACTTCGCCCGGCACGATCATTCGCTTGAAACGGCATTCGTCGATACCCGTCACGTAAATCGAGAGCTCGGGGGTCATCGGTGCGCCACTGGCGATCACCAACAGCGCCCCGGCCTGCCCCATCGCCTCGATCTGCAGAACGCCCGGTAGCACCGGATTGCCTGGAAAGTGCCCCTGGAAGAAGGCCTCGTTCGCGGTAACGGCCTTGCGGGCTTTGATAGACTCGCCTACGACGAGGTCATCGACGGCATCCACTAAAAGAAACGGATAGCGATGAGGAATGTACTGTTGGATTTGCCTGAGATTAAGTTTGATCATGCCCGGTGATTAACGCCTTGACGGCTTGTTCCAGCTCTCGCACTCGTCGAGCCCATCCGTCCAGCTTTCGGAGCCGAGAGATCGTTCGAAAGAAGGATTTGACCGGCTCCGCAGGCGTGCCAGCC
This sequence comes from uncultured Myxococcales bacterium, assembly GCA_964519665.1. Lineage (GTDB taxonomy): Bacteria > Myxococcota > Kuafuiibacteriia > Kuafuiibacteriales > Kuafuiibacteriaceae > JANQQN01. The sequence goes on from CAZFIV010000085.1 coordinate 24,091, forward strand.
ACCCGACTGCCCGCGGCAACGTCGCGCATGACACCGGCTTGACCATACACGGTCGCGCGATCGCCGACCGTGAGGTGCCCTGCGACCCCCGATTGCGCGCCCAAGATGACGCCATCGTTCAGCCGACTCGACCCAGCAACGCCGGACTGCGCGACCAAGATGCAGCCCGGCCCGACCCTCACGTTGTGGGCGACCATCACGAGGTTGTCGATTTTGGTGCCCCGACCGATCCGCGTATCGTCAAAAGTGCCGCGATCAACGGTGGCGTTGGCGCCGATCTCGACGTCGTCTTCGATGATCACGCCTCCCACGTGGGGGATCTTGACGGGGCCCGAAGGGCTGGGGTCTGGCGCGAATCCGAAGCCGTCCCCGCCGATGACCGCCCCGGGCTGGATGATACACCGGGCGCCGATCCGACACCCGTGGCGGACGACCACCCGGTTGTACAACACGCAATCGTCCCCGACGACCGCGTCTGCTTCGACGTGCACGCCGACGTGCAATACCGTCCGCGCGCCGATCTGGGCCCCGGGCCCGACATAGACCAACGGCCCGACCGCCGCGGACAGCCCCAGGGTCGCCCGGCCATCGATGATGGCGGTCGTATGGATACCGACCGTCGGACGAGGCGGAGGCGGCTGGAGCCACTGCGCGGCCCGGGCAAAGGCACGGTAGGCGTCCTCGACGAAGAGCACGCTCAATCCCACCGGACGGCCGTCGGGCACCGAAACCCCACGCGGGAGCAGGACGGCGCCCGCGGCGGTGTTCGAAAGATGCAGTAGGTAACGACGATCCGAAACGAAGGTCAGGGCATCGGGCCCCGCAGATCGAGGAGGCGCCACTCGTCGTAGGACTTTTTGTCGGTCGCCCGGACCCGCGACATCGACAGCGGCGTTCAGAGCGAGCGCCAGGTCGGCGAGCGTCATCCCGCCCGCCGGTGACTCATCACTACTGCCCACTTGCTGCGGGCGGCGGGGCTTCGGGGAACTCGGGCACCCGGAGTGGTTTGTCTCCGAACAGCTTCTCGTAGCTCTCGACCACGGTCTTGGTGATGTCGGTACCCTTCTTCTGATAGAGCACGTTGGGCTGGTTCTCGTCGCCACTATCCACGATGAGGAGCAGCTCCTTTTCGAGCGCGAGACCCCGAACCACGAGCTCGATTCGCTTGACCATCTGACCGGCGAGCTCGCGCTCCATCAACGCCAGGATCTGCTGGCTGCGGTACAGCTCTTGCGCCAGAGCGACGCGTTCTTTCTCAAGCTCCCCCATCTTCTCTCGGAACATGACTGGAGCGAGCACGTCTCTTTGCACGACCAGGGCGTCAACCTTGCCCTTGAGCTCCGTGCGGGTCTTCTCGAGCTTCGTTTCGAGCTCCGTCTTCTTCTTCGTCAACGCATCGAAGGCTTCTTTCCAGTGCTTCGTGGCCTTCATGGCCCCTTTGACGTCGACCGTGGCGACCCCGCGCGTCTGAGCGATCGCTGCGGTGGGCGTCGCGACCAGCAATGCGAGCACGCCCAGACTCATAAACGTACCGAACCGAATCATCCGCGTCTCCGTAAGAGTTGAGCCCAGCTCGGGTCAAGTCCGGAGCTGGGTCGAACTCCCCACTGAGACGAAGCCGCGACCCCGATGTTCATCTGCGCCAACCACGACCCGTCGAATGCCCGTTCCCGCGCCGTGGTAGCGCCGTCGATTGACTCCTACTCGGGCATACCCGTTGATGACCACGCGCCGCGGTCCGGAGCTCTGATTGGGCCGGCTTCCATGAATGAGAAACGGCCCGAAAAACACCAGCGTGCCGGGCGGCCCGAGGACCGGCGTCAGCCCCCGCTCGGCGACGACCGCGTCGACCTGACTGCGCCGGTCGTCCCCGACCAACGGCCCCCATCGGTGGGAGCCTGGAACGTACAGCAGGGGCCCGTTGTCGAGGGTCATGGCATCCACCGTGAGCAACACCTGCACGTAGTCGCCGTCGTGGTTTCGGCCGTTCCAGAGCTCGGTACCGTAGCGGCGGTTCCATGCGTCCTGGTGCGGCGGGAATTCGACGCCATCGTTCGGCTCCTTGAAGTGCACTTGGCTGACCAGCTGGTCGACCGCGGTCTCGCCCAGCAATCCGGCGGCGTTCCCTAGAATACGTCGGTCGACGCCCAACGCCTGTAGCTCGGGGTGGGCAGCCCCACACCATACGACCCGGAGGATTCGTGGCCCCCCGCCCGGGCGGGTGCCGGCGATCACAAACTGAGCGCCCCGCCGCACCTCGGTCTCGGTCAAATCCGCGCCGTATTCCTGGAGGCGATCGAGTGCTCGCCTTAGGCGCTCAACCTCGGAAGTCGAGAATTGGTCGGGCAGGACGAGAATCCCATCCCGCTCGAACCGCGCTTTCTCTTGGGATGAGAGCGTGGAGCTCATACTTCAACTACGCGCTCCCCGGTCGTATTGCTCCCGACGAGGTATTCGACCGGATCGAATGGATCAACACTGCCTCGGTTCAAGGCAGCGGTTGAAGGCGCATCGGATCCTCGAAGCGATCACCCGGAACGGGTCGACTAAGGCTCCGGTGTGATCCGGAAGACAAACCCGTTTCCGACCGACTCAACCTTCACCCGATCGTGCGCTTCGAGCTGCTTTCGAAGGTTCTGAAAGTCCCCCGTGCAGGCTCCGTACATAGTCTGAAAGCGGCTCTCGAGCCACATGACGGGGTTCGGGTCCCGACCGTTGGCCACCCGATGCCAGTCTTTCCAGACCGCCTTGTTCCACCGGTACATGAAGTTCGGGTCGAGAAAGACCACGTACCGATTGCGGTGGTTGTAGTGAAAGAGCTCAGGAGCGTCATCCCAATCGCACGTAAAAATGAGGCTGTCGGCAGGGGTGTTGTCAGCGAGCCATTCAGCAACCGGCTGATAGCCGGATGCTTGAGGCCCCCGCGCGTTCTTGCGGTTTTCGCGGTAGGTACGGGCCACGTTGTACGCGAGGACACAACTCAGGGTGATGACGATCCCCGTTTGAAGCCAGCCCTTCTGCCAAATACGCGGCGGGTCGCGCTGAAGACTCGGCCACGCGTCCGAAATCGCCTTCGCACAGAACCAGACCGAAATCGGAACGAAGTATTCTACGAAGCGTTTCGACGCGGAGGCCAAGATCAGCCACGCGCAAGTGAGCGCAAGAAGGCTGATCAGGCGCGGCCTCATCTTATCGGACAGGCGATGCATGGCCAACAAGACCAGGACCAGCGCCACGAAGATGATCTGGTGCTCACGGAGAAAGTCGAGCGTGCTCGCCGGCGCGAGTTCGCCCCCCAGATGTAGGTCGGGGGTCGATCCCTTCGCCCAGGTACTTTGCAGAACGTCGAAGATCTGTACTTTCGTCAGGATAAAGTTATTCGGAAAGTGTGGATGGAGTAGCCATCCGATCATAACGCCAGCCAGCGCGGCGGCTGGGACTTTCCAGTTCAGCTCTTCCTTCATGACGAAGTACAGAACGCCAACGATCAACGCGTACAGGACAATCAAGAACGGCGCCGTGTACGACAGCGAGAAGACGATCCCGAGAGCCAAGCAGGCCTTCCACGAACGTTCGAACACCGCGTACAGCGACCAAATAGCGAGAATCATTGCCAGCAGCTGTGGCCGAGGTACGCCCGTGCGCCAGCCAAAGTAACCGCCGGTCGCCATGAGAACCAGCCACCATAAGAAGGCGAATCGAACCTTCTGGAGCCGGAGCACCGCGAAGAGCGACAGATACACTGCGGAACCGTAGACGACCGCCGCCCACTTTGCTCCGGTCACGAGGTCGCCGAAGGTGAACGGCATTAACAGGACGTGGAAGCCAAAGTCTTTGTCGTAAAACGTGTCCCGCCAAAATGAAAAATGAGCCCACGGGAACTTACTATCCAGGATCCCTTCTGTGCGGTAGAGCCAGGAGATCTTGATGTGATAGTACCCATCCGTGCCCGGCATATGCTCGGTCTGGAACTGGACTTGCGCCATCACAGCAAAGGTGGCGACGTAGACCGCGAGCAGCTCCGCAACAAAAGCCAGTCGCGGGCGGTCGCGAAACCACGACCGAGCGGGTTCAAGCCACGACGGGAGCGTCGTCATAGGTGCTTTCCAACCGACGCGGGTGCCAAAAAGCAAGTCTGGTCGCCCTCTTGTCGATGGAATTGACCGGCCGCCACCACCGTCCTCAGCAGGGGTTAACGCGACTTGCCCGGCGGGCCTCCGGCGGATGGACCGGTATCGGCGGCCGCGACCTCCCGAAACTCTTCCGTCGCCCGGCTGCGCCCAAGCTGCTAGACCCCGCTTATGGCCGGCGCAGCCCAAGCCCCCACCGCCGACGCGTTGCGGATCGCGGTTCTCATCCCCTGTCTCAACGAAGAGAAGGCGATCGGCAAGGTGGTGGACGACGTCAAAGAGCACCTCCCCGAAGCGGAGATATGGGTCTTCGACAACCGTTCGACGGACAACACCCGCGCCGTCGCCGAGAAGCACGGGGCACGAGTCGTAAGCTCAATGATCCGCGGCAAGGGCAATGTGGTCCGCCACATGTTCCGAGACGTTGAAGCCGACATTTACTTGATGCTCGACGGCGACGCGACCTACTCCGCTCAAGACCTGCGCACGCTGAAAGACACACTCATCGAAGAAGGCGTCGACATGGTCGTCGGCGACCGATTCGCCAACCCGGAGAAGGACAGCTTCCGCCCATTTCACTCCGCCGGCAACAAACTCGTCGCAGGCTTGATCAGCGCCCTGTTCAACATCCCGCGCACCGATGTCTTCTCGGGCGCTCGTGCCTTTTCGCGAGGCTTCGTGCGGTCGGTGCCCATCATGTCGGCCGGCTTCGACGTCGAAACGGAGCTCACGATGCATGCGGCGACGAAGCGCTTCTCGGTGCACAGCGTGCCCATTCGCTACGGTAAGCGGCTCGAGGGAAGCTACTCGAAACTCAACACCATCGGTGACGGTTTTCTGGTTCTCAGTACGCTGCTCCGCATCATCAAAGACTTCCGACCCTTGCTGTTTTTCGGCATTCTCTCCGCGATCTGCGTGGTTGCGTCGCTGACCGCCGGCTTCTTTCCGATCGCGGAGTTCATCGAGACCCGGTACGTCACTCGTGTGCCGCTCTCTATCTTAGCCGCGGGCCTCGGGGTGCTGTCGGCGGTCCTGTTGGGCATCGGTCTGATGCTCGACTCGGCATACCGCTACCACTCCGAGCTGGTCGAGATGCTTCGCGCGCGCTCCGATAGCGGGGGGACTGTCGACATCGTTCCGCCGCGGCGATTTAACCGATGAACCCGCCAGTCGCTTGTCAGGATCTCGAGCCCTGCCCGGAGGGCGGTGTGCCCGAGCCGGTTTGTGGCTCGAGTCCTCCCCGACTGGGCCCCCTCGCCGCCGCTGCGATCGCTTTGATGGCCACCGTCCTCGTCACCCTGCGCATGTGGGTGGCCGCCGCCAACGACCTTTGGCTGGATGAGCTATGGACGTTTCGGCAGGTCGCGCCACTGCGCGCTCCGTACGAGGTCTTTACTCACATCCGGGAAGAAAACCACGCGCTGTACACCCTTTGGGCGTACGTCGTGGGCCCGAAGAGTCCGGAGTGGGTTTATCGGCTGCCGGCCGTTCTGGCCGGCGTATTGACGGTGCCCGCGGCCGCTTGGATCGGCCTTCACCATACGGGTCGCCGCGACGGCGCCCTGTTCTCCGCGCTTCTCGTGGGCTTCTCCTACTTCAGCCTGCACTTCGGGTCGGAGGCGCGGGGGTACGCGCCCGCGGTCTTCTTCTCGTTGGCCGCGCTGGCCGTACTGTTGCACGATATCGATCGACCTGGCTTGCGGGCACCACTGTTGTTCGCGGGTCTTCTGATCCTCGGCTTGGTGGCTCAACCGCTGGCCGTCAATCTGCTGGTTGCGGCTGCCGTTTGGGTGCCGCTACATCGGTTGCGGCACACCCGGCGGCTCCTTCGTTCAGCGCTAGACGCGGCGAAGTGGCTGCTGCTGCCGGGGGGCTTCTTCGTCGTTTACTACCTGACCTACCTTCGACGCCTGCGAAGCGGCGGCGGAGCTGAGCTCCCGATCGCCGATGTCCTACGAAACGCGCTCGCCTATTCGACCGGGCTTCCGATCGACCTTCCACCTTGGGTGGTCATTTTGACCGTCGCCTTGCTCGTCCTGACAGCCTTCGCCTACCTCGCCTGGCGACGAGACGACTCATGGGTTCTGTATCTGGTCGGGATCCTGCTTGCGCCCGGATTGATCCTGTACGTCCGCGGCTCGACCCTCGTGTACGAGCGGTATTTTGTTCTCAACACGACGCTGATCCTCATCCTTATCTCCGTCCTGATCAGCGGGGTGGCGGCCCGCGGTTTCAGGTGGCTCGTCGGGGCGCTGCTCAGCGCCTATTTGATCGGCAACGGGCTGCATGCGGTTCCGCTCTTCGTTCACGGCCGGGGATCACCCGCAGAGATCGTGCGGCGCATGTGCAAAGACGAGCCCACGGCGACATCCATCCGCTACAGCGCCGACCATGCGTTCCGGGTGGGCATGTTGATCGATTTCTATGCCCCGAAGGTCGCGCCTGACACGAAGCTCGAGATGGTGAAGGAAACCGAACGTCCAAGGTGGTCGGTGGTCCATCGGCTGCCCGAGGAGCCCAACGCGTTCGAGGCGCGGCGGGGGCCCTATCGGCTCATGTGGAGCGCACCGAGCGCGCCGATGTCCGGCTTTCAGTTGGGATTGTATCGCCGGGGCCGATAACGCGCGGAGCGTTCCCCATCGGGGTCTCAGTGGGCCAGAATGACGGTCCATGTTCACCGACGAGAACGGACGTGCTGCAAAGCGGGCCGCCGGGACTTGTGGCGTTCCCGATATCGAGACCACATCGGGGGCATGACGGAACGAACCAGCACCTACGAAGGTGAAAAGCTGTCCATCGTGTACGACCGGGAACTATGCATCCACGTCGGCGAGTGCGGTCGAGGCAACAAGACGCTCTTCGACGCCTCCAAAGACCCGTGGTGCCATCCGGACGCGGTCGACGTCGAGGAAGCGGTCGACGTCGTCGAGCGATGCCCGACGGGCGCGCTGGTCTACACTCGCAAGGACGGCGGTCCCGCCGAAGCTCCGAAGTCACACAACGAGATCAGCGTCAGCCAGGACGGTCCTCTCTACGTTTGGGGTGACCTCGATGTCGACGGACGAGGAGATACTGGTTCGCCCTATCGAATCGCGCTGTGCCGATGCGGCGCCTCGAAGAACAAGCCGTTCTGCGACCGAAGCCACGTCGAGGCCGAGTTCCGGGATTCCGGAGCCGTCGGGCAGCACGGCCCGGGCATCGAGGCACGAGGCGGAAAGCTCACCGTCAAGCGAGCCCCGAATGGCCCTCTTCTCCTTTCCGGCAGTTTCAGCATCCGCGCCGCCTCGGGGCGGGTCGCCTTCGAGGGGACCAAGGCGGCGCTTTGCCGCTGCGGTGCGTCAAAGAACAAGCCGTTCTGCGACGGCACTCATTCCTCTATCGGCTTCAGTGCCGAATAGTAAGAATTATCCCACAACATTTTGGAAAGCGGTCCGACAATGTCGGCATGACGCCTCTCCGTCCCGACCGCCCGACCACGCCTGCGGAATCGACTCGGATACCGACTGATTTTCGGCCCGACGAGCCTCGGTCGACGCCCACCATGAAGGAGGCGCTTCAAGGCGTGAAGCATCTCGGCCGCGAGATGAAGGTGTTGCTTGGTCTCGCGCCGGAAAAGCTTCATTCCCCCGGCGGACTGATGCTCCCACCGGTCCGAGTAGCGGGCGACGACCTCCGTCTATTTCTGGTCGGCGATACCGGCACCGGCGACAGCGCCCAAATGCATGTCGCGGCGTCGATGATCGCCGAGGCGGCGCACCGAAAGCCCCACTTCACCGTGAATCTCGGCGACCTATTCTATGAAGACGGGGTCGAGCAGGTCGATGACCCCGCTCTTACGGAACGCTTCGACGAGCCGTACGACGCGCTCGGTCCGATGTACGCCATGCCGGGCAACCACGACCATCGCGGTAGCGTCGACGCGATCGTGAAGCACGCCGCTCAGAGCGACGTCATGGTGATGCCGGCTCGGTATTACGGATTCAGCTACGAGTTCGGCGACCGGAAAGCCGACTTCTTCGTGCTGGATACCGACGTGCTCGAAGAAGACCCCGAGCAGCTGGCGTGGCTCGCCAAGCAGTTCGCGGCGTCGAAGGCCGACTACAAAATCGTTTTCGGCCACCATCCTGTGCACTCGGGCGGCAAGCATGGCGACAGCGACTTCATGAAGCGCCTCGTGCTTCCGATCATCGACGGGAAGGCCAACCTGACCGCGGCCGGGCACGACCACGACCAACAGGTCTTGAGCACTCCCGGTGGAACTATGGTCTTGGTCAGCGGCGCCGGCGCCAAGCAGCGGACGACCGGTCTCACCCCGCGCAGCCATTTCGCAGCCGAGGGGCTGGGCTTCTCCGCGCTGACGCTGGGTCAGTCTGGGCTTCAACTCGACGTCCTTCGAAGCGGAGACCGAGCGGTCATCCACCGGACGTCGCTCGGTCTCGACGAAAAGGCCAGCCCCCCTGCCCACCCGAAGCTACAGACCCACAGCTTGCCGTGGGCGGGAGCCGCGCGCAGTCGGGAGTCGTGGCCCACCTAGTCTCGCTGGCTAGGAGACTTGCTCCGAGCGAAGCGTGACAAAGAAGCGGACTTTGGGCGCT
>CAZFIV010000086.1:0-31882 GCA_964519665.1 uncultured Myxococcales bacterium
CCCGCCCGTTGGGCGAGGCCGACAAGCGTTGAGCTACGCCGAGAACGCCGACGGATATCACCTTGGACCGACAATGCTGTCGAGCGGCAGCACGAGCTTCGTCTCGAGAGGCTCAGCAGATGAGGATCGGAGCTTCGGTTGTGCTGCCTCAGCCGAATCGTGACCCCGGTAGCTCCATGGTAAAGGCGCTGAAGGAGTCGTATGAGCAAGCAGAAGCGTCGCCGTTTTGCGGCCGAACAGAAGGCAGCGATCCTTCGTCGCCATCTGAAGGACAAGGTGCCGATCTCGGATCTGTGCGACGAATACAAGATTCAGCCGAGCGTCTTCTACGGCTGGCAGCGTCAGCTGCTGGAGAACCTCGAGTCGGCCCTGGACGCCAAGGAGCCGGCTGGGCGTGCCATCAGTCGGATGACCGAGTTGGAACGCGAGAACGAGGCTCTCAGGGAGAAGCTTGCCCGGAAAGACAACGTGATCGCCGAGATTTCCGAGGAACACGTCGCTCTGAAAATAGAGCTTGGGGAGCTCTAACGGGCCGATGGGTTCCCCATGACACGCGCGACGACGTTGTCGATTTCGTCGCGCGCTGGTCCAATCTGACGGAGGTTCCGCTCAGCCGGCTGGCGATCTGGCTCGGCATCGGCGAGAAGCTCTTCGATTGGAAGCGGCGGTACGGGCAAGTGAACGAGCACAACGCCACGGTGCCCCGAGACCACTGGATCGAGGACTGGGAGCGGCAGGCGATCATCGACTACCACGACAGCAACCCTCTTGAAGGCTATCGCAGGCTAGCTTTCATGATGCTCGACGCGGATGTGGTGGCAGTGAGTCCCTCGACTGTCTATCGCACACTCAAGGCCGTAGGCCGGCTTGATCGGTGGAATCGTCGGCCGTCCAAGAAGGGCACCGGCTTTCACCAGCCCGACGCCCCTCATCGCCACTGGCACATCGACGTGGCCTACGTGAACGTCGCGGGAACGTTCTACTACCTCTGCGCGATCGTAGACGGGTACAGCCGCTTCATGGTCCATTGGGAGATCCGGGAATCAATGAAGGAGGTCGATGTCGAGACGATTCTGCAGCGCGCTCGGGAGAGGTTCCCGGACGCGAGACCTCGGATAATCTCAGACAATGGCCCGCAGTTCGTGGCGAAGGACTTCAAGACCTTCATTCGAATCGCCGGTATGACGCACGTGCGGACGTCGCCGTACTACCCGCAGTCAAACGGCAAGATCGAGGCCTGGAACAAGCTGGTCAAGAACGAGGCGATTCGACCAACAACGCCGAGAACGCTGGAGGAAGCCCGAACTCTCGTGAGTCGATACGTCGATCACTACAACCACGTGAGGCTTCACAGCGCGATCGGATACGTGTCGCCAGCCGACAAGCTCGACGGCCGCCAGGAAGAGATCCATGCTCACCGAGATCGGAAACTCGAGGAGGCGAGAGAGCTCCGGCGTCGACGGCGCGCCGAGGTCCGACGCGCATCATGATCACCTCATCGCATAATCGGTCGTCCACAGCGGCCGTGGGAACCACTTGGCTGAACGCCGATGGAATGCGTTATCAGCCCTCGAACCGGTCACGTTCACGCTGAACCAGAACAGGGTCGTATGAGTGGAGCGACGTCGTTCCTGATGGTCGGACGCGAAACGGCAGCGTAGCTGTAGCCACGTGAAGTGAAGCGAGGTGAGCGAAGCGAACCGGTCCGGGCGGCAGGGACGACGTGAGCCCGCTCAGACGGATCCCATATGTCGGTTCCGGTACATTGGGTTCTACGGCCGACTCGTCGGCGGTTGGTACGGATGTGGCGGCTGCTGGTTTGGGGGTGGCGGAGGCGGTGGCGATTTCCGCGAAGCCAACCACACGACCAGGACGATAACGGGCGTGACGACGACCGCCAAAATGAACAGGAGGATAATAATCTCGAAGATGCCGAGGCCGAACATGCAGGAAGCTTAGCGCTTTTGGCGGTTCGGTGCGCCCCACAGCGGTCGATTGAGCCTCCGCTTGCGACGGGTAACAGAGTCATCAGACCCTGGTCATTAGGGCTTCGTAGGCCTTTTCCTGGTCCCGCACCATTCGGCCTGCGTCCCAAGCTAAAATGCGTGCCTCGTCGGCGGCATCGAGGGGACGGTGGGTGAGGGCTCGGTCGATGGCGTCGGCGAGCGCGGCGGGGTCTCGCGGCCCGACGAGGTAGCCGTTGCGGCCATCGCGGATAATCTCGGGCGTTCCATCGACCGAAGTCCCGACGAACGGTCGGCGGGCCACGACCGCCTGCACCGCCGAACGGGGCAGGCCCTCGAAGATCGACGACAGGGCCACGAGGTCGCAGGCCGCGAGTAGGTCGGGAACATCGCGACGCCAGCCGAGTAGCCGAACCTGGTCGGCAACTTCGTGACGAATGATCGCCTGTTCGACCTCGGGCCGCAGCGGACCGTCGCCCGCGAACAGCAGCATCGCGTTCGGGCGCCATCGAGCCACGCGCGCGAACGCGTCGATCATCGTCAACGGGTCCTATTGCGCCTTGAAGTTGGCGATGGTCAACGATCCGGATACGAACCGTCGAAGGCATGACACGCTCAACAACAGGCATTGACCTGGTCTGGCCTGGTCTGGTCTCATGGGTCCCATGAAGGAGATCCTCACGGTGACCGAAGCGAAGGCCCAGCTGTCTGCTCTCTTGGAGCGAGTGCTCGCGGGTGAGGAGGTCGTCATCGGACGCGCGGGCAAGCCGGTGGCTCGGCTCGTGCCTTACGCGGCCAAGAGGGCGCGTCGGGTGCCGGGTGCGCTTCGAGGACAAATTCAGATCGCCGCCGACTTCGATCAGCTGCCTGAGGACCTTGCCGAGGCCTTTGGCGTCAAGCCGGATTGACGTGCAGCTGCTGCTCGACACGCACGTTCTCCTATGGTGGCTCGATGGGGGTGACTCGCTGACGACCGAGGCGCGCGACGCGGTCGCCGAGCCCAGCAACACTGTTTTGCTGAGCGCCGTGGTCGTCTGGGAATGTCGGATCAAGCAAGCTCTAGGCAAGCTCGTCATCCCCGCAGAATTCGCCGACGCGCTCGAGCAACAGGGCTTCGCGGAGCTGCCGGTTCGTACCAGACATGCCCACCGCGTCGCTTCTCTACCCGACGTGCATCGGGATCCGTTCGATCGCCTACTCGTCGCGCAGGCCCTTGAAGAGAACCTCATGATTGTGACCCGGGACGCCTCCATAGCTCAATATCCGGCGCGTACTCTTCGCGCCTGAGCAAAAATGCACGTGTTCGTGGTGGATTGCTTTCAACATGTTTCCGCCGCTTATCCCGTGCAACCACCGCGATGCGGCGCCTGGGCTCCGTCCCGACCGAAGATGACGGACAGCCTGTGGGTCGCCGAAACCTCGTTCAGGCTGCTTTCAGCCATTCGTAGCGATGATGGAGACCGCCGACGCGTGGCAATGCGACGACCTTCGCACCCTCGCTTGGTCGCGACTCGATGGATCTTGAGACTGGACAGTCTTTGCTCAATCCAAGGTGCGTGCGATCCTCATGATGGTATTCAATGTACGACATGAGGAGTCTTCGAAGATGTTCTTCACCGAACGGTACGACATGGTCCAACAGCTCGCGCCCTACGGCCCGATCCATCTCTCGCACAGCCCGTTCTGCCAGGGGCTTTGGACCGTTGTCCGCGTCGGTTTCGCACCGAAGGACTCGATCAGCCGATCGATGGCCGCGGAGAACTTGGCGTCGTGGTCGTAGATGAGGTAGTTCGGGATGTGATCGAAGGGGAACGCATCGCGCAGTTGCTGCGCGACCCAAGTCGAGCCTGGTGCTCGTGTCGCGTTGGAATGGATGATTCGCCGCCGTGCGTGATCGACCACGACGAGGACGTACAGGACGTTGAACGTGATCGTGGGAACGGAGAAGAAGTCCATGGCGGCAATGCCCTCCCGGTGGTTCTGCAGGAAGGCCTTCCAGCGGCCGAGTTGATCAGGCTTCGCGGTACGCCGAGGCATGTAGCGAGAGACTGTTCGCTCGGACACGTCGAATCCCAGCTTCTGGAGTTCGCCATGGATCCGCGGAGCGCCCCAACCATTATCGGTGGCCATCCTCCGGATCAGTTGCCGGACTTCGCGATCGACTCGAGCACGGCCTGGCGAGCGACGTCGAGATTTCCAGGCCCAGAGGAGACGGAAGCCCCTCCGATGCCAACGGACGACCGTGTCCGCCTGTACGATGATCAGGGCATTACGCCAGCTCGGCCACACGCGATGAAGGAGGACCAAAAAAAAGGCGGTCGCCACGGGAGAGCGACGGGCGCCGTCGCTTCTGCTTGAATACGGCAAGCTGCTGCAGCAGCGCGGCGTTCTCGATCGCGAGATGGACGGAGCCACGAGCGCCGGCGACGAGCGCGCCGAACAGCGCGAAGAGGGCGCGAACCACGCCGCAAGGCTCAGCCCATCCGCCGACGGGAGCAAGGCCAAATCCTCCAGTGATAACCGCGTGTTCGGCGTTTTGGCGATACACAGGCTGTCACGGGCCGGCCCCCGTCTGGCGTTGCAGCATGACCTCGAGGGCTTGGCCATTGGGCGCGATGGCGAGCCGGTCGAGCCGGTTGTCACCATCGAGATCGACGACCTCGTACGTAGGGGCGTGAAAGAACTCTGATGGATCAAAGGTTCCATCTGCGCGCCGTCGCCGAAGCTCGCTGCCGCCTATGATGTCCTCGATGGTGTCCCCATCTACATCGGCAATGAGCAACCTCGACGCGCTTCCCTGGAAGCCCTGCGCGAGCACGGTCGGCGCGCCGAAGCGGCCGTCTCCGGTGCCGGGATAAACGAGTATGTCGCCATTGGTGACGCGACCGACGAGATCGATGCTTTGGTCGCCGTTGAGCTCGTGAACGGCCAGAAAACGGGTCGTGGCGCTGCTTCCAGGCAGAGCCGAGGAGACCTCCGCAAAGCCCCCGAGCCCATCGGCCAAAAAGACCCGGTCGCCCGCGGTCGTCGGTGCGAACAGGTCCGCCCTGTTGTCGGCGTTGAGGTCGGTCAGGAAGAATTCTTGCCTCGCCTGCAGCGCCAGCTGAGCGCCCTCCGTGAAGACGCCGCCTTGGTTGCGATAAACCACCGTCCTGCTCGCGAGGCGCACCACGAGGTCGACCTGCTGGTCGCCATCGACGTCGCCCGCGTGAAGCCCCAGTGCCCAGTCCGGCAGAGTGATCGGAGGCTGGGCCGCAAAGCCGCCGGCGCCATCACCGTAGAAGAGATGCAGCGCGTTGACCGACTGCGGCGACGATGGGTCGGTGCGCGTGAGCACGGCAAGGTCGCGGTGCGTGTCGGCGTTCAAGTTCTCCGAAATCAGCGCCGTTGTTCGAGAGCCCACAGGAATCGAGCGGTCGTAGATGAGCTGGCCCGTTCCATCGTTGATGATGACTTCGACGGAGCCGCCGGTCTCGTTCGGGATGAGGACGTCAGGCCTTTGGTCGCCGTTGATATCCGCCACCGACAGGCGGGTGAAGAAGGTGTTCGGAGGAGCGACGACGGCGCGCGTGTCGAACCGCCCTTGGCCGAGGTTTTCGCTCACGAAGTAGCCGCCGCGGCTGGCCGTGAGGAGGTCGAGTCGGCTGTCGCCCGTCACTTCAATGAGCACGCAGCGACCCACGTTGCTGGTGTGCGCCGGTGGTTGCGGCGTGAACCCACCCTGGCCGTCATTGAGGAGAATGGCATGATAGTCTTCGTCCAGGTGACCCACCATCAAGTCTGGATCAAAGTCGCCGTCGATGTCCTCCACGCAGACGTCGCTCGGGATTCTTCCGGTCGTGTAGCCGACGCTGGGCGCGAAAAGGCCATCGCCCAGTCCGCTTAAGATCAAGACTCGGCCAGGTGTCCCGTGGGCGGTGATGATATCGCGCGTTCCGTTACCGTCGACGTCCGCTACTTTCAGCGCCCGGATATCGAGCAGACCCTCGTTCTCAATGCCGCTGCCGAAGGTGCCGTCCCCGTTGCCGCGATACACCCAAAGGCTGAGACCCAGTCGACTCGCCACGACAAGATCCGCGTTCGTATCGTTATCCAAGAAACTGACCGCGAGGTCCAGCGGCTCGGTGCTGTCGGCGAGCGCTTGCGTGAGCGCGGGGGCGAAAGCACCGTTGCCTTGATTCAGCAGTATGGAGACGGTGCGGTCATTTCGGTTTGAAGTCAGGATGTCGGGTTCATCGTCGCCGTTCACATCCCCGAGCGCGACGCGGTGCGGGGCGTCGCCCGTGAGCAAGAAGCCGGCGGCGGAAAAGCCGCCGAGCCCATCGCCGAGCATGACGTGCACGCGGTCGTTATTCACATCCGCTACGACGACGTCGGGAAGATCATCGCCATTTACGTCGGCCACCGCCGACGCCGAAATCGATCCCAGGTTGGGCACGGTGGCGGTGCGGGGCTGACCGAAACCTCCGTTGCCGTCATTCAGCGCGCCGCGCAGCAGCGGATTGAAGCCATCGGGCGCGATCAACAGATCTCGAAGACCATCGTCGTTGAGGTCGACAGCTTGGCTCACCGGCGCGCCCTCGCCAACGATCTGGTCGACGAACGCTACGCGAGGGCGGTTGACGACGTCGGGGACAGTGGGGTCGGTGCCGTCGATGTACTCGCGGCGATTGGATCGTCCGTCGTCGTCGAAATCGAGGTCTGCGTCGTCAGCGTCGAAGGGATCCAAGAACGCAAACGCGAGCTCGTAGAGGTCGTCGATGCCGTCGCCGTCGACGTCGCCCGGTTGGTCAAGGAGCATATGGTCGATCCGGTACGCACTGGCCTCGACGCGGGGAGGTGCGTTTGGATCCGTGATGCTCGAGATTCCGGCGCCGACGATGGCCACCGGCACGTCATCTCGGTACAAGACGGTGTAGGCTCCATCTCGAGGTACGAAGTTCACCGTCGCCGTACCGTCGCCAGGAATATCTACGTTCAAGACGTACGCCGCCTGGCCGAACCGTCCGTAGCCGATCTTGACGCCGCTACCGAAGTCGAAAGGGTCGCCGATGTATGCGTAGGCGAAGGCGTCCACCGGGTCGGCGGCGACGCTGGCCGTCAGCACGTACCGCACCTCGAAGGCGTCGCCGTTGTCGAGGTCGCCGATATCGATGCTCCCCACATACGCGGCCTTTTCGTAGCGCAGACCTTTCTCCCGACCGAGCTCGAAGATTCGCTCGGTGGTACCATTGGCCTGAGCTTGTCCATCGATCGCGTGTCGTTCACGCACGACCCGAAAGGCCGGCGGATCGTTATTGATGAAGCGAGAGCCCGCGATCGTCGCTCGCGATGAGTACGCAGAGATCCACTCGGATGTGGAGCCTGGGCGCCACTCGATGTCTATCCGGGCGTCGGCTTCGTACTCGAAGAACATTGAGCCGTCGAAAACGTAAAGGCGGAGCGGCTTCACGTCGTAGGTAGGATTCGGGCCGTCCCGCTTGACGAAGGTCTTTTGCCAGCGAGCCTTCGCGCTGAAAACCGTGGGCCGCGTATTATCAGCCGACGGGCTCCCGGGCGGGAGGTTGCCCGTCCGCGCCACCGCGTACACCGTGCCTTGCGCGTTGGCCCATCCTCGAGCTCCGAAGGAGATCGTCTCCTCTGCTTCGCCGGGCCCTGGCTCCCCGAGGAACGCATCCACGAATGACTCGCCGTCCCGCGGGCCGGGTCGACGCTCTTCGAGCCGCGGATTGTCGATCCTCGCCGAGGCGCTGATTTCGCTGCGAACGAGGTCAACCGCGAAGTCGGCGCCGCGATACTCAGATTGCATGACGAGCGCGTCGATCGACCGGGCGACGATCTGGCGGTCGGGCTCGATGTCTACGGGGTCGCTCGCGATAGAGATCTCGGCGCCGACGGGGACCGTGATCTGCGCGTCGGGCTCGTCGCGGGTGAGCGTGACTCTGCGCTCCCCCCATCCGCTCAGCGGACGCCCCGTCGCCGCGTCGTAGGGCGCAACTGCCAGCACCGAAGTGTCGCCGTACTTCGCAAAGTAGGTGCGGGCCGAAATATGAACGTCGACCGAGTCCAAAAGCGCCTGCAGCTCGCGGGGGTTCTCGTACAGCGGGTCCGTCCAGCTGCCGGTCAGCTCGGCGCCCTCGATGAAGACTTCGAGGTCAGAAAGCGCCGCGTCGAGAGGGCCGGCCACAGGCGCGGCGTCCGTTGCGCTCAGTCGCCCATCTCCGTTGAAGTCCGCGCGAGGGAAGATATCCGTGTCGAACGCCGGTCGCGCGGCGTCCACCCGCCCATCGAGATTGGCATCGTTCTGCCGGTTGGATGGCCGGCCATTCAGTAGATGCTGAGAGGCATCTTGCGCCAGGTACAGCCAGTCGCGAAAGGCACGAAAGTCTGCCATATCGAGCTCGCCGTCGCCGCGCCGGTCGTTGCCGTCGTAGTCGCTTTCTTGAACTTCAATGCCCTGCGAAACGAAGAGGCCCGACGGACCCGGCGCGTCCTCGGGGCCGACGATAAGCGCGAAGGAGCGCTCCCCTGGGGAAGAAGGTGCGGGCGGCTCGACCCGGGTGTGGCCATCGAGCGACCCGTCGTCCACGTCGAGCAGACGGCGCAGCTGCGGCGCATCGGGCACCAATCGATCGATCTCCATCGCGGCGGCAAACGCGTCGACTTGATTGGGCGCCTGCCCCAGCGGACTTTGGGCGCTCGACAGTAAGAGCGAAACGATATCGTCGGTCGTCAGGGCCGGCTCCAGCGCCTTTAGGCTGCCCGCGATACCCGTGACAAACGCAGCGGAAATCGAGGTGCCGCACGACACGGAGAACTGGCCGCCTCGCGAGGGCACGATGACGGACTCGCCCGGCGCGTGTAGATTGCGCGCCTGAGGCGAAAAGACGCTGTATCCGCCTTGGGGATTGAAGGAGCCCACCACCAAGACGTTGCTGCGCGTCTCGAAGATCTGCGGCGCCCCCGTGTTCGGCCACGCCGGCGGCAGGGTCGCCGCCGCGACGAACAGTACATTGGGGTATGAAGATGCGATGAAGCCGAAGGGGCGGCCAATGGCATCGATCATCTCCGTGAAGAACGGCACATAGTCGCTTCGCCCCGAGAAGTCGTAGCGCCCCTCGATGCTCAAGTTGACGATGTCGACGCCCCCGGGCGCCAAGAACCGCGCCAGACGCCCGAAGTCGATGATGCCAAAGGTATCGACTGCAACGAGGTCGGCCAGTGGATTGATGCCGTCGATACCGAAGCTGTCGTCAGCCGTGTTTCGGCGCGCGCCCACGATGCCTGCCATCGCGGTCCCGTGATAGCCCTGCGGTAGAGGCATGGTGACGGGTTGGTTGCGAAGCGGCACGTCGCCATGCGGATGAAATCGGTGGTCATAAAATGCAGTCACCACCGCCGGGCTGCCGCCGAAGCGTGGAAACAGGTTCCACATCTGAGGCACGCGGGTGACCTGATGGCCCCAGGTGCCCGCGTTCGCCACGTCCCATCTCCATTCACCCCCGTTGGCCAGCCCGTCGCAGGCACCGTCGGGCGACACCGCGCTCGCAGCATTCTCGTCCGGCGTGACCAGGGCGCCCTCCATGACGGCGGTGGGGGCGGCCACCTCGACCAGGGGGTCGAGCTCGAGGGCCTTGCTCTTCGCCAGAGTATCTTCGAGCGGGGCTGGGTAGCGGAGCCGCACGAACGCGTTGGCGATACCGACGGGGCCAGCGCCGACCAGCGTCGCGTCCTCGCGCGTGAGCAGCGCGTTCAGGTCGGCGACGGTCGCGTCCGCGGCGAGCACCGCCACCAAGTCGCGAGCGAGCACAGCGACACCCGAAGCATCGTCGACCACCACGTCCGATTCTTCGGTTTGGTACTCCACCAGGGGGATGCCCTCTGCGGCCGGCGCGCCTGGATCCGCGACCACGGCCGTCAGTCCGTCGGCGGGGAGCGCGTCCAGGACGACCGCGTCTACGCTCAAAGCGATCACGCTGCCGTCCCATCGGGCCCGCAGACCGATGAGATTAAGTCCGGCTCGACCGTCGCCGGTCGCGTCGCGCACGGCGAGCTCGGCTTCGCGTTGCGTAGACTCGCCCGACGAGGAGCAGTTGACGAGGGCCGCGAGCAACCCGCCCGCGAGCAGCCCATGTTCACGCCCTAGGCCGGGTCTTCGGCGCCCTCTCGGCTTGCGCCAGGCCAGGCCGGCGAGCAGTAGGGGCAGCGCCAAGACGCCCCAAGGCGACCATTCGACGCCGGCCTGCTTCATGGGGGGTGCAACGTACCGAGCCGACGACAACGGAGCCTGCGACGTCCCGAAGCCGAGCTCGATCGGGGCGCCGTCGGGGGTGCCGCCGGTCGTCAGCAGCGCGTCGCCCCCGAGCGATGAGCTCAAGTCGAGCGCCATCCGCACCCCGGTCATTCCCGCTGAGGACGTGACCGGCGCGAGGACCTCGATGACGTCGGAACCGAACTGTCCCTCGGCGGCGCTGAGCGCATACGGAGTGGGCATCGTCGCAAGGGCGCTTTCGCCGTCGAATGTGTCTGCAGTGCACGTCGCCATGGTCAAGGCGATGACCTGCCGCGTCGCCGTGTCGACGGTGGCCGTCACGCGAAGCTCGGCTCCGGACAACGGCCCGTCCGCGGTCGTCGCGGTGCATCCAGTGCTGGATGTGCGATCGGTATCGAAGAACACGCGCAGCGACGCGGTCTCGGCAGACGCCATGCCCACGGTGCCCGCAATGCTGGCCGCGAACACGAGGGCCGCGGCCAGCGCCCGGCGCATGACCCGCCGAACGACGCCGGCCCGCCTCGCGCGGCGAACAAAAGTGTCGGAAGGAGTATCGTGCTTGTTCATTCGGTCGTCTGAACGACGGCATCCCGGCCGCGCCGCTTGAGCGAATAGCGGACTTACGGCCTTCGCCGCCACCCCCCCACCCCGATAGGCACGCCTGTGTGGACCTCCTGAAAACCCACAAAGTCAAGGGTAAAACCGAGGAGGGGGAGGCCTGACCATCCGACCATCATGAGATCCGAGTGCATCGACGAAAGTCCCGGCACCTGAGCCTTTGCATCGACGAGGTTCGGCTGGCGTCGACGCCGGATACTTTGACCGGACCGCCTATAGGCGACAAAGCTTCCGATGGCTGGCTTTAGTCTCCGAGTCCTTGTCCTCGCGTCTCATATTCAGAGACTCATCGGTATCTATTCGAATCACCTTGAGTTCGAGCTCCGAGTCTGATTCCGCCGGCGTCGGCGATGGCTCTAGTGCATCGTCAACACGGACTACGTAGATGGGTATCTTTCGACTGAGGGCTACTCGGATCTCTCGCCGCACCCAACCATCGTCAAATCGGAGCCGCGCACGTTGGGCGCCGTTCGCTTCGTCCTCTCCTGCCGTTCCGGCAAGTTTGGCGGCCCGTGAGAAGCAGCGATGGGGCTGCCGATCACGTTCGCATATCGGTCAGCTGACGGCGCGGAGCTGTCGGGCCTCAACTCGTACCCGGGGTTCGCCGCTTGGCCGATAGAAGACCTCCCAGTTCCCGACGAGCCATTTGTGGTCCGCGAAGGCGGTTCGCTTTCGGTCGATGAGATCTTCGACGAGGGCGAGCATGAGGTTGGGGCGGTTCGTATCGTTGGCGCTCTGGAGTCTCGCTCGGCCGAGAACGCCTTGCTTCGGCAACAGGTGATCAACCTCCGACGACGCGTGAAGCACCCTCGCATCGGCCCGTTTGAAGACTCCTTCTCCTCCTGGCCTCTCGTTTCACCAAGGACTGGCGTACGGCCCTGCATATCGTTCAACCCGACACGCTCCTTCGATGGCATCGCGATCTGTTTCGATTGCGATGGCGACTTCGTTCTCGCCCAACAAGAAGCGTGAGCCACGGATCGCGCCCGATCTCGTCGCTCTCATCCGCCGGATGGCGTCGAACAACGGAACCTGGGGAAGCGAGCGAATTCGGGGAGAACTTTTCAAACTCAGCCTCCGAGTTAGTAAGCGCACGATTCAGAAATACACACGGTGCTTACGGCCCCATGGGCGTGGAGGGCAAACGTGGCGGACATTCCTTCAGAACCACTCGCACGAGACGTGGGCCTGCGATTCCTTCAACTCTACGACTTCACCTTCCGTCCCGTATTCCCGTTCTTCATCGTACGCCTCGACAGCCGCGAAGTCGTCCATTTCGACGTAACTCGAAATCCGACGGACCAATGAACTGCTCAGCAACTTCGAGAGGCGATCCCCTTCGAGGACGGACCTCGGTACCTGCTCCGAGACAACGATGGCAAGTTCGGCCGTATCTTCGATGGCGTGGCAGGCGGCGGTGGCACCGCCATCGTCAAAACGCCACCGGCCACGCCGAACTGCAACGGCGTCTGCGAGCGGTTTCTTGGCAGCGTCCGCCGCGAGTGTCTGGCTCATGTCCTGATCATCAGTGACGACCACCTTCGTCGAATACTTCGAGCGTTCGTTGATCATTACAACCGTTCACGGCCGCATCAAGCACTCCGCCAGCGTGTTCCGGCGTGAGTAAGGATTCGCCACAAACAGGTCTTAGTCGAACGAAGCACTGCATCGGCGAGCGATCTCGGCCCAAGCGACGGGCCTTCCACACTTCACGTCCACGAGGATCCCTCGAACGGTAGGGCTGGGATGCAGATCGTACTCGCGGTCGAGTCTCTCGACGAATCGATGGTGCTCTCGAATCGCCAGGTGACGCTTTCCGGTCTGCTGGTAGCATGCCATCAGGCACGCGAGGGCGATTTCGTCGGATGGATCCGCGGCGATGAGCTTTCGACAGATTTCGATCGCTCGCTCGAAATTGTGCGCCTCCATGTAGTGGGACTGAAGGTAGGCAAGCGCGGCAAGGTACCTGTCGGCGTAGGTGGTGCGAACAGGCTCTATCCATTCGTCGTAGCGATCCTCCGTCAGCAGCTCGCCATTGTAGAGATCGACCACCTCTTCGAACGCCTCGACCGCCGAGTTGGGCTGACCATCATGGCGGGAGACTCGCCCTCGTTCGAAGGCAACGTCGAATGCCTCGGTGTCGACCCATATGTCGAGGTGGGGATTGATGAAGTAGCAGTCCGCTTCGTAGACGATATGAGAAGAGCCTTCATTGGGCAGTGGAAGCCTTCGCCGGAGACCACAGATATTCACGTTCAGGTTGTTGCGCGCGGCCTTCACCGAAAGGCTCGGCCAGAAAAGATCCATGAGGACTTCCTTGTGAACCCGCGCCTTGCGCTTCAGTATTAGGTACTTGAATATTTGGCGCCCTTTCCCGTTGGGCCACCGGTCTATCAGGCGATCGTCCTGGTATACTTGAAAAAAACCCAAAAGGAACACTTCTATTTGCGAGCGAGCCGGATCCTTGTTCGTATCCGAGGATTCGTGAGGTTGGCGGCGCCGACGGTTGGGCGTGCGTCCCCCTCCGAACCGGGGCATCCAATCCAGCCAGCGATTAGTCTTGAGGGACTTCTCTCGATCGGAGCCGGACGGAAACTGTGCCGCGGTATTTTTCGCGTGAGCGCGAAGGATCTTCCGCATGGTCTGGAGCTCGCTTAAAAGGATCTCCGAAATCGTCGGGTCCGCGTCACTTTGAATAGACGCCTCCAGCTCGCCGAGCTTGGCGAGGATCCGACCTGTCGAGAGCGAATCCGGAAGAGCTTCGCCGCTTGCCATGGTTCCCTCCGGCACCCTTGGAGGAACGTCCCCGGCGTACGCGGTGTTCCCTGTTTGAGACTCAAAGTACGCCCGGCGCGGCATGTCGTCGCCCCCCCGGGCCATGGCTCTGATTCAGCGGCGGCGCGCGGTGGCGTAGACAATGCGGAACGCCCCTCGCTCGGCGCCGGCTACCGAATACGCTGCTCCGCGAGGAACAGCGACCCGCTCTCCACCGGGCCGCAGTTAGTTGCCGTGGGCGCGTAACTTAATTCGGCCGCGAGCTCCGACTTCGTTTCGATTAATCCGCGCGTGTTGATCTCGAGTCCACTATCCATCCAGGCAACTCGAGGGACACATGAGTAGTGAAAGCAGCGAGCTCCAACATATTCTGAGCATTGATACGGACCAGACAAGCATGCTGGAGAACGTGCTCGAGGTCAGCGAACCCTCCGACTTCCTTTTCTATACCGAGTCGGAGGTGGTGGATCGGCTGCGTGAGGCGGATCCCCGGCTTGAAGAGGCGACCGTCCGGTCCTGGTACGGCACGGTTTTGGACCATCTAGAGGCTTCGTTTGAAGACGTCTCGCTCGACGACGAGAACCAACCGCATGAAGGCGGTGTGTCCGGCGAGGGGGGCGACGGTTCCTCTGCGCGGAGCACCGAATGGCGCGCCCTCGCCAACTTCGTCGTAGCGTACAGCGTGAAGACGTTGAATGGGCGAACTCGAACGAGGGTGAGCGCGCAGCTCGCGGAGGACCTGAGCGGGGACGGGGTCGAATGGTGGGGGCTGAACACGGAGGGGCCGTGCCGCTGGATTCGTCAGGTCCTGCAGCAGAACCATCCCGGTCTCTTCCTTCCTGCGGTGTCGGCTCCGCAACCCGAGGACGAGCCCTTGGAGGCATCCGATGCCATCGTGGCGTCGGCGCTAACGGCGACGGATGTCGTGCAGGCGGAACCACCAGGGGCCGAAGACGTATCCTTCGACGCTCCGGAGCGAATGCCGGACGACTCCATGGACCCACAGATCTGCGTGAGGTTGTCGCAAATGCCGGACGTCGGAAGCCGCGAGCTTTCCGACAACGGAGTAGCGTTGCTCAGCGCGGACGCGCCGATCGACGTCAACGTGACCTGTGACGAAGGATTCCGAGCCGATCACATCATGGTGACCATGCGGCCCATCGAAGGCGGTCCGAGCGAAATCTACGAGCGTGACGCGCCGTGCCTACAACGCGAGCTCACCCTTCCCCTCAAAGGACATCCATCGGGTGGATACACGTTGTATATTTGGGTGGGTGAAGCAGACCTCCGGCATCTAGGCGCGACGCGGCGGCAAGACCTCTTCCTGCTGTGACGTGTCCAACTTCGGTGCCCTTCGGATGCGTGTCCTCGGGGGCTTCATAGAATTGAACGGCGGGACCCTCGGCGATAGCCGCGATCGGCAGGGTCCTCTGCGCGGGCTGTGGACCCTTCATCGCGAGGGAGGCCGTAAATTTGTACAATCCCTCCGGCACGATCTGGTCTGCGGAACGAGAGACGCGAACGAGGTAGCGATGCCCAGGCCCGAGGACGTAAGGGACTTCGACGGGTCGACTCATGAGCCTGAACTGACGATCGCCCATACGCTCGAAGTATACGCGAACCAACCAGATTCCCCCGAGAGCCCAGGTCAACCAACCTGTCTGTGTCCACTCGACCCGAACGAACCAATCGTGCCCAACCCGGAGGACGCGCGTGCTATCCGCCGGATGGGCGTCGCTCGCAGAGGCGGGCATAGGACCTTCGTAGATGCTCGCTCTTCCCTCGAAGCCGAAGTCGGGCATCATCTCTTGAAAATTAATCTTCAGTGGCTCTGTCAACATAATTGCCCCGCTTGCCGGCGCTCGGCCGGAAGCCCTGCGCCTGGATGTCGTACTAAGGGAGCACGCTTAGCGGCCGATTAATCCGCGGCACCCACGCTCGCCGCCGGATCGGCGCATGAGGCTCGGGAAAACCAGTGAGCTGGACCTGTGATGGTTCGGGCCTATTTCATTTCTGTCGCTTGCTGCGACATGTAGAACGTCGAGGTGGAAGCTCCGCCCGACCTGTCGTAGCGTCCAGACGGTGTCGGATACCCGTCACGGTTCCGGCGCTCGGGCGTGTTCTAGCCGCGCGCTCGGATACGCGGGTCCGAGGGCCTGCTCGGGAGGTTGAATGGAGCATAAGTTGGTCTTGACCAAGGAAACGAAGGCATTTGTCGAATGGCGGTGCCCCGCGTGTCAGCGGCATGTCCGTGCATCCTTTGGGGGGGAGTTGGAGCTTCTTCACGCTGGCGATGCGTCGGTCAATCACGGTTCCGCGTCGAACTTCGAGGGGCTGCAGATGGATGGCCCCCTCGCCGGGTCTTCAGTCAAGAACTGACCAACCGCCGTGCGCGGCGCTTCAAGGTCCGACCTTGTAGAACTGAAGGACCGGCCCCTCGGCCACGGCCGCGACCGGGATCGCCACGCCCTTCGGCCCAGTCATCGTAAGCGAGAAAGTCGGCTTGTACAGGCCGGGCGGTACTTGCACTCGCGTCGCCTGGAACGGGATGATCTGGCGGTAAGTATACGGGTCCTCGCTCACGAACGGTACGTCGATCGGCTCCTTCATGAGCTCGAACTCGCCCCTACCCATCTCCTCGAAGAAGACGCGGAGGTGCCATTTTCCACAGAGGGCATGGTTCAGCCACCCCTCCTGCCGCCAGCTGGCGTACAAGTACCAATCCTGGCGGGCCTGCACGATCCGACTGCTATTCGTCGGATCCGGATCCACCGGTGGCTGCGGAACCGCGCCCTCAAAGATCGCAGCGAACCCCTTCACGTTGAAGTTTGGCATCATCTCTTCGAAGCTAAATTGCAGTGGTAGCATCTTTCACTCCTCGGCCCTGATCGGACCTCACACGAGCGAACCATCGAATGACGGCCCCCTCTCTTGGCCGTATGTACCCCGCGACGCTTATCCGACAGTTAATGACCGCTTAGGCCGAACGAAGGTATTTCCTGGCTCTTTTTGTCATCCGGCTGCGAAACCGGATACTTGCGAGTGCCTCGAGACGCTGGCAGCTTTGCCGCCAGCTTCGCAGCAGCGTGGCAAAGCCTGCCGGCGTTTCCCGTGTGCAACTGCGAACGCCAAGGAGGCGGATGTGACGCGTGCTCACATAGCGATTTCGGAGGTTGTCCTGCACGCATCGCAGTCCGATACCGTCGGAGAATGGTGTCGGGCGTGACCATGCACGCGATCTTCGCAAGCTCCTTGCGACCCTTGGCTTGGCCCTTGATGGCGAGTCTCCGGCGCTGGGCATCGGTCAACTGAAGTCGCCGCTTGCCGAGCTTCTCGCGCAGAATGCCGATTCTCGGCGATGACGTAGTCGATCGCCGCTTGTTGTCGGCGAGTGACCCATCCCGTGACTACGAGAATCACGAATTGGAGTGCCGAGTTCACATTCCGCGAACCTAGCACAGAACACTTTGTGAGCGGATGCCTGCCCAATTCATCAGGCGTCGAAAATATCAAGGATATTGATTAGATCGAGTTTCCTGACAGGACGGGGTGTACCATCGAAAGTATCAAGGATATTGATTAGATCGAGTTTCCTGACAGGACGGGATGTACCATCGAAAGGTACGCCTTATTGGCACGCCCCCGACCGAAGCCGAATCGCCTAAATGGTGTTGCACCACGCCCCATCATTTCTGCTCAAGTAGTGCCCTTAGGCGGCGCAACTCAGCCTCGGCTGCATCAGCACGCGCACGCGCAGCTTCCGCTTGTGCACCCGCTGCCGCAGCCTTGTCTTCCGCAGCTTCAGCCTGCGTCCGCCAAAGACTCCCGCCCTCCTCATCGTCGGCGATTCGGAGCCGTTGTCCATCGTTCGCTGTGACCGCCCACGCACCAAGCACCGAACTGTACGCGGGCCCGGTTCCGGCGTGAACGCGTTCCATGTCCACCCCGTCGCCGGACACTTTGCGGGACCAAATCTGAAGAGGGAACGGACCTCCAGTCGTCGTCGGTCCACGGAGCTCCGGATCGAAGATCCAGAGTTCTTCAGCCCCAAGCCGCGCAAGTCTAGCTGGGCCTTCGTTGTAGTCCTTATCGGCGTTGTGCTCGCTCACAACCTCAATCGCGAGACGCGGCGGGTTGTGTCCAGGCATCCAAACTCGGAGGGTGGAGAGCGCCTCACCCTCGGGCGGCTTCGGCTCCACTACGACGATATCCGGGTCCACACCCACGCGAGCGTCCTCGGGGTCCCAACGACAACCAAGATTCCGCGCCACGAGAACGTCTTGCTGTCGGTAGCGGTGCCGCAAGACCGACATCATGAGCTCGATGATCAGATCGTGAAGTGGGGTCTCCGGCACGTCTTCGAGGTCCATGAACCAGCGCCCGCTAGCGTCAGAAACGCTGTAGTGGAGACGAATCTCCCCTGCGGATTGTGCGCTCGTCATGTCGGTGACATAGCAGTTCTACCGAACTCGCAACAGCCCATTCAGCTGACGTTTCAATGCCTTACAGGCCCCATCGCCCTAGCCCAATATCGTCACTGCATCACGCGACGGCCGTCGACACAGGCACAGACCCGCGGCGCCGCGATAAGCACATGCTGGGTGTCGACTCCTGTTCCGAAACACGACGTGGCTCTCTCTTGGTCGGGACGCACCGATTCCGGGGCCGGTTCGCAGAGACCATCTCCGACTGCCGCCGTCGTATCGTTGCCCCGCGTAGGCGGGCTCCGCCATCGATCGAGTGGGCCCATGCCGCCTGACCTCCCGCCGCAGGGTCGCAGACGAAAGAAGAGATCTCACCAACATCGTTGAATAACGAACGAATACGGTTTCGAACAGCGACAACGCCGGCCACGCGACGAGGTTCGGTCTCCCGAGGACCTGCTCAAGGTCCGATTCCCTCGTGATTGCAGCATGTTCGTGGTTTTGGCGAGCCACCCGGCCCGTCACCCACAACGGCCTACGCGTCAATGCTCATCGCTCTCCGCGCCGTTGTGCTACCGTGTAAGGGTGCGCCCGGCGAAGCGACAGGCGACGTACCAGGACGTGATCGATGCGCCTCCCCACATGGTCGCGGAGCTGATCGAGGGTGAGCTTTACCTACAGCCTCGACCGGCAAAGCCACACACCCAGACGGCCTCCGTGCTTGGCGCCCAGCTGCTGGTGGCCTTCCAGCTCGGCCGCAGCGGGCCGGGCGGATGGTGGATCCTCGACGAACCGGAAGTCCACCTGGGCGACAGTGTCTTGGTCCCCGATATCGCTGGCTGGTTGCGAGCCGATGTCCCCGCGTTCGACACCAGCGTCGCCTACTACGCGGAGGTCCCGCGATGGGTGGCCGAGGTTCTGTCGCCGAGCACCGAACGGCTGGACCGCATCAAGAAGCTCCGCCTGTACCACCAGGCAGGCATCGCCTTCGTGTGGCTCGTTCATCCGGTCCTCCGCACCTTGGAGGTCTACGAGCGACATGAGGGCGGCTACTTGCTGATCGAGACCCACGAGCAGACCGCGACCATCCAAGCTCAGCCGTTCATCGGCTTCGACCTCGACTTGTCATCGCTTTGGCTTTCGGTTGGGGGCGACGCCGACATCAATACCCCGTCACGGTCTTGATGACGACCGACCGCCAAGGCCGTTCAGTTTCGCGGAAAGCGGCAACAACGACCTCTTGCTTGATCTGTCCGTGCGTCGCCATCCTTGGTAGCCATTCGGCGTCCGATACCTGTGTACGACGCATCGAGAGGTCTGCGTAGGCGGACAGCTCGTCTTCGTCTCGAAAGATCGGAAAGATTCGTTCGGGAATCGAGTCGCCCGCGCCATTTGGTCCATCTCGCCCGCCTTCCTTTGCATCATCGAGACCCTGTCGATCGGCTACTCGTGTCGCAGGCTGCGGTCGATGGCCTCACGCTACTCACCGCCGACGCCCAGTTGGTGCTGAGCTACTCAGAGGCAGACATCCGCTCCGCTCGGTCTTAGTGTCTGACGGTCGTGCAGGCTACGCTCATCATCAAGCCTGTAGAATTGGATACTTGCGGAGGCGCCGAACCGGGGCCAAGGGCCTGTAGCTAGAGCGCCGATTCACTTGGAGCGTGCTGTTGTCGCGCCGGAATCGGCCCGTCGGGTCGTCGCGTGAGGAGGGCGCGTATCGGGAATACGCAACCGACGAAAGCCGAAGGCGGCGCGGCGAGCAGACGGGGTGAGAACCAGCGACAATAGTGCGATCCAACTGAATCGGCGCTCTAGGGCGCGTCGTAGTGTTGGTAGTTGCCCAACATATCCCAGCGGGCCGCCCTCACCAGGCTAACTCGAATGGCGGACGCGTCGCTTTTTTCCGGGCCGTCGGGAAACCAGCGCTTGAAAGAGGGCTTCCAGCTTGCCTTGAGCTTGGCGGGAAACTGGTACACCTCGGCGATGCCGCCGACGCTCACGAACTGCCCGCCGCCCTGCGCGATGACCGTCACCGCAGGATTGGCTTCGAGCGCGGCGAGCAAATAGCTGTTCGGCCTAGAGATGAACCATACCGTCCCGTCGTCCTCGACCTCGGCTAAATGCATCGGCCGCGCTTCGGGTGGCTCTCCCTCCCGCTCGGAGACGAGCATGACATCGGCGAAGTCGCGAAGTGACGAGATGATCGCAGCGAGGAATTCGTCCATTTCGCGAATGACCATACGGCAGCGGGTTCGAGCCGTCGACCCGCGTCGTATGAATCCGTCTTCGACCAAGGCTGCGGCTGACGATCCAGGCCCACGGAACCCGTGGCTAAGCTATTGTGGGGAGGTGGTGAAGGTGAACGTCCACGAGGCGAAATCGACCCTCTCGCAGCTCCTCGAGCGCGCTCACGCGGGTGAGGAGATCGTCATCGCGAAGAATGGGCGCCCCTACGCTCGGCTCGTTCGGCTCGAGGCACCGGGTCCGCGAACCCCCGGACCGCTCAAGGGGGTTGTCGACGATGCCTTCTTCGACCCCCTCCCCGAGGACGAGCTCGATGCCTGGGAGCGCTAGCGTGACGACGAGATATCTACTGGATACGCACGCTCTGCTGTGGTGGCTGTTCGATGACCCACGGCTGCCGGCGCCGTCTCGACGGATCATCGGCGACCGCGGCAACGCCGTGTTCGTCTCCGCCGCGTCGGCCTGGGAGATCTCTACGAGGCACCGACTCGGCAAGCTCGAAGCCGCCTCGCTGCTCGTGAAGGACATTCACGGGTACGTCCTGAAGGCGGGATTCGAGCCCCTCTCCGTGAGCATTCAGCATGCGCCGCACGCAGGAGACTGGCCCCATCCACATCGGGATCCATTCGACCGAATGCTCGCCGCACAATCGGCGCTCGAGCCTTGGTGCCCGTTACGCCCGACAGGACGCTCGAACAGTTCGGCGTACCGTGTTTCTGGTTGGCCGTCCTGCGACTGCGAGCCGCTTTCAAATCGAGCTGACGGACGACCGAGAACAGGCGATCCAAGATGCCAATCTCGACGAGTTCAACTGGCTCCGCGATCGTATTCTGCGGCTTCACGCGTGGTCTAACCGACCGGGCTTATCCGCGGTACGACGACCCTCGGGTGGACGGCGTCCCCGCGTTCGTGATCGATTCCATCAGAGCTGACAACGCTGACATCGGTGTTCACGAACAGCCGATCTAGGTGTTCACAATCGGGCGATCGGGGTGTTCACAATCGCGCGATATGCGCACCGGAGGTCTATCCTTGAGATTAGATTAGACTAGGCATAGGGTTCATCTGTGTT
The DNA here is from genome assembly GCA_964519665.1 of uncultured Myxococcales bacterium. GTDB lineage: Bacteria > Myxococcota > Kuafuiibacteriia > Kuafuiibacteriales > Kuafuiibacteriaceae > JANQQN01. Next base: position 21,370 of record CAZFIV010000086.1, read on the forward strand.
GGTCACAAGATACGCGTCGTCGCTGATACCCTTGTCGTTGTTGTTATCCTGCGGTGCTCCGCAGCAGGCTACGCCCAAGCCCGACGCAGCGAGTCCCCGAATCCCGACCCTCGACGAAGCTGCGGCGCAAGTCGCAGGCGATATCTCCAGTAACGTCGACCCACAACGCAAAGTGGTCGCCGTCTTTCCTTTAGAGGAGCGCGGTTCGGGAGAAACCGTTCTGGGCGAATACGTTTCGGATAAACTGATAGTCGCGTTGGCGAAAACAGGACAGTTCCAGGTCGTCGAAAGAAGTCGTCTTGAGACCCTGATGAAAGAGATAGATCTCTCCGGAAAGGGATTAACCAGTGAAGAGACTGCCCTCTCGATCGGCAACATGGCCGGCGCCAATAGCGTCGTCGTAGGCGTTCTTACCAGGGTCAACGCGTCCGTCTGGGAAATCTCGACCAGGCGCCTGGGTTCCGAAAATGCCGCGGTCCTTGGTGTTTCTGAGCGCAAGTTTTCGACGAGTTCGATTCCGACCGGAATCGCGGGCCGGACGTTGGATTCCGGGTTACCAACGTCCGGTGGCACGCCGGAGCGTAAATGGCCGGGCATCTCCGACTGCGGGGACAAGCGGGCCTGCTATCAGCAAAACGGCTTGCAAGGGATCTGGCGGTGCACCCATAGGCTTTACACGTTTGGTATCACCGTAGGTGAAGACGGAACGGTCAAGCTTGCCACCTCGCGAAATCAGCGCGCTGAAGGCTGCATGAAGTGCGACGGGAGCGCCGAACTGAAGGGGAGCAACTTCTATGTAACCGGCGCCAAACTCGACGTCAAAGCGAAGACCTACGTCTGGGGCTGGTGCATGGGCGAGACATTGGAGAACTGCCGCGCGATGGGCGGCAACCGCGAAACTTCGACATGCCGCAAGCTGTGAGTTCGGCCGGTTGTGACAGTAAGGACTTCATCTGACAGACGACCTAAGCTCACGAGCGTCGAGTCGATCTTCTCCCGGTAGGGACAGAGGCGTCGTGGCCCGTCCTGGCTCATTTGGTCATCCAGCCGTGAAACCGGGCATTTGCGCGTGTCTCGAGAATCTGACAGCTTCGCTGCTGTCTGGAGGTCTGGACGCCCTCTCCAGCATCCTCCTGAACTATCGGCCAGCAAATCTGCAGCATGCTGCGAACGGTTCCTCGGAAGTGTGCGCCGCGAATGCTTCGACCACACCCTGATCCTGAGCGACGACCATCTTCGAAGGGAGCTGCGAGCGTTCTGTAGGTATTCAACGGGGCCCGTCCACACCAAGGCATTGGCCAGCGTGTTCCCGCTGACAATCCGCGACATCGGCTCGTTGCCCAGGCCGCGAAAGCAGGTGCGGTTGTCGAACTCCGCGCACTCGAGGACTCCAACGCCAGCGGAGCTGCGACCTTCTCGAATGGCAGGCAAGTGTTTTGATTCGGCCGGTGCGGATGACGAAAGTAGCCCATCACGGGTCCGCTCCCTACCGGGAGCGGCGGCCCGTCGCGCACAGGGAGCCGTGAGCCCCGACTACTCCCACTTGAACCTGGGGATCTCGATACGGTCGGTGATCTTGATCCCCAGCGCTTCGTCGGCGTCCCAGTCGACGTCGTCGTGGATCCACAAGATGGCTTTCACGGTCGACAGGTCGAGCGTGAAAAGGACGATGTCGCCTGGGTCAAAGGGCCACAGCATCTTGATGGTCTCCGGGCTCATGACCCCGGTGTCCGGATGGTTCGGGTTGAAGCACTCGAAGTTCTCGGGGCGGATAAAGCCGGACTTGAAGGCCTTTTGGAACGGGGACGAGCCCGCCGGGTCGCTCTGGTCCGGCTCCAGGAGCTTGATGATCGCTTCGGCCTCGAGGTCGGCGGAGTAGCCAATGTAGATCGTCTTCATCGGTCCATGACCTTCAGCAGCGCAAAGATGCTGATGTTCCAGCGCTGCGCGAGTGCTTGTATCCCCGGCGTTGAGCTCATCGAGACGATCTCGACGCCCGGCTTCCACCGCGGCAGCATCCGCTCTTCACCGGCCTCGCCGCGACTCGGTGCCACCTTTGCAAGGCTCGTCGCCTGGGGCGGGCCGCGGGGCGTGGCAGGCGTAGTTGCGGAAGGCGTCGGAGGCGGGCTCAGGGCGGCGAACCACACCGCATCCGTCCTCGACCATCGAACAAGCCTCGTCAAGGGAGCTACATCAGAAGGTGCTTCCTCAGACCGACATTGAAGGTCTATACCGGCCATCGCTATTCCCCCTGGCGCCCCGTCATCGCCTCGGGCCGGACCAGGCGGTCGTAGTCGTCGGTCGAGACGAGTCCCAGCGCAACTGCGGCCTCTTTGAGCGAGATCCCCGCGGCGTGGGCGTGCTTTGCGATGCGCGCCGCGTTGTCGTAGCCGATGTGGGGGGTGAGCGCGGTAACCAGCATCAACGAGCGGTCGAGGAGCTCGGCGATGCGGGCCCGGTTCGGCTCGAGCCCCGCGATGGCGCGGTCGGCGAAGGTGCGGCAGGCATCCGCGAGCAGCTGCCCGCTCCACAGCAGCAAGAAGGCGACGTGGGGGCGAGTGACCGACAGCTGCAGGTGGGACTGGGTGCCGGTGACCGCCATGGCGGCGTCGTTGCCGATGACCTGAGCGCACACCTGGACCACCGCTTCGGCCTGGGTGGGGTTGACCTTGCCGGGCATGATGCTGCTGCCGGGCTCGTTGGCGGGAAGCTGGAGCTCGCCGATCCCGGTGCGCGGCCCCGACGCGAGGAATCGCACGTCGTTGGCGATCTTCAGGAGAACCACCGCAAGCGCCTTGAGCTGACCATGGTAGGCCACCGGTGCATCGTCGGCCGACAGGGCGGCAAACGGGTCGGGGGCTCGCACGAACTCGCGGCTCGTCGCGAGCGCGATCTCCAGGACGGCGCGATCCGCGAAGTTCAGGGGGGCGTTGAGCCCGGTGCCGACGGCGGTGCCGCCCAGGGCGAGCTGTAGGAGCGAACTCCGAGTCTGGCTGAGGCGGTCGATCGCTCGATCGAGCAAGCTCACCCAGGCGCCGAGCTCCTGACCCATGGTGACCGGCGTGGCGTCCATGTAGTGGGTGCGGCCGGTCTTGGTGATGTCGGCGAACTCGGCGGCGCGTAACGCGATCGCGTCGCGCAGGTGGGCGACCCCCGGGATCAACACCTCGTCGAGCGAGGCCAAGGCGGCGATGTGGACCGCCGAGGGCATCACGTCGTTCGAGGACTGCCCGAGATTCACATGATCGTTGGGATGAACCTTCCGGTCGGCACCCCGGCCGCCGCCGAGCAGCTCGGACGCGCGGTTGGCCAGCACCTCGTTTACGTTCATGTGGCTGTGGGTGCCCGACCCGGTCTGCCAGACGCGCAACGGGAACTCGCCGTCGTGCTTCCCGTCGATCACTTCGGTGGCCGCCTGGTCGATCGCCTCGGCGATGCCCGCGTCGAGCGTGCCCAGGTGGCGATGAGCTCGCGCAGCTCCGCGTTTGATCTCGGCCACGGCCCGGACCAGGGCCAGCGGAACCCGGTCCTCGCCAATGGGGAAGTTCTGCAGCGAGCGCTGGGTCTGCGCCCCCCACAGTCGGTCGGCGGGCACCCCGACGGGCCCCAACGCGTCGTGTTCAATCCGATTTCCAGCCATCATCGTGCTCCCCAGCGCCATGTCACGGGCTGCAGTCGTTTCCGAAGCGCAAGTGCACCCTCCCCGGAGGGCTATGTGCTGAGGCTACATAACATGCTCATCGCCCATACGCCGACACGCCGTGCAGCCGCGGGCTTGGTTGATCTGGATCCTGCGGACACGAGCGTGAGCGTGACAGCAGCCGACTACCGCAAGGTCATGCGTCATCGACAAACGATTTGACGATCGCTTAGAAGTCCGCTCGGTGATCGGCCCTGCCGCACGTTACTTTCGGGCGGGCGAGCAACAGCGCAAACACGAGGGCGCACAGCACGGCGAGTTGGCCCCACGGGGGACCATTCGGGCGAGTCTGCAGGCAGTCACACCGAGACGATCTTGCCGGCGGGGTTGACGCTCTGGGCGTGGTGGCGTTTGCGCCGACCGCCATCGGACCACTCAGGAGAGCAGCTGCGGTGGATAGCCCTCGAGTGACCGACACATACAACCGTGCCCGATCGGACGGCGGAAGGTCACTCACGTCCACGTCGAGGTAGGTCTGCTCGGCATCGACGTACGCGAGCGGCCACCAGCTCTGGCCGTCGTCGTCGCTGTACGCGACATAAACCGACGCTGGTTCACCGCCGGCCTCTACCGACCACTCGACGCGAGCCTGGCCCGTGCGCCAAACGTCGCCGGGCGCTGGCTGGACCAAGGTGATCCTAGGTATCGGCCCTTCGACGTCCCGGCCGAAGCGAACGGCGTCCCCCTGTCGAATCTCCAGCCGAGCCAAGTCGGGTTGCATCGGCACCGCCACCGCGAATACACCATCCGTGCCCTGGCTTACCCGCGCCGGCGTAAACGCTGCGCCGGCGAGCTCGCGGCCGTCGCTGGCCAGCAAAGCGAGTCGCCATGGTCCTGGGCCAGTCGGCGGCTCCGGCGCAACAGCGAGTTTTCGAACTAGATGGAAACTGTCGATTTGTCCGGCATCGTTAATCCTGCCCGCTACGACGAGCATCGAGCTCGACGATGAGCTCGAGGCGGCGCCCACGCCGGCGGCGGCGGCACGAAGACCTGCAACGCCAGTGCAGTTTCCGGTCGTGTCCAGCGCCGTAGGGACCGGATTTGCCGTCAAGAACGCGTGGGGTGGATCCAGCTTCTGACAGCTCTCCAGCCATTCCTGGGCGCGATAATAGTTGACGTCGGAAATCCAAGTGACCGAGCCCCACGGCTCAATCTCGCGCGCCGGTCCGTAAGTCATGAGGTCGTGGGTAAGGTCCGCGTCGACGACCGAGCACTGTGGAAACAACTCATCATCGTCGATTGAGTTGCACGGAGCTATCGGGTAAATATCCCATCGCCCCCATTCCCCGACGGAGCCGGAAGACGAATCCCCTTCGGCAGGAACCGCAACCATGCCAAAGACGCCGTCAAGGTGAGCCGGTTGGTCCTCGTCGACCGGGCCGATCGAACCATGGAGATAGGGCCACGGCTCCCAGTCTGTGGCGCCGCCGGCCCCCTCACCATGAAGGTTGGTCGCGTGGTTGATACCGATGTTGTGACCCAACTCGTGGCCGACGCTGTCAGGGTTCGGAACGGAAAACGCATCCGGTAGGCCGTAAACTCCAATTCCTACGCAGTCCGGCGGCGACGCCGTGACCAGGTACAGGTTGGTCCAAGCGTTCACGCCGATGATGGACCCGCTGGCCGCCGTGAGCGTACCGTTGGCGATCAAACACGTCAAAAGTGCGCCGCAGTTGGTTCGTGGGCAGTTTCCGACGGCAGTGACTACGGGCATGCGGACCTGCACCGGCCCCGTGATGGGATGACGGTCCTCAATCAATCCGGCGATCTGGGTGACTTGATCAACGGTAGGCGCCGCCCCTAGCCAGGCGCTGGTCCCAACCCCTCTAATCCGATTGATGGTCATGCCGAAGCGCAGCGGTCCGATGAAATCGACTCGAATCCGCTTGTACAGCCGGTTGTCGCTAATGCCGCGCAACTCCAACTCCATCCAAAGGGCATCGCGCAGAGCAGTGCCGGGTACGACGTAGTCCAACGACAGGTCAGTTCTCGCCCGAATCTTGACAAGTTGGCGACGTACCCGCTCCTCCGTCGTATCCGGGGGAAACGACGGCACGGCTCGGCCACCGCTCGTGTTCTCCGTGATGGACTCTCGAAGCACCGTGCTGTTGCGATAGCGAATCGTCACGTCGAGACGGGCGTTTTGATTCGTCACCCTCCGAACCGTCGCCGCCAAGAAAAAGCGTACGACCGTGTCTCGCCCTTCGACGAAACGGATCCGTTTGTCGGGCAGAGCCATGAGGCGAGTATCGGGTCGATATTCGGAGCGCGACAGACGAGACATTACGCCTTGGGTGACTTCGTAGGCCAATACGTATACGCGGTTCTCGTCGGAAACACGCGGGATGGGCACGACCGGACCTTCAGTCTCGAGGACGAGATCGTCGATGGAGGCGATGTCGATGCAGCCCGCCGGCGGCTCGACCACGACGCGGCGGATCGCCATGGACGCGCGAAGCTCGATGGACCGCTCAGTAATCCCGCTCGGCCTGCGGTCGTCGAGGGGTCGAGAGGAAAAGGTATCCCGGTCAAGCTCGAGGTCGCCGGAGAACGCCTTGACGGCGTAGCTCGCGCGGTGGGAGTTGATGACCCGCATTCGTACGACCCGGACGTCCATCGAAGCAGCAAACTCCATGACCAGTGGGTCACACTCGATGGGAAGCTCCCGTGGTCCCGCCGACAGAAACCCCTGGGTAAGAATGTGACCGCCCAGAACCGGCCGAACGGTGGGCCGCGAGGGAAAGCGCACGCCCCGCTGAGTATATAGGTTGACCGCTTCCAGGCTGTCGCCATCTTCAAAGTCGATGACCACTGTCTCCGCAAACGAACTTTCGGTCGCCAACACCGTAAGCAGTCCGAAGGTGCATGCGAATGCGCCCACTCTATTTACACTCACGAGCATCATACGTTCTCCTTTCTCATGGCCGATACCGATGTGACTCTGCCACCTGCTTCGAGACCAGCATAATCCCCCAAAGAGACCAAAAGAACGGGACGAGGACGCGAGCGATCGGAAATATGAACGTGTAGGCCGCTGTGGGGGTGAGCTTAGCCCGGTCTCCCCTCGGACGCAGGCGTCGTTACCGCGGCGGTCATCGCCCTACCGGGAGCACGACGCCCGCGCGACCGAAGGAGCCTAAAACAAATAATCGCACGCTCAAGGGCATCTTCACGGGCGCCGCCACCACCCTTCTGCGCGAATTCGATCACGACCCGTTGGCTGGCCACTACAATAAAATGTTCGCCGACGGCGTCAAGCCGAACCCGACGAAGCTCACTTTCGCAAGAAAGATTGCAGCGGTCATCCACGTGATGCGGAAAGAAACAGGAGGTCTGTGCACCCAACAGAATAGTGGTCGCGCGCCGAGCTCTTTCTGCAATTTCACCTGCGCCAGGCGCCGCGGGATGGTACTTTCTCCGCTGTGACCAGCGCGCACGTCACAGGAGAGAGCCGTCTTCGCTACAGCCTCCGCGATGTAGGGCAGCGCTGGTTCATGGACCTTGATGACGTACCTGACTGGGGTTCCGATATGAATTCGACGCCTTCGGATTTCAGGTGGGCAACATCACGGCGCAGGTCTTCAGTGACCAGGCAGATCCGCACGAGGCCGAGGTCGGCGTTGTTCAGGGGCTCGCGTCGCTGTTCGTCAGTGAACTCGGTCAAGTCGATCTTCGGGAATCCGTCGTCCAGTTGCATGATGCAGGCTCGGCCGCGAGTCCCGGCGGTGAGCCCGAGCGCGGTTGCCGCAGCGTCGGGGAGCGGCCGCGCCGGGTCGGCGTCTCCCGGCCGGGAGAGGACCGCCGCGGCAACGACGCCGCCGCCAAATCCTCAAAGAGCACATCGAGCGCCACGAAGTGCCCGAAGGCATCGCGGACGACTGGCTCCACCACGTCGACAACATGCGCCACACCATCACCCGCGACCGCCCCGGCCAGTGCACCACCCCCGAACTCCCCATCACCGCCGGCACGCGCTTCAAGATCATGGGCTCCTGACCAAGCCCGGGATCTCGATCGACAAATTCCGCCCGGGTCTGTCGGTTTGTCGAAACTCCCGACAAGAATTGACAAAGCTGTCAATTCGCCGGGTCGTTTGTTAAACGATTTGACAAACCGCAAGCCCGATCCGACACTCTTGGGTAGCGTTTTGACAAAACCGTCAGGGGCGCGCTGCAATTGTCGGTAACCTGACAAATGTCATTCTAATGCTCGACGCTCCTCAGCTGCCCAACCCAAACCGTGGCGCTTGTCGCAGCGTCAGGCTGGGCACGGCTCCCACGTTGGTCGTGTCAATCGAACGTCATCGCGGCCCGCTGCCTTTGTTGACAAACCGACAATGCAAGTATCAAGGCATGCTCGGGAGGGGGGAACGCGCGCACCGGAACCCCAGGCGGAAGCTCACGTTCCCGGGCCTGTTCCAGAGACGATGCGCCGAGCGCAGGTTCACGGCCGAATCGAAGAACGAGCCCCCGCGGATGACACGGACCGCCACGCCATCGGCGGATTGACAACCAACCGCGGGGTTGGATGCCGGTCGGCCGCGATGGGGCGGCTTGCTGTAAGCGTCACCTTCGTACCGGTCACAAACCCACTCCCATACATTGCCGGCTTGCTGCTCCGTACCGAATGGCCCCTTGCCTGAAGGACGGGCAGTGACGACCACGGGGCCACTCTGGTCGCCGAAGTGGGCTCGACGCTCGTCGGGCGGTTCATTTCCCCATGGGTAGCGACGATTCTCGGGACCTCGGGCGGCGTACTCCCACTCGGCTTCGGTCGGCAGACGTGCCCCGCGCGCTTCGCATTGGTGTTGAGCGTCTCGCCAGTTGATTTCGGTCAGCGGAAGGTTCGGATCACCTGCGGTCGACCGCCCTTTGGCCTCACCCCTGCGAAATTCGTACTTCTGCATCCAAAATGACGACACGCGAACTCGGTGCGGCGGCTTCTCGTCATCGCGTTCATTGGAGCCCATCGTGAAGACTCCGCCGCACACGTACACATACTCGAGCCCGTCGATTTCTCTCCTGATGCCACAGGCGCAGCTCGACAACGGGTCAGGTCCTTCGTTCAGCGCTTTCGCGAACCGTGCATAGGCCGCGTCGAACTCTTCTTGCCACGCCTGTTTTTCCTCATCGGTGGCGCTGAACTTGTCGAGGGCGAGAAGCTCGTCGAGCTTCGCTTGGTCGGCAGCTCGCCGCTTTCGGACCTCCTCTAGCTTCTTTTCGCGAGCACAAATCTGCGCATCCTGCTTGCGCCAGGCGTTGGCGCGCGCCTTCGCCTGGCGCCCCAGCGCATCATCGCCGACATACGCGGCCAGCTCGTCCCAGGCAGCAGCTCGCGTCGCATAGGGCATCTGAGCGTCGCCATCCATTCGACGAGCAGCACCGATCAAGCGGCGCCGCTTGATGTCCACCGAGCTCAATGTGCCGGAGGGCAACTCGATATCGGATGACTCGACGGATCCGAGCTGCGGCAAATCACCGAGCTGCGCCCCGAATCCGACGGCGCCCACCCCGCGGCGGGGCGTGGCCACGGTTTTGCCGCCGACGAAGCCCTGGAGGGCGCCGTCGACGGACGCCAAGACGCCGTCTTCGGTGCATTCGCCTTCGCCCGACCCGGCCGCCTCTTTGGCCGCCTCGCGAAGGTCGAACATCGTCAAGGTCACGATGCACTTGCGCCCGATCTTCAGGAGCGTCCCTGACAGCACTTTGCTGGCGGCCAGCTCTTTGCCCACTTCGATCTGACAAGACTCGTCGTAGCACTCCTTGAACGACTCGACCTTCTGAAGCGACAACGCGCGCTTCAGCTCGTCGCTGGGCACCGCCTTGTACCGGCCCGACTTCACGAGCTGCGTCGAAAGATAATCGGACATCCGCTCCACGACCGGCTCCGCCAACGGCGTGCCTTTGTTCTGAAGACCGAACACCGCCACCACCGGCCGCGGCCCTCGGGCCTGGACGGGCGTTCTGCCGGGTGCGGGTGCCCCGCCGCCGGCACAAGCCAAGACCGTACTCGCGCACCAGAGCACCCCGAGACCTCGAACCAACATCCCCCACCGAGACATCACCGGCCGTATACAACACCCAGCCACCCACGGCACCCCGAAACCTACCGTTCCGGTAAGTTTGGCGGTCCGTGAGAAGGAGCCACGGGGCCGCCGATCACGTTCGTTGATGGATGTCGAGGCCCCTCGAAGCAATGGAGCGGGCCGGGCCCACCAGTGGCCGCAGGCTGAGTTGTCGGCGCTCTCGCATGTGGGGTAAACAGATCGATCGTTGGACGTATGCATTTTGGATCAACAGCCTGCAAGTCCCGCCGATCACGAATACATATCAGGCGGCGGTACCGGTTTCTTGGCGCGTCGCCGCCCCGGCTCGAGTTGGCCGTTGCTGGCCGAGGTTGATCGCTGGACCTTGGATGCGCGACAGCGGCCCGCACGGAAACCGAGGTCTTGGTCATGACTCAGAGCGTTCAGGTCACGCTGAACGAGCTGAGGCATCTTCGTCTTCGCATCGACCAGCGGACGCTCGATGCCGACGACTGGCCGGTCGTCCTCGACGGCAAGCTCGCGCGCGAGCAGCGGCGAGCACGGTCCGGTGCCATCGCCCGTCGGCCAGTTGCGGAACGTTCCCTTCGATAGCCGTCGGGTGCAGAGCCAGAATCCGCCGAGCGCGTTCAAGAAGAGCGTCCGGAACAGCCTCCCTGGGATGCCGCTTGTGTCGCCTCCAGTCCTCGAATGCGGACTCGAGGTCGTTCAACGCGTCGATTTTCCTCATCAGCAACCTCCTGACGGTCATCGCCGTCAGGTAGGACTGT
>CAZFIV010000087.1:0-31115 GCA_964519665.1 uncultured Myxococcales bacterium
ACGTCGGCGGAGAGGGCCGGCGAAAATGACCCGTACTTCCCAACCGGGACACTAGCTCTTCGAGCGGAACACGAAAGAAGGAGAAACAACGATGACTGACAAGAACACCACCCTGGTTCTCGGGGCGACCGGAAAGACCGGTCGCCGCATCGCGACACGCCTCGAAGCCCTGGGAGTCCCCGTCCGCCGAGGCTCACGCTCGGCCCGCCCATCTTTTGACTGGGCCAAAGAAGAGGGGTGGGATGCATGCCTCGAAGCCGTGGGAGCCGTTTACGTGAACTATGCACCCGATCTGGCGGTGCCGGGCGCCGGGGATTCGATCCAAGCTTTCGTAGACCGCGCTCAGCGCCACGGCGTTGAGCGCCTGGTTCTCCTGTCGGGCCGAGGCGAAGCGGAAGCACAGGCGTGTGAACGGATCGTGCAGAACAGCGGAATCGATTCGACCGTGGTTCGGGCCAGCTGGTTCAACCAGAACTTCTCGGAGGGCGCCTTTATGAGCATGGTTGAAGCCGGACGGATCACCTTGCCGGCCGCCGACATCGGAGAGCCTTTCGTCGATGTCGACGATATCGCCGACGTCGCGGTCGCGGCCCTGACGGAAGCTGGTCACGCGGGGGAAGTCTATGAGGTCACCGGGCCCCGCTTACTGACCTTCGAAGACATCGCTGCCGAGCTGTCGAGGGCGACCGGCCGAACCATCGAATTCGTTCAGGTCCCTCATGATGCTTTCGTGGGCGGGATCGCCGAGTCCGGGGCGCCGAAGGAGGTCGTCTGGCTGATGGACTACCTGTTCAGCACCGTGCTGGACGGGCGCAACACCCACCTGACCGACGGCGTCGAGCGCGCGTTGGGACGACCACCGAAGGACTTCGCCGAATACGCACGACAGACGGCCGCCACCGGCGTATGGACGATGGCCGGGTAGCCGATCAGGGCTTGGAATCCACAGGAACGGAGCTACCGATGACGACGAATTGGAGCGTGTATGCTTGCCTCATCGTAGGCCTCTCGGCCGCCCTCGTGGCCGGCGTCTTTCAGTCCTTCTCGGACTTCGTAATGCGGGGCCTGTTGTTGGCCCAACCGGCCGGAGGCATCGAGTCGATGCAGCACATCAATCGGACGGTGTTTCGGTCGGTCTTTATCGCCAGTTTCGTGGCCCTCGTCCCGGTTACGGTCGGCTTCGCCATCTATGCGGGGTTCTATCTAGGCGGCCCCGGTCGGACCCTCATCATCGCAGGGGCCGTCAGCTATGTCGTCGCTGTCTTTCTGGTCACTGCCTTCGGTAACGTGCCCATGAACGAACACCTCGACGCGATGGCCTTCGGAAGCCCCGAGGCCGCTACCTATTGGCAGAAGTATGGACGCGACTGGACCCTGCTGAACCATGTGCGGACGTTCGGGTCCGTGGCTACCGCCACCTGTCTACTCCTCGCCGCCATCGCCTTCGCTAGTCCTCCCGCTCCGCAAAGCGCGAGTGATGCAGGCGCCGAAGGCCCCGTCCCGACAGCTTCGAACTGAGAGCCATCGTCGACGGCCGCAACGCTTCACAGGGTTGCGGCCGTCGACCGCCCTGCCCCTCCGCGCTTCTCAGGATGATCGACGGCACGGACGGCTTCTTCGCAGTACGGCAAGCTCCAACCCATGGCCAAGTCGCCGCCGACCCCGACTCGCTCCTCTTTGCCGCGACCCGCGCCCCGCTGTCTCCTGAGCGTCTCGGCGCATGGCTACGCGGCTGCCGCCCTGCTTGCACTGACTTCGGCCAACGGATGCCGTTCGACCGGGCCGCCGCAAGCGGAGTCCGCCCCTGCACCTTCGAATCGGCCATCGGAGGCGACACCGGCGCCTGCGGCCTCGACGAGCTGGACGGATGCATTTGACTTCGACGGCGACGGTCAGGCCGACGAAGTGCTCGTATCGTTCTCCGGGGGCGCTCACTGCTGCTATCGCTTGGCAGTAAAGCTCACGTCGACCGGGGTCACCTACCGGCTCCCCTTCAACATCGATGGCGGCTACCGGGGCGGCCTGGACTTGCGATATCGAGACCGATTCGACGTTCGCCGGACCGACGGCGAGCTGCCTGAGCTCGTCATGGAGATCGAGACGTACAACGGTGAGCCGATGCTCCTTCCGCTGAGTTGGATCGAGCAGTACGGGTTCCACACCCACTACATCGCGGTCGGCTTTCCGAAAGGAAGAATCCGGGTACGCGACTGGCCGCCGCCCGACGCCGGACCATCCGCCGACTGATCGCCTGGGTTCGGCCCTGCGAACACCGACCTTCGCCTTGTCGGTCACGCGACCGCGCGGTACACGTCGCCACGTGTCAATCTCACCGCAACTCAACTGGCAAGGCCGCGGGCCGAGCTTCGGAGCACCAAACCGATGTCCTACCTGGTGAAGTGGCGTCTGCTCGGCCGAACGGCCCCTTACGCGGCCGCCATTCTCGCGCTCAAGCTCGCGCTGTTCTACGGCCTTGACTTCCCCGGATGGATCAAACTCGCTGAAATCCGGATCATCTTTACCTCCGGCATATTTCTGACTGGCTTCATGCTCGCCGGCACGCTCGCCGACTACAAGGAGAGCGAACGAATTCCTGGTCGAATCGCTTCGCTGCTCGAGGGCCTAGAGGAGATGAGCCTGACGCTGGCTATGCAGGCCAAGATCGACCCCCACCTGATCCGAACGAAGATTCTCGCGGTCGGACGAGCCATCAATGACTGGTTCCACCGACGCATCGACGACGACTCGATGCACGCCAGCATCTCCGAGTACGACGAGACCATCAAAGAGCTCCTCAAGAACGGCGGCGCGCCGCCCATCATCGGTCGCGCCCACCAATACCTGTTCGACCTGCGAAGCGTCTTGACCCGAACCCACGTCATCTCCCGAACCGGCTTTCTGGCGACGGGCTACGCGTTGCTCGAGCTCATCCTCATCGCGATCACCGCCCTGTTGTTGCTGACGACGTTCGAGTCGGAGGTCTCGATGTACTTCATCGTCTTCTTCGTCGCGCTTCTGTACATTTACATGTACCGCCTTATTTGGGATATCGATGATCCCTTCGAGTATGACCCGGAATCTGGGGATCAGCACAAGCAAACGGTTGGAGCCGAAGTCCCGATCTTTCCGGTGCTCGATTACCTGAAACGGCTGGAGAAGAGAATCGGGTCGGCCCCGCAGCGGGCGCCGACCCAAGAAGACTAAGACTAAGCAATGCCGGAATGTCGGCGGCTCTATAGGAAGATCATCGTCTGCACGATGAACTCGCTGGCTCGCCCGTCGCTGACGACCTCCACATTGCGGTCGAGCTCACCCCGCTCTTCGAACACGGGCCGACTGCGAAACGCCATCGTGATCTTCGCGTGGTGGCCCTGAAGGAACCAGTTAAGCCCACCTTCAAACAGGACCATTGGGTCTTCGAGGGCCTCGAGATTCGAGTACTGCACGGCCACGTAGGGCATGAACTCCCATCCGCCGACCAGGGCGGGAGGAATCAAGTATCCACCCTGGAAGTAGATGTGCTGGCCCGTACCAATGCTGGGATAAGCATTGCCAAATGTCTGGTAAGTCGTTTGGCCATCTTGCGCCCTATCGACGACGTTCATGATCCCGATATCTCGGATGTGGTCCGGGCCGAAGTCATAGTTGTAGAACACGAGGTAGCCGCTGATCGCGCCCGACGTTTCACGGTCGCCCAACGGCATATCTACAAAAGCATCGACGCCGACCAGAATCTGGTCGTGAACCTCGATCTCACCCGACGCGGCTTGGGACTGCATGCTTTGCGGATGAATGTAGAAACCAGCCCCCAGGTTGAAGACCTTCTTCTTTCCGATGTACGTACCGACTTTGTACGGAAGCGTATCTGACTCAAGGTCAAGCAGTTGAAACTCGAAATATCCCGCGTATGAAAAGTAACTATTTCCGCGATAGTCGGAACGGAAACTTAATGGACGGTCAGTATAAAAGGGCTTATTAACCGCGACGCGATACTCGAGAAGCCCTATATTGCCCTTTGCCCACATACCCATGAATCGAGCAAACTGATCGGTGCGATCGATCGTCGGCCAGTTCGTGATCGGAGCATCGAGCGTCATGAAGTTAAGCGTCGATGCGTTGGTCAAGCGACTGATACCATTCCAATAGTGAAGACCGAAACCCACGTCGAGATGGTTCTTGACAAGGGAATACTGCGCCCACACATCATGGAAAAACAGCTGTGGTTTCCGCGGGTTCGGGCTGGCTGCATCGGTACGACCAAAATGCTGGTTATTAATCCCGAAGTGGGTCATGATTTGAAAGTCGTTCAGCTCTGCGAATCCCAGAAATCGTGAGCGACGCAGCCCAATATCGTAATTATTGTCGGCCCCAGAACCCCCAATACTGGAGCCTGGGTTGAGTTCCTGAAAACGAAGCCAGATCTGGTGCCAGGTTATGAAGCGAATGAACTCGTTGTCTCCGAGCTTCAGCGTTAGACCTTTGTATTCGTCTCGACCTTTTTCTTCTGTCTGACCAACGGCAGAAGACACGCAAACTGTTCCCACAAGAAACCCGCAGACGAAGGTTGTTAATTTCTTTTTCATTTGACCCCCCTATTTGTCTATCCTCTCTTCGCAAACTAGTGAGACGAAGCAGAACCCGCTCCCTTCGGAACGCGAATGCTCTCCACCAGGTCCTGAACCTCCTTCGGTGGTGGTGCCGTCAAAGACGATACGGTTAAAGCCACCGCGAAGTTTAAGAGCATCCCGACCGTACCGATGCCTTCGGGAGAGATGCCGAACAGGTATGGCGCGTCCGGATTGATCGACTTATAGTAGGCGATGTAGGCTACGGTGAAGATAATCCCGACCAGCATTCCAGAGATGGCGCCTTCTCGGTTCATTCGCTTGTAGAAAATACCGAGAATGATCACCGGGAAGAAGGACGAGGCCGCAAGACCAAACGCGTAAGCGACGACCTGGGCAACAAAGGCGAAGTTCATGATACCGAAGAATCCGGCGATGACCACTGCCGCGGCGGCCGCGACCCGGGCCGCCATGAGTTCATTGCCCTCCGAGATGTCCGGCTTGAACACTCTCTTCAGCAAGTCGTGCGCCACCGCCGTGGATACAACCAGCAGCAGACCGGCTGCCGTCGACAGCGCGGCCGCAAGACCGCCAGCCGCCACGAGCGCAATGACCCAGTTGGAGAGGCCCGCAATCTCGGGGTTGGCGAGAACCATGATGTCTCGGTCGATATAGAGCTCGTTGACGGTCGTGGGGTCGGGAGGAGTGAGCCAGCGACGCTGTAATCCATTGACGCGGTCTTCCTTCTTGGACGGCGTTGGCTTCTTCTCGGCGAACGCGTGACCATCGCCCCAGTACTTGATTTTTCCGTCCCCGTCCTTGTCGACCCAAGCGATCAGACCACTGTCTTCCCATGTCTTGAACCACTGAGGGACGAGCTTTTCACCGGTTGCGGCGGCGACTGTTTCGGTCGTCGTCCCCGTTGCACCCTCCTCCCCGTTGGCAGGCCCCGTGCTGTCTGCGGTGTACTTGGCACCACTGACCGCGCCGATGAGGTTGGTACGCGCGAACGCTGCCACGGCTGGTGCCGTGGTATATAGGATGGCGATGAATACGAGCGCCCACCCGGCCGAGATGCGCGCATCGCGCACCTTTGGCACGGTATAGAATCGAACGATGACGTGCGGGAGACCGGCGGTGCCGACCATCAACGCCGCCGTAATGCAGAGCATGTCGATCATCGGCTTCTTCGCAGCCGTGTAAGCCTTAAATCCCAGTTCGGCATTCAGCGAGTTAAGTTTTTCGATCAAGCTGATGTCCTGCTGGCCGCGGAGCACATCGCCGACTTCACCGCCGAGGTTACTTCCAAATCCAATCTGGGGAATCATATTGCCGGTCAACGCGAACGAGATAGCGAAGGCGGGAACCATGAAGGCGAAAATCAAAATACAGTACTGCGCCACCTGAGTGTAAGTAATCCCCTTCATACCGCCCAAAGTCGCGTACAGGAACACGATGAACATCCCGACCACGATGCCAACGTTGACATCGACTTCGAGGAACCGGGCGAACACCACACCGACCCCTCGCATTTGACCCGCTACGTAGACGAACGAGACAATGATCGCGCAGACTACGGCGACGACGCGAGCCGTGGACGAATAGTAGCGATCTCCGACGAAGTCAGGGACCGTGAACTTTCCAAATTTGCGAAGATAAGGCGCAAGGAGGAGAGCCAGAAGCACATAACCGCCGGTCCACCCCATTAAATAGCGCGAGCCATCATATCCATCGAAAGATATGAGCCCAGCCATGGAAATAAATGAGGCCGCGGACATCCAGTCGGCGGCGGTTGCCATCCCGTTGGCGAGCGGAGGAACGCCGCCACCAGCGACGTAGAATTCTTTCGTCGAGCCGGCGCGCGACATAATCGCGATCGCGATGTAGAGAAGGAAAGTAAGCCCGACGATAACCGTCGTCCAAATCTGAATTGCGCCCACGTCACTCCTCCTCAACGTCAAATTGCTTGTCTAATCTGTTCATCAAAATGACATAAACGAAGATAAGAGCAACGAAGACATAGATGCTTCCTTGCTGTGCGAACCAGAACCCGAGCGGAAAGCCACCTAAGTAGAAAGCATCGAGTTGCTCTCTAAACACAATTCCGCAGCCGTACGAGACGACCAGCCAAATCGATAGTAAAATCACAAGGTAGACCACGTTGGTTCGCCAATATTTCGCCATATCGGCATTGCCATGCTGCATTGTTATCCTCGCTCGTTCCCGACGACTCTTCGCGAAGACCCGCCGTCCGTGATGGATGTAGATGTCCCACATCCATCCGCGCTGCACGCGCACTGAACCGCTGAAGAGAAGTGGTGGGATCCTTCCGGTCCCGCGTTCTCTCTCTGACCTGAGTTCCACTCGAGGGTTTGTCCGCACATCGGACCAATGACCCGTGGAGGCCGGTGTGAGCGTTCAAAGGGAACGTCGCAAGTGGAGGGCCAAGCCCGAAGGCTGACCGACCGGACTCCGCTGGCTCCTGAAGGGCAGAGTTGCGTTTCCTCACGTAACAACAGTTACCGAACGACACATTGTTGCGCCGCAGAACCGGCGGTCCGTACTAAGGAACTTCAGCAGCGCCAATAATTAGTCAAAATATGGAGGGTTGAACGTCTAACGCTGCGCGTCTTCGCGCCCGTCGATAAGCTTTGCGACGACGCTGGGTTCGGCGAGGGTAGAGATGTCGCCCAGCGCTTGATGTTCGTTGGCGGCGATCTTTCGAAGGATTCTTCGCATGATCTTGCCGGACCGGGTCTTAGGAAGTCCATCCGCCCACTGAATATGGTCGGGGGTGGCAATCGGCCCAATTTCTTTTCTCACCCAGTTCTTCAGCTCTATCCGCAATGCGTTGTTGGGTTCGACGCCCTGCAGCAAGGAAACGTAACAGTAGATTCCTTGCCCCTTGATATCGTGAGGGAAGCCGACGACCGCAGCCTCTGAAACAGAGGGATGCGACACGAGTGCGCTCTCGATCTCCGCCGTCCCCATTCGGTGCCCCGAAACGTTGAGAACGTCGTCGACTCGCCCGGTGATCCAGTAGTAACCGTCTTCATCGCGACGCGCTCCGTCACCGGTGAAGTATGTGCCCGGGAAGGCGCTGAAGTACGTCTGCACGAAGCGCTCATGGTCCCCGTAGACGGTCCGCATCTGGCCGGGCCAGCTGTCGGTCAATACTAGATTCCCCTCGGCCGGACCTTCGAGTCGCCTGCCCTGACCATCGACGATAGCCGGCTGGATCCCAAAGAGCGGCTTGGTCGCGGAACCCGGTTTCAGGTCGGTTGCGCCTGGCAGCGGGCTTATCAAAATTCCTCCGGTTTCGGTCTGCCACCAGGTGTCGACGATCGGGCATCGGCCTTCACCCACCACGTCGTGGTACCACAGCCACGCCTCTGGGTTGATGGGTTCGCCAACCGAACCCAAGAGGCGAAGCGACGCCCGAGATGTCTGTTTGACCGGGTCATCTCCGAACCGCATGAGGGAGCGAATGGCCGTCGGGGCCGTGTAGAAGATGCTTACCTGGTGCTTGTCAACGACCTGCCAGAATCGGCTGACGTCCGGATAGGTCGGGATGCCTTCGAACATCAGCGTTGTCGCACCGTTAGCCAATGGACCATACACGATGTAGCTGTGGCCGGTAATCCAGCCGACGTCCGCAGTGCACCAATACACATCGCCGTCTCGATAGTCGAAGACGGTTTCGTGCGTGTAGGACGCGTAGACCAAATAGCCTCCGGTCGTATGAAGGACGCCTTTCGGTTTCCCGGTCGAACCGGACGTATAGAGAATGAAGAGTGGGTCCTCTGCATTCATGGGCTCGGGCGGACAGTGGTCGCTCACTTCGGCCAGTAACTCGTTGGCGATGAAGTCACGGCCCGCGACGACGTTGACCTCCGTTCCCGTATGTCTGAACATCATGACCCTTGGCGCTCCCTCTGCTTTGTGGAGCGCTGCGTCGACATTACTCTTAAGCGGGATGAGTTTACGGCCCCGCAACCCTGCGTCGGCGGTGATCACCAAGGCCGCGTTCGCGTCGTCGATTCGATCCGCCAGCGCGTCTGGAGAGAAGCCTCCGAACACGACCGAGTGGATCGCCCCGATCCTGGCACAGGCGAGCATCGCGAAAGCGGCCTCGGGAATCATGGGCATGTAGATCATCACCCGGTCACCCTTGCGGATATTGAGGGCTTTCAACGAGTTCGCGAGTCGAACGACACGGTGGTAGATATCCCGATACGTATAGGTCGAGCTGAAGCCAGGGTCATCGCCTTCGAAGATGATCGCGACCTGGTCGCCGCGAGTCTCCAGATGCCGATCGACGCAGTTCGCACACGCATTGAGAACACCGTCGTAGTACCAGCGAATCTGGACATCCCCGGCAAAGTCGACGTCCTTCACCTGGGCGTAGGGCGTCATCCACGACAAGCGACGTCCCACGTCTGCCCAAAACGCGACGTTATCTTCGACCGAACGACGATAGGCGGCGTCGTACATTGTCCTGTTGACCCGGGCCAAAGCTGCCCAGTTCTCCGGAACGGTAAGGAGCTTGGTCATCAGGTCGCCGAGAAGCAACGTTCGGGCCATGCCTTCAACTTGGTCGGAGGCCTACATTGGCGTTACGCCGTTGCGTTACTCTACAGGTGTTGGGAACCTGCGTAACTTGACGCTGTGCGGCACACCATCACGCGTGTGACCATCTTTAAAATAGGCTGGGCGATGTTATGCTGACGACTTGTGGCAATCCACGGTCGACGAGATCTCAATTGGACGATTCTCATCCTCGCGGGGTTGCTGCTGGGCAGCATTCTACGGCGCTTCTGGCTTCGCCCCGACCATCCATGGTGGGTACCGTATGCGGTCTGGCTTGCATTGATCGCGACCGGTTGGGTCGTCAGCCGACAGTGGTCGCGAGATGCCGACTGATCAGCCACTGACGCCCCCCGCGGTGCTCTTCCTGGCCTCAGTGGCCTACCTCGCCTTGCTGTTCGCGATCGCTGAAGCGGCCGAGCGGGGTTGGATACCATCGTTCCTCGCCCATCATCCGATGACCTTCGCGTTTTCGCTGGGAATCTACGCCACGTCCTGGACCCTCTTTGGAAGCGTTGGCTTGGCGACGCGCGAGGGATATGGCTTCCTGACAATATACCTTGGCGTTACGCTGGCCTGCCTTGCGATTCCTATCCTGTGGCTTCCATTACTGAGAGTCGTCAGGAGTCTGCAACTGTCCAGTCTAGCGGACGTGTTCGCGTATCGCTTCCAAAGCCAATCGACCGGAGCCGTCGTCACTCTATTCATGCTGGTATCCAGTCTTCCCTATCTGGCTCTTCAGATCCGCTCGGTGAGCGGCACGGCCCAAGTCTTGATTCCAGGCGCCAACGGACCGCTCATCGCGTTGTGCGCCGGGTCCGTCATGTCGTTGTTCGCAGTCATGTTCGGGGCCCGTCATACAGGTACGACCAAGGCCCACCCCGGACTGGTGTTGTCCATGGCGGTCGAGTCTCTATTCAAGCTATTTGCATTGCTGCTCGTCGGTCTTTACGTCCTGTGGGACGTGTTTGACGGCCCATCGGGCTTTGATACCTGGATCGCCGAGCACCCGGAGAGCGTACGGAAGCTGGTCGAGAGGACCGAGGGGGGCTCGTGGGAGACGATGCTTCTACTGGCTTTCTGCGCTTCGTTCCTGCTGCCTCGCCAGTTCTTCATGGCCTTCGCCAAGCATCCCCGCGAGAAGTCGCTTCTCGAGTCGATGTGGGCGCTTCCACTGATCCTATTCCTGATGAACATCCCCATTCCCCTGGTTCTTTTTGCCGCCCAAGAGCGAGGGCTGACTGGAAGTCCCGACCTGTATATCCTGCGGCTGGCTGCGAGCTCTCCTGCGGTCTCCACCGTTGTCTTTCTGGGCGGATTCGCAGCAGCGAGCGGGATGGTGATCGTGTGCAGTATCGCTCTTGCCGGAATGGTCATGAATCACCTCGTCTTGCCAGTTTGGAGACCAGCGACGGACTTCTATCGGTCAGTCACCCTCATTCGTCGGATCCTGGTGGTCGTGGTCGTCTTCGGTGGATACGGGCTAAGCCATTATCTCACCCACGGCGTGCTCGCGGAACTTGGCTTACTTACGTTCGCCGCCGTTCTTCAGTTTCTTCCTGGCCTCATCGGCGTCGTGTATTGGCCGAACGGCTCCCGAGCCGGCTTCATTGGCGGCTTGTCCGTCGGAATCGCAATGTGGATGGGCATCCTGGTCCTTCCCCAAGCGGGCTGGTCGGCGTTTGCTAAGATCGTTGGTCAGACGGTAGCCGTCGTGGGAATCGACCCAACCGACGAGTGGTCGGTCGTCACCTGGCCAAGTCTATTCCTGAATGGTTTGACCTTCGTGGCGCTGTCCCTGTTATGGCCTCCGCGACCCGAAGAATCGGACGCCGCTGCCCAATGTGTGCGCACGACAGCCCAGCCCGGGGTGCGGGGCAATCGCACCCACCGACAGTTGATTGGAGTCCTCGAGACCGCACTCGGTCGAGAAGCTGCCGCCAGGGAAGTCGACAATGCCGCGATGGAGCTCGCGATCGAACCGAACGAGCATCGCCCGTGGAAGCTCCGACAACTTGAAGACCGGGTCGAAGCGAATTTATCCGGCTTGATTGGTCCGATGGTTGCCCGCCATCTACTCGGTCGCCGTGGGCCCCCATCCTCGTCCGACATCGCCGACCAACTCCACTTCGTGGAAGAGAATGGAGTGAGCGGTCCCACACCGTCAGGGACTGAGGCGGTCAACGCCGTCCGGCGTTATCTTAGCGGTGTCCTCGAAGGCATTCCGCTCGGCATCTGCACCACCGGAACTCGGCAAGAAGTCTTGCTATGGAACCAATCCCTGACGCAATTGACGACGATCGAACGAGGAGAAGCTATCGGCGCGCCGGTGTCGATGCTTCCGGCTCCCTGGTCCAGAGTGTTCGGCCGAGCGCCCGAAGACGCACCGTTCGAGGTTGTCGTCGACCAAAAAGGAAGAAATCGAATACTCAATGTAGGGTGTGCTGCCGTTGACCGTTACGGCCGGGTCTTTGTGGTCGAGGACCTTACCGAGCGCAAATTGCTGGAAGCCACCACCGCCCATCACGACCGCCTGCAATCGATCGGTCGGCTTGCCGCCGGTGTCGCACACGAGATAGGCAACCCCCTGGCCGGGATCTTGATGGTCGCAAGAAATCTGCGAGCCGAAGACGAACCGGAAGACCTACCCGAGCGGCTCGATCTCATCGTATCCGAAGCGACCCGCATTCAGTCTATCGTCGCCTCACTAGTATCCTTCAGTCGGCGGGACGGCGCTGACTTGAACGGCTCTCCCATCCCGCTCGAACCGACTCGTCTGAAGCCCATCGTCGAATCGGCCACCCGTCTCGTCAAGCTCACCCATCGGGACAAGATCTGCCGAGCCGACTGCGACGAAAACATCCAGGTCGTCGGCGAACCGCAGCAGCTCACCCAGATGCTCGTCAATCTTCTCAGTAACGCCTGTGACGCTTCTCCGCCTGGGAGTGATGTATTTCTCGAAGTCAAGGGCGAGTCCGCACGCGCCATTATCGAGGTCATCGACCATGGACGAGGCATAGAGCCAGAGGTTGAACCCCACATCTTCGAGCCGTTCTTCACGACCAAGGACTCTGGCTCCGGCACGGGCTTGGGCTTGGCGATCGTTCACCGAATCGTTCACCATCACGGCGGCTCCATCACCGTCGAATCGACCGTTGGCGTCGGCACGCGTTTTCTGGTCGCTTTGCGCCGCGCGGAGAAAAGGCCATGAACCGAATATTGGTTGTAGAGGACGAACTCGTTCTCCGGAGCGAAGTACGTCGTCTGCTGACCCGGGCCGGCTACGAGGTCTCCGAGGCGAGCTCGGTGGCCGAAGCGACCGAGCTCACACCCGACGACTTCGACCTGATTATCTCGGATCTCCGACTCCCTAAGGAGTCCGGTACCGATCTGCTTACGCGCACGTCAACGACGCCGATCGTCATCATGACGAGCTTTGGAACGATCAAGTCCGCCGTCGAGGCGATGAAGGCCGGCGCTGCCGACTATATCTCGAAGCCGTTCGACTCTCAGGAGCTACTGGTCGTGGTCGATGGGATCCTCAACAAGAAGCCAGTCCGGCCGTCGCGGCGTTCCCAGTTCAACGAGTCTTCTTCCCCTACCGGAGCACTGATCGGCCATTGTGACCGAATGCAAGCTGTCATGCGACGAATCGACCGGGTGGCCGGTACAGACGCCACTGTCCTCATCCTCGGCGAGTCTGGTACGGGCAAAGAACTGGTTGCCCGAGCGATTCATCAGGGCAGCCCGCGAGCCGATGCCGCCTTTGTCGCCGTCAACTGTGCTGCGATTCCCGATACACTGATTGAGTCCGAATTGTTCGGTCACGAAAAAGGGGCCTTCACCGGAGCCGTCAGCCAACATATCGGGCTCGTGGAAGCCGCCGACCACGGCACGCTATTTCTGGACGAGATCGGCGAACTCAGCGCAGCGGCGCAGGCTCGTCTGCTTCGCGTTCTCCAAGAGCGAGAGATTCGAAACGTAGGATCGAGTCGGGTACGTAAGGTCGACGTGCGGGTCATTGCTGCCACCCACCGCGACCTGCTCGGCCTGATTCAAAGCGGTCGCTTCCGAGAGGACCTGTACTACCGACTACGGGTCGTCGATATCGACCTTCCGCCGCTTCGAGAACGCGGTGACGATATCGCCGAACTCGCGGAGTACTTCCTTAACCAGGCTCTGACGAGGGTCGGCTATAGTCGCATCGAGTTCTCGGATAGCGCGATGAACGCGATTATGAGGGCAACATGGCCCGGAAACGTTCGAGAGCTTCAAAACGCAATTGAACGAGCGGTTATCCTTTGCGAAGAATCCGAAATAAGTCCCGAGTTACTCGGTCTTGCAGATGAAGAATTAGTCGTGCCCGAGGCCAACGAACTCCACCTATCCGAAGAAAACGGGAGCCCGGACACGGGGTCACTGGTCGAGTATTTCCGACATTTTGTCCTCAAGCATCAAGAACACCTAAGCGAAACCGAAATTGCAAAACGCCTGGGAATTAGTCGCAAGGCCCTTTGGGAACGTCGACGTCGCTACGGATTGCCCCGGCCAAAGCGGAGCTAAAATGAGTACCTCGAATTCGATGGTCCAGACATTGGCGCGTCGTCTAGCGGCTCACGCGCCATTTGACCGGTTGTCACCGGAGATCCTGTCCGAAACGGCGGCTCGGCTGAAAATCAGATACGTCACGCCCGGCGAAGTCATCTTCACACAGGGAGATGCGGCCAGGGATGAGGTCTTCCTCGTCCAAAAAGGTCAGATTGCCATTAGACGGGACGTCGAAGGTGAATCTGTGCTCGTTGACCGGTGCGACGAAGGTGACTTGTTCGGCGTGCGGGCCGTGCTCGCCGGTCGAGCTTACGCTGCGCAAGCGGTCGCCGAACAGGACTCCCTATTGTACGTCATCACCAAAGACCAGCTCGAAACGCTTCTGAGAAAAGCACCTGAAGTCGCCGTTTTTTTGGCCTCCGATTTCGCATCGGACGTGCCGGTCCCCCGAGACGACCGTCTCAAGAGCCTGAGCGAGGCGCGCCAGAACCTGAACTCGGGCCGCGCGACTGTCGACCCTTCCCTTCGTGCGGTTGCCCCGAGCCGTGACCTCGTCTTATGCGGACCCGACGCGAGCATCCGATACGCCGCCCAGCATATGGCGACTCGAAACGTGGGCTCGATCGTCATAGTGAATCAAGCCGGATACCCGATCGGGATCGTTACCGACGCAGATCTGAGGACCAAGGTCGTGGCTCCAGGCAAGGATGTCAATGCGCCCATCGCCGAGATTATGAGCTCTCCGGTCGTGACCGTCGAAAGGGACGCGAGTGAAGCCAACCTTATTGCCATCATGGTGAGAAGGAGGCTGCACCATTTCGCGGTTACCGAGGACGGTACCGACCGTTCGCCGGTCGTCGGCGTGATCTCTGAGCATGATATTCTCAAGACCCGAGGTAACCACCCTACAGTCATCCTCAACGAACTCGCGCGAGCCCAATCCGGGTCGGACCTCCGAATATTGAGGGATCAAACCGAAGATCTCCTTCGCGGCTATCTTGAAACGGAAACCGCAATGCATCTCGTGGCTCGGGTCGTCTCCGAGATCAACGACGCGATCATTCGACGTTCGGTTGAACTATCCACCGCTCAGCTTGAACGAAAGGGCAAGCCTTGCCCGGCCCCGTTCTGTTGGCTTGCCCTGGGCAGCGAAGGTCGAGAAGAACAGCTTCTGCGAACCGACCAGGATAATGCGATGGTTTGGGATGAAACGAGGCTTACGTCCGGAACCGACCCGGCGGATGCGGCTTCCTACTATCTGGAGCTCGGAGGTCTGGTGGTGGAGCACCTGGTGGAGGCCGGCTTTGCTCGGTGCCCTGGAAACGTCATGGCGAGCAATCCGGAGTGGAATCTCTCCATGCAGCAGTGGCGACGTACTTTCGGGTCGTGGATCGCAGCGCCCTCGAGCCAGGCGACGATGCGTTCCAACATCGCATTCGATTTTCGACCCGTCGCCGGTGACTTCGAGCTCGCTCGGGAGTTGAAACAATTCGTCTTAAGAGAGGTCAAGGAAGACCGCGCCTTCCTCACATTCTTCGCCAAGGCAGCAACGAAGAGCCCGCCTCCGTTGAGCTTCTTCCGTAACGAGATCGTCGAGAAAAGCGGTGAGCATCGCTCGACCTTCGACATCAAGGCCCGCGCCATGAATCCGATCGCTGACGGCGCCCGAGTCATGGTGTACGACTTGGGAATCGACTTCTTCGGGTCGACGGCCGAGCGCTGGCGCAAAGTCGGGCAGACGGAGCCAAACGTGCAGCGGTTGGCATCGGAGGCGGCCCTCGCGTACGAGATCCTCATGCGAACGCGCGCGCTCGAAGGCCTTCGAAGTGGTAGCTCCGGACGGTATGTACCGATCGAAAGACTCAATAAGCTCGAACGGCAAACGCTAAGGAGCACGTTCTTGGTCGTCGAGGATGTCCAGCGAATGCTGACTTCTCGATTCCGCCTTGAAATGATGAGGTAGCAGTGAGCGTCCTGCAGTCGATTCTAGGTCGGTTCCGCCCCCGTACCAACACCACCGATTGGCCCGACCGATTGCGCCACTACGCTTCGCAATCGTTCGCCTCGGTCCGGGACCACGATCTATCAGACGTTCGCTTCGTCGTGTTCGACACGGAAACAACCGGGCTCGAAGTACGAACGGACCGTCTTCTGTCCATAGCAGGGGTTGTCGTCCACTCAGGCCAGATCCATCTCGACGAAACCTTCGAAACGATGGTCGAACAGGGCCATGTCGGTTCGGACACGGCGGTCTCCGTCCATGGACTGATTACGAGCGACCTGGCCGGCGCGGCCGCAGAGGATGAAGCGATCGCAAACTTCTTGGCTTTTGCAGGACCCGCACCGCTGGTCGCGCACCACGCGGTCTTCGACATATCGATGCTTCAAGCGGGCATCGCCAAACATCGCGGCGCGCGGGTTCGAAACTGTTGGCTCGATACCGCAGAAATCGCCATCCGATTGGAGCAAGGCCCGATCTCGGTACATCCGACCGATCGCCGTTTGTACGCGCTCGACGCGGTCTTGGAACGTTACGATATCGATGTGGAGGATCGTCACACCGCCGCGGGCGACGCTTTGGCGACTGCCCAACTTCTGCTGGTTCTGTTGAAGCGCGCGAACGCTCGAGGCCTGAGAAGACTTCGGGACTTGCGGCCCAACGGGCGAGTACCTCTCCACAAGTCGTAATCAGGGCGATTCGAAGCCGGATTGTGCTTGACGTGCGCCTAGCGGCACCTAACGTGAAAACCGTAGCTGGATGCGTGCTTCGTGCGCCATAGGCGCCACCGCCCGCTTACCCGCCTCGGGAGACTCATCGTGAGGACCGAACAAGCACTCGAACTCGAGAATACTTTTGCCGCCGACCTCCAGGGCCTGTACACCGCATTGAGACCAGAAGGGTTTCCGGCGCCTTCGCTGCTGCTACTGAACCATTCGCTGGCCAGCGAACTCGGCGTCGACCCAGCGTGGCTCGAATCACACGCGGCCGCGTATCTATCAGGCTCCGAGGTCGTACCCGGCTCGCAGCCTCTCGCGCAGGCTTACGCGGGACATCAGTTCGGCCACTTCAATCCCCAGCTCGGCGACGGACGAGCGATCCTGCTTGGCGAGGTCGTCGACCCCGCCGGACGACGATTCGACCTCCAGCTCAAGGGCTCGGGGGCGACGCCCTATTCGCGCAACGGCGACGGCCGAGCGGCCCTCGATTCGGCGCTGCGCGAGTACATCATCAGCGAAGCCATGCACGCGCTCGGGATTCCCACCACGAGGTCCTTGGCGGTGGTCACGACCGGCGAGACAATCATGCGACACCGGGCAGCGCCCGGCGCAGTCCTGACGCGGGTCGCGGCCAGCCATCTACGGGTCGGGACCCTGGAGTACTTCGCGGCTCGCCGTGAACACGAGAAACTCCGTCGGCTCGTCGAGTACGCCCTACGACGACATTACGCCGAGCAAATCGACGCCGCCAACCCGGCTCGGGCCCTACTGGATTCCGTAGCCTCGGCCCAGGGTCAGCTGATCGCAAAGTGGATGCTCGTCGGCTTCGTGCATGGGGTCATGAACACCGACAACATGACCCTATCGGGGGAGACGATCGATTATGGTCCGTGCGCGTTCATGGACCGCTATGACCCCCGGACCGTCTTCAGTGGCATCGACCACGGCGGCCGGTACGCCTTCACGAACCAACCGGGAATCGGTGGATGGAATCTGGCCCGGATGGCCGAAGCGCTCCTCGACTTGCTGGATGATGACACCGAGCAAGCGGTCGCTTCGGCCAAGGCATCGCTCGAGCTGTATCGTTCGACGTTCGCCGAGGCGTGGCTCGCCGGCATGCGGAAGAAGCTTGGCCTTCCAGGTGCTCAGGAAGACGACGCCGACCTCATCCAGGCGTTGCTGGATTGGATGCACAAGACGTCCGCCGACTACACCACGACCTTCCGGCGGCTGAGACGCTCGTTGAGCCAGGAATCCCCGGCATTCGAAGACCCTGAGTTTGCAGCGTGGAATGATAAGTGGCGGGCGCGGCTCCAGGATGTGGATATCATGCAGACCACCTCTGAGATGGACCGCGCGAATCCGATCTATGTGCCAAGGAATCATAAAGTGGAAGAGGCCCTCGACGCCGCCCTCGACGGTGACCTGCAGCCCACGAGAGACTTGATACAAGTATTGTCTCAGCCCTTCGATCTTCAACCGGGTCGAGAGGCATATGCGGAGCCAGCCCCCGACAGCTTCGGAGCGTACCAAACCCACTGCAATACGTGACCAAACTATCGGTAGAAGACCTCGATATCCGTCTCATCGCCATCCTCGAACACGACCTGGACGCACGCCGTCTTGGTCTCCAACGGAATCTCAATATACGGCAGGACGTCGGATTCAATACCGACCGCGCCCCGCCCTTCTCGAGGGGGGATTGGAAATTGGAGGTTTGGCGTCTCCGAATCCAGGCCGTAGAGAATGTCGGTCACTTCGGAGAAGGTGACAAGGTGCGTGAAGTATAGAAGGAGACGACCATCGTACTCCCGGAACATTACCCATCCCGTTTTGGTCATGTTGATCGTCTGCTTGGTTTGAGACAGGGAAGCGCTGTCGGGCTCGAAGACGACAGAATAAGGGCCCATCACCTGCCCGTTGAGATTGACGTACTTGACTTCGATCTCGGTTCGAGCGGCTTTCCGATGCATCTCGATGATCGGTGAGGGCATCGGAAGGCCGCTGGGCCCCGGCATCTGCGAAAAAAAGCCGGTCGATTCGAATTCGTCGCCTGCACTCTTCCGCCAGAAGATCTCTTTCGCTTGCTCGGCGATCTGAATCGTACCGGACCAGCCGGTGTTGTGAAGACTCCACATTACGGAGAGCGGGTTCTCTATTGCATGCTCGGACTTATTGAGAATCGCGAGACGCGAAGTAGCGTCTTCGCGCCACTCTGCCAACTCGGCCTTATCCAACATCCATCGCCCGACTTTGCCCGCCGAGTCCAAACGAACGAACGCTTCGAGAAGCTCCTTTTCGCGGGATCGATCTCGGATGGTCTGGGAGCCTAGTCGCGCCAGCGAAAAGTCCTGACTCAATAAGTAATGTGCAGGTCCGAAATCGGAATGCTCGGAAAGGTAGCGTTCGATGTGCGCAATGCGAGCCTCGCGATCGAAGAGAAGGTAACTCGCCAGTCGCGCAACCGTTCCTTTCGACTGATTAGCGATGTAGCTGTAGGTTTCCCGAGCACCCTCTCGGCCTTCCTGGATCTTTAGAAACTGCTGAAATCGCAGGTGCGGATCGAGAAGATTCAGATCGAACCGAAAGTACTCAAGGTAGGCACGACGAGCGTTTCCGTAGTCACCCCCCAACTCGTACAGCCGCGCGTTGTGGTAATACTGCGCGGCCGACTGCGGCTGAGGAATGATTCCGCCCGTTGTTGAGAGCTCGGCGAATGACTGGCGAAGATCGGCAATCCCGGCCAGAATCTGGGATTGCCCTTCTCCCACCGACTCGAGCGCTTCCGATAGTTGGCTTCGAGCTTTTTCGACTTCCTTGCGAAGCTCCGCCGCTTCCAACCGCATCTCACTGATGCGCCGGGTTAGCTCGTCGGGGCTCTGGACAATTGTATAGAGCTGGGAACCTTCAAGAATTCGTTTACGATAAGCTTCCTGAAGGGCCACTTCATCTTCCGGCTCCGGCTCGGGCTGCTGGTCGAACGGATACGCTTCGTCGCAGACGAAGAGATAGAGCCTCTTGCCCAGTTCTTGAGCGAGGTCGTACTCCATCTGGGTCCAAGAGCGCCGAGGGGCACCTTCGGGTCGAGACTGAGGGCTAGGTTCGCCTCCGTACCGCTTGCCGATCAGATGTACGACGGCGTGGCTCTTCTCGATGCGGCCACGTATCATCTCTTGGACGGTTCGATAGTCGGGCTCGAAGTGCTCCTGAACGATCGGGTGGCAACCGAGTGAGAGAAGCGCGTCTTTGACGACGTGGCGAGCGCTTCGCAGGTCGTCGCTGGCCGCTGAAATGAAGACGTGAGGCGTGATGTGTTCCATGACCTTTCGATGCTCGCCTCGATTCGCAACGAGAGGAGCACGGCGGATTCTAGACGGGCTCGGCTTCCGAGCGAACACGCAGTTGCAAAAAAGCCTCTTTCGGCGAATTTTGCAGCGCAAACAGAGCAATCCCCGTGCCAAAAAGTAGTCAAGCTCGAGACGAGATTGACCCGGCTTTGGCAGCTCCGGGTCTTGTGCGTTCGCGCGGCCGAGAAGCATGCGGCGCCGCGAGTCGTTGCGGCAAGTCTGCCTGCATAGGCACTTGACGGGGCCGCGGGCAACGCGACGCGTCGCCGGATGGGGAACTTTGACGCGCTCGTTCGTAGGGGGTCAGCCGATGGCTTCGCCTTCGGCTCCGACTCACAATGGGGATCTTTGCGGTCCCATCGGGACGAACAAGGAGGCGCGATGAACCATTTATCCCAGACTTTACAATCACGACGGCTTTGGTGGGCGATCCGAGGGATCGGATTGGTCATGATGGCGGCCCTGTTGGTCGGCTTCGGATACGATAAGCGACGAAGCCGCATCGAGATCGAGGTCCTTTCTAGCCCGATGGAGTTCGTCAGCGGGGGCGACGCGCGGGTCGAGATCACGATCCGACGTGGACTACCTGTACGGAATATTTTCGTTACACTGAATGGCGAAGACATCACGGGTGCGTTCGAACGCCGCGGCCGAACCCGCAAGCTGGAAGGGCTCGTCACCGGCCTACGACCCGGCGACAACGTTCTCAAGGCCAGCACTCGTCGAGGTCGCCGATGGGTCTCGGAGACGGAGATACTGACCAACTATCCAACAACCGGCCCGATGTTTTCAGGCCCCCAGCAGCGGCCCTTTTTATGCTCGGACGACGGTGACCGCGCTAACGCCGAGCTCGGTCCGGCGATCGATGAGAACTGCTCCACCGAGACGGTCGTTTCCTTCAAGTATCGAACGACGTCCGGCGCGTGGGTGGACTACGACCCGTCCGCGCCTCGCCCCTCTGACATGGCTCAAACTACGACCATGGATGGCGATACGGTCGACTTCATCGTGCGCTGGGAACGCGGCACCATCAACCGGTTCATCTATTCGATCGCCGTGCTGTCCCCGTTCTCGCAGGACACTTCCACGCCCGACCTATCTGCATGGAACAAACGGCTCATCTACTATTTCCAAGGCGGAGTAGCGATCGGCCGCTATCAAGGTGACCCCAGCCGCTCACGCATGCTGTACGAGTATGGCCTGGGCCGTGGATACGCCGTAGCGTATTCGACCGGTACGAAAACGGGTACGCATTACAACCTGGTTCTCGGAGGAGAAACCGCGATCATGGTGAAAGACCGGTTCGTGTCGGCGTATGGAGCTCCGGACTACACTGTGGGCGTCGGAGGCTCCGGCGGCGGTATTCAACAGTATATCTACGCCCAGAATCATCCGGGTCTCATCGATGCGGCCATCCCTCAGCGCTCTTACCCGGATATGATTACGCAGGTCATTCACGTTGGTGACTGCGAGCTGCTCGAACGTTGGATTGACCTTCGCGTGTTGGCCGGCGACCCGAAGTGGGCCGACTGGACGAGCCGGGTCCAACTCGAAGGAATGAACGCGATCAACGGGTTTAGTAACCCGTTCATTGGCCTGCTTCCCCCCGGCTTTCCGGCCGGCTCGAGCGAGTGTATCAACGGCTGGCGCGGCCTATCGCCGCTGGTATTGAACCACTTGTTCGGAACCGCCCCTGGGATTTCTCTCGAGGATCAAGTCTCTACTGAATGGACGCATTTTGCCGATGCGATCAACCTTTACGGTCGCGCCGATGATGGCTTCGCGGCGAACGTATGGGACAATGTCGGCGTGCAGTACGGGCTGGGCGCCCTCAAGAGCGGTTTCCTCACTGTCGACGAGTTCCTCGACCTCAACGCCAACGTTGGCTCCTGGAAGAATGAACCGGACATGGTGCAGGAAGGCTGTCCGTTCTTCGACTGCCCGGACCCATCGCAGCTGGCGGGATTGCTGCCCATACCCGACATCTATCCGAACCTGATCGACCCCTGGAGTTGGCGCAACATGGCGCTGTCACCCGATGGCGGCCAGACCCCAGCCCCACGCAAGGTGGCTGATCCGGGCGCGATTGAGGCGGCGTACAAGAAAGGGCACGTCAACCGGGGTGACATCCAAATCCCCGTCATCGACGTCCGCGACTATCTCGAGGACTTTCTCGACATGCATAACTCGCATCAATCGTTCGCGGTCCGTCAGCGGCTCCTCAACTTCGACGGAGACGCCTCAAACCACGTGGTCTGGTTCTCCGAGCCGAACGGAACCGACATCACGCAAACCGCGTTCGAGGTCATCGATGAGTGGATGCGCAATATCGAGGCTCGCCCGCGGCGTGGAATCAAACGCAATAAGCCCGCGGCCGCAGAGGACACATGCTTCGCCGCGACCGGAGACATCATCTACCGAGGTGACGACGCGTGGGCCGGCACCCTCGACGACGGTCCAGCTGGCCCCTGCACCTCGGTCATGCCGCCCTTCTCGACGTCCCGCATCGTGGCCGGAGCACCGATCACCGGCGATGTCTTCAAATGCCACCTGATGTCGGTGGCCGACGCCTTCGACGATGGGGTGTATGGTACGGTCGAGTTCACCAGTGCCCAGCGCGCGCAGCTCGAGAGCATCTTCCCCAGCGGCGTCTGTGACTATTCGAGCGGCGACGCGCGACGTCCGTAGCCACGTGCTCAACCGTCCCACCAAGCGCGTTCCACGACCGAGCATTCTTCGAGATTCGGGCGGTAGCCTGAAGATATGGACGGCTCCATCGTCTGAGGCGCATGGATCGCATCACCCCGGACTCGGTCAAGGTTGCTCGTCGGCATCGTCGACGGTATCCCGTAGGCATGCATTCGACGAAGGCAGGGTACGTACTTTCGCTCGTGGTGCTGGTCGGGGGGCTTTTGCCCCCCAGCTCGGCATCCGCGCGCAGCTTCGAGGATTGCAAACTCCGCTGGGGGAGCGCCGTACGCAGCTATCTTACCCAGAACCGCAGGGCCGGTCCGGACGGTAAAGTCCCCACCAACATCGACGAAACCGAAGCGGTGGCCGCAGCGTGGGTCGACCTCTTCGGACCAGCGTGCAAGCTCGAAACGACCGGCAAGAAGCGCGAAGCGCGCTTGATGGCCGCCACGGTCGGAACCGCGACTCTGGCTCGTCTCGACCCGGTCGCCTGTCAGCGTTTTTTGCACTACTTCATGAGCGCGAAGAATCCCGAGGGGGTCTGTCAGACAGCGCTCGATGCTTCCCCCGAACGGCTCAAGGCCCGCGTGGCGGCGGCCTTGAAACACCGCCGGCGCTTGAACGTCCCGTGGGTCTCAGGACGACGCTCCAATTGATCCGCCTGCCACCGCAGCGAAGACGCAAGCCGCGTCTGCGTACACCGCAACACCATTCGTCTCAGTGCGACACAACGCTCCGCCCGCCAGGTCGCGGCCCGCGACCATCTTGCGAACCCTATCCTAGCTTCGAATGACGGCCGTCGTCGTCTGGCAAAATGCCAGACATGACGCGTCAAGCTCGGTCCCACTGGGCCGACCTCTATCTGGCGTTACGCCTCCGTCGGGGTCGACGGGGCACACCATCAAGGAAGGCCAGCTGAAATGATCCCCCGCAATATCCAGTTGCCGTTGTTCGCCGCCATCGGCCTCGCTCTGCTCGCGGCCACCATCGGGCTCATCAGCGTTGGGTCTCTGCATGACTCGTTCGAGGACGTTACTCGGGTTCGCCTGCAGCGAGTCCAGCACGGGGCTCGGCTCGAGGCTGCACTCTTGCGTCTCGAGAACGGCCAGCAGGCCCTCGCCGCCGCTCGGTCCACCGCCGAGCTACGTGCGACGCGGACGGAGCTCGCGACCGCGAAAGAGGAGCTGGCCGCGGCGATGGAAGACCTGGCACGAGTCGAAGACTTCGAGGGCCACCGTCGCTTGGACGCCTTCGGCGCCGAAGTCGAAGCGTACTTGAAGGCTCTCGAACGACTCGATGGCCTCGCCGAAGACCGACATCGACCGCAACCAGCCCAAGGCGCCCGAGACGAGAGCGAATCGGCGTTCCACGACTACGCGGCGGCCCTGGACGCCGTGCGGGAGTGGACGCTTCAGATGGCCCCCAAGGCCGCTGAAGCCCCGGCGTCGAGCAGCCCCCCGGGGATCGAGCTAGTTTCCCCGCCGGTCGACGGCGACCCGATGGCGGCCTTCACGGTGCCCGATCCGTCCAGTCTTGGACCGGTATTGCCGCAGCCGACGGACGTCGACGTCGCCGAGCTTCAGCGAACGATCGCCGACGTCGTCTCGGCCGCGTGGGCCTTGCGCCTGACGACCGACAGCATCTTCGTCGACGAATCCGACGACCAGCGAGAGCGACGGATGGCCGCCGAGGCCGAACGACGCGTATCGGCACTTCAGACCGTTCATGAACGGCTCGCGGCCCAGGTCACCTCGGCCCGCCCCGAACTGTTCGCAGCGGTCAGAGACTCGCTTGCGCAATGGCGAGAGGTAACCGCCAAGCAGATCTCGCTCGCCCGCGATGGGACCGCCACGGATGCCTACGCGGCGTCCGTCGACGAAGCCACCGCCCGACTGACGGCCGCGCACAAGGCCGGGCTCGAAATCACCGAGGCCGCCGAAACGGGCGCGCAGCGAGCTCGGGACAACGCCGCCCGCACGTACGCTACGGCTTTGTGGACGACTGTTCCTCTCGTCGTGCTCGCCCTGATAGCGACTGTCCTCATCAGCGTGTGGCGCTCCAAGACCACCCCAGCGGCCGAGACCGGCATCGACGAAGCCTCCTCACTGCCCTCCGCCGACGAACACGCTGCCCCGCTTTCGCTGGAGGAGCTGACCCATCGAACGAATCGACTGGCTGAAGAAGCAGAGATGGCTGCGCTTCAGGTCAACGAGTTGGGCAAGTGCTACGCCACCGTCGCCTCGGAGGTGCGAAAGCTGGCCGACAGGAGCCAACTCGCGGCGACGGAGCTCGCAGCGCTGCCGGTGAACGATGTTGACATCGAAGCGAAGGAGCAAGAGCTCGCCGAAGGAACGCTGGGCGATATCGAAGTGATGGCGACTCTGATCATCGAGATCAGCTCGGCAATCCGCATTCCGAACGTCGCCGCTGCCAGCAATGATGGTGACGCACACGATGTCGAGGCGAGTTCGAAGGCTTCGGGCTCTGAGGGTTGGCCTGACGTCAACGACGCCCTCGATGACCAAGCGAAGCGGGTCATCGAGGCGGTATCGAGGTTCCGGGCCGCGTCCGGAGCACGGCGCAGACGAAGTGTCGATGCAGCAGAATCGGCAGACACCCCGGAGGTCGACGCAACGGTCATTGCGCCGAAGAACGAAGGCGACCGCGCGGATACCGAGGCGTAAACTCCACCGTCAGGCGCCCGCGTTTCGAACGTCCGCGGACTCGGAAACACCCGTGGCGAGGACCACCAGCTTGCGAGGCCCTCGCGCCTTCTTGACTCGTCGCTCCAGCTTCAATGCATTCGACAGCGTCATCGGACCGACCTGCCCGATAAGCTCGACCGGGCCCCGTCCTCGGGTGTAGCGGGCCCCTCGCCCCGCCCGGTGGCGAGCGATTCGGTCGTCAACGTCCTTTGCAATACCTGTGTAGAGCGAGCCATCTCCACAACGAATGACGTAGACCTTCCACTCGGGCGTCACGGGTGCCAAGCTACGTCACTCCTCCCGAACCAGCAACTTTCGGTCGTGCCTATCCGGACGACGTCCCGCTTGCTCGATCCCAAGCGGCCTTGCAAATCGCTTGCGCCGTCGACTCGACGCCCGCGGCCACCTCGACCGAAAGCCCCTGTCCGGCCCTGACGTGCGCGGCCGAAATCCCCCACAGCCGGAAACGAACCTCCGCCATCTCGGGATACGTCAGACTGAGCCACCGGAGGCTCTCCGGAACACTGAGTTGATGAGCGGTCGCATGCGCCTGAGGGATGGCCAGCAAATCGTCATGACGGATATCCCGGACGCTCCCTGGAGGAAGGTCGCAGCACACCGCATCGATGAGCCAGATGTCCGGTTCGCCCCGCCACATCGAGCGCAGCGCCAGCGCGTCGGTTTCACCGTCCTCCAGGCGGACGTCGGCGGGCAGCGCCACTTGACGAAGCCGGGCCGTGACTGCCAACCCGGCGCCGTCATCTCCCATGAGTAGGTTGCCGTAGCCGACGATCAGCAGACGGGGGCTCACGTATCCGCCGGCAACCGGACCAGGTGGACCGAGCAAGATATGCACGGGTCGTACGCGCGGGTGACCATCGCCAGGCTCTTGCGCAGACTTGCATCGTCAGGCGGCACCGAGGTCTGCAGGAGCTTCTGCGCGGCACCGCGCATGTCTGTCTCGACGTTGGCAAGGTTCTGGGACGTCGGGGTCACCACGTTAGCGCTGACGACGCGACCTTCATCGTCGAGCTCGTATTCGTGGAACAGAGTACCTCTCGGCACTTCGGTTGCGCTGATACCTCGGCCAGCCCGCGGCTCGTACTTTGCGAGCTCCTGCTCAGCTTCCGGAAGACCCAACAGTTGATCACAGATAGCAACGCATCGCTCCAGGCAGTGAACGAGCTCCACGACCTGAGCCCAGTTGTTGAGCAAGATATTGTCTGGAACCCCTCCCGGGAACAGCAGTTCGAGCGCTTGTCGGCCTTGCCCTTTCATCAAGTGTCCCCACAGCTTCAGTCGAGCCAGCGCCCCAACCATGTAAGAAGCCCCAGAGGGCATCGTCGAATGCTTAGCGTGGGAGTGCTCGACCGTGAACTCCCGAACCACATCTCGATACGAAGACACAGGATACTCTTCACCATTCGAGATGCAGATCGAGTCCCCACGGAATCTATACCCGTCCTCGTACGGGCGGAGCGCCATGTAGGTCGTCGGCTGCGCTGCGTACTTCGGTATTTCAACCTTACGTGCCACCTCGACGAACTGCATGAGGGGCTCAATGAAGGATCGAGCCTCGTCCCGAAGCCCCTCGAGCTCTCGATGTGAGGGCAGCTTTCCGAAGCCACCCACGAGGGTGTTGATCGGATGCACTGCCCGGCCGCCGATGAGCTGCTGGATGCGATTGCCCAACTGCTTCAACTTCAGGGCGAATGCCACTGTCTCGGGCTCCTTCTCAGCCAGCGTAATCACCGAATCGGCCTCGAAGTAGTCCGGCAAAGCGAGCGCGAAGACGTGCAATGCGTGGCTCTCAATGCTGGCGCCGAGGATCAACAAACCGCGGAGCCGATGCACCCGCTCCGACTGCTCGATGCCCAATGCATCCTCAATCGCGTTGAGGGCGGCTACCGTGTGGCTCCCAGAGCAGATGGCGCAAACCCTCGTGATGATCCCCTGGACCGAGAGAAAGTGTTTCCCCCGGAGCAACGCCTCGTAGAATCGGCTCCCTTCGTGAACCTCGAGGTTCACGTCCCGAACCTCGTTTCCCACGACCTTGATGAAGATGCCTCCATGCCCCTCGACTCGACCGAGGTCAGAGATCGTCAGTGTCCTAGTCGTCGCTGCCGTCACGGTTCACCTCCTGCTCCAATCCCAGCGTCATCCAAACCGGAGCCGAAAAGTCGGACATCTTTTGCGCAATGTCCTTCCAGGAGATCCGACGACCAGCGAACATCGTGATGTTGGCATCGTAGTTCGGTTCTTCGATCGGCCCGCGGCACCCAGCACAGGGGACACCATGGCTTGGGCAACGCGCGCCGCAGCCCCCTCGGGTCATCGCGCCGCAGCATACTTCGCCGTGATAGACGACTCGGCAAACGTTCTCCTGGGTTTTGCATTCCCAGCAAACCGGTATCGCCGGAAATTCGGGAAAAGTCCCATCGAGCAACGCTTGAACCGTCGCCAAGAACTCATGCCGTTCAATCGGACACCCGGGAATCGCGAAATCAAAAGTTACGAAGCTCGTCGCGGGGCGCGCCTCTACCATATCGAGAAATTCAGCCTTCCCCCCGCTGTACACCTCGCGCTTCAGGACTTCGCGGGGAAGGTAGTTTTTCATCGCGGGCAAACCACCCCAGACCGCACACGTGCCGATGGCGATCAGCACCCGACTTCGAGCACGTATTTTACGCAGCCTTTCAAGATCCCGCTCCGTTGCGACTACGCCTTCTACGAAGGCATAGTCTAGCCGACAATTGAAGTCATTGTGACTGCGGACCATAACCCAATCAACGAAATCGACCTTCGACCCTAGCTCGATAAGCTCATCTTCGCAGTTGAGGATCTGAAGCTGATCGCCCGCACATCCAGTGAGGCCGAAAACTCCGATTTTTGGCTTCTTAGATTCATGCATAACAGCTCCACTCAGTCATAGATCAGTTCAGGAAGATTGAGTGCATCCCACAAAGTGAAGACAGGCCCATGCAGACACGTGAACGTATATCCCACCGCGCAGTGCCCGCACTTCCCAATCCCGCATTCCATCCGCCGTTCCAAGCTGAGGAAGATCCGGTCTTTGGCAAAGCCGAGCGAAATGAGCTTCTCCACCATGAACTTGTAAAACACCGGCGGCCCGCAGGCGACGGCCATCGTTCGCGCTCTATCGACCTTCACGTCGTCGAGCAGCTCCGTCACCACTCCGACGTGCCCGTTCCACGGCTTCTGTTCGGTCGTGTCGACCGCGAGATGGATCTCCGCGTCGCCCCGACGCCGAACACCGATCAGCTCTTCTCGAAACAGCACCGAGTCCGGGTTCTTGCAACCATAGAGAAGAATGACCCGTCCGAACTGGATGCGAAGGTCGATGAGATACTGCAGGAGCCCTCGGATCGGCACCATACCGAGCCCCCCGGCAGTCAGAAGGATATCCTGCCCCGTGAAACGCTCGACTGGAAAGCCGTTGCCAAACGGGCCCCGGATACCAACTTCATCGCCTTCGCTTACGTGATCGAAGAGGTAGTTCGTGAGCTTTCCGGCGCGCCGAATCCCCAATTGAAATGCTCCACGGCGGGTCGGCGATGATGGTAACGAGAACGGCCCCTCGCCGACACCGAGGATCGATAGCTCGACGAACTGCCCAGGCCGGTAGACAAACCGGTCGGCCAGGGCAGGATCGTGAAAACGAAGCTCGAACAGGCGTACGTCCGGAATCAGATGATCCACCCGCATGATTCGCGCCGGCGCGGGTAGATAGGGATTGAGCCCCGTCGCAGCCTGCCGAGTGGCACTACTTCTGACCGGTGCTGGTCCTGGGATCTCGACCACCGAGTTCATAGTTCGCCTCGTACGTGTTCGAAGACCTCGACCACGTTGATACCGGTCGGGCAGTTCTCGATGCAGCGACCGCATCCAACGCAGGCCGGCATGCCAAACTCCCGAACAAATGCCTCTTGTTTATGATAGTAACGATTGCGCACGCGATCGGCACGGTCGGAACGGAAGTTGTGGCCTCCGGCCACCGTGTCGTAGTCCTTGAACAGACAAGCATCCCAGGTACGCAAGCGCCGAGCTCGTCCCTCCCCTTGGATCTCATCGTGTACGTTGAAACACGAGCAGGTTGGGCACACCATGGAGCAGGAGCCGCAGCAGAGACACTTCTTGCCCAACTCTTCCCAAATGGGATCTTCTTTCTTGAGCTCCAAAATATAGGGCAGATCGGTGATGTCGAGCTTCAGCGTGAATGCTCGCTCGCGCGCTTGGATTCGGTCGAGATACTCGCGTGTGTCGAGGCGCGAGGGCTTTTGGAAAATGCTCTGGTTCGAGCGGACGATATCGTCCCCTCGAGAAGTGTTGACAGTGACCAGGAATCGTTCGTCGAGGGGCGTGAGAAAAATATCGAAATCTCGGTCTGCCGTCGATACGTTCATTGACTGGCAAAAACACTTGTCGTCTGGCCAGCATCCGTAACCGATAACCGTCAGCTGGGCGCGATTCCTCTGATAATACGGGTCGATGAAATCACTTAAATAGAGGAGATCGAGGATACGAAGAGCGTGAATATCGCAAGGATGAGCGCCGAACAACACATTGGGGCCGGTATCTCCATCATCGGACTCTTCTGCTCCGCCGCGCGCGTTTCGGGTCATCATCGTGAACCGTGGTTTGAGGAGCAGTTTCTTGAACGGGATGACCGTCCTCAAGGCATCCGGTCGCGCTTTCGAGACGTCGTCAACCGCCTCCAATGAAAAGACCCCTGGGCGTCGCTCGACGGGGGACCAGATGGTGCCCCACGCCCTCAACGCTTCGACAAGCTCGGGCATGAGATGATTGTCCATCCGCCAGGTTTGCATACTGGTCCGCTCCTTTCAGGCGCCCGCCGGTGCACGACGGGCCCGGTGACTAGAGAGTAATCTATTGTAGACTTGCAAAGGGCGACTATCGATTCCAGGCCGTCACTTTTTGTGAAGCTTTGTTGCGATTGCTTATCGTTACCGATGGCCGAGCAAGGCCTATCGGCTGCAGTCGGCCGCATTCGGGCATGTACTTGAATCGATTAGAAATTTTTGATGTAGCGGCGCCTGTCCGTGAATACGTTTGGCAACGCGCGGGCGGTGTCTCCGACACCGCTTTCGCTTCACTCGATTCAGCGGATGAGTTCGTCAGCGTGCTCTCCGTGTCGTCGAGCGTTCGGTGGGCTTGTCGAGCCAGTCTCCCGCCTACAGTGCGTGAAGGATGGCATCGGAATACTATGCAAGACCACGTCGACCAGCGCCTCGAATACGGAAGCGGGGCCCGATGTTTGATGCCCGAAGCCTGAGGATTTCACCTGCAACAACGAAGAGGAGAAGGCCGCAACGAATGGGTCATGGCGCCGACCTCGAAGTCGACGATGCGACCGTACGCTCTCGTTTCAGTCTACCGCTTCATAGCGTTTCCACGTCTTGAGGTACTCGATGCGGCTACCCCATCGATCGTCCGAGGCAGCGAATGCTCTCGAACGAGACGGTCGACGGTCGAGGTGGGGACGGGACGCGCACGCCAGTTTGCCCCACCCAAAGGCCTCCCAGGGCCGCTTGGATCGCATTGACGAGGGACGCCGCCGGTGTGGGCGTCAGCGAGCCGGCGTCGAACGCTTCGGGCCCCCCGGCGGTGGACGGAGCCTGGCGAGGCGAAGTCTCCGGCCAACGGGAAACGGTTCTGGTTGGCTGCGGCTTGCGGGCGGCTTTCGGAGGCGACGGAGGAGCGCGGCGGGAAGAAGAAGGACCGCGAGTACGAGCCCGACGAATCCCACCGGGGCTTCGTAGAGCAGGAGCAAGACCATCCAGCTGTGGACGCGATTCAGACCCATCACGGGTCGAGTTCCGGCAGGCGTGCCCCCCGATCCGATGCAGATGTACTTCGGACCTAGAGCGCCGATTCACTTGGAGCGTGCTGTTGTCGCGCCGGAATCGGCCCGT
>CAZFIV010000088.1:0-30778 GCA_964519665.1 uncultured Myxococcales bacterium
ACGGGGTGAGAACCAGCGACAATAGTGCGATCCAAGTGAATCGGCGCTCTAGGGTGTGGTCGATATGGTCCGGTACCCGCCCCAGCTCTTTGCCGGTTCGGATATTGCGGCTCGCCCCCCGGATCTGACGCA
The DNA here is from genome assembly GCA_964519665.1 of uncultured Myxococcales bacterium. Classification (GTDB taxonomy): domain Bacteria; phylum Myxococcota; class Kuafuiibacteriia; order Kuafuiibacteriales; family Kuafuiibacteriaceae; genus JANQQN01. Next base: position 133 of record CAZFIV010000088.1, read on the forward strand.
CGATTCGTTGTTGCTGGACGGTCACCACCTGCGCGTCACCGGCGAGGTGGGCGATCACGAACGGGCCGAGCGGCTCTTCATAGAAGAACCCAACCAGACGCTCGATGCGAAACTGCTCTCGCACCCACCAGTCATCCGAGAATTCGTCGAAGACCGGCCGATACGCGACATCGTCGAGTGTGTCGAAGAACGACTCCACGACGGCCACGACGAGCGCGCTCTTCGAGTCGAAGTATCGGTAGGGCAGGCCTGGCGACACCCCGGCCCGCTTGGCGACCGCCGCCAACTCGACCTCCCCTTGGTTGGCGGTGAGCTCTTGACGAGCTGCGTCGAGCAACCGCTCCCGGGTCGATGCGCCCCGCGTCGTTCGGGCCTCTCTCGCCACCACCATGACAGTAAAGTGAATTCACTTTATTTTTCGGTCAACCGCGAAGGTCAAAATATACCGATGATCTCCGTGGTGCGAGGAAGGTGAGGGGGGCAGGGCTCAGCCGGGGCATCCGCTTGGGGCGGCGGCTCGCTCCGCGTCGAGCAGGGCTCGCTTTCTTTGATGCTGAGCAGGAACCTCCGCACCAATACTTGAAACGCGGTCCCGCGAAGGTCGAGCGGAAGCTCGGGCCGGGGGGCGGAATCGCGAAGGTGGGCGTCCAGCGCGTCCATCCATCGGTCGAGCTCGGCGGTGGGGGGGCCGTCGCTGGCGCTCGCCGACGGGACGATGTCCGCGTGCTCGAACTCATCGTGGAGCTGAGCTAGCAGGGCTGGCTCGCTCGCTCCGAACTGAACAAAACAAACGCCCCGATCGGTGGCGCCCATCATGAGCGGGCCGAGCACCGACGATCGGCAGACCCAGGCGATCGTCTCCCCCGCGCCCTTGGCCCGATAGGCGGAGGGCGCCATTCCGATGTTCCGGGAGGCGTCGCCGTGAACCCGGCTCCATGACCCGAATCCCGCCTCGAAGATCGCGTCGGTCACCCGTTCACCCGCTTGCCGGGCCGTCTTCAAATCTCCGCGCCGAAGCGCGTCTTGGTAGGCCTTGGGGCTCACGCCCAAGATCGACTTGAAGACGCGTTGCAGTCGAGATGGCGACAGGCCCGCCTCGGCGGCCAGCCGCGACAGGGGCAGGGGTTCATCAGCGTGCGACTCGATGAAGCGTGCGATTTTCGCCATGCGCTCTACTTCGGGCGCGGGCCACTCCGGACGGCACCGAAGGCACGGACGATAGCCAGCGGCTTGGCGGTGTCGATGTCGGTGAAGAAGCGGAGGTTCTCGGGCCGGGCGGGGCGGCTCGGACAAGACGGCCGACAGTAAACGCCGGTGGTGGTGACCGCGTACAGAAAGCGACCGTCCAGGGCGCGGTCTCGTCGTTGCACGGCGTCGCGCATCTCGTCCTCGGTGAGTGCGATGCCTGGGGTGAGTACTGACGTTGATTCAAACTCAGCCATGATCCACGTCTAGACCACGTCGATCCCCGGCCGCGCTCCGGTTGTTGTCGCGTAAACCGTCAACGCCGCTCACACGCGGCGCGGGCGCTCGAGAAGACGTCTTCGACGGCCGGTTCGAGCGCGCCGCCGTGTTCGGCGAGCTGAGTGCAGGCCTCGCTCAGCCAGGTGTTTGCGTCGCCACCGCCGGCCCATCGTCCTCGGCGTTGGTCGCGTCCGTAGCTGACCAGCGTGGCGCTCGCTTGGTCGAACGTCACGTGAAGGATTCGGTCCGTGTGGCCCTGCAATGGCAGACCCATCGGCGTTCCGTCGATGTCCCAGAGGCGGACCGTGCGGTCCCAGCTGCCAGCCGCGACCATCTTCCCGTTCGGGCCGAAAGCCAGGGCGCTCACCCAGCCCTGATGGCCTTGTAGCGGCTGACCGAATCGCCGGAGGGTCGCGATTTCCCATAGTTGGACCGTGTTGTCCTCGCTACCGCTTCCGATGAATCGACCCGCCGGATCGATGGCCAGCGAGTCTACGGGCCGCTGGTGCCGTTCTTCGAACTCGACCCAGTCACCCGTCGCGCGCCGCCAGAGGTGGATCACTCCGGCGCGGCCGGCGGCAGCCACCAGGCTTCCTTCGTCATTGACGGCCAGCGCCCGCAGGCCGTCGACGGTCGAACCGGTCAGGCCGACGTCGGCCACGTCGCTGCGGTTCTGAACGATCAGCTCACCGGTGCGCTCGTAAGCGATGAAACGGCCGTGGGGGCTCATGGCGGCGACCGGTCGAGCGCGGGTGACGATCTGGACGTCGCAGCGGTCGCCGTCGGCGACGGTCAGGGTCACGAGGTTCGGTCCCAACCCGACGAGCATCGTTCGACCGTCGTCGGTGATATCGACGAGGTCAGCCTCGGCCAGCTGGTCGGCGCAGGGGAGGGCTTCGAGCTGCGCGCTGACCCCCCAGCGCCGGATGCTGCCGTCATTGCTAGCGCTATAGACCGACCGGGCGTCGGGGGCGATGGCCACGCTTCGGACCCAACTGCCGTGCCCTCTCAACGGTTCACCGAACGTGGGACCTGTCAGGGCCCACGTCCGCACGCTGTTGTCCCGACTGCCGCTGACCACGAAGGCGTTATTGACGGGATCGAACGCCAGCGACGTCACGACGTCTCGATGGCCGTGAAAGCCGTCCCCGACCTCGATGGCTCCATCGCGAAGATTCTGCCAGAGCCGGATGACTCGTCCGTCGGCCGTGGCGACTCGCTGACCATCGGCGCTCACCGCGAGGGCGGCGACCGGGCACCAAGACGCGTGCACGGCGAACAGATCGCCGTCGTCGCGGCTGGTGGTGTAGGTGCGCTGGATGCGGCCGTCGGCGTACCCGTGTAACACGAAGCGCCCGGTCGGGCTGACGGCAAGGGACAATGGATGCCCGGCCGAGACCTGGCGAATCAACTGAAGAGACCCGCTGCGTGCCCAAAGCTCGACCGTTCGCTCGGACGCGACGGCGACGAGCTTGCAGTCCGCGCTCATGGCCACGGTTATGGGGGGATGAGGGACAGAGGTGCAGCCGGCAGCCACTGCCGCAGGAGAACGAGCATCATACGCGGTATCGGCATCTGCCTGCGCGGCTCGGCCGGCGTAGGCGCTGCCCCCGGAAGCATACGCGGAGCCGTCGCCGTAGGCGCTGCGTTCGGTTCCGTAGGCGGACCCGCCGCTGTACGCGCTCGCCCTTGGACTGGAAGCGGACCCGCCGGTAGGACCCCTCAACTTGGCGGACATCGTCGTCGTCTCGCGCTCGAGGTCCACCACGTGGAGACTCCCGTCGCCGGTGACGACCGCGGCAATGGGCTCTTCCGCGCAGCTCGACAGTGCGAGGACCGGAGTGCCGAAGGGGATGGCCCGCGACGCTCCACCCTGCACGTGCCAGACCGTGATCGACTCGGTCACCGGCCCCGAGGTCAACCGTGCATCGACCGCGCTCGCGATGCGTCCATTCGCCGTGGCCACTACGGCCGCGAGCGGCACTCCGATCGGTCCGCCGCTTCGATCGGAGGCCTCGGTTCCTCGGGCAGAGGCCGGATGGTAGACCGTCCGTTCTTTGGGGGTCTGCAGGGCGGCCAACAGACTGGAGCGGACCTCGGGGACATCGTTCGCAAACCACGCGTCCATCTCATTCACCGCAGTGGCGAGGGCGACGGCGGGCTTCGACGGCGCGATGTTGCGGATCGTGGCCGCGCTCGCTCGGCGTTCGGAGTATTGCCGTTGGATCCAAGCGACGGTCGCCAAGACGCCGGTGACCAGCATTCCGAAGGTCACGACGGACAGTACGATGCCCTGCCGGCGGGTGGCGCGGGTGCGACTGGCCCGAAGAAACGAAAGCTGCAGGGGGGTCGCGCGCGGTTCGAGCTCCGCGTCGCCCATAAATTGGCGCTCAGCGTCGTCGAGCGCCTGGCTTCGCAGCAGGAGGCTGTGGTGTGGGCGAGCCTCCCATTCCCGAGCGCTGACCAGCAGCCGCGTATGGGCCCGAACGCGCTCGAGGTCGGTGTCGAGCGCGCCAAGCAGGGTTCGAACCGCGGTATCGAAGTCATCGTCGTCGCGACTAAAGATCCAGTTGAGGGCGCTCAGGACGGCCGGCACCTGCGCGTGGTCGGTGTCTCGATACATGATGGGAATGAGCTTCTTGTTCTGCTTGACCGCGTACTCGAGCTCTTCCCCGCAGACCTCGGATGCTACCGACGCCGGGCTCAACACGAAGATGAGCGCGTCGGCGCTATCGATCGCCGCGTAGATTTCTTGCCGCCAGTCAGCCGAGGGCGGGATGTCTTCCCAATCCACCCAGATGTCCCGGCCGTCCTGTTGAAGGACCTCGTGAAGTCGGAGCACGAAGTCTTTGTCTCTTCGGGAGTAGGAAATGAATGCGTCGGTCACCGGGTGCTTCTCACTTCATCAGAAGTCTAGCTGCTTCGCGGCGCGGGGGAACGGGATGACATCCCTGATATTCTGCATCCCGGTGGCGTACATGATGAGGCGCTCGAAACCGAGGCCGAAGCCGGCGTGGGGGACGGTGCCGTAGCGCCGAAGGTCGCGGTACCACCAGTAGTCTTCCTTCGCCAAGCCCATCTCTTCGATGCGCCGATCGAGGACTTCGAGCCGTTCCTCGCGTTGGCTGCCGCCGATGATCTCCCCGATGCCCGGCACCAAGACATCCATCGCGGCCACCGTTTCACCTGGCGCGTCATCGGTTCCCGGGTCGTTGAGTCTCATGTAGAACGCCTTGATGTCTTTTGGGTAGTTCATCACGATGAGCGGCTGCTTGAAGTGGACCTCCGTCAGGTACCGCTCGTGCTCCGACTGCATGTCCTTGCCCCAAGCGATCGGGAACTCGAACTTCTTCTTCTTCTTTTTCACGGCCTTTTCGAGGATCGCGATGCACTCGGTATAGGAGACCCGACGAAAGGGGGAGGCGATGACGTGCTTGAGCCGATCGACGATCCCTTTGTCGATGCGTTCGTTGAAGAACGCCATGTCGTCATCACGGCGGGTCAGCAGGTCATCGAGCAGATATTTGAGCATCTCTTCCGCGAGGGCCGCGTTGTCGTCCAGGTCGGCGAACGCGATCTCCGGCTCGATCATCCAGAACTCGGCAAGGTGGCGGCTGGTGTTGCTGTTCTCGGCGCGAAAGGTCGGACCGAACGTGTACACTTTGGACAGCGCGCAGCAGTAGGTCTCCACGTTGAGCTGGCCGGACACGGTCAGGTTGGACTCCGTGCCAAAGAAGTCTTCCGAGAAGTCGACCGCGCCTTCGTCGGTCTTCGGGGGATTCAGAAGGTCGAGGGTGCTGACCCGGAACATCTCGCCGGCACCTTCGGCGTCGGAACCGGTGATGATCGGGGTGTGCACGTAGAAGAAGCCGCGCTCGTCGAAGAACCGATGGATTGCGGCGGCCAGAGCGTGACGGACCCTCGCCACCGAGCCGAACGTATTCGTCCGGACCCGAAGATGTGCGACCTCGCGAAGGTACTCGAACGTGTGGCGTTTTGCGGAGGCGGGATACGTGTCGGGGTCGTCGACGAAGCCGATGACGCGCACTTCGGTCGCCTGAAGCTCGACGGTCTGGCCCTTACCCTGGCTGGGCACCAAAGTGCCCACGCACTCGACGCTACATCCGGTGGTCACCCGGGCGACATCGGTCTTGTAGTTCTCCAGGTCGGCGCGAGCGACGACCTGGATGGGTTTGAAGCCCGATCCGTCGGAGACTTGAATGAACGAGAGACCGCCGTCGGCCTTCGAGTCTCGACGCGTCCGCACCCATCCTTTGATGCGGACGTCGGCGACGCCGCTCTCGGGCGGGGTCATGCGAAGGAGCTCGGCGACCGAGGGCGTTTCGCGTCGGTCAGAGGTAGTCGCAGCGGTAGTCGGGGTGTCTGCCATTAGGGCGCCTAATATCCGACAGCCGGAATCGTGAGGCTAGCCGCTTCGGTCGCCGATCGTACTTTTCGTTTTTGCGCGTAGCTTTGCGTCAGCGGCCGGGCCCCGTTGGCGGACCAAGAGGGTATTGCGGGGCCGACCGGCGATGGCTTGCCGTGCGAGACGGGAACGACCAGAACAGGGGCATGCTGATCGATGCCATGAGCGCCATGATGGAGCAGGTAGGCCCGCTGTCGGTGCACTACCTGTCGACCAAGCCGCCCGCCGACAAGCGAGCGTTGACCGACCAGGTCCTCAAGCAGATGCGGCGGGACTTCTTCGTTGCAAGTCCGTTTTCGCTCCACGCGAGCGTTCCAGAGCTGATGGCGGGCGCGTGGTCGCTGGTCCGGGAGACGCTGATGTGCGGCGAGGCGCCCCGCGGTCGCAAAGAGATCATTGCGTCGGGGGTGTCGAACGCCAACCGATGCCCGTTCTGCGTCGATGCGCACACCGCGGCGGTCATCGCGTCTCGGACCAGCGACGCTTCGCTTGCGCGCTGGGCCGAGGCGACCGGGCAGTCCGATCATCCCGCGCTCCGACAGCTGCCGTTCGACGGCCAGTACGGCGAGTACCTGGGGACGACGGTCGCGTTTCACTACCTGAATCGCATGGTCAGCGTGTTCTTGGCCGAAAAGATGATGCCGGTCCCCAACTTCCTCGACCGCACGGCGAGCTTCATGGCCCGGATCATGATGGGCGGGATGCTCCGGCGCGGCAGCCGGAACCGGCCGGGCGATTCGTTGGCGCTGCTGCCCGAAGTTCGTCGGGCGGGGGCCTGGGAGCCCGCGTGGGCGAAGGATACGTCTCACGTGGCGGGTGCGATCGCGGGCTGGTCGGCGATCAACGAGACCCTGGTCGAGGCGCACTTGGACCCGGAGGTGGTCAGCGGGGTCCGGACGGCCATCGAAGGGTGGTCGGGTGGCGAGATCTACGAGGAGGTCGATTGGCTGGCTCGGCGGCGCCCGTTGGTGGCTGAGGAACACCGGCCAGCCGTCGACCTGGGGCTGATGACCGCCATGGCGCCGTATCGAGTGACCGACGAGGCCGTTCGGGCCACGTTGAAGGCCGGCTTGTCCAAGGAGCAGTTATTGGTGCTCGTCGCCTGGTCCGCGCACCTCGCGGCCCGTCAGACGGTTCAGTGGGTGACCAAGGCGGCCGGAATCTGAAGACTCTTAGGAGACCGATGATTGGGGAATCCTACAATCCGTGACTGAGCGACCCTCGTTCGTACCGCAAACGACCCCGCCGACCTGGTGAGATTCGTTTCCGCCGAGTTGAGCGTCGTGCGAATTGACTCCCGAAAGCGGCGAGGACAGAACTCGGCCGCGCGATGGACCCACAAGAAGTTACCCCAACGACCGAAGAGGCAACGCAGCTCACCGAGACGGCCCAGGCGCTCCTGAAAGGCGTGCCCGACTGGATCATCACGCTCGCGGCCGCCTTTCTCATCACGGTGTTGCTGCGTGTGCTGCTGGGCGTCGTCCGTAGCCGACTGACCGGGCTCGCGAAGACCACCAATATGATGTGGGACGACCTTGTCGTCCACGTCTTGTCGAAGACGAAGTTCTACCTGATCGCCCTCGCGGTCTTCTGCTACGCCGTCAGCGCACTGGATCTGCCTTACTCTCTCAGCGGCATCCTCAACAACGCAGGGACGGTCCTGCTCTTGATCCAGCTCGGTATCAGCGCTACGGCCGCGTCCCACTACTTCCTGGAGCGAAGACGCCAAGAGGGACTGAAGACCGATCCGGCGTCCGTGAGCGGCTATGGCGCCATCCGCTTCCTGCTCAACCTTTTTATCTGGATCGTGGTCTTCCTGCTGGCCTTGGATAACGCGGGGGTCGACGTGAACGCGCTGGTCGCCGGTCTCGGGGTCAGCGGTATTGCGGTCGCGCTCGCGGTTCAGAACATCCTCGGCGACCTGTTCGCGTCATTGACGATCATTCTGGATCGGCCGTTCGTGGTGGGCGATTTCTTGAAGGTCGGCTCCCAGCTAGGTACTGTCGAGAGCATCGGGCTGAAGACGACGCGGTTCAAAAGTTTGTCTGGTGAGCAGATTATCTTCTCGAACAACGATCTATTGCAGAGCCGAATTCACAACTACGGGCGGCTCGAGGTTCGTCGAGTTTCGTTCGCGGTCGGCGTAACGTATCAGACATCGCCCGAATCGCTCGCAGCGATCCCTGGCCTTATCAAGGAGGCGGTCGAAAAGAACGAACAAGCCAAGTTTGATCGGAGCCATCTTTCAAACTTTGGTGACTTTGCGATGGTCTTCGAGACTGTGTACTTCGTGAACGTGCCCGATTTCGCCGTTTACATGGATATTCAGCAGGCTATCTATCTCGACGTCGCTCGACAGTTTGCGGAGCGGGGTATCGACTTCGCATACCCCACGCAGACTCTGTATGTACACGATCACCGGCTCGAACCCGTCTCTTCGAGCTCATTGAAGACGGATTGATTCGACTACAGGGGAGGCGGGCTTTCGGGGCCTCGCTTGTATTTTTCGTGACACCCGGCGCAAGTCGAAAGCAACTTCGCGAAGATCTTGACCCGGCTCATCGAGTCATAGGCTCGCCCAGCTTCCTCACCGATACCGTGCACCTTGTCTTCCGGCGTCAGTATGTGGGGGTCGAGTTCCTCTCCGCCCAGGTCCGAAGGGTGAAGTGACTCGTCTTCGAAAACCTCGGAGGCGGCAAACCAAGCTTCATCATCGGCGGTTACGAGGGCATCCCAGAATCGGTCGGTGGCCCACTGGTGCCGGAGCATGTGCCGACGGGCGTCGTTGCTCGGCGCGGGTGGAGGATTCCAGGCGAACCCCGCATCGACCTTCAATTTCGTATGGCAGTCACCACAGACCACGCCCATGGAGCCGACTCCGTATGCCATCTCACCAGGGTTGGTCGCGTCTACGATATCGGCGCCCGCGATCTTCATTCGTGCGATGAAGGGCGCCCAACCGCTCGGAATACCTTCGGCCTCCGGTCGGTCGACGACCCACTGCGCCTCGGCCCGGACTCGGTCGAGGTCGCCGGCCACCAAGGCCCGGTGCATGATCTCGGTCCGCACGAAGTGCTCTTGCATGTAGGCGTGGAGCGGAACGGTGCGCCCCTCGAATTCGACCTTCTTGGGAGCGGTCATGACCTTCTTCGATTCTGCGGTGACGCACGCAACAGCGACCGCCATCAGGGCCAGGGTCATGCTGCTTGCGACGGCCCCCCATCGCCGACGGGCGTTCCTATCAATAGAATACATACGGTCCATTCTCTGAACAGTGAGCAGCGACCGTGCCAGCCGGTCTGCCAGCGCTCTGATGGGTGAAGAGTTCCTAGAAGTAACTGCCCTTGCACCGCAGTTACGGTTTCGTGCCTGCGAGGCCCCCAGAGACGCTACAGGGCGGGCAGCGGACGGCTTGCGGTCGTATCTGGGGCATCCACTAGCCAGTGGGCTCCAAGCTTGGCCGCCAGCGTTTCACTGCGGATGGGTTTCGCGAGATAGTCGGTCATACCGGCCTGTCGGCAGCGATCCTCGTCGCCGCTCATCGTACTGGCGGTGAGCGCGATGATCGGGACCTCGCTGATCGGGGGGGCTAGTTTCCGGATAGCGCGGGTCGCCGTGTATCCGTCCATGTGCGGCATCTGGCAGTCCATCAAGATGACGTCGTAAAGCCGCTGTTCGGCGAGTGCTACCGCGGCCGCGCCGTCGTCGGCGACCTCCACCTCACACCCCAGTCGCTTGAGCATCCCCTTGGCGACGAGCTGATTCGTTGGGTTGTCTTCGACGAGCAATACCCGGCATCCGGTGAGGTCATCGACGTGCGGGGGCGGGGTCGGGGCCGGCAAGCCGTGTTCGGCGACAGCCAGCGCGAGTTTGAACCAGAACGTCGACCCTTCTCCCAACTGTGATTCCACTCCGATGCGACCGCCCATGAGCTCGATAAGGCTCTTGCAGATCGACAGCCCAAGACCGGTGCCCCCGAATTTGCGGGTGGTCGAGGCGTCAGCTTGGGTGAACGGGCTAAACAGACGCTCGAGTGTCTCCAAAGACATGCCGACACCGGTATCGGTCACGCTCACCTCAATGAATACGCCCTGCGGAGCAGTATCGACCTCGACGACAAGCGTGATTTCACCTTCTTCGGTAAACTTGATGGCATTGGATACCAGGTTGAGGATGACCTGTCGGATCCGACCCTCGTCGCCCAAAAGGGCTGGGATGTCACTTGGGGCGACCAACGTCATCCGCAAGCCCCGTTTCTCCGCGGACACTCTCATCATGTCCGTGACCCACCGGACGACTTCGATGACACAGAAGGGCGCAGTCTCGAGGTGCAGCTTGTTGGCTTCGATCTTCGAGAAGTCGAGGATGTCGTTGAGGAGGGTGAGCAGGGCGTGGCCGGAGCGGCTGATGGTTTCGACGTAGCGGCGTTGACGGTCGTCGAGCGTGGTGTCCAGCAACAAGTCGGCCAGGCCGAGAACCCCATTCAGGGGGGTTCTGATCTCGTGACTCATGTTCGCCAGGAACTGGCTCTTGGCGCGGTTCGCGTCGGCGGCCAGATGGGCCGCCTCTTCGGCGGCGTCCCGCGCCTGGCGAAGGCCCGCCTCGTGCTCTTTCCGGGCCGTGATGTCGCTTTCGATGGCCACGTAGTTCGTGAGCACGCCGTCATCGTCGAACACGGGTTGGATGTCGAGCTGAACCCAGAAGGCGGACCCGTCTTTGCGGTAGTTGACGAGCTCGGTTTGCACGCCGTGCCGGGCGAGAAGGGCGGCGCGGATCTGGGCGACGGTCGTCGGGTCCGTCGCTTCTCCCTGGAGGACACGGCCCGGTACTTGACCGAGCATCTCGGTCATCTCGTAGCCGGTGATGCGCGTGAAGGCTGGGTTGACCCACAGGACGCGACCTTCAGCGTCGCTTACGACGACGCCATTTTCGGTTCGGTCAGCCACTGAGGCGAGTCGCTGAAGCTCGAGCGCCCGCGCCTTTTCGTCGGTGATATCGGTCGCGATCCCGTAGACTTTGCCGGCGGTCAGGTCGCTGATGGCGTACCAGCGGAGCCACCGGTAGCCCCCCTCTCGGCGCCGGTACCGGTTCTCGAAGGAAATCAGGGGTACCTCGGCCGCGGACAGAGCGGCGGTCGCTCGCTGTGTTTTCTGGAGGTCATCGGGATGGACGAAGTCGAGGAATGGTCGAGCGAGCATTTCTTCCCGCGAATGACCCAGCGTCTCCGCCCACCGCCCATTGAGCGCGAGGAAGTGGCCGTTCAGGCTCGCGATACACTGAAGCGTCGGCGCGGTCTGAAACACCCGTTCGAAATCGCGCGCTCGTTCCGCCGCCCGCCGGTAGCCTTGCTCGACCTGTCGGCGCGAGGTGATGTCTTGAAACGTGCCCCGGAGCCGACGACACTGGCCTTCTTCGAACTCGGCCCGACCGACGGCGCGGACCCAAACGTGCCGGCCTCGTGCGGTCACGAAAGGTAGCTCGAGATCCCAGCTGCTGCCATCCACCATAGCTCTTTGTAAAGCGGCAGTGATGACCGGTCTCGCGTCGGGGGCGTAGAAGTTGATCGCTTCGCCGAGCCCGGGTTGTTCGTGCAGCGCGACCTCGTGAATGCGCTTGACCTGCTTCGACCAGCGCGGCTCGGTGGTTGTCAGGTCGAGCTCCCACCCACCCACCCCGGACAGCTCGCTCGTCCAGTCGAGCATGGTCTCAGCGTCGACCCGGGCCGCCCGTTCGTTCCGCAAGTCCGTCTGATCAATGAGGGTGGCGACGGTCCGAACGGGCGAAGACTGGTGAACGCATGAAAAAGTTCGTGGCTCGGCCCCAGGGGTGGTTACCAAGACGACATCGACCGACGGATCAGTCGCCAGCCGGGGCAAGTCGACCGAATTTCCCCCTTCGTCGACTACGTGGGCTCCGGCGAGCAAGCGATGAGCGGCGGCGTTGAGCTGGACTTCGCCGCCTGCGCTCATGATGAGGGGGATGGATACGAGATCGGCCCAGTCTAGCTCCGATGGTGGAAGAACAACGACCATCGGAAGAGGCAATCGGTTCAGCCGGCCTTCATTTCAACGGCCTTCGCAACGATCGAATACGCGTGGAGGCAATTTCTCAGTTTGCTCGGAGGGCATCACTGGATTGATCGGCTGCCGCGGGGGGCGCCGACGATGTCCGGACCAGCATCCTTGCGCACTCCGCCACCGCGGCGCCGTCGTCGTTGGCCCGTCGGCAGCAGGGGAGGAAGCTGGTGGCTGCGCTGGCCCCGAGGGTGGGCATCAGGGTGGAGATGAAGTCCTGGCGAACCGACGGCCACCATTCATGGCGAATATTTACGCAGAGGGTCTCTGCCGTGGCGCGCTGTTGCCCGGATTCCTTGACGATGGGCAAAAGATAGTCTTCCCAAACGGCGTACGACGGGAGCGTGTCCAGGTCGCGCTCGGCGGCGTGGACGTAGCCTCCGAGCGTGTACCATTGGGAGTAGACGAGGCCCCAGTAGCGATGCAATGCACCTTGCTGCGCGGAGGTCAGCTCGGTGTAATGCTTGGTGCGTCGGTCTGCTCCCGACGGATAGTGGGGCTCGTTCTCGGTAAACAGGTAATACCGTCGGTCGACATATTCGATCGCCGAGGCGCGGGCCTCGTTGCGGGCCAAGGCGCCCTGGAGATCGATGAGCTGATTCTGGTGCTCGATCAGCTCGTTCTGCTCGGCAACCATCGCGGCGGCGAGGAGCGCGGCCGCGGCCGCAATGCTCACGTTGATCAACGTAGACGCCGTGATGATGCCCATGTACGCCTGAACGAGGCGGCTGACGCCTTCGAAGTCTTCACGGGTAGGCCGCGGGAGCCTCTCTAGCGATTCGCGGACCCGCTTGGCCTGCAGCAGCGTCACGGCTTCGTTGAGGGCTTCGCGGTTGGCCGAGAAATAATGCGTGACCCGTTCCACGGCCGCCCGCATGGCGCGCCGCCGCCAGGCATCGAGGAACAGGAATACGGCGACCAGCACCCCGATCCCACCGAAGAACACGATCGCGAGGGGCTGCAGCAGGTGCACCAGCTCGGTGTTGCCGATGAAGCCGACGAGCCCCCCGATGAGGATTCCGATGGTGAGGCTCCCGAAGAACTGAACGATCGAAGCGCGGGCGTTGAACGAGCTCATCAGACTCTCGGTCGACTGCGCCCGTCTCGAGCGCGGCGTCGTCCGCATCCTGCACGGCTTCTCGGTCAGGGGCGAGCAGGGCTGCCCCCAAAACCGGCCACCTGTCCTTCTCGGGCGGGACACTCAATGTCGGTCTATCGCGCCGCACTCGCGCACCGTGCTTTGGCTGGACTGAGCCCCTGAGCTTCGGGAAACTAGGGCATGCCACAACGGCCACCAGGCATCGGCTGGCGAGACTGTCGGTGTTGGCGCGCACCCGGGCTGAAATCTGCCTACACAAGGAATAAAGTGCCGCGCGTCGTGACTGCAAAATACACGCTGCTCCGCTCGATGCGCCGCCAGGCGCCGCTCCACTGGGCGATGTGCATTCTGACCTTGACGGCCTGCACGGATATCTTGGCCCACCGCAAGAGCGGGCCCATCGTGCGACCGACCGGGGAACCGCAGACGCCGTGCGAACACGAGGACTGGCTGCACGTCGTCCCGGTCCGTACGAGCGCGGTGGGGAGCACCAGCGCCGGGAACTGGACAACCTATGTGCGAACGGCCCGGTCGGGTTTGGCCTTCTATCGCGGGCGGTCGTTGGTGCCCGAGCGTCTGCCGAAACTACTTCCGGAGCTGAGCGATCCACCTCCCCTGGCGGGTCAGCTCGAAGCGATCAAAGACAACGACCGGCTTACGGTCCTCGGGAATCTCATGGAGCTGAGCGGCTACGTAGCGGCCGGTACGTCAGTCATTCCCCTGATCACCATGGACTACGAAGAGCCCAGCGCGCTGAACATCTCGGCGGCCATCGCTTTGTTCGTAGGCGGGATCGCCCTGGCGATCTGGAGCAACTCCGTCGAACCCAGCGCTCGTCGAAAGAGCGAGATCAACATTCAACGGGTGACCATCCAGTCGAAGGACCTCGATACGGTGGGCCCCTTGATCGATCGCAAGAACCTCGAGACCCGCGACCGCTGTCAACAGGGGCTGTAGCTTGGCATCGACGGACGTGCGCAGCCCGCGAGCAATCGCGGGATCGCAGGAGCTTACGGCCTGACGTAATCCGGTTGCCTCCATCGCCCAAACCGAGCGTCATTGGCGGTAGCGTGCCGGTCAGCAGACGCCAATTTCTGAATGCGATTCGCCGTGCCCGGCTGGACGTCTCCAATCCCTCATTGAGTCCCGAGTTTCAGGAACTTGCGCGAACCGCGGACCGGGTCCTCAGCGACTATAGCTGGGGGAGTCGGTCTGAGCGAAAGGTCAACAACGGGAAGATAGACCGAGAGGAAGAGTGGGCCTATATTTTCAGCCGCCTCGAGTCCGCCGAGAACGACAACGACGTCGAGCTGAATTCCCAGACCTCGATTCAGGTATTGCGCTCCCTCCAAGCGGAGCTCGGCGTCGGCCGAAGATGGAACCTCGCCGGCACAGGTTCGACGGGAATCACTCGGATCGGGGCGACCGGCGACGCGACCGAGCCTCGAATGCGACGCTCCTTATTCGCGCTTCGTCGGCTCTACGACAAGCGGCGGGGCAATCCGCATCGCTACAACGATACCGCCAATCTGGAGCTGATCGCAGCCTACCAGCGGGTCATGAGCGAACTGGTCGCGATGAACACCGCGGAACGGGAAGCATTCCTTGCGTCCCTGAGCGAAGACGATCGCTCGTTCCTGATCGCGATCAGCTCCGACCCTCCTCCGTGGAATGACGATTCGGAGCCCGACGAGTTTGGTCTGATGCCGTCCGGCGAGACCGTTTTTCACGTGCTCTTCGCGGGCATTGAAGACGGAGAGTTGGCGGCCCGTACGTTGCTCGCGTGGCGTGACCACGCGCGTCGAGGCCATCCGGACGCCAACGCCAACAGCGTGGCCGCGGTGGGTTTGGCTCGCCAGTTTCTCGACGGAGAGGCGAGCGCGGAACAGCGCGTGCGGTTCATTGAAACGCTGGCCGAGGGCGCTTCGGAGAGCTTCTTCGGGTACCGGTCGAGACTCGGCGATTTTCAGACCGAGCACCAGAAGTCTGCCGACCCTGCGTCCGCTGCGATTGCGATGGCGCTCGTCACCCTTGAGAACGAACCAAGGCATCTCAATCAAGCGATCGCCCAGCTGCAGACCGAAGGGAAACTCGAGGCGGTCGTCCACGCCGCGACACACTTCGGGTATTTTCAGCAGTGGAATCAAGAGTTGGTTACGAGTTCCAGCCTCGAGTCGTCCGATGGTCGGAACGATCTGTTTTTTGCGACTGAACTCCTCCGTATCGTGCAGTCGAGCGGGAATCAGCGAAGCCAACGGGCTGTCCTGGCGGCTTTTGAAACCGCTGCGCAGTACGCCGGCGACACCGCGCATGGTGGACAGCTCACGCCCTTTCCCCCTCAGATCCTGAGCCGTCTTCGCAGCGGCGCCTACTCGTCGGCCCGGGGACGGCGACGCCTGGCCGACGCTGACCTTGACACGATGGTCGCCAGGATCAACGGCGGAACGCCCGAACAACAAGAAATCGCGGCCGCTCAGCTCTACTTCACGCTCGCTCGGCTCGCCGACAGCGGAGAGTTGTCGGCATTCGTGGTGGCGAACGCTTCGAACGCCGCCAAGCTTCGAGCCATTCACTTCGTGCTGGGCAAGGCACCTCCGAGTTCCACCGTAACCTCCAAATTGTTTGCTCAGATGACCCGGGAGCAGACGCGCGGGTTCATTGACAGCATCGCGCAGGCGGCAAAGGACGGGACGGTTCCGGCCGAGGTCCTCCATTTGATCGTCGATACCGCTCTCGAGCACGGGCGGCTGAACGACCAAGACAAGAGAAATCTCGTCATCGACTACATGGCGGACGCCCTTCGAAAACAGGGGAAGCTGTCGCCGGAGGACGAACGGAGGCTCGCCGGCCAAACGACGCCTCGAATCAGTATAACCTCCCGCTTTGATGCGCATGCCTTCGTGGTGGCCCGTGTACTGGCAAGCCTTCAGAGCAACGAGTCGCTCTTCATCGAGACCTTTCACGAGGTGTCGCGCATCAAACTCAACATGGACGCCACCGAGGTCATGACCCTCGATGAGCTGGTCGCGATCGGCGGAACTCCGCTCGAACAACCGACGATGCTCTTCGTGGTCGCTCGGTCGGCGACCATGCAGGTGCAGGCGGAAGGCGTCCCGAGCGTGTTGGCGCCGCGCTCTCGTTACGGTCTCCAGCGCGACAGCCGAACGGTCAACTTCGAACCCCTCAACGAGCTCGTAGCGGCCACCGCCAGCGCCGGTACCTCATACCAACGGGCGCTCATGCTGTCAGATGGCGTGCGAGGGGGTCTGATCGAATCGGCGTCCTGGCGAGGGACCCGAGCCTGGGACACCGGGATGAATCCCCAAGTCGCGAAAGCGGTCGATGCATTCGTAACGATGCTCGAGACCACCACGCAGCTCTCGGGGGAGACGGTCGATCTGGAGAGTACTTTCGACATGCTCCTCAGGGTCGATCCATCCGCGATAGGACTCACCTGGCTGTTCGTGTACGGTATGGGAGAGAACGAATGGCGAAAACTTTCCTCGTCCACCTACACCGGCGAGACCGAGCAAGAGGCACTCGAAGAAGCGGCTTGGGCTCTAGGGATGACCGTCGAGGAGATGCGAGCGACCCGGCCGCCCCCGTACCTTGAGCCAAGGCAGAACCCACAAACGGGTCTTTGGGAGGTCGTTCTTCGAGATGGTGAACCCGACCCGCACACATCCCCGCCAAATATGCCGGATCCCTTCGTGGGTAGGTTCTACAATATTTACAACCGCTTGGTGGGTGGGTCGACGCTCGAGCAAAGGCAGAGACACTTTTTCTACGGAGAGGACGGAAGGGCCAACACGACCGACGATTTCCGGAATCGTCAGCGCCTCGGTTACTTCGAAGGAGCGCGATACGGATCCGTTCAGATCCTCGCGAAGTCGATCCACTCCGATAAACGATTCACCGTGAATGACATCGTGACTCGGATGAACCTTCAGCGCGAATGGCTGTCGGTCATCGGGTTTGCCAACGATGTTTTGGGTGCGTCCAGGAGCGGTGCGGCGGTCGCCGGTCGGATTTTCTTGAAGGTCACCGAGACCGTGCTGAAAGTTCAGATGCACGCCGAGCTCGGTCGACTGAGAGATCAACAGCTTCGGGCGGAAGAGCGGAGTATCTCCAGTCTCTATGATTACGCTTTTTTTCTTCTGAATCAGTGGACCATCTACAAAGAAGACCGGATGGTGCCCGCCCAGCTCCATTACGATCGCAATAGTATCTACAAGGACTTCGACCGTGTGCACCGTCGTGCGGTGGAAACTGGTCGAAATTGGCGAGCCGATGGTACCGGGGACGGATACATGAACGATCCGGACGAGCCGGGTCCAGATGCGCCGAGTCGACTCAGTCGGCCCGAGTTCTCGTCGACGATGCAGACGGCCCAGGTCACGTTGAGCGACCTGCTGCAGGTTTGGAACGAGGTCCGGGAAGGGCACGCCAACGCCGAGCAGCGGCTCACGATATTTCGCCGCTACATAAGCCTGATGTCGACGGTCGGCGAGATGAGTACGGAAGAAAAGGAGACGTTCCTGCGTGGCCTGAGCGATGAAGAACTGAATCGTCTGATCGACATCAGCACGCATGGTCGGACGACGAAGTCCGGTTCGCCGGCGCCCTCCGGGGAGACCATTTTTCACGTTCTCCTTGGCGGTATCACGGATGGCGAGCTTGCAAGCCGAGTGATCCTGGCCTGGGATGCTCGTCTGCAGTGGGCGCGGGGAAGAGACGACGACTTCCCGGGACCCGAAGGTGCCGATCGGGCCCAGATACCAGATATCCAAACTTCGGGCCTGACCCTCGGAATGGCGTTTCTGGGCGGCGAGGCCAATGCGGAGCAACGCCAACGATTCATCGAAGGCCTGAAACCAGGCATACGGCCCTATTCGGCAATCCGAACATCGTCTCGGCACGGTGGCATTAGGATGAGAACCAGTAACCTGCCTGCGGTTCTGGCGGCCGCCGCGTTGATTTCGCTGGCCGACGCGGGCGGCAGCAACCTCGACGACTCGATTCAGGCCTTGGCGGAGGCTCCAAGCACCCAGGCGAACCGCACGCTTCTGCACGACGTGGTGTACGCGGCGGCCGCATGGGGGCTCGTCGAACTCCAGTCGCGACAGGTGCGGGGCGTCAGTTCCAGCGAGAGCGACCCCCATATCTTGATGCGGCTCCTGCAGGTTGTCGAAGAGTCCGGAAGTGCTGATAGTAAGAGACTTCTTCGGGATGCGATCGCGGGCCAGCCGGAGCTCGAGTACACCCCGGCGAACGTCGATTCCCGCTTCCACCGTTCGAGCCTTTCGGGCCTCTTTCCGACGGACCTGGTTGCTCGACTCGACGATCGCAATGGCCCATATCGGGCGTCTCGAATCGTTTCGACCGCCGAGAGTGATCTGGCGACGGTTGAACGAGCTTCGACGCCGCAGCAGCGCCGGGTGGCGGCGGCCCGCCTCGTATTCACGCTGTCTCGGATGACCGATGCTCAGCTGCAGGACTTCTTCCGAACGGTTCGGGGCACCGCAGAAACGCCGCAGCCGCGGGTCGAAACGCTCTACCAGGCGGTCTCCGGGGCGCCGGGCGGAGTCGACCTGCTGACCAGGATGATTTCGGGAAGCTTCTCGGGAGTCGGCCTTCAGCGAGTCATTCTAGAGCTGGCCGAGAACACGAAAGCCGAAAACGGGAATATCAGGCCCGAACACTTCTCGCAGATCGTCGACAAAATTTTAGCCGCGGAGGTTCTCTCGAGTAGAGAGAAGTATCAGTTGATAAGGCGGGCCAGCGACCGGCTGGAGGTTCAGGCGGAATTCGACCCTTATGGTCTGCTGGCAGCCAAGGCCCTGGTCAGCCTCAACGATGATCCCCGGGAATTTCAACGAGCGCTCGACTACCTCATTCGGCAAAAGCTCGATTGGGAGATGGAGTCCCGATTGAGTTCGGCCCAGCTGGAAGCGCTGCGAAGAGGGGAGTCCGGGCCGGAGCCGGAGATGATGCCGTCCCTGCTTTGGGTCATCGCGCGCCACGCGACCCTCGCGCAGCGCCGCTCTCAACAGGGCCAAAATGTGATCGGGGCGGTCGGTCCTCTCCTACGGTCCGCGGATACCGTAATCAACGACGGCAGTACGCTTCTCGAGCTGGTCAACAGCACGACGCGGCTAGGGAGTGCATGGCATCGAGCACACGTCTTAGCGGCCACTACCCAGGGAGGGATGCGGCAAGGGTATCTCGCCCCGAGAGGATTGCACGATTGGAAGCTGGGGCTCATCCCGCAAGTACAGGCCCTCAAGGATGCACTCATCGAAATGCTCGAGTTCGACGACCGGACGCCGACCGGGGATGACATCTCGCCGGAAACCACTTTTCTCGGCCTTCAGGAGTGGGACCCGCGCGGCGTGGGGATGACGTGGCTTTTCGTGGCCGCGATGGGGCCTCGCCAGTGGGTGGAGCTCGGATCCTCCTACTACGACGGACGGACCCTGGAGGAGGCAATTCGGAGGGCCGCGGAGGCCCTGGGCATGCCGGCCGAAGATATTCAGTATGAAGTCGTCGAACAAGGTCCGGGCCGAGTTCGGATCCTGGTTCTGGACGGGATGCATGATCCGTTTACGTCGCCGGAGGGCATGCCGGACGGATACGTCGGCGACTTCGAGAAACTGTATCTTCGTCTGACCCATGGCGAGGGAGCCCGGCGCCGAAATCAAAGACAAATGATTCGCTACTGGTGGGAAGGGCCGAACGGTAACTTTCGGGATGGTGACGACATCGACGTGCGAAAGCGGATCGGCTACTTCGAGGGAGCTCGTTTCGGTTCCCTGTTGATTCTCGAGCGGTCCGTTCGCTCGGACCTCGCGTACGAGCGGATCGCGGAGCTCACGATGTTGAACGTCGAACGGGAGATGATCGGACTGATTTCGTTTGGTGCCGATTGGGCGAATTCGTTGTTTCAGCCGAACGCTCGGGGACAGCAGCCCTGGGGTCGCACCACCGCGGTCAAAATGGCGGCTCGAGCGGCCGAGCTGACCTTCAAGCTTCGGTACCACCGCATCGTGGGCAGGATGAGGGACAACTACATTCGGCGGGATGAACGAAACGCGAGCGAGCTGATGCGCTATGCGACTCGGTCGATCCTCTTCTCACGGAGGCCCTTTCAGTACCCCCTCGTGGGTGCCGAGTACACGGTGGAATCCGGCGAACGCGCCGCCGCTGATCTCAACCGAGTCCGGAGGCGGGCGACTTCGGCCGGGGTCAACTACCGCCCAGATGGTTCAACTCGGAGTTATCTGTGGATGCTCGACCCCGACGAAGCGACTCGGTAGCAGTCCGGTCCGCATTACAAGGAGGCGTAAGCCCGTTGAAGTTGTCTTCCGACGGTGGTCCTATGTACGTTTCGGGGGATGTCGAACCGCAGCCGGCCCGCTCCTCTGGACAGGCGGAATTTCGTACAGTACTTCGAGCGATCACGGCTGAACGTCGACAGCATCCCGTTGCACAGCCGGCTCCGAGCGCTCGCCGCGCAGGCGGAGTCGGACGACGAGGGCGAGGCCATCGATACGCCCGACGAGTGGGGACAACTCTTCGTCCTTCTCGAAGCGGAAGAAGATCGAGCGGCGGGGCCGGGGGGCGACGGCAACGACGTCATTGATCATTTGGCCCGGCTAGCGGAGATCGAGGATCTCGTCGGGGGCCTCGAAGGTCGGTTTGCATCCGAGTTGCGATCCGACGGTTCCCACCCCGAGATGCTCTCATTTCGACCGGCGCCCGAGCCGTTCAGACAGGTGTCGATCGACTTCAATCCTCCTAGAATCCCCGGGTTCCTCGGGAAGATGATGGCCATCTTCGCCGAGTTCATCGGCATATTCAGGGGGGGGATCGACACGTGGGCCTTCGATCGGGATGCTAAGCTGCGCCAGCTCGGACGGGATGTCTGGGAGAATCTGACGGCACCAGAACGCGCGCGTTTAAAGGCCGAATTCGAAGACTCTACCCGGGACGAAGATGACTACGTGGCGATCCTTGCCGACTACCTGGACAATCGCCTCAGCTACGTCGACGGCAAGCCTCAAGCAGCGCTCGACGCCCGCGACTTCCTGCAAGGGCTGATGGAAGCGGCCGCCGAAGACGACATCGAACCGGATCTCGATGGCATCATGCAAACCGAGGCGACCAGTGATGAAGTCGACCCCGATGACCCCGGAAGCGTCGTCCAAGCGGCGGTTTCGAGCCTGGTGGCGGCGGATTCGCGGATCGAAAATGGCGAGAAGCGAGTCGAGGAGGCGAGAGCTCGAGGTCAAGCCGACGTCGCGGGGCGTACGGGTACGACCACCACCCTTGCCGCGAGCTCCAGCATAACGGGCGAGGGGCCCACGATTCCCGAGCTCTCTTTGTCGTGGACCATCAATACCGGTGCGGCTCGGCGAAGAAGGATCCGAGAAGCCATGGCCGATCGTGAGGTGGCGGCCGTTCAGCAAAACGTCCTCGATACGAGGCGACGCGTCGAGGTCGAAAAGCGACGACGTCTGGTGAGGTGGGCTGTCCTTCAGCGAGAGATCGACGCGTTGGAGCGCGCAAGAGCGGCGGCTCAAGGGCAGCTGAAAGAGGCGCAGAGGCGCGCTGAACAAACAACGCCGGCCGACGGAACCACTACCAGGACGCCCGACGCGTCTCTTGTGGAACCCGGTCCAGGAGGACCGCCGCGGCAGGGTAGAACCACGGGAGAAGGTCCTCCTTCCGAAGGAGACATCGCCCGGATCGAGGCACGGATCGAGGCGATCGACCAGCAACTCACGAGCCGCAAGGCCACGATGTCGGTGCTTGGTCGGCAGCTCGGCGATGAACTACGGGAGGCCGGCGGTCCCGCGCTGGAGGACCTCGATCCGGACGCTGTGTTTCGAGAGCTCGTGCTGCCCGCCGGGACGACTGGGGTCATCCCGGCCCTGTCCGCCTCGTCGGCGGAAATTCGCGAGGGCCTTCAGAATCTTCCGGCCGTCCAGGCGGCCTCGTTGCGCCTTAGTAAAGCTTACCTCCTGTTGCAGGACATGGTGGCCAGCCGGCAGGGCATCGATCTTACCATCGACTTCACGCTTCAGGGCATGGCCATATCGAACGTGGTGGGCCTCGTTCGTCGCTTGATGAACAACCGGGCCTACGCCCGGACGCTCGATGCGCATCGTCGGACCATCGATCGGATGATTTCGGATGTCGAAGTTGCGCTGGACACCGCGTTTCGGAAAGCCCAGGAACTCCAAGTTGCAGACGCCGCTGACTACGCGAACGAAGTAAGCCTCGCCCGCCAGATCGATGCGAAGACCCGAGAGCTTGTCGAACTGCAAAACCTGAGTGGGGTTCCCGACTCGGTTAGGTTGGAGCGGATCGCCGATGCGGAAGCTTCGCTGGCCAACCTGCAGATCGAGCTGGCAGAGACTCAAACGAAACGAGCGCTCCGGCGGCTCGAATTCGAGCAGTTTACTGGAGTCACTTGATAGACGATCTATATCGGCCGACCCCGACGATGTTTTCCACGGACGCGGTCGACCTCAATGGTGCGAGGGGATGAATTGTGCCGGTTAACAAGAGTCGATTCCTCAAGTCCCTCGGAGGAACGCTGGGATTCGGAATCAAACGCCTGACCATCAGCGATATCGACAACCCTCAACTTCGGGCGCTGGCGGCCGCCGCGGACCGAATCCCCCAGCAGTATTCTTACCACTTCAACGGAGATGACGTTAACAACGGCGAGATCGACCGATACGAGGAGTGGGAGTACATTTACGATCGTCTGGAGGTTGCTGAGAATGATGATGACACCATTCTCAACCGGTCGGCTTCCATGGATGTGTTGCGCGCGATTCGCAGCGAACTCCGGGTGAAGCTGGGGCAACGGTGGGATCCCCGCTGGGATCTGTCTCCGGCCACGACGCCACCGCAGGTTACGAGAATCGGCGCCGATGCGGCCGAAGACATTCGAGAGCGACGGGTTCGGGCCGCTGAATCTGCCATGCGGCGGCTGTTCGAGACGGGGGGCGCAACCGGCCGGCCCAACGTGCATCCACGCAACCGCGACCTGACGCTGGCCTACATGCAGTTCATGTCGGTGCTGGCGTCGATGAATACGGGGGAGCGCGAGGCGTTCTTGGAGAGCCTCTCCGACGACGATCTGGGGCGCCTCATCACGATCTCTTCCCGGCCGCCGCCGTGGGCCGGGCGCCGGTCGACGGAGATATCGCCCACCGTCAACGGCGAGACCGCCTTCGACGTTCTCATGGCGGGGATCGAAGACGGCCGACTGGCCGCGCGGGTTCTCTTGCAGTGGCGTTCTCGCGCCAAATCCAAGGAAGCGCTCATCATGGTCACCCGGCTCGCGAACCGGTACCTCAATGGTGCCGCGAGCGACGAGCAGAGGAAGCGCTTCATAGAGACCCTGGCGTTGTCGTTTCATACGCCCCGCGAGATCCCGAAGTACCACGGGGTCATGCGGTTCGCTGATCCGGCGGGGGTGGCGATCCTGTCGGGACTGTTGAGCTTCGACGACAGCGGTCGCGGTACCTTCAACGAGACGATCGAATGGCTACACCGGATCGGGTTACTGGATGACGTCGTTGAGGCGTCGGTCGACTTCGGGCAGTTCGAAATCGAAGTCCAGATGGATGACCAGCCGGCAAGCTTCTTTTCCGGCCTGAGCGATCCCTATCTGGCGATGCAGCTGCTGCAGAAAGTCCAGAGACAAGGCACCGCCCGGGTTCAAGGGTACATTCATCAGGCGTTCATTGAGGCCGCTGAGGACTCTGAGTCTTTTCCGTTCGACCTCATTTCAAGGATCACGGACCAGCGGTCGATCGGCAAGTATGCCAACCGCGCGAATACCATTCAGACGGCGCATGAAGATCTTGCAACTCTTATTTCGGTTATTGATCGCGACGCCTCGTCTCGCTATCCGCGCAGCGCCGCCCAAGAGGCGCTGACCGCCGGCGCTCGGCTATTCTATACCCTTCAACGCTTGGACGAGGCAGGCCTCCGCGAGTTCTACTCGACGTACATCGATGACGCTTCGTCAGCTCAGGGGATATCCAACGCCCAGGCTCGACAGGTGCTGAGTCAAGTGCTCGGTGGTGCGCCGGGTGGCGCGCAAATCATGAGCACGATGATGGGGGCGCTGTCGAGTGGCCAGACCGCAGAGCGACTGATCGAGTTGGCGACCTTCGTGGAAGAGGGATACTTCACCGCGGACGCTCTGGCTGAGGTGGCCAAGGCCCGTCTGGAGTCGGGCGTGATGTCCCACGATGAGCGGCTCAACATGATCGAGCGGATGGTTGGCGACGCCGACGAATCCATGATCAGTCTCGCTGATACGTTCGATGCTCACGCGCTTCTGGTTGCAGTGACGCTCACGAGCCTGAAAGATGATCCTCTGAAGTTCCAAGCGGCGATGAAGAGCCTCTTCGATCGCAAGCTGCCGCTGGACTGGACGTACATCTACAGCGATCAAGAGCTCCAGCAGCGCTTGTTGCCAAATGTTCAGCCTACTTTGCTCTACATCATCGCGAGGTCGGCGGTGGTCCCTCTGCGGGAGTCCGAGCACGGGCGCCACGTGCTCGGCCCGAAGGGCGTCGGCGCTCGATTCGGGCACCGTCGCAATCGGCCGACGAACAATGTGCAGCCGCTGATCGAGCTTATCGAAGCGACGGCGGTGGCTGGCAACCAGCGGGATAGGGCGCAGATTCTCGCGGCAGCGACCCAGGGAGGCCTGAGAAAGGGCGTCCTCAAGCCTCGCGGGGAGCGCGCGTGGTACAGCGGGGTCAGGCAAGAAGTTCGGGATGTCGCTCTGGCACTCAAGGACATGCTCGAGACGGAAACGACGTACATCGACGAGAACAACGAAGAGCAGGAAATCGATTTCGAGAGTACGATCGACGGACTTATGAACTGGGACCCTCGAGCCACCGGACTCACCTGGCTTTTTGTGTTCACGATGGGGGCTCAGGAGTGGCTGGAGCTGGACCGTTCGACCTTTACGGGCGCGACCTTGGACGAGGCGTTGCGGCAAGCGTCTTTGGCCTACGGCGTTCCTCCGGAAGAGCTAGACTATAGAACTTTTGAAGACGAGGCTGGCGATACGGTGGTCGTCGTCAACGACGGAGGTATTGACGATCCGTTCACCGCCCCGCCGGGTCAGCCAGATGGTTTCCAGGGGCAGTTCTACGCGATGTGGGCGAGATTGGCTGGCGGCCATACCACTCGAGACCGGGTCGATCACTGGTATCGGCCGAATAAAGTTTATCGGGAGAGACTGGGATACTTCGAGGGGGCCCGGCAGGGCGCGATTCACATTCTCGAAACGTCGATCCGGTCGGACGTTAGATTTCGCGAGAATGGCATCGTGACGAGTATGAATATTGAGCGTGAGCTGTGGTCTCTGGTGAGTATTGTCGGTGACCTAGGCGCAGAATTGAGGATCCCCCGGGCGGGTCGAGACCCCATGCGGCCGTTCAATACCCTTGGAAGTAAATGGGCTGTTCGCGCCTCCGAGCTCGGGGTCAAGATTTATCTGCATCAAAAGCTCGGGGTCATGAGAGAGAAGCTTCTTCGTGAAGAAGAAGAGCAGACCAGCGCTCTTCATAGGTACTTGCTTTACATCCAGAGCACGTGGACCCTGCCGATCCGGCAAGGCAATATACCCGACCAGTCCGGTGTCCCGGCAGATTTACGGGTTGACCCGGACGATCTCTATCAACAGTTCGACCGCGAGCGAAGGCACGGTACGGCCGCCGGCCGACTCTATCGGCCCAACGGGGAAGATCGAGACTACCTACCGGATTTCATCGATAGTATGTAGCGAGTTCGGACAGGCCCGGGACGGGCTCTGTTCGGCGTTGGCGAGCACCGGCCACTACCGCATGACGGCCATTTCCGCATGGGGCCCTTCGAGGCAGCTGATGTGGCCGTCTTCGATTCCACGATGAGGTCGCTCGCAGTCGGTTCGCCAGTGTAGAGGCCATATGCAAGGGCCTTGTTCGCTCGTCCGTGGTCCTCAATGGCAAGTCTTCAAGTATTGGGCCGAATTGGGAGGCGTGGGGAGTGGGGTTCGCGCCCTCGCCGGGTCGAAGGAGCACCGAAGAATACGGTGTTGGGCGTCTCTCCTGTTACGATAACGTAACGCCTTGCGATGGCATTGTGACTTCGCAGACGACGTCCTCTGGTTTGAGCGTGGTCGTGCTCTGGGACTGAACCTTGCAGTCGGTCAGAATGCCGACCTTCGTTTGGACTGATCTCATGGACGCTCGACTCAAGTCTCACGACCCGACACTGGATGCGCGCAGCGCGTCAAAAGCCAAGCCGCTCAACTGGGGGCGGGCGCCTCGCATGAATCCCCTCGAAACCTTGATGTGGCGGCTCGAGGCGGACCCGCATCTACGCGAGCCGGTATGTGCGCTCGAGATTCTCGATCGGGAGCCGGATTGGGACCGATTCCGCTCGGCCGCCGACTGGAGCACTCGGATGGTGAGTCGCTGTCGTCAGAAGGTCGTGGAGCCGGCGCTCGGTTTTGGGAACCCGGTTTGGGTCAACGATCCGGAGTTCGACCTCGACTACCACGTCACTCGGATCGGCTTGCGCAACGATGGCGGATGGGGCCCCCTCATGAAAGCGACCGCCAAGGCTGCGATGACCCCCTTCGATCGCGCCCGGTCACCGTGGGAGTCCACCTTGTTCACGGGTCTACCGGGAGGCCGGGCCGCACACCTCTTGAAGATGCATCACTCCGTTTCCGACGGGCTCGGCGGCATTCAGTTGCTCGGGCAGCTTCATTCCCGTTCGCGGCAAGCGAATCCCAGAAAGCCGCAGCCAGCGATTCCCGAGCCGGAGCGTTCGAGCTCGGTCGGTCTGCTGATGCAGCAACTGCGGCGCGACGCGTCGGCCATTCGGTCGAGCGTGCGAGACGCCCTAGAGGCTACCAAACAGCTCGCTCACCCGTTGGAGACCGCGAAGCAAGCGCTCGCCTTTGCGCGCTCACTCCGCCGCGTCGCTGCCAACCCCAGCGCCGAGGGCTCTCCGCTGTTGGCGTCTCGGAGCCTCTCGTTGCGCTTTCACATTCTCGATGTCGAGTTGATCGACCTCAAGGGGGCCGCCAAGGCGGTGGGGGCGTCGGTCAATGATGCCTTCGTGGCCGCGCTGCTGGGCGCCTTTCGCCGGTACCATGAAGCGATGGACGCTCCGATCGAATCCATGCCCGTGGCCATTCCGATCTCGGTGCGCAACAGCAAGGACGCCGCGGGAGGCAACCGTTTCGTCGGTGCCCGCTTCTCGGCGATGGTCAGTGAACGGGACCCGACGGCGCGAATGCACGCTATCCACGAAATCGTGGGTCAGCTCCGTCAAGAACCGGCCATCGACGCGATGTCGATGCTCGCGCCGGTGTTGACGCACCTTCCCGGAGCGTTGCTCGCCTCGGCGGTGGGCCACCTCATGAAGCACAACGACCTGCAGGCGAGTTCCGTCATGGGGCTGCGCGAAGAAGTCTATCTGGCCGGCGCCAAGATCGAGCGGGCCTACGGCTTCGGGCCGCGACCAGGGTGCGCTTCCATGATCACTTTGGTCACTCACGGCCAGACGTGCTGCGTGGCGGCCAACGTCGACCCGGCCGCGGTCACCGACGGAGAACTCTTTGTTCGGTGCCTGCAGGAAGGGTTCTCAGAAGTGCTCTCGCTCAATCCCAACGCTCGCGCGCCCGTCGTCTACGCCTGAGCGGGAGCGCCGGCTCTTTGCGAGGGCCTCGGCGTGCATCTCGGTCGCGAATGACGGCCGCTTCGCGGTACGATTCGCTTAGCGAGCGACCCGACGATGTATCAACGGTATGAGGACGATTCGGTCAGAGCTTTCTATGAGCTTCATGCGGACTGGTCGGCTCAGACTCCGACCGAGATTACGGAGTTGGCTCGGCTTTTGGCGAAGGCGACCAAGCTGCCGCGCACGGCGCGAGAATACCCCGTCGACAGCGAGACCCTTTACGTCGCTGCTCACGCCCTGGTTCGATCGGTCCACGATGTCTTCAATTTCTCGCTGAATCTCAAGACCGACGATGCTGGTCAGCTGGATCGCTTGGCCGAGCGGCACCTGATCGACCCGGCCTTGAGGTCGTTCTTCCGGGAGACGGGTTTCGAAGAACTTAGCGAGGAGCGCGCCGAGGCTTACTTCAAGGCCAGCGAAGATCTTCGAGTCCCCAAGGAACCCTTGCTCTTCTATTGTTTAGGGGCTTTTTGGGGGGAGTGGATGGTTTTGCACCGACGGGCGGTATGGGCTTTGTATCCGCCGCTCAATCCCGTCCAGTCGTTCCCTGATTTGATCGGAGTAGGTCCGACGGTTTGTAGTCATCCATTCTCGCAGGTCTGCAAGAAGATGACCGACCCCGAGGGCGACAACCTCTCCTTCAAAGTTCAAGTCTTCGCCGGCAACCGTCGTTACCTTCCGCCGTTTCCGATGATCGCTTCGCTGGCCGACGCCGAACAGGCCACGAAGGATCTCCTTCCGGAGGCGGCGCGCCGCGCCGAGGTTGCCGCCGAGGCAGGCGACGATGAAACGGCCTGGCTGCTCTTGTGCGAGGCCTCGAAAGAACATCGCGATCATCCGCAGGTACTGGCCAAACTGATCTCCTGCGCCTGGCGACTCAAGAAGTGGGACATGGTCGATGGCGGTTCGCAGCGGCTTTTGGAGTTGGTGCCCGATCATCCAGTAACCTGCTACAACCTGGCGGTGCTCTACGGCGGCACGCCGGACCTCGTGCCCGATGCCATCGACTTGCTCGAGCGCGCGATTCGATCAGACCCCTACTATGGGCGCGCTCATCTCACGATCGCAACTTTACTGGCGGAAGGGGGCCGTCTGGACGAGGCCCAGGCGCACGCCCATTGGATTGTCGAGAATGACAGCCGGTTGAAACAGGAAGCCGAGGATCTTCTCGAGCGCTTAGGCAGCGGCTGATGATGATCAGCTTTGGCGATCAGGGCGCGGTGTACGGTTTCAGGAGCTGAACGACGGCGGTCCATCCCATTGCCCGGGCCAGGTCGATGGGCTTTCGACCATCGGGCGTCTGTACGTTGGCGTCAGCACCACCTTCGAGCAGCGCGCGTACCCCAGCCGAGCTGCCGGCCAGGGCAAGACTGTGCAGCAGGACGAAGCCTTTGGGGTCGGGTGTCGCGAGCAGGGCGGGGTTCTCCTTAATGGCTTCAGCGAGCGAATCACTCATGTTCTCGCTCATCGGATGCTCGTCCGGGGGCGTCAGCTCGGCGGTCTCGGGGGGCGTGCCTTCGGACGTCATCGAGGCCGGCACCAGCAGTGGAGTTGCAGGGTCGCCAAATTCGAGGCCCCATGCGGCATCGTGCTGGGCCCGCTCGCGGTCATTCATTCGACTTCGTACGACGTGCACCGTAAATGCACCGTAGACTCGATTGTTACACGTGAGCATCCAATCCGTGGTCTCATTCAGCGGACGTGCGACCCGATCGCCCGACTTAACGCTGGTCACCCAGTTGGGTTCGTTGAGGAGAGTGCCCGCCACGATATGGCCGTCGAAGTCGATCTCTGAGACCCACATCTGCTCGGCTTCTTGGCCGTCGGGTTGCGGCGGACCTTCGTCGCTGAAGATCATCTTCACCGCGGTCATCCCGAAGGCCGGAATAATCCGGCGGTACTCCCAAGCCAGCTCTCGCCAAAAGAAGCGAAAGGTTGCGCGGGCTCGCTCGATGGCTTTGAGCATGGCGGGATCGGCTTGGCTCTGCAGAAAGACCGGTGAATGCGTCACCGGCGGAGGCTAGCACTTCGCAGCAGTTCCCGCAGCTCTGACCGCCGACGTGGCGAGCCGCCCACTGTTCGGCGGGACGATCTGACACGGTGTCAGCGATCGCTCGAGTCGGGTCTACGACGGCTGACCGCTTGGTTCGGCCGTGTCGACTTCGTTCAGTCCAAAGACGACGCCTTGAAGGTCGCGGCCATTACACAAGCACCCGAAGCCTAGCTCTTCGTTGATATGTTCGGATGACGAGCCACCGATCTCGCGAACCCTGCCGCGGCGGCTTGAATGTTCTCGACGCGGGAGTTTGGGACGATTCCCCAGTTCGGGTCATTTCCGTGAAGCCCGATTCGACTGTCGCCGGTCTCGAACCAGCCTCCGCCGTCTGATGTTCTCATTGGACGAAGGGTCCAGCTGAACAGCCGTTCGAAGAAGCGACTCGTCGCCTCCGCGTTGCCGCTGCCGATCTTCACGTAGCTAACGTTGCGCATGGTCGACTCATGACTGCCGCTCAGGGCCAAGTCTGATCCACCGCTCCCGCGGCCATCCCACGGAGCATACTTGGTCGAACCTGACCGATAGGGTGGGAATCCAACGCGCCCACGGGGGCAAGGCCGTCCAAGACCCAAAACAGCGTCATCATCGCCGTCGAGGGCTCAATCCGCTCGACCACTCGGCTCGACTGCTCTTCGAACCATTCAGCTTTAGGGAACCTGGTGGGCACGAGCCAGGGAGCCTTCGAAGACGTCTGCAGACGCCGTTAACGTTGTGATCACTGGTCGTGGCCCGCAGGGGCACGAGCCAGG
>CAZFIV010000089.1:0-15341 GCA_964519665.1 uncultured Myxococcales bacterium
CAAGCGCCCGCGGCAGCGCCCCAGGCGCCCGGCGGCCAAGCCCCCGCGGCAGCGCCCCAGGCGCCCGGCGGCCAAGCCCCGGCGGCGGCGCAGGCCGGTCGAGCGGCCCCCGGCCCCGAAGGTCGGGCCCAGAAAATGTTCATGCGCCTCGCCCAGAAGCTGGCCCAGGCCAAGTCTCCCCAAGAGGTCGACGACGTGATCAACAAGCTGATCCAGCGCCTCGAGGCCAAGGGCAAGGGCGGCCCTGAGCTCACGCCGCTGCTCCAGCAGCTTGGAGAGATGAGAAAGGCCAGCCTGCAGCCGCAGGCGGCGTGAGGAGGTCCGAGATGGCACGAGGTGCAAAGGGCGTGAGCGGCGCCCGAGGGGCGGGCCGCAGCGGTGGCATCCAAAACGGCGGCGTGCGCAACGGCGGCGTGCGCGGCGGCTCTCGCTCGGCTCGGTCGGCCGACCGGGTCTTGGGCGCGATGAAGCGCAGCCCCCCAACTCAGAACAGAATGATGCGTTCGCTGCAGGATGCCGCGGGCAATCCTCAGAAGCTCCAGCAGCTTCGAGACCGTTTCGGCATGGACGCGAACCAGCTCGGAAAGCTCGGCGATCGCATGGGCGTCCCGGGCTGCGGGCCAAACGGCTGCGGACCGAAGGCTCCGGGTTCACCGGCCGCCGATAGCCCCTGCGGCCCCCAGGGCTGCGAACCGAAAGCCGGTCCCCAGCAGCGAGCAGCCGCACAGGAGGCCGGCGATCCGAGCGCGGCACCAGCCGGTGCGGAAGGCGCCGCCGCAGGCCAGGAGGCCGGGACGAGCCTGGACATCCATCAGATCATGGAGTTCATCAAGAACCTGGTTCAAGGCGCGGGCGAGCAGCAGGGCGCCGCGGATCCGACCCAGCAGCTGATGGACCAGATCGACCAAGCCCAGTCGCTCGAAGAGCTGCAGCAGATCTTGCAGCAGGCGGGCGACCCGCGGCAGCTTCCCCCGGAAGTGCAGCGGGCGATCGCCCAGAAAGCACAGGCGCTCGGAGCGCAGTGAGACGGGAAGGCCGGCCTTATTCGGTCGAGTCGTCGCTCTTGACCTGCTGCGAGAGGTAGTTCTCGACCCCCATTTGCTTGATCTGGTCGAGTTGGGCCTCGATCCAATCGACGTGTTCCTCCTCGCTGACCAGGATGTGCTCGAGGAGCGCGCGGCTTCCGTTGTCGCCCTCGTCGCGGCACATCGCGATCCCTTGGTTCAAACGCTCGAGCGCCACTCGCTCGATTTCGAGGTCGACCTGCAGCTGCTCGGGAACGGTTTCTCCGACGGTGACCTTGGCCAGGCGTTGCAGGTTGGGCACGCCTTCGAGGTATAGAATGCGCTCGATGAGGCGGTCGGCATGTTTCATCTCGTCGATCGACTCATGGTACATCTTCTTGTACAGTCGCTCGAAGCCCCAGTTCTGGCACATCTTGGCGTGAATAAAGTACTGGTTGATGGCGGTCAGCTCGCCGGTCAACACTTCGTTCAAAAGGTCGATGACCTTCTGGCTACCCTTCATGCTGTGCGTTTAGCGCGGCCGATAAGCCTGAGCAAGCCGAGCCGCCGATGGCTCGATGCTTGTCGATCAGCTGTTTGATCTCTTTACGGCAGGCGCCACAATCGCTGCCCGCGCCGCACCCTCTCGAGACCTTGGCGATGGTGGTAGCGCCGTTTCGAACGGCTTCCCGGATAATCCGATCATTCACTGCGTGGCAGAGGCAGACAATCATCGTGTTCCCCCGGAGGCATGGTCTTCCGTTTCCCGACCTCCTTGATTATGAGAATGATTCTCACCTTTCCCGTTGTCAACTCCCGCCGCAATAAAATTCAGCTTTTTTCGGTGAGTCTGGAGCTCAGGGAAGAGACCAGCCCGACCCGGAATCGAGGACCTCGGAAACCGCGAGACTCTCGCTGGGCTCACGGACATCCTCCCGCGCCTCTTGTGGAACCACCAAGACCGGACAGGCCGCTTTCAGCAGCACGTGGTGGGTCGTCGAGCCGAGGATCATCCGATGCCACGCGTTGTTGCCGCTGGTCCCGACCACGATGATGTCGGCGCTCCAGTGGTTGGCTTCGTCGAGGATACCATCCGGCGCGGGGTGCCCTCGAACCTCGACCTCGATCGGGACCATGTTACGGGGGACACTTCGACGGATCAGCGCGCTGATCTCGGCGTGCCGGTGAGCCGCGACCTCTTCGAGCTCCTCGGGTCCGATGTATTTGGGTAGCCAACCACCGTCGGGGTTTGGGCGCAGGATCGGCGGCTCGAACAACGACAGGACTTTGACGATCCCATCGGAAGTGGTCGCAGCCACCACCGCGTTGTGAAGGACGTTGCGAGACACCGGCGACAGGTCGACGGCCGCGAGTACTCGGGACAGCGGATCCGGCTCCGGGCCACGGTCACTCACGACCAAGACGGGGCATCGCGCCACTCGGATCAGACTGCTGGCGACCGAGCCGAGCACCAGCTCGGCCAGGCCGCCGTGGCTGGCCACGACCAGGAGATCCGCGCACTGCTCGTCGGCCACCCGCGCCAACTCCCGAGCCGGCGAACCCAACCGAACCTCGCGGGTCACCTCGACCGGGGCGTCCGTCGCCAAGCGTTCGAGGCGAGCTTGAGCGACTTGCATCGCCCTTTCGGCCGCTTCCTGGGCCAGGGTTTCGGCAATGAACGGGGGAAGCACGCCCCCCGCAGGGAGAACGTGTACGATATGAAGGCGTTGAGTGTGCTGGCTTCGACTCAACCTCAGCGCCGCTGATAATCCGCGGGCCGAAAGGGGCGAAAAGTCGGTGCCTACGACGATGGTCCGAAATCCAAACACCGCTCGTCCTATCGTGCGATAGGCCAGTGGCTCTGACAAGAACCGGCCGCCATAGGGACGGATCGGGGGCCTCAGCGCGGCGCTCGGCGAGCATCAGCGGCGCGCTCGGCGGCGAGCCGCTCCAGCTCGACCTCATCATGATTCACGAACCGCATCGCGTCCGCGATGGCCGTATGCCCGGCGCCCTCACGAATCAGCCCATGCATCGCCTGCGCGACCCGTCGGTAGGCAGCGTGGCCCTGAGGTGCACTCCTCAGCTCGATCAGGTGCATCGCCTCCCGCGCATTCATGTCGAGGTAATACCGAACCCGGTACGCCATCGAGACCGCGTATGGGGCCACCGCCGCGAAGCCCCCCGCGCAGAGGCGGTCGTAAAGGTCGGCCGACGCTCGCATGACCCGCCGCCAGTCGCCTTCAGCCCCCACCTCGGCGACCGCTTCGTTCATCGCGTAGCCATGGTGAGGACTCAGGGGTTGCCATTCTACGGTGAGCAAGCGGTGCCGCTGCAGGTCCCGAAACGCGCCGTAATCGCCGAGCACGTCGAATCGGTACCCGGTCCGCTCGAAGGCGCGGCCCGGTTTGTGCCGGCGATTCTTCCGTTCTCCGATGTAGGCGCGCAGGACTGCGGCTCGCTCCTGACGGGTCATCGCCCGCGCGATCTGCATCAACTGTCGATCCGGGAGCCTCGACGCCGAGTAGAGGGCGGCGGCGACCACCTTGGCCTCACCCTCGGGGTCGAAATCGGTGAGGGTCACTTCGTCGACCGGTTCGGCGGGCACTTCGACCCACTCTCTCGCCGCCTCCTTCGTCGCTGCCCGGCAAGCGGCGAGGTACGACGTCCACACGCCGCCTCGCTCCGGAACGTCGACTCTCCGCATGAACGCGGGAATCACCTGACGAAGCTCGTACAGGAGCATGTCGGCGTACTGCCGAGTCTCCTGCTCGGGCGCTCCGCGCATCCGAAGCAGCATGGCCTCGTAGGCTTGGCCGGTCGCGTAGATGCCCACGTTCGACTGCGTGGCGGCCGGCAGGAGGCCCCGGAGTGCGTCGAGGGCCTTGGCCCGAATCGACATTCGGTAGGCCCGGTCAGGGGCCCCCTCAGGCGGAAAACGGCGCTCGAAATGGGTCTGGAGGGGCTCGAGCCAGCGCGCGTAGGTCTCGAAGGCCTCATCCAGAGTGGAACGGAACGCTGCCTGTAGCGCCGGCGCCGATGATAGCTCCGGGGGCACGTGGTAACGCCAGCGCCCGCCGGGCTTATCGGTGTAGGGGACGTATCGGGTCGACTGCTCGAGATAGGCCGCCAACCGCCCCCATTCGACCGCCTTGGTCAGGATGTTCGAAGCGCCCTCGCAGGCCACGTGAACCCCGCCCAGCTGGGCCACCGAGTCATCGCCGTACTCCAGAAACACGCGCTCGTAGAGCTGCTCGCCCCGGCGCGCGCCGGGCCCGGGGCCGGGAGTCGGAGCGTCCGCGACGTCGTCCGCTCCGTCGCGGCCGAGAAACTCGTCGAGCAAGAGGCGCCGAAGCGACTTGGGCGACCGCGAGTACCGCGCGAACAAGGCCCCCTTGACGACTTCGGGCAGGTTCTGGATCACGAACACCGGACGGTCGACGTTCGTCACATACGGAGCGAGCCGGGCGATCTCCTGGTCAGTGAATGGCTCGGGAACGTAGTCGTGGGGGGCCGGGGGGGCGCTCATCGGCCGTTGATACCATGACTCGATCCGCCGGTGGTCCGCTGATCTTGCCCGTCTGATCGCAAAGCACTACTCACGGTGAAAGCCCCGCGGGTCACCGACCGGCGGGCGGGGAGCTCGGTGAGTCTAGACGCGGTCGTGCAAGCTTCGTTGCGCGCAAAGAACACTCGGAGCAAGAAAGCGAAGACGGCCGCCATCGCCGAGGTGCTCCGGAAGCTTCCGCCGTCGGATGCAGCCTTGGCCGCGATGTATCTGGCGGGCGAACTGCCCCAGGGCAAGATCGGCGTCGGTTACGCGAAGGTCATGGCCCTCCGTGAGGTAGCCCCCGCCCTTTCTTCGAGCCTGAGCCTGCAAGCGGTCGACCGGGTCAACACCGAGGTCAAAGCCGAGGCCGGGCCGGGTTCGCAAGACCGACGTCTTCGCGCGCTGTCCCAACTTCTGCACACCGCCACCGAAGACGAGCAGGTCTTTCTCCGGCGGCTATGGGTGGGCGAAATCCGTCAAGGCGCGCTGCAGAGCGTCGTCGTCGACGCGATCGCCCTCGCCGCCGACCTGCCGGCGGCCGACGTACGCCGGGCCCAAATGGTGGTCGGAGACCTGGGCGCCGTGGCCCGAGCCGCCCTCCAGGACGGGGCCGAAGGCCTGGCGGAGTTCAGGCTTTCCCTGTTTACCCCGATTCAGCCGATGCTGGCGCAGACCGCCGAAAACGTGACCGACGCCCTGGACCGGCTCCAAGAGGCCACCTTCGAGCTCAAGCTGGATGGCGCTCGGGTTCAGGTCCACAAAGACGGCGATGAGGTTCGGATCTACTCTCGGCGCCTCAACGAAGTAACCAGGGCCGTACCCGAAGTCGTCGAGCTGGTGCGTGGGTGGCCCGCGCGCCGGTTGATCCTGGACGGCGAGACGATCGCGCTCAACCCCGACGGATGGCCGCAGCCCTTCCAGACCACGATGCGCCGGTACGGACGCAAGCTCGACGTCGAGGCGATCCGGGCCGAGCTGCCGTTGTCGACGTTCTTCTTCGACGCACTGCTGATCGATGACGACGAGCTGATGGGTCGTCCGGCCCGCGAGCGGGCGGCCGCCTTGGCCAGCGTCGTCCCCGAGCTCAACCGGGTGCCGACGATCGTGACCGCCGATTCGGCGGAGGCCGCGACCTTCGTCGCGTCAGCCTTCGAGCGCGGGCACGAAGGCGCGATGGCCAAGGCACTCGATGCGCCCTACGAGGCCGGTAGCCGGGGGGCGGGCTGGCTAAAGCTGAAACAAGCCCACACCCTCGATCTGGTGGTCATCGCCGCCGAGTGGGGCAGCGGCCGTCGCGAAGGATGGCTATCGAACTTGCACCTCGCCGCCCGGGACGAGGCGTCCGGACAATTCGTCATGCTCGGCAAGACCTTCAAAGGCCTCACCGATCGAGTGCTCACCTGGCAGACCGAGCAGCTTCTCGCCCGGGAGAGTCATCGCGACGGCCAGGTGGTGTACGTGCGGCCCGAGCTGGTGGTCGAGATCGCGTTCAACGATCTTCAACGAAGCCCGCACTATCCTGCCGGTCTGGCCCTTCGTTTCGCGCGGGTGAAGGCCTATCGCACCGACAAGCCGGCCCGCGACGCGGACACGCTGGCCACGGTGCGCGCGATTCACGCCGCCGCGGTGAGCGGCCCCGCCGCGAGATGACCGGCCCGCAACTTTGATGCTCCGCAGTAAACGCTCTGCGTCATGATCCCGCCGCTCGGCGGACCATGACATCGGCGCAAGCCAGCTGGCTTCGGTAAGGCGATTCGCTGAAAGGTCGTGCCCCAGGATGCGGATGTGGCTGGCCTCGGGCTATGCTGCACCGAATGAGATCCAGGCCGATGGCAAAATTGCGCGCGGCCCGGATCGATCTCACAACCAAGAACCGGAGGACGCATGCAAATCTCCCTGACGGTCAACGACAAGCCCGTCACCGTCGATGTCGAAGCGCGCACCCTACTCGTTGAGGTGTTACGCGAAAAGCTATCTCTGACCGGCACGCACGTCGGTTGCGACACCAGCCAATGCGGCGCCTGCGTGGTCATGGTCAACGGTCGCTCCATGAAGAGCTGCTCACTTCTCGCCGTCGAAGCCCACGGAGGTCAGGTCACCACCATCGAGGGCCTCGGCAACGGCGGCCTACATCCGATGCAAGAAGCCTTTCGCGACAATCACGGGCTGCAGTGCGGCTATTGCACGCCCGGAGTCGTGATGAGCACGGTCGATCTGCTGCGGCACAACCCGGACCCCTCCGAGCACGATGTCCGCGAGTGGTTGGAAGGCAACATCTGCCGGTGCACCGGCTACCACAACATCGTCAAAGCCGTACTGGACTGCGCCCAGCGCATGAAGGGAGCTCAGTAAATCATGGGTGCCAACGTCGGTTCCGCCATCAAGCGCAAAGAAGACCAACGCTTCCTCACCGGTAAGGGCCGCTACACCGACGACATGAATCGTCTCGGGCAGGCCTACGCACACATCGTGCGCTCGCCGGTCGCGGCCGCCAAGATCGTCAAGATCGACACGACCGAAGCCAAGAGCATGCCCGGCGTGGTCGCCGTCTTCACCGGCGCCGACCTCGCCGCCGACCAGCTCGGCGGCATTCCCTGCGGCTGGCAGATCCACAGCAAGGACGGCTCGCCGATGGTGGAGCCGCCCCACCCCGCCCTGGTGGTCGACCAAGTCCGCCACGTCGGGGACCAGGTCGCGGTGGTCATCGCCGAGACCAAGAATCAGGCCAAAGAGGCCGCGCAAGCGGTCGACGTCGAGTACGAAGACGTCGGTGTGGTGGCCACCATCGATCAGGCGCTGGCCGAAGGCGCACCGGCGGTGTGGCCCGAAGCGCCCAACAACGTCTGCTACGACTGGCACATCGGCGACCAGGAAGCCACGATGGCCGCCCTCGACGGCGCCGACCAGATCGTCGAGATCGCGCTGACGAACAATCGCCTGATTCCCAACGCGATGGAGCCGCGGGCGGCCATCGGCGAGTACGATGACGCGACCGGCCAGCACACGCTGATCACCACCAGCCAGAACCCGCACTTGATCCGGCTGCTCCTCGGCGCATTCGTGATGCAGATTCCGGAGCACAAGCTTCGGGTCATCGCGCCCGACGTCGGCGGCGGCTTTGGTTCGAAGATCTACCACTACGCCGAAGAAGTGATCGTCGTGTGGGCGGCCAAGAAGCTCGGTCGACCCGTCAAGTGGACGGCCGACCGTTCGGAAGCCTTCATGTCCGATGCGCACGGCCGCGACCAGAAAAACGTCGCCCGCCTCGGCGTGACCAACGACGGCCAGTTCGTCGGGCTGCACGTGATGACCACCGCCAACATGGGCGCATACCTGTCGACCTTCGCGCCGGCGGTGCCCACTTACCTGCACGCCACTCTGCTCGCCGGGGTGTACACCACGCCGGCCATCTACGCCGAAGTGAAGGCCGTCTTCACCCACACCGTGCCCGTCGACGCGTACCGCGGCGCGGGTCGCCCCGAAGCGGCCTACATCCTCGAGCGTTTGGTCGATAAGGCGGCCGATCAGCTCGGAATGGACCGCATCGAGATCCGCCGGAAGAACATGATCAAGAAGGACATGTTCCCGTACCAGACCCCGGTCGCCCTCGAGTACGACGTCGGCGACTTCGAAGGATGCCTCGACCTCGCCCTCGAGAAGATCGATTACGCCCGTTACGAACAGCGCAAGGCGGCCTCCTCCGAAAAGGGCCTGCTGCGCGGCATCGGCTTTTCGACCTACGTCGAAGCGTGCGGCATCGCGCCGTCGGCCATGGCCGGCGCGCTC
This sequence comes from uncultured Myxococcales bacterium, assembly GCA_964519665.1. Lineage (GTDB taxonomy): Bacteria > Myxococcota > Kuafuiibacteriia > Kuafuiibacteriales > Kuafuiibacteriaceae > JANQQN01. Next base: position 8,341 of record CAZFIV010000089.1, read on the forward strand.
GGCGCGCGGGCCGGCCTGTACGAGTCGGCGACCATTCGCGTGCACCCCACCGGCTCCATCACCGTCTTCACCGGCACCCACAGCCACGGGCAAGGGCACGAGACGGCCTTCGCCCAGATCGTCGCCGATCACTTCGGCGTGCCCGTCGACAACGTCGAGATCGACCACGGCGACTCGGCCAACTCCGCTTTCGGGATGGGCACCTACGGGTCGCGGTCGCTCGCAGTGGGCGGTTCGGCCATCGTGAAGGCCGCCGACAAGGTCGTCGAAAAGGGGCGCAAGATCGCCGCGCACTTGCTCGAGGCCAGCGAGGCCGACATCGAGTTCAAGGACGGCGCCTTCACCGTCAAGGGTACCGACCGCTCGAAAGCGTTCGGTGAGATCGCGTTCGCGGCCTACGTTCCACACAACTACCCGATCGAGACCGTCGAACCCGGGCTCGAAGAGACCGCGTTTTACGACCCGAAGAACTTCACGTTCCCAGGGGGCTGCCACGTGATCGAGGTCGAGATCGACCCGGACACCGGCGTGGTCAAGGTCGTCGACGTCGCCGCTGCCGACGACGTCGGCGTGGTCATCAACCCGATGATCGTCGACGGCCAGATGCACGGAGGCCTCGCGCAAGGCATCGGGCAGGCCCTTTTGGAAGAGGCCCAATACGACGACGAAGGTCAGCTGTTGACCGGTACCTACATGAACTACTGCATGCCGCGCGCGGCGGACTTCCCCTTCTTCAAGGTGGGCAACCATGTTACGCCGTGCACCCACAACCCGCTCGGCGCCAAGGGGGTCGGCGAGGTCGGGGCCATCGGCGTACCGCCTGCGGTCATGAACGCGGTCATCGACGCCCTTCGGCCGATGGGCGTGAAGCCCGAAGACATCGACATGCCCGCCACCCCCCAAAAGGTGTGGAAGGCCATTCAAGAAGCCAAGGCGACCCAGGCCTGAGGAGCGACTGCGATGCAGAACTTCAACTATCACCGCGCAACTTCGCTGGCGGACGCCGTCGCCGCGCTGCAGGGCAAAGAAGACGGCAAGTACCTGGGCGGCGGCATGAGCCTGGTCCCCGTCATGAAACAGGACCTCGCGCAGCCGACCGACCTCGTGTCGCTGGCCGACCTGAACGAGATCAAGGGCGTCCGCCTCACCGGCGACATCGTCTCCATCGGCGCGATGACCACGCACGCCGAAGTCGCCGACTCGGACGTCGTCAAGTCGGCGATCCCGGGTCTGGCCACGATGGCCGACGGCATCGGCGACCCCCAAGTTCGTAACCGAGGGACGCTCGGTGGGTCGGTGGCCCACGCCGACCCGGCCGCCGACTATCCGGCCGGCATCGTCGGTCTCAACGCCACGGTGCGAACGCACGCGCGGGCGATCAACGCCGATGAATTCTTCACGGGGATGTTCGAGACCGCACTCGAACCGGGCGAGCTCATCACGGCTGTACATTTCCCTACGCCGGTCAAGTCGGCTTACGCCAAGTTCGCCAACCCGGCCTCCAAGTACGCGATCGTGGGCGTCTTCGTGGCCCAATTCGCGGACCAGGTGCGCGTCGCGGTGACCGGCGCGGCGACCTCGGTGTTCCGAGTGCCGGAGATGGAGGCGGCGCTCGCGCAGAGCTTCACCCCCGACGCGATCCAAGACATCACGGTCCCCGCCGACGACATGGCCGATGATGCCGACGCGGGGCCGGAATACCGGGCCCACCTGGTCACCGTGATGGCCAAGCGCGCCGTCGCCGCGGCGACCTAGCGACGCTCGGTGCTTGGCGGCCGCCGACATGCTTGGCGGCCGCCCACGCGCGCTGGTCGCACCGGTTCGAATCGGGCCGCTTCGCCCCGATCAGCGCTTGATTCTAAGCTCGGGAGTGACCACCACAGATATGATGACGACCACCGCGCGGCCCTTGCCGACCTCCGTCGACCAGGTCATCGAGATGCTCGCCGACGGCCGCTACGTCTGCGACCGAAGCCTGGCCACCACTCTTTTTCTGTCGCTCAAGCTCGGGCGCCCGTTGTTCCTCGAAGGCGAAGCGGGCGTCGGCAAGACCGAGCTCGCCAAGGTGCTGGCGGCGTGCCTCGGCCGGCGACTCATTCGCCTGCAGTGCTACGAGGGTCTCGACGTGGCCTCCGCGGTCTACGAGTGGAACTACGCCCACCAGATGATGGAGATCCGGTTGCACGAGGTCGCGGGGCAGATCGATCGCGCTCAGCTCGAAAAAGACATCTTCGACGAGCGCTTCTTGATTCGACGACCGCTTCTACAGGCGCTCTCCGAAGACCCCCACGGCCCCGCCGTCCTCCTCATCGACGAGCTCGACCGCACCGACGAGCCGTTCGAGGCGTTCCTGCTCGAAGTGTTATCGGATTTTCAGGTGACCGTTCCCGAGCTGGGAACGGTCACCGCGAAGGAACGCCCGTTGGTGCTGATCACCTCCAATCGAACCCGCGAGATTCACGACGCGCTCAAACGACGCTGTTTCTACCACTGGATCGACTATCCGGACGCCGACCGGGAGCTCGACATCCTGCGGACGAAAGTCCCCGACGCGCAGGAGCGACTGCGGGCCCAGGTCGTGTCGTTCATTCAAAAGCTTCGGGCCAAAGATCTCTTCAAGCTGCCCGGGGTCGCCGAGTCGATCGACTGGACGCAGGCGATGCTCGCCCTCGACAAAGTCTCGCTCAGCCCCGACGCGGTCGACGAAACCCTGGGCATCGTGCTGAAGTATCAAGATGACGTCGAGAAGGTTCGAGGCGAGGAAGCCGAGCGCATCCTCAAAGACGTCTATAGCGAGGTGGGCGAGGTTCGCGAGTGAGCGAAGAACGCCCCCCGCAAGAGGTCTTGCCAGCGTCCGAGCCCTCGCCGGCTTCGGGCCCGGGCATCGAGGCCCACGGTCGCCTGTACGAGAACCTCGTGTTTTTTGCCCGCATGCTGCGCAGCGCGGGGTTGCCGGTGGGGCCCGCTCACACGATCGACGCCCTGTTCGCGGTCGAAGCGGTGGGTATCGCCCGCCGCGAAGACTTCTTTTGGGCCTTGAACGCGGTCTTCGTGCACCGGCACGAGCACCACGAGGTGTTCGCTCAGGCCTTCGATCTTTTCTGGCGGGATCCCTACTCGATGAACAAGGCGTTGAGCCTGCTACTGCCCAACAGCAAGGTTCCGGAACGACCCAAGAAGCCGAGTGACCACCTGCGACGGGTACGAGACGCGTTCGCCGAAGCTCGCCGCCCCCGCGACCAACCGCCGACAGCACGCCGCGAAGAGGAGCTCGTCGACATGCGGATGACCTTTTCGGACACCGAGGTTCTCCGTTCGAAAGACTTCGAGCAGATGAGCACCGAGGAGATCACGGTGGCGCGGGGCCTCATCCAGCGCATGCGCCTGCCGATCCTCGAGATCAGGACCCGCCGCCACCGCCCGGACCTTCGCGGCATCCGGGTCGACATGCGCCGAACCCTGAAAGCGACGGTGCGGGCCGGCGGAAAACCGGCCCAGCTGATGCTCAAGAGCCCGAGCCGCCGCCCGACGCCGCTCGTCGTGCTGTGCGATATCTCGGGTTCGATGGAGCGGTACAGTCAAATGGTCCTGCACTTTCTGCACGCGCTCACCAACGACCGCGATCGCGTCCACACCTTTACCTTCGGCACCCGACTGAGCAACGTGACCCGGATTCTTCGTGACCGCGACCCTGATATCGCCCTCGCCAAGCTCGGGCAAGAAGTCCTCGACTGGTCGGGCGGCACCCGCATTGGCCGGTGCTTGTCGATGTTCAACCGACACTGGTCACGCCGGGTGCTCGGTCAGGGCGCGGTCGTCTTGCTGATCACCGACGGCCTCGACCGCGACGTGGACTCAGGACTCGAGTTCGAAGCCGAGCGCCTCCAGAAATCATGCCGCCGACTCATCTGGCTGAATCCGCTCTTGCGGTTCGATGGGTTCGAGCCGCGGGCGGCGGGGGTTCGAAAGCTTCTACCGTTCGTCGACGACTTTCGCCCGGTTCACAACCTTCGGAGCCTCGAACAGCTGGTCAGAGCCTTGAGCGCGCCTCCGAGTCGGTGAGAGACCGTCGTCTTTCAAGGGATCGAACGAGCGCGTTCGGGCCTCCTCACGTCGGCGACCCCGCCATAAGGCTCAACGCCTTTCGGGTCACGATGATGGCCATCGAAATCATCAGCCCGGTCGCGATGATCCACCACGAGTTATCGAACAGCCGCAGCAGCGCGATCGACAGGACCACCATGACGATGTTGTCCCACCACACGCGATGGATGGGTACACCGAGGCGGATCCAGACCACCGTGAGCAGCCGCTCCATCGCGACCAGCACGAGCGAAGTGGCCAGAATCGACAGCACGGTCGCGGCCACCAGCAGCGGCGCCGGCACCGACCGCTCGACGACCGGGCTCACGCCGAGCCCACTCGCGACGGCGAGGGACGCCGCGGCGACGGCCACCCCCACCGTCCATATAAAGTCGACGAGGGACGGCCCGTTCCGACGGACCTCCTCCCGCCAGATCTGGTTCTTCTCGAGCCCCACGGCCCGGGCGAGCAGCACCGAGACCAACCACACCCCGTGGATCGCGCATAACACCAGGCCGATCGCGGCCACCGCGAGCCCGGCGAACACCGTCAGAAAGCTGCGTCGCGCCGCCGCGGACGCCGGGTCGTTCGGCCACTCGCGGTAACCGGCGAGAAGCACCGCCATGGACTCGGCGCTCACGGCCATCCCGAGCTCGTCGTGGGGCGCGAGCAGACACGTGAATCCGAACGTGGTGAGCAGCGGGTTGTCGGCGTTGGCCTTGCGGGTCGCGAACATGTCGTCGAGCGCCGAAATCAGCGCTGCCTCCGCGTCGACGAGCGCTTCGGCCGCCCGCCGCTGTTCGACGTCGGCGGTCAGATCGGCCTGCAGCCTTCGCGCATATCGCAGCAGCGGCCACGGTTCGCCGTCGAGCGTCGAGCGGATCGTGCCGTCGATCCCCGGCCCCCGCTCAGGCAGCTTTTTTTGGACGACCGACGGAAGGGTCGCGTGGAACCGCTCGCTCGCTTGCTGGCGATCGCCATGCACCTCGACGACCCGAATATCCGCATCGTTGTAGGCCCGAATCTGCGCCGCCGCTGCATTCAAGTCGCCGGCGACCGTCTTCGCGACCATCGCCGCGCGGATCCCCACCGCGACGGCAACGATCGCGAGCAGCGGCATCATGATCCGGCGCTGCAGCAGCGTCAGCAGTAACCCCCCCAAGGGCACGCCCATCAAGCGGGCCCGAATCAGCTCGGGCGATGGAGCGTCGACCACCAGGCTAGCCAGCAGGAGCCAGGCCATCACTGCAACGACGACGAACGTCATGAAACCGCGCATTACGGCTTCAGATATGTGCCAGATAGCCCCAGACCCGGAAATAGGGACCCGGCCCATTTAGATTCCAGATGGCCACCGATTCGATATTTGTGAACATATCCGATACGCGTAGATCCGTGCTGCCGGAACAAACCGACGGAATCGTCAACCTATCCAGTTCCAACGACGTGATCGAAAAGAAGATCGCCGGGTCGCGAGGGCTCCGACTCTATCGCGACACAGTCGATTTCGAGCGTATCAGCAGCACCTTCGCGGTGGCTCTGCACATGCACCAGCCACTGATCCCCGCCGGGGGCGACACGCTGCAGACCGCGGCGGTCATCAGCAACCTCCGTCACATGATGGAGAACCAACACATCGGCGACAACCACAACGCGCCAGCGTTCGCGTGGTGCTACAAGCGGGTCGCCGAGTTCGTGCCGCAACTCGTCGGCGAGGGCAAATCGCCGCGGGTCATGCTGGATTACTCGGGCACGCTGTTGCACGGGCTCCGCGACATGGGGGCCCACGACATCATCGACGCACTGAAGACCGTTACCTGCAACCCGGACTACATTGATGCGGTCGAGTGGCTCGGCACGGCGTGGGGGCACGCGGTTGCGCCGTCGACGCCGGTGGAGGACTTCCGGCTCCACGTGAAGGCGTTCCAGCGCCACTTCGCGGCGATGTTTGGGCTCGATGCCATGGCCCGCCTCCGGGGGTTCTCGCTCCCCGAGATGGCCCTGCCGAACCATCCCGACGTCGCCTATTCGCTGGTCCGCACCCTGCGCGATTGCGGATACGAGTGGGTTCTGGTGCAGGAGCACTCGGTCGAGCAACCCGAGGACGGTCGCTTCCCTCAGCGTCGACACGTTCCTCACCGATTGGTGTGTAGAAGCTCTGGCGGCGACAGCGCCAGCATCGTGGCGATCGTCAAGACTCAGGGCAGCGACACCAAGCTCGTAGGGCAGATGCAGCCTTACTATGAAGCCTTAGGTCTATCTCGCGAACCGCTGGGGAGCCGCCGAGTCCCCCCCATCGTCACCCAGATCGCCGACGGCGAAAATGGGGGAGTGATGATGAACGAGTTCCCGCCCAAGTATCTCGAGGTCATGCGCGCCTGCTCGGGCAGTCAGACGCCGGCGATGAACGTCAGTGAGTATCTCGAGCATCTTCGAGCGATCGGGGTGTCCGAATCGGACCTGCCCCTTCTGCAGCCCGTACACCAGAAGAGAATCTGGGATCGAATCGAGCCTGGCGCCGGGCCCGAAGCCCTCGCGAAGACGGTCGCGGCGCTGTCGGCCGAGGATCCCAGCTTCCACATGGAAGGTGGCAGCTGGACCAACGACCTATCCTGGGTGCGGGGCTACGACGACGTTCTCGGACCGATGGAGAGAGCGAGCGCCGCGTTCCACGAAAAGGTGCTTCGGGCCGACGTACCGAGCGACCACCCGGCGTATCGCAACGCTCTGTACCACCTGCTCATCTCGCAAACCAGCTGCTACCGCTACTGGGGCCAAGGACAGTGGACCGACTACGGCCGTGAACTCTGCCGACGAACGCTGGCGATCCTCGAGCACGACCTGTAGACCGCCGACCTGCGGAACCGCCGACCTGCGGAACCGCCGACCTGCGGAACCGCCGACCTGCGGAACCGCCG
>CAZFIV010000089.1:15441-24292 GCA_964519665.1 uncultured Myxococcales bacterium
ACCCGCGGAACCGCCGACCTGCGGAACCGCCGACCTGCGGAACCGCCGTTAGGGCCCGTAAATGTAGGCTTCGAGCTGCTCGTTCCAAGCGCTCGCGTCTTCCACGTGCAGCTGAAGCACGTCGATCAGGGTGACCAAACCGACGACGTCTTGGCCTCGAAGAATCGGCATGTGCCTGATTCTCCTCTCTACCATCCGTTTTTTGGCCTCGTCGAGATCGGCTTGTTCATCCATCGTCTCGAGCGGTGCCGACATGATTTCGCGGACCGGCAGCTCGTCGAGGCCGTTCGCCTGTCGACCCACCACCGCCAGGATGTCGTGCCAGGTCACAATCCCTACCGGCCGTCCTCCCTCGGCGACGACCAGAGAACCGATCCCGTGCTGCGTCATCTGGCCCGCGCAGCGCGCAACGCACTCGTTGGGCGCGACGACATGAACGTGGTTCCCCTTCCGTCTCAAGAGATCGCTTATCCTTGCCATGACTCGCCTCCTCGGTCGGATGTAGGCAAGAAGCGGACCGATACGTCCAACCTCGCTCCCCAACCGGGACGTTACGACCAGGAAATGCGGCTGACTACGGTCTCATCGAAAAGCGTATTCTGTAGTGGGCTCCTCGTAACGCCAGCCTCGAGCGCCGATTCACTTGGAGCGTGCTGTTATCGCGCCGGAATCGGCCCGTCGGGTCGTCGCGTGAGGAGGGCGCGTATCGGCAATACGCAACCGACGAAAGTCGAAGGCGGCGCGGCGAGCAGACGGGGTGAGAACCAGCGACAATAGTGCGATCCAAGTGAATCGGCGCTCTAGGATACACCGCTCTATTCTCGTTCTTTCATACCGAACAAGCGACGGAAGAAGTTGGAGACGCCGGTCCACAGCACTTTGAACAGGAGCGAAATGCCATCGACCGCCTCCTGCTCGTGCTTGGCCGCGACCGTCTTCGCCGCGGCGACTGCGCCGTCGGTCGGGCGTTCGGTCGCCGAGGCGCCGGTGACTTCGCCGGACTCCGCGTCGGCGTCCACCGCTTCAGTTTCCGATTGCTCGAGAACGCCGCGGGCCTTGACCACGAAATCCTTGAAGAGCTGCTTGGACACACCTTCGATCATGCCGCGGCCGAAACGCACGATCTTGCCGGCCAGCTTGACGTCGGCTTCGAAGGAGACCTTCGAGACGCCGTCGAGCGCCTCGACCCAGCCGACCATATCCATGCTGACGTTGCCTCCGCCGGCCTTCTCTTTACCGGCCCCATGAATCTTGACCCGTCGGTCTTCTTCGTCGACCTCGGTCAACGTGGCTTTGCCTTTGTACGCGACGGTGACCGGCCCGACCTTTACTTTGACATTGCCAGCGTAGTTGCGATCGTCGATGACTTCGTCGAGGCCGGCGCCGGGCAGACAGGTGACGACCTGAGCCGGGTCTTTCAAGAACGCCCACACGCGGTCGGGAGAGGCCTGGACCTCAAAGCTTTCTTCGATCTTCAGATGCGACATCAGCGCCCTCCTTTGTAGTTGTCGTCCACTCTCGCCGCAACTGGTCCAGCGCCTCGGGGGTGTCGACGTCGACATGAATGCCGCGGTCATCGACCGGAACCAGCTTGACGTCGTCCGCGTGTCGCTCGAGCAGATGGCGCGCGCCGACATCGCCCTCGAGCTTTTCGAACTCAGGGAAGAATCGAGCCCCCCACAGCACCGGGTGGCCGCGCTTGCGGTCATGGACCGGCACGCAGATGCCCCGCGGCTCGAAGGCCTCGATGAGGCGCGTTATGTGGTCGGCCCGGACCCACGGCATGTCGCCGAGGGTGACCAAAGCACCGTCGACGTCGGTGTCGAGCGCCTTTATGCCGGCCCGAAGCGAGGTGCTCAAGCCGGCCGAGTAGTCCGGATTGTGAACAAACTCCAGCTCGACGAAGCTCGACAAGGCAGCCTGCACATCACTTGGTTGGTGACCGGTGACGACCACGATCCGGTCGATCGAGGCGGCCTGGAGCGTACGCACCACCCGGACGAGCATGGGAACGCCGTCGACGTCGGCCAGCAGCTTGTTTTGAGGGCCCATTCGTCGCGATTGCCCCGCGGCCAGCACGACCGCTGCGATCTTCGACGCCATCTTTTCCTCCGGTTGGGCTTGGCGCGGCCAGGGCCGGGCTCGGATCTCGCTGAGCAGGCCGCCCGCCCCCATACGCATGATGTCTTTCTTGCCGACCTCGAGGCCCGCGGCGAGACGCTGGAGGACCCAGTCATATCCGGACGGCTTGAGCGACCGGGCACACCCGGGGACCCCAATGATGTCGGTCTCCCCCCGCCGCGCGAGCAGCATGAGATTGCCCGGGTCGACGGGCATTCCCATGTGAACGAGCTCGCCGCCCGCCCGCACGATCGCCCGCGGGACGACGTCGCCCCGGTCGACGATCGCCGAGGCTCCCATCACCAGGATCGGGTTCAGGCCGTCCTGGTACATGCGATCGATGTGCTCGGCGACATCGGCCTCGCGGTGGGTGCACCTCACGGAAGCGGCCACCTCGCCCCCGAGATAGGCGACCCGCATTCCCTGCGAAGACGCCGCCCGCTCGAGCTGTTTATCGTGCACCCCTGGCAGAACCGTCGTGATCAAGCCGGCCCGTCGCGGAACGAAAGGTCGCACCTCGAGCAGCCCCGTCATCGATGCGGCCGCCCGGTCGGCCAGCGACTCGGCCACCCCGAAAGGGATGATTTTGACGGTCGCCACCATGGCGTTCGCTTCGACCACCGAGAAGTTGCCGAGCGTTCCGAGGGTCAGCGCTTCGTCGACCAGGTTGGCCGCGTCGACTCGGTCGGCGTCGTACACGAAGAGGCCGCGATGAACCGAAAAGAGGTTACAGCGGCCGGTGGTGGCGTCGCCGACCCGCACGCCAGGGCCTCTGGCCGCCTCGGCGAGCCGACGCGCCGCGGCGTCTTCCGAGAGATCGCCGGGCTCCAGCCGCGCCGCGACGACTTCCTCGACCCCGGCCGCGAGCAGCCGCTCGATGTCTTCGCCCGACAATACGCGCCCCTTCTTGAGGGCGCCGCCCCCCGGCAAGCGATGGGTGTGCGCCAGAATGGCCCCCGCCGCCCCCGCGGTCGCGGTCGGTCCGAACTTCATGACGTGGGCTTGCGGAGCACCTGCGTCACCTGGCCGAGGATCGCCACCGCGATCTCGGCCGGCGACCGGGCCCCGATGGGAAGGCCCACCGGCCCGTGGATTCGCGCCAGGGTGTGCTCGTCGAACCCCTCTTCGGTCAGCCGACGGAGGCGCGCCGAGTGGGTCCGAGTGCTCCCAAGCGAACCGATATAGAACGCTTCGCTCCGCAGGGCGGCGGCGAGGGCGGGATCGTCGAGCTTGGGGTCGTGGGTCAGGGTGATGACCGCGGTGCGGGCGTCGATCCCGACCGCCTCGAGGGCTTCATCGGGCCACTCGCTGCGCACGGCCAAGTCGGCGAAACGCTCTTCGCGGGCGAATGCCGCCCTCGGGTCGATGAGTGTGACCTCGTAACCAATGTCGCTCGCCATCCGGGCCAAGGGCTGGGCTATGTGAACCGCCCCCACGATGTGCATACGAAGGGGGGGATTGAACGGCTGAATGAACCATCGACGGCCGTCGACCTCGACCCGTTGGCAATCATCTTCGCGGAGAGCTCGCTGAGCGGCTTCAACGTAGGCGGAGTCGGCTTCGACCGCGTCGTGGCGGACGACCCGCTGCACTCCGGAGTCGAGGTCGGTGACCACGACGATCGGGACTTTTTGCTCCCGCAGACGCAGGATGTCCTGCAGAGTCGACAGCTTCATGCAACGGCCTCCACGTAGATCTTGACCTTGCCCCCGCAGGCGAGACCGACCTCCCAGGCGTCTTCGTTGCTGACGCCGAACTCGAGCATCCGAGGCGGTTCGCCGTTCATCACCTCGAGAGCGGCTTCGACGACCTTGCCTTCCACGCAGCCGCCGGAGACCGACCCGACGAAGAGGGAATCGTCGCGCACGACCAGTTGACTCCCCGCCGGCCGCGGGGAGGATCCCCAGGTCTGGACAACCGTAGCGAGAGCGACGCGGTAACCCTCGTGCACCCACGTGGCCGCTTGACCCAGCACATCTTCACTCGCCATGCATTGGGTGTAGCGAAAGGACAAAGTGTTGGCCAGTCCACCCTTCAACAACGACCGCTTCGACCCCGACCGCTTCGACATCGATCGCTTCGACATCGATCGGATCCGGAGCGACTTCCCCGCCCTCGATACCTTGGTGCACAAAAAGCCCCTCGCTTACCTCGACAACGCGAGCACCACCCAAAAGCCCACCGTCGTCCTCGACGCGATGCACGATGTATACGTCAATGCCTGTGCGAACGTGCACCGCGGCGTGCACTCGCTGAGCGCGAGCGCCACCGATCGCTACGAAGCCGTCCGAGGCATCGCGCAGGCGTTCCTGAACGCCCCCGACGCGCGGGAGGTCATCTTTACGAGCGGCACGACCGAAGCGATCAACCTGGTGGCTCAGACCGTCGGCCGCTCCCGAGTCCAACCCGGCGACAACGTCGTGATCACCGAGATGGAGCACCACTCGAACCTGGTGCCCTGGCAGATGCTCTGCGCCGAAAAGCAAGCTCAGCTGCGGGTCCTTCCGATCGACGACCGGGGCGACCTCATCCTCGAGCGTTTGCCGTCCCTCATCGACCACCGCACCCGCATCGTGGCCTTCAGCCACATCTCCAACAGCCTCGGATCGGTCAATCCGGTCGTCGACATCGTCGAGTACGCCAGAGACTTCGGCGCGGTCACCGTCGTCGACGGAGCCCAGGCCGCACCCCACGGGCGCATCGATGTCCAGGCCCTCGGCTGCGACTTCTACGCGTTTTCGGGCCACAAGGTGTTCGGTCCGACCGGCGTCGGCGTCCTGTGGGGGCGCCGCGAAATCCTCGAAGCGATCCCGCCCTACAAAGGCGGAGGCGACATGATCTTGAGCGTCTCCTTTGAAGGGACGACCTACAACGACGTGCCGCACAAGTTCGAGGCGGGCACACCCAACATCGTGGGTGTGGTCGGCCTCGGCGCCGCTCTGAGCTACATCGACGCTTTCGACTTCGACGCCCTCGCCGAGCACGAGCAAATGTTGTTGGCGCGAACGATCGACATCCTGCAGGCGACGCCCGGCGTACGGATCATCGGTGACCCTCGCGTTCGGGCGGCGGTCGTATCGTTTCACGTCGACGGGGTGCACCCCCACGATGTAGGGACCGTCCTCGATCTCGAGGGCATCGCCGTTCGCACCGGCCACCACTGCACCCAACCGGTCATGGAGCACTTCGAAGTGCCGGCCACCATCCGGGCCTCGTTCGCGGTGTACAACACCGCCGAAGAGGTCGATCGGCTGGCCGACGGACTGGCCAAGGTCAAAGAGGTATTCGGATGAGCGTGGACGCCAAGACGCTGTACCAGCAGCAGGTGCTCGCGCACGCCAAGAACCGTCGGCACGCCGGGATTCTCGAGCCCGCGACCCACCGCGCATCCTGCATCAATCCACTGTGCGGCGACCGGGTCACGATCTACCTGAACGTGGAGCACGACAGGGTTCGCGAAGTTCGCTGCAAGGTCCAGGGCTGCGCCATCAGCAAGGCGTCGGCGTCGATGATGGCGGAGCTCATCGAGGGACAGAGCCTCGCCGAAGCGCGGTCCTTGTCGGCCCGGCTGAAGGCTTCGGTCGCACCCGACGGGGCCGCGCTGCCCGATGAGGACCCTCTGCAGCCGCTGTCGGGCATCCGGCACTTTCCGACCCGAACCCGCTGCGGAACGCTGCCCTGGGAGGCGCTGGACGACGCCCTCGACGCCCAAGGTGAGTGATGCCCAGCACCCTACGCCGTATCCTACTCGGACCTCCAGCCGTCCCGCCTGGCCCAAGGGCTCGGATGGCCCAGTTCCAGCCTGCCGACCGGTGAGGTCCAACCAGGCTCGATTTTTCCTTGGGCTGGAGCGTCGGCAATCGTAAGGAGGGGCGAATGCTGCGGCCAGTGCTGCACTCCAAGATTCACATGGCCACGGTCACGATGGCCAAGCCCGACTATATCGGGTCGGTCACCATCGATGCGAATCTGATGGCCGCCGTCGGCATGCGGGTCAGCGACCGCGTCCTGATCTCCAACTGCCGAAACGGTGCTCGCCTCGAGACCTATACCTTTCGGGGGGAGCCGGGCTCGGGGGCCATCGAGCTCAACGGCGCCGCCGCCCACCTGGTCGAACCGGGCGACCAGGTCATTATCATGCACTTCGCGCTCATGACCGACGAGGAGTACGCCGCGCACCGCCCGAAGGTCGCCATCATCGGTGAGAACAACCGCATTGCAGAACTGATCGAATACGCCCCCAGCCTCTGACGAGGTCTGACGAGGTCTGACGAGGTCTGACGAGGCTAAGCACTCTCGCGTTGGGCTTTCTTGACCCGTTGAGCAGCGACGGCGGGCTTTTCGATGGCCTCGACCTCCCTATAGGCGGCGAGCGTCAGATTGAACTGCGATACCGCGTCCTTCAGGCTCGCGGTGGTCTCCGCGGACCGGTCGCCGGTGAGCTGGCGGACTTGCTCGGCCGTCGCCGCGAGCTTGCGGGTCTCCACGACGATCGCCTCCGCCTCGACCTCCAAGCGGGTGAGCTCGGTGGACTTTTCTTCTCTCGAGGCTTCGATGAGCGGAGTCTGGGAGTACAGGCGGAGCTGGTGGATCTCCTTGCGCGCCTCGTCGTGGCGGCGAGCCAGTCCGTAAAGCTGATCACGGGCCGCCGACAGCTGGGCGGTGACCTCGGCGCTCCGGTCGGCTTGCGGCAGGCTGGGGTCGTCCAGGACCGCTTGCAGCTGCTGCCAAGCGTCATCGAAGACGTGGAAGTTCGCGGCCATCCCGTCGGTGAGGCTGAGCCGGTCGAGCTCGGCCCGGGCCGTCAGGGAGGTCGCGGCCCGGGCTCGAAGCCGGCTTCGGGCGAGGAACGAGCTTCCGAAGTAGGTCGTGAAGCCCCCCGCGACGAAGAACAGGCCCAAAAAGCCAAAGAAATCGGAGCTCGCGACCCAGCTATCGGGGACCAGAAAGCCGATGAACGCCACCATCCCCCACCAGGCGGTCCATCCGGCCAACAGCATTAAGCTCAAGGCGCCCCAGAGCCCCTTGGTGACCCGACGCTTGATCTTCTCCAGGTCTTTGGCCATGGCCGAAGTTGAGCGGGTCGCCGACGACTTTTCAAGTGAAAGACCCGCCGGACCGCCGCGCATCTTACCCGCCGTTCCGCCTCCGACCGGGGTCGGCCTGGCGGCCCGGATACCGTGGTTTTCCGGACCACCTTCGGCGTATTCCGCTGGCGCTTCGAAAACTGCGAAGGGGGGCGCCTACACTTGACTCCTGGCTCAGGGTGCTTTGCCTGTAGGGCGTGATGCGGCGGAATTCGAAGTTCCTTTTGACCGGTGTCGCGCTCGTCGCGTTCGCGAGCGGCTGCGGCTTCAACGAGGTGGTCGAGAAAGACCAAGAAGTCATCGCGGCGTGGGCCGAGGTGCAGAATCAATATCAGCGTCGAGCCGACCTGGTTCCCAACCTGGTACGGGTCGTCAAGGGCTCGGCCCAGTTCGAGCAAGAGACGTTGACGGCGGTGGTCGAAGCTCGCTCGCAGGTGGCGGGCATGAAGGTCGACAAGTCGGTTCTCGATGACCCGGCGGCCTTCAAGAAGTTCGAGCAGGCCCAAGGCAAGCTCAGCGGCGCGCTTTCTCGCCTGTTGGTCACCGTCGAACGGTACCCCGAGCTCAAAGCGAGCGCCGCTTTTCGTGACCTGAACTCCCAGCTCGAAGGCACCGAAAACCGGATTGCCGTCGCTCGCCGCCGCTACATCGAGTCGGTGTCCGACTACAACAAGACCGTCCTTCGCTTCCCCACCATGATCGGCGCGTCGCTGCGCGGCAAGGACGTCCGCCCGACGTTTGAAGCCACTACGAAGGGCGCCGAGGAAGCACCCAAGGTCGAGTTTTGATCCCGGCTCGTCTTGGCATCTGCCTGTTGAGCGCGCTGTCGCTGCTTGTCGCGACAGCGTGGTCAACGCCGCCGGCGCACGCCCAGCCGGTGCCGAAGCTCACCGGTCGCGTCGTCGATCTGGCCGAGCTCTTGACGCCGGCCCAGCGGGTCGCGCTCGACCGCAAGCTGGGCCGGTACGAGCGGACCACCGGGCACCAATTCTTCCTTCTGACGGTCCCCGAGCTGGAAGACGGGTCCATCGAAGACTTCTCGATCCGGGTCGCCGAACAGTGGAAGGCCGGCGACGCGAAACGCGACGACGGCCTGATCATGGTCATCTCGAAGGAACCCCGGAAGTCCCGGATCGAGGTCGGCTACGGGCTCGAAGGGGTCGTCACCGACGTCAAATCCAAGCGCACCCTCTACGAACTGCTCAACCCCCGGCTCGCGAAGGGCGACTACGCCGGCGGCATCAACGCCGCCTTCGACCGCCTGATGAAGCTCGCCGAGAATGAGTCCGTCGGTGAGTCGAAGCCGCTGCGCGATAAGGGCCGACGACGCCGAACGCCGATCGGCGGGGGCTTCGTGTTCCTCATCCTGCTGGTCGTGTTCGGCGCTCCGTTCATTCTCTCCCGCCTGGGAGCTAATCGACTCGGCGGCGCGAGCGTGATCGGTGGGCTCTTCGGCTTCGTATGGGGCCTCTCTCATGGCCTCATTCCCGCGATCATCGGCGCGGCGGGCGGCGCCTTCCTGGGCATCTTCTTCATCGGCGGCGGCTTCGGCGGCGGCGGCGGCGGCGGCGGAGGGTAAGGGAGCTCCTGAGGCGGGGGCTACGGAGGCCGGTCGGGGTGAGGATGCGGGGGGACAGGCTCAT
>CAZFIV010000089.1:24302-30418 GCA_964519665.1 uncultured Myxococcales bacterium
CGGCGGCGGCTACGGTGGTGGCTACGGCGGCGGAGGAGACTTCGGCGGCGGCAGCGACTTCGGCGGCGGCGGCGGTGGAGACTTCGGTGGCGGCGGCGCCTCGGGGGATTGGTAGCGATGGCGGAACAACTGAGCCCCGAAGACCTCAAGGTCATTGAGGCCAAGATCGGCGAGGTCGAAAAAACCACCGCCGCCGAGATCGTCGTGCATGTCGTCGCTCGCAGCGACCCCTACGCGGCCCAGCGCCTCGGTTGGGCGGTCGTTCTGGGCGCGCTGACCGCCGAGGTGCTCGCTTACCAATTCCCAGACCCGTGTCTGCCCTGGGCGCTCGAACTGGCGGCGGGGTTCTCGCTCATTCTGTGGTTCGTGTTCGGCATTCCCGCGCTTCTTAGCAAGCTGGCGCCGCCCGGCCTCAAAGGCGCGAAAGTGCACCGCCGAGCGCAGGCGGCGTTCATCGAAAACCGGGTCCATCGCACTCGCGACGCCACTGGGGTTCTCATCCTGGTGTCCATGTTCGAGCGACGCGTGGAGATCCTCGCCGACGAAGGCATTCACGCCCGAGTCGGGGTCGAAGGATGGAAAGCTCACGTGCGTCGCATCATCGAAGGCATGAAGGCAGGCAAGCCAGTCGACGGAATCGTGCAGACGATCGGGCTGATCGGCGCCGAGCTCAAGACCGAAGTTCCGATCAAGCCCGACGACGAAAACGAGCTCAGCAACGAAGTTGTCGTCAGCCGGGACTGACCCGAATCGTTCGACTATCTGAGCGGTTCAGTCGTTCGCTGATCACCCGAGCTGCAGGGTAGCTAACCGTATCGACTTCGCCCGGTCATTCGGGGTCGATTTTACCGCTTGCGCGTTACCAAGCGAATCGTCCGAATTCCCGCCGCAGGCCCCCTTTCGGTCCTTAGCAGCCGCGTTCAGGGTCCGACCGGCGGGTGTTTCTCGCCCTTGTGTTGTCTGATCTCGTGCTCCTAACTGGGGATCAAGGTCGCGGTGTAGGTCTCCGGGTGGCGTTCGACCTCAGGAACAAGTCCATGCGCAGCGTCAAATATTTCTTCGCACTGTGTCTGCTCACGCTCACCACTACGTCCTGCTATTGGCGTTGGTTCGACGTGAGCGACGAAACGCGCGTTCACGCCTTCGGCGAGGTGCGCGACGACCAAGACCGGGCGATCTCGGGCATCGAAGTCCGTTTGATCAAACATTGGCCGATCCAGGGCAGCGACGCGATCGAGCCTCCGCCGTCGGTCCTGTTCTCCGATGACCTATCGGCCCCCGAAGACGCCCCCTATGGCCTCGAATTGATCGCGGTGGCGACCACCGATGACGACGGTGAATTCGACATCCGGCTGGACGCATACGACGTCCGCGACCCCCGCTTCGAGATAGAAGACGGACGTATCATATCCGCCTACACGTTGGTGGTCGTTCGCGACCCCGAAGACCCGACCGGCGGCGCCTATTCGTACACCTGGCGGTACAGCAACTGGAATCTACACCACTGCGAGTGGCTGACCCTCGACGAGATCGACCCCACGGTGAGCTTCGATCGGGTCGCCACCAACGGGGTCGTGGACTTCGACTTCAATCGGGTTGTCCAGAGATTTCGCGAGAGCGATTCGAACCGAGTGACCTACACCATCGCCGTCCGAGCCGACGCGGATTCGATGCCCTTTACAGCCGAGTGTCGCGACAGCGATGGCGCGCTATCGGGCTGCGAGACCGTCCCCGACGAGGATGATCGACTTCGGGTCAGCTTGCAGGCCAACACGCTTCGGGAGTTCTACACCGACGTCGATGGCCAATTCGACGCCGAGCTCGTCGCGGCCGGTGGGTACTTCCGTACTCGCGCGATCTTTGTCTCCGACGACGACGGCACGTGGGGCGGCACGTATCCGCTCTCGAACGACCCGGACGATTCAGGAGGCGCCGCGGGCCCCGACGATCCAGCTGATCCCAACGACCCGGGCGACCCCAGCGATCCTGGAGACCCGAATGATCCCGGCGACCCGAACGATCCCGGCGACCCGAACGACCCTGGTGATCCGGGTATGCCGACCTCGCTCACCGCCACCGGCGCGTGGGCGACCGGTCCCGGCGTGGTCATCGACCTTTTCGGTACCGCCGCCGTTGACGGTGACGCTTTGACGCGGCTCGACTTGAACGGCGCTGACGTCGATGAGGTGTACGTCAATCTAGACGACGTGCGTCTGACCGAGGCAGGCTTGCTCAACGCGCTCGTCGACGACGCCGAAAACAACTGCATTGTGATCCAGTACTCCCCCACGCTCTACAACAGCCTCGACGCCGCGGTGGCAGGGCTCGATTGGGTGGGGACGGCGCGTTTCTGCGGATCGACCGGCGCTCTCAACGAGGTGAGTGTCGTCCAGAGCTTCGCGACGACCAACGCCGACGGCAAACGGGCCGGCTGGTTCAGGATCACCGCGGCCCCCGGCGACACTCTGCAAATTCTGAGCATCGGGGAGCTCGTCGCTTTCGGCTTTCGGTAGGCCGCGCCCACCTTTCGGCAGCCGCGCCGCGCTATCGCCGATCGCCAACGTGCTTGCGTGGCATCGCCACTTGCCTGCTGGGAATCGTCGGGTGCGTGGTAGAACGAGGGCTATGCCCTCATTCGTTCGGGACGACGTAACCATCGAATACCAAGTCATGGGGGCGGGGGACGAACCTCCGATCCTGTTGTTCGCTCCAGGTGGAATGAAGTCGACCATCGATATGTGGTCAACCAAACCCTGGAATCCGTTGATGGGGCTCGAAGGCTTCTTTCGGGTGGCGATGGACCAGCGTAACGCCGGTAAGTCGACGGCCCCGATTCGGCCCGGCGACGGCTGGGCGAGCTACACTGCCGACCAGGTCGCGTTGCTCGACCATCTGCGCCTCGAGCAGGTGCAGGTCATCGGCATGTGCATCGGTGGGCCGTATGCACTCGGCCTGATCAAGGCCGCGCCCGAGAGGGTCAAGTCGGCGGTGATGTTTCAGCCGATCGGTCTACACGAGAACCGCCACCTCTTCTTCGATCTGTTCGACCAATGGTCGAGCGAGCTCAGCGAGATCCACCCCGAGGCCGACGCCGACACTTGGCTGGCCTTTCGGCAGGCCATGTTCGGCGGTGACTTCCTCTTCAACACCAGCCGCGAGGAGTTGGAGGGTATTTCAACGCCGCTGCTGGTGCTGATGGGCGACGATCCTTACCACCCCTCGGTCATCTCGCGAGAGGTCGTCCGCCGCGCTCCGAACGCCACGCTGATCGAGCAGTGGCGAGAGGAACCGCATCGCGAGACCGCGATCGCCGCCGTAAAGGCGTTCCTCGACGAGCATCGATAGCGTTCGGTCACTTCGCTCGACCGGATCGGAACAGCCGCCCCCGCTCGGTGACCGAGACGATGATCAGAGCGACCCCGCTGAGGATCAGGTAACCGACCCACAGGGGCCGAGTGCTTCCGTCGAAAGCACGCCCGACCCAGCCACCAAGCACGCCCGAGCCGGTGGTCGTGACGAAGCCGATGGCGGCCGAGCCGGTGCCGGCGATCCGTCCGAGCGGCTCGAGCGCGATGGCGTTGAAATTTGCACCGACGAATCCGAAGCATGCGAATGCGAGCAGCAAGAACCCGTAGAACACCCACAGCTGGTCGCCCCACAGCAGCGTCGTCATGAGGGCAACGCTCACGATCGATACGAAGGCGATGAGCGCGCCGTGGCTGAGCAGACGGGGCCCGAACCGAACGACCAGCCGCGCATTGACGAGGTTGGCGATCGACATCGCCACCGCGACCCCGGCGAACCACAATGCGAACGCTTGGTCCTGATCGAAGACATCTCGAAAGATCTGCTCGCTGGCCAAGATGAAGCCGAACAGCGCTCCGAATACACAGCCGCCGGCCAACATGTACCCGATCGAAGTCCGGTGCCGCGCGACTTCGCGGTAGCTCACGATTCGCGCGAGGACGCTCTGTTTGACTCGCTCGGACCGTACGGTGGACTCCGGCAGACGAATCGCGGTCCACGTCAACATGATCGAGCCGTAGACGGCCAGCGCACCGAAGCACCACTGCCATGGTCCGAGCTGCAAGATGACCTGCCCCAGCCCTGGCGCCAGGATCGGGACGATCATGAACACCGTCATCACCAACGACATCAACCGAGCCATGCTCGGCCCGGCCGCGGTGTCTCGAACCACCGCCACCGCGACCACCCGGGTCGCCCCCGCGAAGACGCCCTGCGCGAAGCGAGCGATGAGGAGCAGGTCGAATCGGTACGACCAGACGCAAAACGCGCCCGTCGCGATGTACCCGATCAGCCCGATGAACAGCGTTCGCCGCCGCCCGAATCGGTCCGTCAGCGGCCCGAAGACCAGCTGAGGGAATCCGAAGCCCATGATGTACACGAAGACGACGAGCTGACGATCGTTTGGATTCGAAACGGACAGGTCCTCGGCGATCTGGCCGAGGGCCGGGAGCATCACATCGATCGCGAGCGCATTGAGCGACATCAACGCCGCGACCATCGCCACGAATTCAGGCGTGGAGAGCCCGAGCGATCGAGAAGCTCTGGTCGCGGTCGAAGTGTTCATGGCGATCGTGCCGACCGCTACGTCAGTCAATGCGGCGGACGAAGCAAGCTCAATCGCCCCCCGACCTCGCCGCCGACGCAAACAAGTGAACCTCGGCCCGGATCGTGAAGAGGGACGCAGTACGGTCTTCACTCCAGGTGTACAACGCGAGTCGATCGAAGACGGTCTTTGCTTCGACCGTTAGCCCTTCGGCCCATTGAACGGCGATGTCATGCTGCTCTTTGCTGGCGGACCGCTGAACTCGGGCCAAGGTGACGTGAGGGAGCGGCTCTCGATCCGACTTCGGCATGAGCGCGGCATCAACGAGGATTTGGCGATGGTTCATCATCATCGCGCGCAGGTCGTCGGCGCCCCGGTCGATGATCGCAGAGACGGCGCTCGGTCGAACCCCTCCGAGCAAGCGCACCGGTCCGAGACTCACGGTCACCGGCTTCCCCGGATCGTCATGGATGAGGGCCCAAGCGCGCTGGGCAACCTCTTTTCGAACCGGGCCCAAGAACACCGACGTGGTGTGTCGATCTTTCGGAACGAAGCGACGAACCTTGGGTGGAACGTCACCGAGCTCGACCTCGGCATCGAAGGGCCAGCCGATGAACCAGTTGGGTCGATTCGACACGGCGCGGATAATACTCGCGGGCCACCACGGTCCAAGGAGAAGTCTGATTCGGGTGAATCGCTCTTTCGAAAACAAAAAAAGGGCGGAGGCCGAAGCCCCCGCCCCTCTCACAAGGCTACATGACGGTCAGAAGAGGCTCAGAAGCCGCCCATGCCGCCCATGCCGCCCATGCCGCCCATGTCGGGAGCGCCGCCGCCGGCCGCCTTGTCGTCGTCCTTGGGCTTCTCGGCCACCATCGCTTCGGTGGTCAGCAAGAGAGCCGAGACCGAAGTCGCGTTTTCGAGCGCGGTGCGCACGACCTTGGTCGGGTCGATGACGCCGGCTTCGACGAGATTCTCGTACTGCTCGGTCGCGGCATTGAAGCCGAACGGGCCTTCGCCCTGAACCACCTTGTCGAGCACGACCGAACCCTCTTGACCCGCATTGCGAGCGATGGTGCGGAGCGGCTCCTCGCAGGCGCGGTGAAGAAGCTTCAAGCCAGCACGCTGGCTGTCGCTCTTCACTTCGACGCTGTCTAGAACCGTCCGGGCGCGAACCAGCGCCACACCACCCCCGGGGACGATGCCCTCTTCACGGGCAGCGCGGGTAGCGTGCATCGCGTCTTCGACGCGAGCCTTCTTTTCCTTCATTTCGACTTCGGTCGCCGCTCCGACGTTGATGACCGCCACGCCACCGACCAGCTTGGCGAGGCGCTCCTGGAGCTTCTCGCGGTCGTAGTCAGACGAGGTATCTTCGATCTGGGCCTTGATCTGGTTGATGCGGGCCTTGATGTCTTCATCAGCGCCATCGCCATCGACGACCGTGGTGTTGTCCTTGTCGATCGTGATGCGCTTGGCGGTTCCGAGATCCTTGAGGGTGATGTTCTCGAGCTTGATGCCGAGGTCTTCGCTCACCACCTGGCCGCCGGTC
>CAZFIV010000090.1:0-30337 GCA_964519665.1 uncultured Myxococcales bacterium
AGACGGGGTGAGAACCAGCGACAATAGTGCGATCCAAGTGAATCGGCGCTCTAGCTGAAGGATCACAACGGGGAACCGTGGAGAAGGAGGACCGGGGCGCCGGCTCCGTGCTCGAGGAGGTGTAGGCGTGTGTCGTCAACGTCTAGCCAGCGCCGAGAGAAGGGCAAAGCGCCGTAGGGGTACCCGTCGGGTTCTTGGGGCGTGGTGAGTGAGAGGGGGCGTCGATGAAGTCATGAAAGCTCCTTTCCTGGCTAAGACGAGGAACAGGAGACCGGCGTGAGCTGGGGGGGCGCAGCGACCGGAAGCGGCGGTCGCACCGCGCCGTAGGCGCCCGAATGACGCGCTGCGTATGTCAGGGTTGGCTTCGAGCCCCAGGAATCGGCGCGGACCGGTCGGCGCCCGCGCTTGATCCTTGTCGAGCGCGCTTCACAGGATGTAGTTGCTATCCGTCCGTGCACGCGACCCGAACGACCGGACTCGATACGACTCGGGATTCCAACTCGTTTTCCGGGGGCGCTCGGATGAGGAGCCTTCATGACCAGCACCGCACCGCTTGAGAACGCCCCGGCCATCTCGCCCGACCGGGCCCTCGCGAAGTCGTCCGCGTTTCAGTGGGCCGATCCCTTTCGTCTCGACGAGCAGCTGACGGAGGACGAGCGGCTGCTTCGCGACGCAGCTCGCAACTACGCGCAAACCCGCCTTCAGCCTCGGGTCATCGACGCTTATCGCGACGAGATCACCGATCCCGAGATCTTCCGCGAAATGGGTGAAGTGGGTCTGCTCGGGGTCACGATCCCCGAGACGTACGGCGGACTCGGAACGGGCTACGTCAGCTACGGTCTGGTCGCCCGAGAGGTCGAGCGAGTCGACTCGGGCTATCGGTCGATGATGTCGGTGCAGTCCTCGTTGGTCATGTATCCGATCCACGCTTATGGCTCAGAAGAACAGCGCGTAAAGTATCTGCCCAAGCTCGCTTCGGGTGACTTCATCGGCTGCTTCGGACTGACCGAGCCCGATGCGGGGTCCGACCCCGGCAGTATGCGCACCCGAGCCGAGAAGACGACGACCGGCTACCGCCTGACCGGCAGCAAGACGTGGATCTCCAACAGCCCGATCGCCGATGTGTTCGTGGTGTGGGCCAAGTCGGACGCGCACGACGGCAAGATCCGAGGCTTCGTCCTCGACAAAGGGCTGCCCGGGCTCTCCGCGCCCAAGATTGCCGGCAAGTTGTCGCTGCGGGCATCGATCACCGGTGAGATTGTCATGGATGGGGTCGAGGTCGGGGAGGACGCGCTCTTCCCTCACGTCGAAGGCCTAAAGGGGCCCTTCGGTTGCTTGAACCGGGCGCGGTACGGCATCTCGTGGGGCGCGATGGGCGCGGCGGAGTTCTGCTGGCACGCGGCACGGCAGTACGGCCTCGATCGCAAGCAGTTCGGCCGGCCGCTCGCGCAGACGCAGCTCTTTCAGAAGAAGCTTGCCGACATGCAAACCGAGATTGCGCTCGGGCTGCAAGGCGCGCTGCGGGTGGGGCGCCTCTTCGACGAGGGCCGGATGGCGCCTGAGATGATCTCGATCGTCAAACGCAACAATTGTGGCAAGGCCCTGGCGATCGCCCGTGATGCCCGCGACATGCATGGCGGCAACGGTATCTCGGAAGAGTTCCAGGTCATGCGTCACCTGATGAATCTGGAAACGGTCAATACGTACGAAGGAACGCATGACATTCACGCGCTGATCTTGGGACGCGCGCAGACGGAGTTGCAGGCGTTTTTCTAGAGGGCGCCCGTGAGCCGCAACGAGATCGTTCACGAGACCCTTCGACGTCGGCTTCAAGCGGGCGACTTACCACCCGTTTCGTTGCCGGTGCGGCTGGCTGAAGCTGGGCTGACGCCGGCCGGCCTCGTCGAGCTCTTTCAGTGTCAGGCGCTGAGCCGTCATCTCGACCGCGCCGCGAACGTTCTCAAGGCCCGCGGCGAGGGGTTCTACACGATCTGGTCCTCGGGGCACGAAGGCATGGCCGCCGTGGCGGCTGCCTTTCGGCCGACTGATATGGCGTTTCTGCACTACCGGGATGCCGCCTTCCTGATCGCCCGCGCGCGGCAGGTGCCGGGGCAGACGCCGCTGTGGGACATGCTGTTGAGCTTCGCGAGTTCGTCGGAAGACCCGATCTCCGGCGGACGCCACAAAGTCCTCGGATCTACCGCTTTGAACATCCCACCCCAGACATCGACGATCGCTTCGCACCTACCGAAGGCGGTCGGGGCAGCATACTCGATCGCACTCGCGAAGCGGCTGCAACCCGAGCACCGACGGCTCCCCGACGACGCCGTCGTGTTGTGTAGCTTTGGGGACGCGTCGGCCAATCACTCGACCGCGCAAGGTGCTCTCAACACCGCGGGCTGGACGGCTCATCAGCAGGTGGCCTTGCCGTTGGTCTTTGTGTGCGAAGACAATGGGCTCGGCATTTCGGTGAAGTCCCCGCCCGGCTGGGTCGAAGCGACGCTGTCGAGGCGCCCCGGGCTCGCTTACTTCAAGTGTAACGGTCTCGATGCCGTGGAGACCTATGCGACCGCGTTTCGAGTCGCCGAGTACGTACGTCCGCGCCGAGCCCCGGCCATCCTGCACGTGGTTTGCGTGCGCCTGCACGGTCACGCCGGTGCCGACGTTCCCGCGGCCTACTTGAGCCCGGAGTTCATCGAAGCCACCGAGGCGAATGACCCGCTCCTCTTCACCGCCGCGCGCCTCGTCGACGAGGCGATCCTGAGCCCCGAGCAAGTGCTTCGTCAGTACGACGAGACGGGGGCGCGGGTGTTCCGAGGCGTCGAAGCGGTGGTCGGCCGCAACCGTCTGAAGACGGCCCGGGAGGTCATGGCGAGCATCGTTCCTCCGGGGCGGTCGGCTCGGCCGCCTCGTCGGCCTTCCCCCGAAGAACGCTACGCTGCGCTCGGCGAAAGTGCGGTGCGTTCGCTCGACCAGCCGCAGCCGATGGCTCGGCTCATCAACCTCGCGTTGACCGACCTCATGCTCGCGCACTCGGAAATCGTGCTCGCCGGCGAGGACGTCGGCCGCAAAGGTGGGGTCTATGGCGTGACGCAGCGGCTCCACCAACGTTTCGGGCCGGCAAGGGTGATCGACACTCTTCTCGATGAGCAGGCGATCTTGGGGCTGGCCATCGGGCTGGCCCACAACGGCCTGATCCCGATCCCCGAGATTCAGTTTCTTGCCTACCTTCACAACGCTGAAGATCAGCTGCGGGGAGAAGCGGCGACCCAGTCGTTCTTCTCCAACGGGCAGTTCACGAACCCAATGATCGTCCGGATCGCGGGCCTCGGTTATCAGCGAGGGTTCGGGGGGCACTTTCACAACGACAACTCGCTGGCCGTTTTGCGCGACATTCCGGGGTTGGTGATCGCCTGTCCGTCCAATGGTCGCGACGCCGTTTTCATGCTCCGGCAGTGCGTCCGCTTGGCCCGCGAAGAGCAGCGGATCGTCGCGTTCATCGAACCGATCGCCCTGTATATGACCCGAGACCTCCATTCGCCGAGCGATGGGCTATGGGCGCACCGGTATCCCGAGCCCGACGCCGATGACGACTGTGGGCTGGGTTCCGTCGGAGTCGCTGGCGACGGGCGTGACCTGGCGATCGTGACGTACGCCAATGGTTGTTATCTATCTCGGCAGGCGGCAAGGCTCCTGGAAGCTGACCACGGGGTGCGGGTGCGGGTCATCGATTTGCGGTGGCTGGCTCCCTTGCCCGCCGACGCGGTCATCGCCGCGAGCGCAGAATGCGCTCACGTGCTGATCGTCGATGAGTGCCGAACGACCGGCTCGCAGAGCGAGGCGTTGATGGCGTTGTTCACCGAGCGGGCTCGCAGCGGGGAGGTCGCCCCGGGTCGACCGACGGCGAGACTGGCGGCTGAAGACAGCTTCATCGCCACCGGCCCCGCGTACGGAGCGACCATGCCCAGCCGGGACGATATCGTGCGGGCTGCGCTCGCTTTGGTCGGACGCCCCGCCAGTATGAGGGCGATCTCGTGAACAAACCGGCCGTCCTCGCCATTTGTCCGGGGCGTGGCACCTACAATCGAGAAGAGCTCGGTTACCTGAAGCGCCATCACGGCCATCAGACCGAGCTACTGAAGGGCTTCGATGCGCAGCGAACGGAGCGGGGGCAGTTGCCCATTCGCGAGCTCGACGCATCGGAGACCTTCACTGTCGGGCGGTTCACTCGCGGCGACAACGCCTCGGCCCTCATCTATGCCTGTGCGTACGCTGACTTCCTGTCGATCGACAGGAGCCGGTACGACGTGGTCGCGGTGACCGGCAACTCGATGGGTTGGTACATCGCCCTCGCGTGCGGGGGGGCTCTCGACGCCGATTCGGGGTTCGAGGTCGTCAACACCATGGGTACCCTGATGCAGACTTCGCTTGTTGGAGGCCAGACGATCTATCCGTTCGTCGACGACGATTGGCGACCGATTCCGGGCCGACGAGCGGAGCTGATGGCGTTGATCGACCGGATCGACGGTCTGCATCTGTCGATCGAGCTCGGGGGGATGCTGGTTCTTGCTGGCGAGAGCGCGGCGCTTGAGGAAGCCGAGCGGGTCCTGGAGCCGCGCGATCGATTCCCGATGCGCCTGGTCAATCACTCCGCGTTTCACACGCCCTTGCAGTCGACGGTAGCCAACGAGGGGCAGGCTCGGCTTCCACCGACGATGTTCCAGCAGCCAAGCACCGCGCTGGTCGATGGGCGAGGACATACCTGGTGGCCTCAGGCCGTCGACCTGGAGGCTCTGTGGGGGTATACGCTCCAAACCCAGGTGACGGAGCCCTTCGATTTCACGCGGGCCGTCAAGAACGCTCTTCGGGAGTTCTTCCCGGACGTCATTGTTGTCCTGGGCCCAGGTCGCACGCTCGGTGGGGCCGTGGCGCAAGTGTTGATCGCCGAAGGGTGGCGAGGTCTGAAGAGCAAGCAAGACTTCGTCGAGCGGCAAGCGGCCGACCCTGTGTTGTTAGCGATGGGGATCGGCGAGCAGCGAGCGCAGGTCATCGGGCCCCATGACGGGCCTCTATGATGGGGCGGGCGGGGCGTTTCGGTCAGCGATCAGGCGAAGCCCTTCGAGGGTGAGATAGGGGTCGACGGCGTCGAAGACCTGGGTATGGTTCGCGAATATCCTCGAGAGCCCCCCGGTGGCGACCACTTGGTGAGGACCGTGTTCGGCCACGATTCGGGCGATGAGGCCCTCGACCATCGCGAGGTGTCCAAGAACCAGGCCCGACTGCATGGCGTGTTGGGTTGTCCGGCCCAGTGCACCCGGTGGGATCTCGAGAGGAACGTGGGCGAGCTGCGCGGCTCCCCCGACGAGCGCGTTCGCCGTCACTTGGAGACCGGCGGCGATGGCGACCCCGGCCAAGCGGCCAGCGTCGGAGACTTCGCTCAGGGTGGTCGCGGTCCCGAAGTTCACCACGATGCACGCTCGACCGAACCGCGAGAACCCGGCTACTGCGTTGGCGAGCAGGTCGGTGCCCACGTCGCGCGGTCGTTCGGTCGCCACTTCGATGCCGAGGTCGAGGTCGGTCGAGACCCTAAGGATGGGCTTTCCTGTCTGGCGATGGAGCATTTCGGCAATGCCGTCGGACAGATGCGGTACCACGGAGCTGAGAACGACCCGAGGAATCGAGCTCGGCGCGACATCGACTTCCCGTAAGAAGGACCGAAGCAATACGGCGTACTCGTCGGGCATCTTGTCGCGGACGGTAGCCACCGGCCAGTAGTGGGCCCACCTCGACCCATCATGCAGGCCAAACTTCAGATTCGAGTTGCCGATATCGACCGCCAGGAGGGATGTCGCCGCCATCGACGGGAGAGACTAGCAGGTGACCGCAGGAAGGCCACGCCGTCGACCGAAGATTCTGGCCTCGAGAACCTACTTCGCGGTTTGGCTCGCCCCTTCGGCTCCACTCGTATCGGTGCGGCTAAGCAGGGCTTCGACGCGATTGCCGCTGCCATAGTACGTGATCGCCTTACACAGTTGCGCCGCGAGCTCGATCCCGCGGCCGTGGGGCTGCTCGCTGGGCGCGCGGAGTCCACGGATATCCAGGCTTCCGACGTCAAAGCCCGATCCCGAATCCTGGACCCGCAGGATGATCTCGCTGGCGTCCTCATCTCGGATTTCGAGTTCGACCTGGAGTCGGCCGCTCTCGAGTTTTTTCAGCCGTTCTTCTCGGAGTGAGTAGTAGCGCTCAAATCCGTTGGGACCACGTTTGAGCTCGGAGTCGAGACCGAGCAATCCGTGGTCGATGGCATTCGAGACCAGCTCGAATAGGACGAATTTGAAAGAGTGATGGTCGCGCAGCAACGGGATGCTCTGGAGCAGATTCTCGATCGTTCGGACCGGGTCCTGCACGGTCAGGATTTCAGGGCCCAACGTGACCGCCATCTGAAAGCCAGATTTCGGAGCTGACGACTTGACGAACGACGCCATCGAGCGGTGGTCCTGTCGGATCTCAACGATGGTGACGTCGTCGACCGCGGGTTTGCGGTTGACGAATCGGGAGTGCTTTTCGAGCAGCCCGGGGAACACGGCCTCGCCGTCGACGGGCTGCAAGAGCCCCTCCAGAAACCTTGCCTCCCCGAACTCCTCGTTGTCGGCATTCGTCGCTTCGGTGAAGCCATCGGAATGGAGATAGATGCGGTCCCCATCTTCGAGTTCGACTCGGCTGTGCTCGGCGTCGCAGTCAAACGTCTGATGCACGATTCCGAGGGGGATAAACGAGGAAGTAAAGTTGGCTTTCAGCCTCCCATCTACGCCTCGTACCAGAACCGACGGCATACCCGCATTCCAAGCGGTCATCGTCCGTTCGGCGGGGTTGAGCTCCACGATGCACACCGCGAGAAAGAGCTCCGGGGGCAGAAAGCTCTTCAACTGTAGGTTTGCGGTGTCGAGGATACTCTCGACCGAGTGACCTTCGTGGGTCATGCTGCGGAACATCGACGCCATCGGTTGCCCCCCGATGGAGGCGGCCAAACCGTGACCGGCGAAGTCGGCGAGCATGACGCGCATCAAGCCGTTCGGGGTGACTTCGGCCATGAGAAGGTCACCGTTGAAGATCGCCGTCGGTACGCATCGATACCTGATGAACGGTGCTCCCAAGAGGTCGCTGTGAATGAAGCGTGCCATGACCTTTTCGGCCAAGTGCAGGTCTTTCGTCGCGCGATCGTTCAGCTCCTGGAGCTCAGAGGTCGTTTCGGCCAGATCGCTGAAGAGCCGCTTCGTCCGAAGCGCCGCCCGAAGGCGGCTCTCGAGAACGGTGCGGTTGTACGGTTTCGACAGGAAGTCATCGGCGCCGGCCGCGAGTCCGCGGGCGAGACAGTCGGCTTCGGTCAGCGCGGTCAGCAAGAGAATCGGGACGTAGGTCTCCTCGCTCATCGACTTCATGCGCCGGGCGGTTTCGTATCCGTCGATGCCTGGCATGATGACGTCGAGCAAGACGACATCCGGGCGTTTGTCTTCGTACATCGACAAGGCTTGCTCACCGGATTCGGCTTGTCGAACGACATATCCGGCCGCTTCGATATACTTCGCGAGCAGTCGACGACTCAGCCGGTCGTCGTCAACGATGAGCACGTCGGCGGACAAGTCAGCCTCAATGCAGCTCGAACAGCTTTTGGAAGTTGGCGATCTCCAGAATCTTTCGCACGTCGGGGTTCGGGCAGACGATGCGGACACTGGCGACTTGTTCGCGGAGCAACAGCATCATACCGAGAGCGGAAGAATCGACATAGGTGGCGTTCTCGAGATCGATAACGCACGCATCCGACCTGCCCACCGTTTTGCACACCTCGCGAAAGTCGCGATGGATCGAGAAGTCGAAACGACCCGTGACCTGAATCGTATTGGTGTTGGAGACATTCTTGAGCACCACACTCATGGTTGAATTGGGATTCGACCTTAGGAACACGCGCTTGAGTCGGCTTGGCCTCAAGAAGCGGCTTCCCGAGCCGAAATGTCCGATCGGTGAGTGCGAGTCTCAGAACGGGCGGCCACGGGGGCTCGACAGCGGGCGGACGATGAAGGATCGAACCGAGACTCAGCTGCTTGATGGGGACCGAGAGCCGGTGCCTTCGCGACCGCCCGATAACGGAGGCGGTGCGGGGAAGCTCTTGCGAGCGGTCACCGAGGTGCAAACCACGGAGTGCTCGGACATCTTTGCCGACCTCCAGCGGGCGCGCGGCATCCTCCGTGAAGCATCGTCGGAGCTTCTGGAGAGTTTTCAGCTCCTGACCGCGGATGCGGTCGAGCAGCAGCAACAAGTCAAACAGTTGCTCGTCGCCATGTCGGGCGCCGTGCACGAAGGCGATCGCGACGGTCTGAACATCGCCGCTTTCGTGAGCCAAACCGCGACCGTCCTGCGGAACTTTGCCGAGCTACTGGCCCATTTCAGCAAGCAGTCGCTGACGATCTCTTTCAAGATCGACGACATGGTCCAGCACATGGACGACATCTTCGACCTCGTTTCGCAGGTCGACTCGATCGCGGAAGAAACCAACGTGCTAGCCATCAATGCCGCTCTCGAGGCGGCGAGAGCCGGCGAGGCCGGCAAGGGCTTCACCGTCGTGGCATCGGAAGTGCGCCTCTTATCGAGAAACACGAAGCTCCTGAACGAGAAGATCGGTGACCGGGTCGATTCGGCGCGGGCGGTCATCGATGACGTTCGTGACGCAGCGCGAGAGATCGCGTCGCAGGATATGAGTATGGCCCTTACCGCCAAAGGCGACGTTGACGAGATGCTGGATCGAATGCGGGCCATGGAGAGACGCGTCTCGAATACCCTCGATGAGGTAACGGAGTTCGCGGATCGGGTGCGAACGAGCGCCGACAGCGCGACTCGTACGATGCCGTTGGAAGATGTCGTGGAGCCGCTGCTCGGCCATCTCGCGCAGCGCGTGGACGGGCTTCGGACGCTGCTCGAACAAGTCAATGGTGCCCTGACGGTGGCTCGGACCGACCCTCACGGCCATGCCACGCTCTCAACGGCGATCGAGCGGGTGCGCGCCCAGCGCTCGAGGGGATCAGCCGTCGAGCAGCGGTCGACGGCCGAGGGTGACCTCGAGTTGTTCTAAGGCGCAGCAGACTTCACGATCCGATGGTTCTCGGCGGGAGCCGCTCGAAGTAGCCTCCAGTCAGTGACACCCTCTGCAGACCATCCGCAATCCATCGGCATCGTCGGTCCCGGCGCGATCGGACTCGCGCTGGCGGCAAGCCTCCTTTCCCGAGGACACCGCGTGATGCTGTTTGGTCCGACCGAAAGGTCGGGATTCGAGCACACGTTCGAACACGAAACGCGTCGATTCGCGACGCCCGTGTGGTCTTCGCTCGATCGGGTGGCGCCGACGCGGTGGGTGTTGCTCACGACCAAGGCCTACCAGGTCGACGCGGCCGGCTGTTTTTTGCGGCGCCTGGCCAGACCGGACGCAGGCCTGGCCGTCGTGCAGAACGGCGTCGATCATGTCGACCGGGTCCGGCCGTATTGGGGGACCGGAACCGTTCTTCCGGTGGTGATCTCCATGCCGTGTTCGCGGTCCGGACCAACAGCGGTTTTGCAGCGACGAAAGGGCACGCTGACGGTCCCCGCGGGTCCCGACGCTGAGGCATTCGCGGGTCTCTTCGACGAGCGGGTCAACGTGACGCCTACCGACGACTGGACAACGAATGCTTGGACGAAGCTCCTGGTGAACGCGACGCTCGGGATGTGTGCCCTCTCGATGGCCCCCAATGGGGCGATTTTGGAGCCATATATGAGGCCCAGCGCCGAGGCGGTGCTCAAAGAGATCATCGCGGTCGGGCGGGCGGCGGGGGCGGCCTTCGACGACGACGATGCTCTCGTTCGGTCCACCTTCGAGAAGATCGGAAAGACGCCCGAGCACCGAAGCTCGATCACCCAAGACCGAGAGGCAGGTCGACCGATGGAGTGGGATGCACGCAACCAGGTCGTCGTCCGAACCGCGGAGCGTTTCGGGATCGATGTGCCGCACAATCGCGCGCTGGCGGGGATGCTCCAGGCGGCCGATGGTCATCGCCGTGGGTAGCCGGCCGACCCGTGAGGCACTGGAGGCGGCCTATGGCCGAACGGTGCCCGATATCGTCCGCGCGGAGCTCGACGTGCTCTTCGCCGGCATCAACCCGAGTCTGTACTCGGCCGTCGTCGGCCACCATTTCGCACGGCCGGGCAACCGCTTCTGGGCTGCCTTGCACGAGAGTGGTTTCGTGCCTCGACGCTTGGCACCACCGGAAGACCGGAAGCTTCTCGAGTTCGGGATCGGGCTGACGAATATTGCACGGCATGCGACCGCCCGGGGGGATGAGGTCTCCCGAGACGCGCTCGCGCGGGGAGGCCGAACGCTGGTTCGCAAAGTCCGCCGGCTGCGCCCGAGGTCGGTCGCCATACTTGGAGTCACCGCCTATCGGACCGCCTTCGAACGGCCGAAGGCCAGGATGGGCCTTCAGTCGGAGCGTTTGGGCGGGGTCGCGCTTTGGGTTCTGCCCAACCCGAGTGGCCTCAACGCTCACTACCAAGTTCCGGACCTCGCGCGCGCCTACCGAGCGCTCAAGGACTGGCTCGATGGCTGATTCGCCGGTCATCTTCGATGAACGGGCGGCGCGGTGGTATGACGCCTGGGTCGCGCCCGCCTTCGACCCGAGTGTCCTCGGGCCGACGGTCGAATTTCTGACGGGGCTATGCGGTTCGGGGTCCGCGCTCGAGTTTGCCATCGGGACGGGCCGGGTGGCGCTTCCGCTTGCGGCCCGGGGCGTGCACGTGAAGGGGCTCGAGATTTCGGCGCCGATGGTCGGGCGAATGCGCGAGAAGCCGGGCGGGGTCGATATCGACGTGAAGATAGGCCATATGGCCGAAGACCGGGTCGAAGGAGAGTTCAGGGTCGTCTACTTGGTATTCAACACGATCACGAACCTAACGACTCAGTCGGAGCAGGTCGCATGCTTCGCCAATGCGTCGGCCCATCTCGAGGCCGGTGGCTGTTTCGTCGTGGAAGTGGAGGTCCCGGCGCTGCGAAGCCTCCCCCCCGGGACTCGCGTTCGGGCTTTCGATGTGAGCCCCTCTCACGTTGGCTTCGACGAATACATCGATCTGACCCAGCAGCTGATGCGGAGTCACCACTATTGGGTCGCCGACGGCCAAGCAGAGACGTTTTCGTCGCTACACCGCTTCGTATGGCCATCGGAGCTCGATTTGATGGCCCGGCTGGCCGGCTTGACGCTGGCCGAACGCTGGGAAGACTGGGGGCGAAGCAAGTTCACTGGCGAAAGCAGCAAGCATGTATCGGTGTGGACGAAATCCGGTTCGGGTTAGGTCGGCGCTCAACCCGTTGTACAGGCCCGAAACGGCAGTGCGACCGTCTGATACTCGAGCCGGACCTGCCCCGCCGTGTGGTGTTGTTCGAAGAGAACCCGAAGCTCTTCGTTGAATCCGATTCGATCTTTCACCACGTTTCGGATGTACGAGCTGGACCATACGCGGCCGAACAGGCCGTCTTGGTCGAGGTCTTGATAGTGTGAGAACCGGACGGTCTCGGCGCCGACCTCGCCTTGAATCGACCACGCTCGGCGCTCGGGAGACACCTGGAGATACTCCGGCGACCATCGGTGCAGCAGCGCCTCATACCCGTCCATGAACGGATGGCCAGCTTGGCGGAGGTTCCAAAAGGGAACCACCCAGCCATCGGTGAGCGCGGCGAAGCGGGGACGGGCCTTGGACAGGTCGAGCCAGTGAAAAGACTGACCACCCACGATCGCCGCACATCGGTCGACCGGAACCGCCAGACGCTCGCCGTCGGTCTCGACGTATGAAACGCCCGCGGCGGGGCGCGACCGCGCCGTCTCGAGCATCGCTGGATTCGGATCAGCGGCGATGACGGTGAGCCCCATCGCGGCGAGCTGCCGAGACGAGATGCCGGTGCCGCAGCCGACGTCGATGACCACATCGCCCGGCGAAAGCTCCGCGAACGTCATCAGCCAGTCGAAGAGGGCCTGCGGATAGTTCGGACGATAACGGTCGTAGTCCTCGACCGTGTGAGTGAATCGCTCGCGCGGGTCCATCGAGTCAGGGCTTAGCTCGACCACTCCAGCCGATAGTCCAAGCTATGTCCGATCCTTTGAGAATATTCGCGAATTGACTTCCGCGCGAGCGACAATTTGACGGACGAGGGGATCGAATCCGATACTCGGCCGATGACGCTTTGAACCTCGCCGACCGGCTTCTTTCGGCTGTCGGGGAAGCTCACCTCGACCCGAGCCTGCCGCTGGCCGGCTCTATCGAGAAAGTCGGACAACGCCCTGAACTGAGTCAAGAGCGGGTCAGACCCGTGCGCGGCCCAATTGGCGGCCGGCATGAAGTCGACGAAGTGCATGAGGTGGTAGTTGAAGTTGATCCAGAGGTTCGGGGCGTCGAGCGTCATCGACTCGTTGTCGATGACGCGATGAAAACGAAGGGCCTTCAGCTGGTCGAGCCGGCCGAGGTTGGCCGTCAGCTCGGGCAGTAGCGCTCCGTCGTAGAACAAGCGGAGAATCGACGGAAAGGCCTCGACATGCAGGGCCTCGAAGTCGGTCAACAGCTCGCGGAGCTTGGGTAGCTTCGCCACGTCCATGGCGAACGTGTTGGTCGCGGTGCCCAAGATGGAGTGCAACAGGGCGACGTTCGCCGAATGCTCGGGGTAATGCTTGACCGAGTAATCGTGACAGAAGACCAGGTGCTGAAGGAACGAGCCGTCGGCGTGCTCCATGCTGAAGTCGCACTCGTCGACCATGAAGTCGATCAGGCGCTGGTCGACCGCGGGGGTAGGATTCGCGCGCTCCGACGCGTCGTACGCCGCCTCGATGTCGAGGATCGCGGCGTCCGACCAGAAGACCTCGGTGGCCAGCTTCGCCTTCATGAACATGCGGGGCACGGCGCCCTTGAGGTCACCGAAGATGGTTCGACCCATATCGAAACCGTCCATCGGCGCTACCCGCACTCGACCCGCGTGGTCGGTGGCCTTGCCGTGGGCGATCGCCGCCTTGCGTTGGAGGTTGAGAGTCGCGTCAAGCCGCCGCGGGGCTACGGCGGGAGCGGAGTCATCGTGTGCGGGGATTGCCTGCGCCATGTCGTTCTCCTGAGAGCGAAGATCGTAGCGCTAGTGCCGCGCCAACGGCAAGGCGGAAGCGAGCCTGCGCTATCTATCGAGGTCACCGGTTGGGGCTCGAAGGGCCGATAATCGGCTCTTAGGGGGCTTCTCACGGGCTCTGCCGTCGGCCAGGAGGCAGGTCGCCAAGAACAATAGGGACAGGCCGAGAGCCACGAAAGAGATCTGTGCGCCCCAACGCCAGCTCGGGTCGACGTACTTTAAATGGGCGAAGGACGCGCCCTCGAGCTCGAGAGTCAACGGCATGCGGTCCTTCGAGACAATGGTGACCGTACCGTCGGTGGTGACGACCTGCCAACCTCGGTGATGATTGAAGTTGAAGCGTACCCGTCCGGAGGCGGCGGTCGATGTATCGGCAGCGTTGATCCGTACGATCATTTCGCCCCAGCTGATGCGTTCGACACGATGGGGAATTGTCGCGTCGAGTACGAAGCCTTGGCCGGGGTCGAGCGTCTTGGCTTTGGGGACCTCGAGGGCTTCGTAGCAGTCGAGGACCCCCACGTTGGGCTCGAGTTTCTGCATCATGCGGAACCGAAAGCCGGGCTCGGCCCAGTGGAATTCATCGCTCATATGCGCCGGTCGAACGCGGTCGCGTGCGCGCTCCTCGCTGAACAAGCTGAATTCGAAATAGGAGAAATTGAAGAGCCACAGCGGCCCGAGGGTCGCGGCGAGGACGAGCAGCTGACGGGCGACCGACCAGTTGCCGGTCCTAAAGCGCCGTTGCCATTCGAAGCCCACGACCAACAGGATCGCGGGCAAGCCGTTGATGAAGAAGCGCGACGGTACTCGGATGGCCTGGTAGCCGGGAACGAATCGACGGATCAGGTCGAAGGGCGCGACCTCCGGTAGGCCCAAGGGCGCCAGGCTGCCGACCGCCGTCAAGAATGCCACCACGCAAACGATCACCACCCCCCGTAGCTGGGGGCGCATCCACTCCCGGTGCACGATGCCAAGAACCAAGAACACGAACAGGAGCGGACCGAGCGTGTAATAACGCTCGAACATGTCGTGCTCGACTTCGAACGGGACGACCTGAACGGGGAGGAACAGCATCTGAATCAGGTTGAGGGGAGGCTCGAATTCCCCGGCCTTGAAGCGCGGATACTGCGAATTCCAGGCGAAGCTCGGGACGAAGAACACCGCGATCATTCCCAGCGAGAGGATCACGCCCACCATGTGCACGGTGACCTTCCGAATCAGGCCCGGTTCCCGACGCGCGAGGAGGCACTCGACCAAGAAATGCCCGACCGCGAAGGGGAAGCCGTACGCGAGAAAGTGATGGTTGTACAAGCCGCCTACGCCGAGCACGAACGGCAGGGCCCCGGCCGCCCGCCAGCTGCCGTGGCGGGCCAAGTGGATGTTCAGGTAGAAGATCCAGGGCACCAGATGAAAGGCGGTGTACATGACATGCATGGAGCCCAGCTGGCCGACGAAGTACCCGTTGAGGATCCAGGCGGCCGCTACCCATCCAGCGACCGACTGCTCGAGGCCGAAGTAACGCGCCAGTCGAAACATCCCCGTGAAGCCGACGATCGCCCACGGGATAAACGACATGCCTAGACCGTTAACGGGTCCGAAGAGCCAATAGACCGGCAGGTTAACGTGATACAGCGGCACTTGCGGATTGCCGACGAGCGTCGCACCTCCGCACAGAAACGGGTCCCACGTAACGCTGCGGTCCCCCAACTCATGCCACCACAGGGCGATCTGGTTGAACGCAGCGAATTGGTCGAAATCGGCCACTCCGACGACGCCCCAATTGAGCAGGAAGGGGATAAGAGTACTCAGGAGACTGAATCCCAGCAAGACGGCCGGGCTAGGTCCGGGTACTCGGGAGGGTGCTTTGGGGGGCGGTTTTTCGAGCGGTTCTTGTGGGGGGAGCGGCTTCTTGGTGGGGGGTTGTTCGCGGTTATCGGGCATCTGACAGTCCTGTGCCGTTCTCTCGAGGCGACGAGCGTCAACCTACAAGCTTCACGGTCAGCTCTTCGGGTCAAGCCTAAGCGCCGACCTCGCTGACGTTGGCCCGGGGCGCCTCGACTTCGTCGCCGGTGGCGCGCCAGCCGAAGGGCCAGACATACAGAGCCAGAATCAGGAAGATGTTTTGGACGAATACGATGTGCATCACGAAAGGCGTCAGCAGATGAAAGGAGAGGATAATTACGACCCAGACCAAGCATCCGCGGCGGTGCAGGTGTGCCCACGGGGCGGCGAGTTCGGCGAAGGTCGTGACCAAGAACCCGAGATTCAACAACGGGAGCAGGTGGGACTGCTCGGCGATCAACAATCCGTAAGAGAAGGTGAAGTCGTCGAGCACCAGACTGTCACGAGCCAAAAAGGCCATGATCGAAGGACCCATAAAGATGGTGAATCCCTCTTTAGCCAGCCGATAGGCGGCGGTAAGAAAGTAGGGATACGAAAATACCAGGGCCAACGCAGTGAACGCCTCCGCATAGCGGGCATCGTTGGGGCATGGAGATCGCGCGTTGGTGCTCCACGCGTATGCATCCCAAGCCGGCGTCACCATCAGAAGGGCGGTCACGAGCAACAGCTGAACATCGGCGTGGTCCGGGTGGCCGAACCCTCGCACGAAGGCGGTGACGGTCGTCAGTAGGACGACCGCGACCGCCGACCATACCGCTCTGCCCTTGGCCCCCACCATAACCAGCACCAGTACCGCGATGGTTGCCCCCTTGAGCGGCTGAATCGCCGCCGGCGTCCAAAGATGCTCGAGCCAAGACGCTGGGACGAAGAGCCAGGGGCCATGGGGTTCGAACCAAGTCGCGGGTAGCCGCACGAGGTCATCCAGCGGGCGCCGCGCCAGAGCGATGACCCAATAAGTCAGGACGGCGATGCGGAAGAGGGCCAGATGCTGAGATCGCGCGTTCGTGTAGATCATGGCGCGACCCACTCGACACGCCCGAGAGACGTTCGGACCTGCGTGTCGGGGCGAAACGGGGGCTCGAGGTCCACTCGGTAGATCACCACCGCCTCGATGGGATCGGTGGGGCGTCGTTCATTGTTCAGGGTGATTAAGCGACGCAAGGCTTCGAGACCGAGCTGCTGATCTTCGGTCAACCGGTCCGGGTCGATCACGGCGTCCGTCGCGGGCAGGTCGGACAACCGTTTCGTCAGACCGCGAATACCGCGCGCAGCGCCCAAACTGCTCACGATCTGCGAGAGTCTAAGCTGTTGGCGTGTGCTCGATCGATGAATCGCTTCGAAGACCAGGAAGGTCGAGCGGTCTTCCTTCGCCCCCCCATACATCCTGAACGGCATGAATGGGTAAGGCTTCTTGCTACGCGTGAGTTGTCCGATGCTGAACGCAACCAAGATCAACGAGGTCACCCACCAAATCCGGTTCCAGTGCCCGAGGCTCGGCGCGCGAGTGAGTCGCGCCGACCCGTCTAAGTGTTGAGACGCGAGTGTTCGCCGGCTCATGTCCAAAGCCAAGCGAAGACCGAGGACGATCAGGCTGGCCTCGATGATGAAGGCCGAGACATCTTCCAGCGGTCCGGCGAGGTGGGGCAAGGCGAACAGCGACACGATCAGAGCCCCCGTTAGATAGACCCAAGTCGACCGGCGGGGGGGCATTTGCCTGCGGTCTCCGTTCCTGAGGGAATCCGCGAGGTCGCCCGTTCGGTCCTGCGCGGGGGGCGGCGTCGTTGACAAAGTCATGATCCAGTTCGCTGAAGCGCCGACCATGGCCTAACATCCGATACCGGGTTTTCAAAGCGTGTCCGCCGCCCGGGTGCGGGCTCCGCGGTCGATGTTTATCGTGGGGAAGGTCGCCTTTTCGAGCTATGCTGCCCGTATGGCCGACGTGCGCGGTTTGTGGTCCCGCGGTGTGTGGGCGCTGCAATGTCGACTCAACAGACCTTTGCCCTTTCTGTCGACCAACGCGGAAGCGGTGCGCTTCGTCGCTCGCGGTCGGTCCATCGACCTGATTCGGGACATACCCGCACCCCCGACCTCGCTGTGCGTGGGCTTGACCACCTATGCCCGTGCCGAATCCTGCGCCCGCTTGTTGCGATCGCTCCACGATTCGGTCGCCGCGGCGGGTCTGCTCGAAGCGGTGTTCGTCGTCGTGGTTCGCGACCGCAGCGACCACGACTATCGGGTCGCGCTCGACGTTCTCGAGACGAGCTTCTCGGGCCGTTTTGCCTATTACGAGGGGGAGAATTGGCTCGGCAAGCCTGGGCGCTACCTCACTTATCAGGCGATCTTCGACGCGGTGCGGGCGGTGCAGCCGCAAACAACGATCTTCTTGGAAGACGATGTCGAGTTCAAGCGCACGTTCGTGGAACAGAGTCTTGATCTATTCGAGCGAATCAAGGATCCGATGAAGGCGGTCCTGTATCTGGCCGCCTTCGACGACGATGAGCCCGATGGGCGGTGGGTCAATTTCGCGCGGCGCCCCGTCGACGGGCTGCCGGTTCGCCAGACTCAGTGGTTCGACCTTCACGCGTTCATTGCCGGCTCCCGGTTCTTTGAGTCGCTGAACTGGCAAGTGTTCGCTCCGCACGTGTGGCGGTGGATCGACGACCCCCGGCGCAGTAGCGGGGTGTCCGAACAGTTCACCCGTCGGTTACAGGGACGGGGCAACGTGTACCAGGTGAAGGAGACGCTCGCCTACCACGGCGAAGCACCGAGTGTGCTCAACGTCGAGGCGAGGCAGGAGCGAGCGCTCAACAACTTTCCGTCCGGCGAGGGATCAGCGTGACCTTCGTCTCAGGTCGACAAGGCCAATAGATGGACGCTGACAAGCGGCATCTAGCCCGGGGCACGACCGTCAACGTCGCCGGGCTCGTCTTTCGAAATATCTCGCCGGTCCTCGTCGTATTGATGGCCCGGGCCTTTCCGCAAGATGTCTTTGGCATCTTTGTTTCGGTGCAGCTGTTCGTGCTCACCGCTTCGCGGGTGGTCGTATTCGGGCTCGACAAGGGGCTCACCTGGTGGCTGCCCGCCAACCGGCGCGAGGGTCGATCGCCACACGACGGGCTCACCGAGGTGATGCGGAGGACCCATTCGACGGCCCTAATCGTCGTCGCGGTGGGCACCGCGATCATCGCCGCGGGTGCACTCGACGGCCTGTCGGCCTTCGATCCGGTCTCCCCCACCTTCCTGATCTTGTGTTTGGCCACGCTGGTACCGTACATGAGCCTCCATTGCTGGGCGGCCGCGTTCGATGGTATTCGGCGGCCCGAGTACAACCTGCTGATCAATCAGTTCCTGGCCACGTCGGTCGGGCCATTGATCTCGCTGTCGTTGTTCGCCCTCGGGGTTGGCGACATCGCGCTCGCCATCGGCTACTTCGTGAGCCATTCGATGGGGGCAGCGGTATTGTGGTGGCTGAGCAGACGCCATTTCCCGAGACTCGAAGTATGGAAACGGTCGACGGTGCCGCCGGCCCTCATGGCCTACTCGGTCCCCATCGGGCTGTCGCAGGCCATCGGGAACGTCGCGCTTCGGGTCGACCTGTGGATGCTCCTGCTGCTGGCGAGCCCCGAAGACGCCGCCATCTACTCGGTCATGATGATGCTGACCAACGGGGTGCGGGGCATTCGGCAGGGCTACGACCCCCTGATCGTACCCATCGTGAGCGGCATGCAGGTCGAGCGCCGACGTCGAGAGCTACCCGGTGCATTCAGCTATGCGGTCAACATGGTGACCAGCATTCAGATCATCGTCGCGGTGGTCGTGCTGTTCTTTCCGGCCGAGATTCTGGGCATCGCGGGACGGAACTACGCGGTGCGGCCCGAGGCGCTGTCGATCCTCCTGGTGAGCAACCTCGTCAACGGCCTGTTGGCTCTGACCGGCGGCGTTCTGCAGGGCCTCGGTAGGAGCCGAGCGTTTCTGCTGTTCAACGTCCTGGCCCTGGGGCTGAACATCACATTCAACGCCGTTCTGATTCCGCCGATGGGGATGGTCGGGGCGGCCCTCTCCACGGCGATGGCGTACCTCATTCAGTGCATCGGGATGGTGGTCTATCAACACCGGCTCACCCGCATTCAGCTTTACCAGCCCCACCTGAGCATCAACGCCGCGGTGATCGTGGTGTTCGCGGTGGTGGCGATCGGCTTTCAAGATGTCTTGCTGAGCCTGACGACCGTGCATCGGGCGCCGTGGTTTGGAGCGGTCGCCCTGATGCTCGGAACCCTTTATCTCGTCAAACGGAGAACCTATGCGATCGCCGGTGCGACGCGCTCGAAGCCTCCAACCTCCGACGCCGAGTCATCGAGCTCCGAGGGATCGGGAAGGGCCGACCCGCAGCGGGTCACCACTCGGGAGAAGCGCGCGTGACCAAAGACGACTCAACGGAATCGAGGGGATCGGGTCCTAGGTGGCGACGGTGGCTGCGCGGCGCGCACGCACCGTTTCGGGATGTCGTCGCGAGCGCCGAACCCGGCATTCGGTGGATTGTCTTCGCCTTCGCCCTGTTCGAGCTTCTGGGGCTCTTCTGGGACCAGCCAGGCTTCTATGGGTGGGAAAACGACGGAGCAGCGCCCCGCGACTTTTTGGGGGGGGTAGCCGAGAATCTCACGCCCGGTAAGGCCCATCGGTACCCCCTTTTTCACTATCTGCTCATCGGCCTCGTCGCGTCGCCCGTGCTGCTCATCGACGTCATCTACGCGGCGGTGTCCGAGGCATCGATCGTCGACACTGTCGTCGGCGTGCCGTCGATGACCGCGATCGCGCTGGTGACCAAGCTCCTTCACGTAGGCATGACTTGCTTGGGGCTGACGGCCGCAGCGCGGGTGTGGCGCACGTTGTTCGGTTCGGTCGCGGCACACTGGGCGCTCGCATTCACCGCCGCCAATCTGACGGTCGCGTACTACGGGCGGGTCACCAACGTCGATACCGCTTACCTCATGTGGATCGTGCTCGCGGTGGATCGATTGGTTTTGATCGCGCGCGAAGGCGACTGGCACCACTATGGGTGGTTCGCCTTTTTCACGGCCGCTTCGATCGCGGCGAAAGACCAAGCCTATGCGACGTACGCGCTCGTGGGGCCGATCTATCTGGTCTTGTTACCTTTGCTCTTTCCGACCGCATTCGCGGCTGGTCGGCGCCATTTCGCGCGCCTCGGGGCCGCCGCCGGGCTCGGCGCGGGGCTGTATGCCACGCTCAGCGGAGCGGTGATCAATCCGACCGGGTTCGTAGCTCGCATCAAGATGCTGACCGGAACAAACAGCCAGGATTGGCGCCAGTACCCGCTCGGATTCGAAGGCGTGATGGCGAATCTGCAAGATCTCTTTCGGTTCCAGACGGATTTCTTCTGGCCGCTGCCGGTTTTGATCGTGGCGTGGGCCGGAGTTCTGGTCGCTCTCTCGGGTTATCGGCCCGCTCGAACCTCATGGCCGAAAGATGGCTTTTTGCGATGGGGGTGGGGGTTACTCCCGTTGGTGGCCGGAATCAGCACGATGGTGGCGTTCACGCTGGTCGTGGCTCGGGCCGAGCACCGCTTCATGCTGGTATTCGCATACTGGTTCAGCGGGTACGCGGGGGTCGCCGTCGCTGCGCTCGCCAATGTGCTCGCGCGAGTCGGCGCCGCCCGCTCCGCGTCGGTCGCGGGGGCGGTCTTGGTCGGCGTCGGGTTCGCGCCGAATGTCGAGCTCGTGGTGACTCAATGGCTCGACGCACGCCGCGACGTAGAGCGATTCCTCCAGACGGTGCCCGACGGAACCACCGTCGAGACGCACGGTTTGGGTGTCTATCTGCCTCGCTTCGACCTGGGTGACGATGCGCCGTACCGAACGACGCGGGTGAGCGCCGTCGGCTGGGGGCCACAACCTCCAATCGTAGGACTGAGCGAAATCGCCGACGACTTCATGAACTATCCGGCCCGGCGTCCCGACCTCATTGTGGTGCCCGAGGGGTTCCTTGATCGCTTCCGCGAGCGCTCGGACTCATCAGGGCTGGGTCGTGCGATGCTCAAGTATCGCCGAGCGCCCGGCGCAATGCCGTTCTTTGGGGCGTTGCGGCAAGATCGGTTGCATGGCTACCGGCTGCTCCCGGTCGGCGCTTTGCGCGCGCCCAGCTGGTATTCGTCGCTCGGTGGGCGACTGCTCGAGGTTCACGGTAGCACCGGTCGTCGAGTGTGGGTCTTCGCCCGCGACGACTGGCTGGCCGAGCACGGCGAGTTGGTGGCGCCGTGGCGCGGTTCGTCCGACGGCTAACGCTGTCGATCCGAACCGAGGGGCGTCGTCGACGTGGCGACGCGGTCGACAAAGCCCACGATGGTGTCGCCGTCGACCGCGTGGCCGATGCCTTGAATTACGGAAGATCGAAAGCGGTCGGCGGCGCCAACGGCGCGGAAGCGAGCTTTGGTGATCGCAAGGAGGCTCCGCGCGGCGTCAGTGAAGAAGGCGTCCTGTTCGCCCCACA
The DNA here is from genome assembly GCA_964519665.1 of uncultured Myxococcales bacterium. Lineage (GTDB taxonomy): Bacteria > Myxococcota > Kuafuiibacteriia > Kuafuiibacteriales > Kuafuiibacteriaceae > JANQQN01. The sequence continues at coordinate 21,584 of CAZFIV010000090.1, forward strand.
TCACCTCGAGGCGGCGGGGAGCCACCAGCATGGCGATATCCTCGGTGCCCAAGCGCTCGGCGAGATCTGCATGGTGCTGGCATTCGTGGTGTTCCTGAGAGTTGATGCAGCGGGTGCGCACGAACAGGCTTCCGACGAACACGGCGTCGATCCGGGGTTCGAGCGCGGCTACGTGCAACGCTAGGTACGCGCCCAAGGAATGCCCGACCACGACCGTCGGTCCTGGATGATCCTCGGTCTCTAGCTGGATGGTCTTCAGCAGGTCGGCGAGCACGGCGGGCAGGTACGCGTCTTTCGGCAACCCGGCGACGTATTCGGTGTGGAGGGGTGACGACCCCGGTGGGTACCGCGCGAAGCCTCGCAGGGCGGGGGCGACCACCCGCCAGCCGCGGGCGGACAGCCGTTCGCCGAGGTCGGCCCGAACCATGATGCTGAGGGCACTGTAGCCATGGCCGTGCAGAAGGACGACGGTGCCGATCGGCGGGTGCTCGGCGGGAGTTCGAATGACCACCGGCACCCGATGGGCTTGAACGTCGTCGATGGCGAGGGCCTTGCGCATCGATGCGCGCACTCGGTCTTGCCAAGCGCTGAGCGTCTCGTGGTCGGGCTTGCGCTCGAAGCTGTCCGGTCGGACGACCACCCCCGGCTCGAGGCACGCCTCGGGGCGCGAGCAACCGTGGACGGCGCCGATCGCGAGTGAGGCGAGGGTAGTCCGCACGACGAGCCCCGACCGGAGGCCGAAGATGCTTCGCGTGGTGGGGAGCTGGGCGTCGGCCGACTGCGGGGCGGGAGGAACAGCCTCGGTCATCAGCAATACCTCGGGTCCCGGGCGCGAGTGAATCGCACCCTCCCGTCTTGGCTCACTTCGCTCGCTGCGTGGTGGCACTTGCAAGTGGTTGTCGACGGGTCCAGTGCATCAGGCAAGACCGATCGACGGCGATGGTTCACTCGCGTCTCAGGGCGTCGACCGGATCGAGTCGCGCAGCCCGCCGGGCCGGTAGGTAACCGAACAGGATGCCGGTTCCGGCGCCGAACAGAACCGCGATGATGATCGCGACGAACGGAATCTCGGTTGGCCAACGCATGGCTTCGGCGACCACCAGCGCGATCACGGTGCCCACTACGGTTCCCGCGAACGTGCCGAGGAGGGCGAGGACCACCGCCTCGACCAGGAATTGCTGGAGGATCTGGCTCGGTCGGGCGCCGATCGCGGCCCGGATGCCGATCTCTTGCGTTCGTTCGGTCACCGAAACCAACTGAATGTTCATGATGCCGATGCCGCCCACCAGGAGCGATACTCCGGCGATCGCCGCGAGCAAGCCGGTGAGGATCGAGGCGACGCTATCGGCGACCTTGATCGCATCGTCCGGGCTATGAAAGCGAAAGTCGTCCTCGTCGCCGGGCCCAAGGCGGTGGGTTCGGCGAAGGATGTCGGTCAGCTCGGCGCGGACTTCGGCCCGGGTGGTACCCGGCTTGGGGCGAAGGTCGATGGCGTTGAAGGGGGCGTCGGGGCCGGCCAGGTAGGTACGGTAGGTGGTGAAGGGGACAATGATGAAATCGTCGAGGTCGCGCCCGCTGGTGGCCCGGCCAACAGGGAAAAAGACGCCGATCACCCGGCAGCGAAGCTTGTCTTGCAGACTGATGACCTCTCCGAGCGGGACGGCGCCTTGGAAGAATCGCTGCGAGGTCGTGGCGCCGATGACGCACACTTTGGCGCGGGATCGAAGGTCCACCCGATCGAAGAAGCCCCCGGCGCTGAAGCTCGTCTGCTTCAGGCGCACATAGTCCGGAACGGTCGCCCGAAGCGGGACGGCTCGGGTGGCGGCGCCGTACGTGGCCTGGGTCGTCCGCGCTTGCACGGGCACGAAGAAGTCGACGGTCGTGCTCTCGGCCTCGAGGGCCTGGATGTCGGCGTCGGTGAGGGGCGACGGCGGCAGGCCACCCGGTCGGGCACCTCCGGGGCTAAGGGAGATCACGTTGACACCAAGACGTTCGAACTGGCCGACCACCGAGGCGCGGGCACCGTTGCCAAAGCTGACCATCGCGATGAACGCGGCCACGCCGATGGCCAGACCGAGGACCGTCAGACCGGTGCGCACCGGGTTGCGGATCAGCGAGCGAAACGCGAGGTCGATGGACTCCAGCAATGCTCTGAGGATGTCGGAAGAACCGAGGGCCCGTCGAGGCTGAAAACGTCGCGACCCAGGTCACATTGCCGATCCGAGACGGCCGTGTTAGCGCCCGCGACCATGAGTGAAACGCGGCCGTCGGACTCCGAGCCCCGCGAGGGCGGCGGAGGGCTCCTTCGCGGGCTTACAAGCATCCTTGGCAAACTAACCTTCAGCCTCTTGTTGACGGTTGCGCTGGCCGAATGTGGGGCCGCGGTGCTCATCTACTCGAATCGGCTCCCCGCGCGGCCGCCGTCGTACGCGATTCCGAGCCCCAAAGAGCCGTTCTTCATCGATATCGATCCCCGGTTTGGGGCGTGGCATCCGCCCAACAAGAGTCACTCCGCTCGGCGGGCGTGTTACGCAACGGTCTACCGGTCGAACAGCTACGGGGCGATCGACGATGAGCGCGTTCGCGCAGCCGATGAGCCGAGGGTCATCGTGCTCGGTGATTCTTTCGCCACTGGCCACGGGGTGATCAAAGGCGACCGGTTCTCGGACCGACTGGAAACGCTGACCGGTATTCCGCACTTGAACTTCGGCGCCGGTGGTACCGGCCCCACCCAATACGCGATGGTCTACGAGCACTTGGCCCGGGACTTTGCCCACGACGCCGTCCTGGTGTCGGTGCTGCCGGCCAACGACTTCTTCGACGACGAGCCCACCGAGAACCGGTATCGCCCTTACTGGAGCGGCGAGCCAGGGAGCTACACGCTCCGGTATACACTCGACCAACCGAGCGATTCGTCTCATCATCCGAGCCGGGCCTCGACGGCTCTGACCGTCCACGACGTGCTGGGCAGTTTTAGCTTCTTCTACAACGCCGCCGATTACGTGGCTGGCTATCGCAAGGTGGTCAGCAGCCGAAAAGCGAAGGCCGACTTCTCGGGGTACTTCGATTTTTCGGATGCTCAGCTGGCCCGCCTTCGCCATTCCCTCGCTTACATCAAGGCGCGGAGCGCGGAAACGGCGGCGCGAAGGCCCGGAAACCGCGATTCGAACCGTCGACCGGTCGCAATGACCGTCATGCTGATTCCTCGGTTCCTCGACCTGATCCGGTATCAGCAGGAGGGTCGCAATCCGCTGGGTGCTCGGCTGACCGCCACGGCCACCACGGTGGGCTTTCAACTGGTCGACATGCTCCCCACGATGGCCCGTGACTTTGCGGGTCGGGAGCGCGAGCTCTTTCTCGGCTGTGATGGTCATTGGTCGCCGCTCGGACATGAGGTCGCGGCTGAGCGCCTATATGAGGTCGGGTATGAACCGTCCCCCTGAGTCGCGGTCACCCACAGGGTCGGTCGCGCCTCACCGCCCAGGCCGATGAGCGGGCTTGGCCGCTCCGCTGCGGCCCTCTTCGTCGAGAGGCTCGGCTGAATGGCGGTCTCGCCGCTCGTGTGTCGGTTCCCAGGTTACTGGCTTGCGCCGATGGTTGTCCGGTGAAGGAGGCGGTCGTGACCTTCGTAGCCGCCGGTGGCTCGATGAAGAACGGTGCGATTATCCCACATCACCAAGCTTTGGGGTGCCCACCGGTGGCGGTACTGAAATTCTTCGCGTGTTTGCCAAGCCAACAGCTCGCTCAAGAGGATCCATGCGTCGCCGTCCGACATTCCGTCGATGCCGATGACGTACCCGAGGCAGCCGAAGACGCCCTCGACCCCAGTCTCGGGGTGAGGCCGGATCAGCGGGTGGAGTTGCTCTTCCTGAGCCTCGGGCGACGGAACGATCCGCATGCTCCGATCGGACTTCCTGTCGGCTTCGCCGTATAGGCCGTTGGGCGAGTAAGCGATCCGGGCCGAATGGCGGGCGAGGCGTCCTTCGATGCGCTCGCGGAGGGCGGCCGGCATCGCCGCCAGGGCCAGCTGCTGGTGGGCGAACAGGGTGTCGCCACCCTCGGGAGGGATGATCAGGCCATACAGGCAGGTGCCGGCGGGAGGATGGGCTTGAAAGCTCCAGTCGGTGTGCCACGCGTCCGCGAAGATCGAGGCCTTCTCTTCGGCCCTTCGTTGAACGGCGATCACGTGAGCGTGCCCATCGATCGGTTGAATGAACGGATCATGACCGAACGGACCGAAGTACGTCGTAAAGCGCTCCAGGTCGGTATCCGACAGCGACTGATCCGGGAACGCCAGCACCGCGTGCCGTAACCATGCTTCGCGAATCTCGGCCACCGTCGTTGGGTCGAGCGGCTGGCTCAGGTCGACGCCGGTGACTCGAGCGCCATGGGACTGTCCTGATGGTTCGACGTGCACAGCCCATTGCTACTCAGGTCGTGGACTCAATGCCATCGCAGCCGGACCGTTTTCTCGGCGACGCAGCGCGTAGCGATGCGTACGGCGAGCGGGATTCTCGGTCACGGAAGGTGCTGCACGAGGGCCACCATTCTGCAGGGGAGCGGTCCGTTGGCCGGGGGCCCCTGGCATCCGCCGTAGAACGAACCGGTTTGGGCGCCGGCGAGCGGTCCACCGGCAATGGGGGCGCCCTTGTCCAGGATGCTCACGAATACGACCGCGCCGGCTGGGTTGACGATGCCCGGGCCGCCATTGATGCGCTCGATCGGCGCGTCGGCGACAAAGTCGATGGCGAACTCGGCTTCACCCTGGTCATCGACGACCACGCTCGCCCACGTATCGGCCGAGAATCTCACGTCGGGGATCGCGGCGTCGCGTGGATCGGTGGGGCCATTGCCCCGGCAGGGCCCAGCCACGGGTAGCCGAGGGTCGCCCTCGACGCAGAACTCCGGGAAGTTGAAGGTAATCGTGGAGTAGACGAGCACGTTGCCCGGCGCCTGCCCTTCGAGCACGGCGGTCGCGGTCATTTGGTCGGCCGACCGGGTCAGCGACGACGAGCCTTGGCCCACGTCTTGAACCTGAGCGCTGTCCGAGGCCGGAAAGGCCGGTGGGGGAACGAGAATACTCTGGGTGTCGGTGTCGGTCTCCGGTGGTTCATCATCGCCGCACCCAAGCAATAGGGCGGCCGTCATGGCGGGGATCACAAGATGGCGTAGGTTCATGGTTGACCTCCTTCGACCCCTCCAGGCGAAAACGGCGGCTCGCATGATTCACGCGGGTGCGAGATATTGGGACCCGATGGCCGCCGAGCCCGACCTCACGAGTCTGCTGCAGCGTTGGCGTGACGGCGATGCGAAAGCGTTCGAGGCCCTCTTGGCCGCGACGTACGACCAGCTGGAGCGGCGAGCGCGGGCCCAGATGAGGCGGGAGCGCGACGACCACACCCTCGACACGGGGGCGCTGGTGCACGAAGCGTACCTGCGCCTGGTCGATCTCAATCGCGTCGACTGGCGCGACCGGGCCCATTTTCTGGCCATGGCATCCCGGGTGATGCGCCAAGTGCTGGTCGACTACGCGAAGCGAAAGAGGGCCGACAAGCGGGGCGGCGGTGTCGCCGACCTGCCGTTCGATGACGAGCGAATGATGTCTGACGCCCAGGCCGGCTTGATGCTCGAACTCGATGATCTCTTGAGGCGGCTGGAAGCCGAGCATCCGCGGCCGGCTCGCGCGGTAGAGCTGCACTACATCGGTGGACTCACTCAACGCGAGATCGCGGAGTCTCTCGAAGTCTCGCAGCCGACGGTCACTCGCGACCTGAAGTTCGGGCAGGCGTGGCTCAGCCGCGCGTGGTCGAGTGATGGCGTCCTTGATGCTCCCGGGGGGACGAGTGACTGACCGCACGAAGGAGGTCGTCCGCCAGCTCTTCGACGAAGCCCTCCAGCAGCCGTCATCGGAGCGGGAGGCCTGGTTGAGGGCCGCCACGGACGACGTGGGCGTGCAGGACGAAGTGCGGTCGCTGCTCGACGCACTCGAAGCGAAGGGCGGGGCCATCGACCGCATGCTGGCCGGCTTGCCCCAGATGCTGCCCGGTCGAGGTCGGGTCGGTCAGATGGTCGGGTCCTACCGGATCGTCGATCGAGTAGGCGAAGGGGGCATGGGGGTCGTCTACCGAGCGCAGGATACCCGGCTCGACCGACAGGTGGCGCTCAAGTTCCTGGCGCCCGAGATCGCTCGCGATCCAGAGGCGCAGGCCCGATTCCTTCACGAAGCCAAGATCGCATCGACCCTGGATCACCCCGCTATCTGCACGGTGTATGGGATCGAGCGCACCGATGGGGGGGAGCCGTTCATTGCGATGGCCTGGATCGACGGCGAGACCTTGCGCGACCGTATCCGGCGCCGTCCGCTCCCCGTCACGGACGCGCTCGACATCGCGGAACAGGTCGCCGAAGGGCTGGCCCACGCTCACGCGAAGGGTGTCCTGCATCGCGACGTCAAGTCGACCAATGTGATCGTCACGCCGGAAGGTACCGCCAAGCTGATCGACTTCGGTCTAGCCAAAGTCGCGGCGACATCTCTGACTAGGTCGGGGGAGATCCTGGGCACCGTCGGGGTGATGAGCCCGGAACAGATCGGGGGTCAAACGGTCGACGCGCGGACCGATATCTGGTCGTTCGGTGTTCTGCTCTACGAGATGCTCACGGGGGTCCGACCCTTTTGCGGGGATGGACCGGAGGCGGTCGCGTGGGCGATCCTGCACAGCGACCCCGAGCCGATCAGCGCGCTTCGGTCGGGCGTGCCGGTCGCCATCGATGGGGTCGTGGCCAAGGCGCTCGCTAAAGCGCCGGGCGACCGGTATCAGCACATCGACGAGCTGCCGGTCGATATTCGACGTTCCGAGCGCGCGCCGAGGCGCCCGGCTTCTTTCGGCCGGCGAGAGCGTAAAGGAGAAGCTCGGGCCGGTCGATGGACGGCGGCGGCAGCGGTTTTTCTGGCCGGCGGACTGGGCTTGGTCGCTGGTCTGCTGATCAGCGGTTCGTGGCCGAAGCCCGAGCTCGCGCCGCCGCCAGAACGCCCCATCGTCCGTTTTTCCGTGCCTTTGGGGACCGACCGAGTGTTGAGCTCGTGGTATCAGCCGCTCGCCGTTTCGCCCGATGGGCGGCAGGTGGCGTACGCGGTCGGTACGCCCGCGGGGTCGCAGCTTCGCTTGCGATCTTTCGACAGGATCGAGGATCAGCCGCTTTCGGGCACCGACGGCGCAGAAAGCGTCTTCTTTTCACCGGACAGCCAGGAGCTGGGGTTCTTCGCCGGCGGCCAGCTGATGCGGCTTCGGCTGAAGGATGGCATCCCGCAGCGTATCTGCGCGGCGCCTCAAGGCAGCCGCGGCGCCAGCTGGGGCCCCAATGGCGACATCGTGTGGACGATGGGGGTGACCTCGGGGCTCTTCCGGGTGTCGGCCGCGGGCGGAGAACCCGAGACCCTGTTGGTCCCGGATACCGCACGAGGCGAGATCGGGCTGACCTATCCGCAGCATCTTCCGACCGGCGACCTGCTCATGACGGTATGGACGGGCGAAGGCTGGCGTACCGCGATCTGGTCCGAGGGGACGGACGCGAAGACCGTCATATTCGAGGGCGGGGCAGCGGCTCGCTACTTGGCGCCGGGCTATCTCGTGATCGCGCGAATGTCGGTGGCCCGCGCGGAGCCCGAGCTGCTCGCGGTCCGGTTCGACCTGGCCCGCCGCGAAGTCATCGGTCGCCCGGTTTCGGTGTTGGGGTCGCCGGGGCTCGCCGGACCGAATTTCTCGGTCGCTGATGACGGCACCCTGGTGTTCGTTGCGGGTGGTTCTCCCGCCTGGGTCGGGCTGAGCCGCGGTGCGCTGGTGTGGCGCACGAACGGTGGACAGACGACGACGGCGGTCGAGCGTGGGTTCTTCACGGCGCCTCGAGTCGGCCCCGAGGGTCGGCGGGTCGCGGTGGCCGACCTCTCGCCGACCGGCACCTACGACATTTGGACTATCGACCTCGCTAGGGGGGCCCGTGCCCGCATCACCGACCACGGCTCCATCAATAACTTCCCGATCTGGGGCCCCACCGCCGACGATGTCACCTTCACGTCCGGTAGGCGTCCCCCGGGGCTCTTTCGAAAGCGGGCGACGGGCACCGAGGCCCCCGAGCGCCTAGTGGCCCGAAAGCGCCATCCGCAGGTGCCCGGCGCGTGGTCCAGGGATGGTGCGCGCTTGCTGTTCACCGAGATGGACGCGAGCGGTCAGGGCGATATCTGGGTGTTTCGGCCGCCGGGGTCGCCGCGCCCGTGGCTCGCCACCGCGGCCAGCGAATTAGCGCCGGCGCTGTCGCCCGAAGGCCGGTTGATCGCCTGGGCGTCGAACGCATCGGGTCGATACGAAGTGTACGTGGACACGTACGACGAAACCACCGGCCCATCCTCGCCTCTCGTCGTGTCGGTCGAAGGCGGTCGGGCCCCTCTGTGGTCGGTGGATGGGCGAACGCTGTACTATGTCGATAAGGAGGGGCTCATGGCGGTGCCGGTGCGAAAGACGCCTCGACTGGGACTCGGGGCCTCAAGACGGGTTCTCATGGGAGAGTCGCTGGTGACGCTGTTCGGCCATCCCAACTATGACGTCGATCGAGAAGGTCGCGTGCTGATGGTCCGAGCCGACCCAGGTGAAGCGCCGACCCAGCTCCAGGTGGTTCTGAACTGGGTCACTCACCTTCGCCATCTGGTTCCGCCGGGACCTCTGTAGTGCTAAGAAGTCATAGGCCTTCGAGGACGCCGAC
>CAZFIV010000091.1:0-30314 GCA_964519665.1 uncultured Myxococcales bacterium
TCGGTCGCGTATCCAAACATAGACGACAGCGGCACCTCCGCACTCACGAGCTGAATCCCCGCTCGAGGATCCATACCGGAGACTCGTCCTCGACGCGCATTCAGGTCACCGATCACGTCCCCACAGTATTCCTCGGGGGTCGTGATCTCGGTGAGCATGATCGGCTCGAGCAGGATCGGTTGCGCAGCCACTGCTGCCTCCCGAAACGCCATCGAGCCCGCTACTTTGAAGGACATCTCGGAAGAGTCAACTTCATGGTAGCTGCCGTCGACCAATCTGACCGAAACATCGGTCATCGGATAGCCTGCGAGCACACCGTGTTCGGTCGCTTCTCGAACGCCCTTTTCGACCGCGGGGATGAACTCCTTCGGGATGACTCCCCCGCTGATGGCATTCTCGAACTCGACCCCGGCGCCTCTTTCGGCCGCCTTGAGCTCAATGACGACGTGCGCGAACTGGCCGCGACCGCCTGTCTGCCGCACGAACCGGGTCTCGTGTCGACTCGCACCCTGCACCGTTTCTCGATAGGCGACCTGAGGTCGCCCCACGTTGGCGTCGACGTTCCATTCCCGACGCAGTCGGTCAACGATGATCTCGAGGTGAAGCTCACCCATGCCGGCGATGAGGGTCTGACCGGTTTCGGCATCGGTGCGCACGGAAAACGATGGGTCTTCCATGGCCAGCTTCGCCAACGAGGCACCCAGCTTCTCCTGGTCGACCTGGGTCTTCGGTTCGATCGAGACCGCGATGACCGGTTCAGGGGCCTCTATGGACTCAAGGAGAAGTGGCGCGTCGGTCGTGGCCAGGGTGTCACCGGTGGTCGTGTACTTGAGACCCACGGCGGCGACGATGTGACCGGCGTCGACCGCCTTCACGTCCTCACGCTTGTTTGCATGCATCCGCAGCAAACGACCGACCCGCTCTTTCTTGCGTTTGGTCGCGTTATGAACGGCTACCCCCGCCTCTACCCGGCCCGAATACACGCGGAGGTACGTCAGGTTGCCGACGTGCTGGTCGGACATAATTTTGAAGGCCAGCGCCACGAACGGCCCATCGGGGTCGGCTTTCACTTCGACGGATTGGCCGGTGTCCGACCGTTGGGCCTCGAGGCGGGCGACCTCTAGCGGCGAAGGTAGATAATACACCGCTGCGTCGAGGAGAGGCTGCACGCCTCGGTTCTTGAAAGCGGACCCACACAGCACCGGGAACGCTTTCAACTGTAAACAGGCCTGACGCACGGCTCGGCGAATGTCGTGCGGCTCGACCGGCTTGCCTTCGAGGTACTTTCGCTCGAGCTCCGGGTCGCACTCCGCGACCACGTCGAAGAGCGCGTCGCGGGCCGCCTCGACCTCTTCCGCGCGCTCGGCTGGAATCGGGGTCTTGTGGTACCGCGCGCCCAGCGTCTCTTCGTCCCAGATGACCTGCTTCTGCTCGATGAGGTCGAGCACGCCGACGAAGCTGCTCTCGACTCCGACCGGGAGATGGATGGGCAACGGCACCGCCTTCAGGCGATGGCGAATCGAATCCACGGCTCGGCCGAAGTCTGCCCCGAGCTTGTCCATCTTGTTGACGAAGCAGATTCGGGGCACCCGGTACTTGTCGGCCTGGCGCCACACCGTCTCCGACTGCGGCTCGACTCCGTTGACGGCGTCGAAGACCGCAACGGCGCCGTCGAGCACCCGCAGAGACCGTTCGACCTCAATCGTGAAATCGACGTGCCCCGGGGTATCGATGATGTTGATCGTATGGTCGAGCCAAGTGCATGTCGTGGCCGCGGAGGTGATCGTAATGCCCCGCTCCTGCTCTTGCACCATCCAGTCCATCGTAGCCGCCCCGTGATGGACTTCGCCCATCCGGTGCTCGACCCCGGTGTAGAACAGGATGCGCTCGGTGGTGGTCGTCTTACCGGCATCGATGTGAGCCATGATGCCGATGTTGCGAACCCGCTCGAGCGGTGATGTGCGCAGGAGAGCCATAATGAGTACTCAGCGGACGCTCACCAGCGGAAGTGTGCGAACGCCTTGTTGGCGTCGGCCATCTTGTGGGTTTCTTCGCGCTTCTTGACCGCCGCTCCGCGGCCCGCGGCCGCGTCGAGAATCTCGGCCGCCAGCTTCTCACGCATGTTCTGCTCGCCGCGCCTCTGGGCGTAGGTGATCAACCACCGCATCCCCAAGGAAGTGCGGCGCTCCGGCCGAACCTCGACCGGAACCTGGAAGGTCGCGCCTCCCACCCGACGCGACTTGACTTCGATGCGAGGCTTCACGTTGTCGAGCGCTTTCTTGAAGAGCGTCAGCGGTTCTTCGTCTTCGCCGGCTCGCGCTGCCACCAGGTCGAACGCCCCGTAGCAGATCCGCTCCGCGGTCGCCTTCTTGCCGCGACTCATCAGGGCGTTGATGAACTTCGTGACGAGCCGGTCCCCGTACTTTGGGTCGGGCAACAGCTTGCGCTTGGGTGCTTCTCTACGCCGCGCCATGACCTTAGCTCGCCTTCTTGACGCCGTACTTGGACCGGCCCTTGTTGCGCTTCAGCTTGTTGGTGTTGGACGGGCCTTCGGCCGCCGAAGCGTCGAGCGTGCCGCGCACGATGTGATAACGACAGCCTGGCAAGTCTTTCACCCGGCCTCCGCGAACCAGCACCACGGAGTGTTCCTGAAGGTTGTGACCTTCGCCGCCGATGTATGCGGTCACTTCGATGGCGTTGGTCAGCCGGACGCGCGCCACCTTTCGAAGGGCCGAGTTCGGCTTCTTCGGCGTGGAGGTGTACACACGAACACACACTCCTCGCCGCTGGGGGCACGACTTCAGGGCCGGCGACTTCGTTTTCACCGGGGGGTCTTTCCGCGCCTTTCGGATCAGCTGGTTGATCGTTGGCATCCGCTCCTGCTCCCAACCTGACGCCGTCTTCAAATGGCTACGCCCCCAGGGCGGCGAGCCACCTTCCATCGCCGTCAGGTCGATCCATCGTCCGTCGCGGCAACGCCGGACGGCTCGAATCGTCAATTTATTTGTGCATGGAGACACGAATGCTGGTCCCCCGGTCGACCGGAGCGAAACTCGCTCGTCGAGACCGACAGGCCGGTGCCCACGCGGCGGCCAGATTTGGCGGCCCGGGCTTTTCACCCTTCGGGTATTACTGCGCGCACGCTTTGCACCCGAAGTGGTGTCGCTTTCGTCTTCAACCGACCCCGACAGAGCCCCAGGATCACTTCTTAGTCTTCACCGACCGGAGGACTGGACGTCCTGAGAAATGGTCGGCCTAAGACGATATCCTGACCGCTGTGGTTCGAGGTTCGACCGTCTCCTGCACCTCTCTCTCGCGGGCTACTCATCGGGCCACCCCTTGTGGGCCGAGGCCGCACCCCGCGTGAGGACGGGCATTAATCAGATTCCGGCCGGCGCTGTCAACCTACAAAACAACCTCGCCGGCGCGGCCCGAAGAGGGATTCAGGATGATGCGAGAAGCCGAACCGCCGCCTCGGTGATCTCGATCCAACGACCGGGAAAGACGCCCAAAAACAGGACGAAGAAGGCGGAAACGGTGAGTCCGAGGGTCAGCTGGGTCGATCCGGTCGCGGTGGGGGTGGGCCCAGGGTCCGCGGTCTCTCGCATGTAGAACGCCACGATGACCTGAAGGTAGTAGAAGACGCTGACGACCGAGCCCAGCACCCCGATCAGAACCAGGTCGATATCGCCCGCGTCCAACGCGGCCGAAAACAGATAGAGCTTGCCAAAGAACCCACCGGTCGGGGGCAAACCGGCCAAGGCCACCATGAACAACACCATCGCCGCTCCGAGGGCAGGGTGACGATACCCAGTGCCCGCAAAGGCGCCGAACCGCTCGGCCTCGAAGCCTCCATCGCGACGCTCCAGAAACGTCAGGACCCCGAAGGCCCCCAAGGTCATGAACGTGTACACGGTGAGGTAGAACAGGACGGCCACCCCCGCGCTCTCGACGCCGCGGGCGGCCGCGACCACCCCTATCAAGGCGTAACCGGCGTGCGCGACCGACGAATACGCAAGCATCCGCTTCACGTTCTGCTGAACCAAGGCCATCGCGTTGCCCACGATGATCGTGGCGGCCGCCATCCACGAGAGGAAGGGGAGCCAGACGGGCGGGTCCGGCGAAATCACCATGAACACGCCGACGCCCGAGATCGGCGCGACCCCCGGCGAGACCGCGAGCGACGACGTCGCCGTGGTCGCCAACACCGTTGCCACGTCGACGCTCGGCACCGCGCCGCCGGCGAGCGCGAGCATCACGATTCGGAGCAGACTCACGAACGCCGCCGCCTTGACGCCGACCGCCATGAATCCGCTGACCGGCGTGGGCGCCCCTTCGTAGGTATCGGGAGCCCACATATGAAACGGCACTGCGGCGACCTTGAACGCGAGACCCACCAACAACAAGACGACGCCGGTCGTGAGCAGCAACGAGTGCTCGAAGTCGGCGACGTGCACGACGGCCGCGGCGAGCGCTTCGAGGGAGACCGAACCGGTCGCGCCGTAGATCAACGTGATGCCGAACAGAAGAAAGCCGGTCGCGAAGGCCCCCATCAGGAAGTATTTGAGGGCCGCTTCGGGCGAGCGAGGGTCGTTCTGACGCAGGCCGGTCAGCGCGTACACGGCCACCGACATCGTCTCGAGCCCCAAAAAGAAGGTGAACAAGTCGCGCGACATGGCCATCACGGCCATGCCGACCACCGAGAATACGATGAGCGCGTAGTACTCACCGTGCGCGTGACCGGCGTTTCGGGCGTAGGCGGGGGACAGAAGCGTCGCCACCACCGCGCCGGCCATGACGAGCAGCATGGCCACCCGGGCGAACATGTCGACCACGAGCGGCGCCGTGCTCGGCGGCCCGAACGCGAACGCCGCCGGTGCGGTCAACTCGCGGGCCGTCAACCACATCGCGATCCCGATGCCGAGCACGGTCAGCTGGGCCGCGTAGGCGCGCTCCGACTGCTCCGAAAAGACCTCGTACATCAACAACAACAAACCCGTCGCGCAAAGAACGCCGACCGGCAGCAGGACCAGCAGATTGCCCACCTCAATTTGCATCGTGCGGCTCCCCGGCCGGGCGTACCCGGTCCAGATTGTAAGAGGGTGCCCCGGTCAGCTGAATAGGGCGGCGAGGAGGGGGCCCGACCGCATCGTCGGAAGAAGCTTCTTCGGCATCGGCACGGACCCGAGGAGGTGAATAGCGCCGATAGGTGCCCCGCAGGTGCACCCGCTCGACGAACGCCTGGGCGGACGGCTCGATCCGGTCCAGCACGAACCCCGGGTATAAGCCCAACACCACGGCGAAAGCCACCAGCGGTAGGAGGACCAAAATCTCGCGGGTGTTCATATCACGGAGGGTCTCGTTGGCCGGGTTCTGAAGGGGGCCCAGGAGCACCCGCTGCACCATCCACAACAAATACACGGCGGCCAGGATCACCCCGGTCGCCGCCAGGAACGTCCACACCCGGTTGAGCGGGCTCGCCGACGTAAACGTGCCCATCAGCACCAGGAACTCGCCCGGAAAGCCGCTCAGGGCCGGCAGCCCCGCGCTCGCCATCGCCACGAACACCAGGCAGAACGCGAAGATGGGCATCTTCTGGGCCACGCCTCCGTAATCCGCGAGCGCCCGCGTGTGCCGCTGTTCGTACAGGATGCCGACGAGCAGGAACAACGCCCCCGTCGAGACGCCGTGGGCGACCATCACGAACACCGAGCCCGCGACGCCTTCGGTCGTCAGGGCGGCGAGCCCGAGCATGCAAAAACCGAGGTGGCTCACGGAAGAGTAGGCGACGAGCTTCTTCATATCCGGCTGCACCCACGCCAGTAGGGCTCCGTAGATGATGCCGACCACGGCCAACCAGCCGATGATCGGCAGCGCGGCGACCGCGGCCGCCGGAAACATCGGCATCGCGAACCGGATGAATCCGTACACCCCGAGCTTCAATAGGATGCCGGCCAAGATGACCGAGCCCGCGGTGGGCGCCTCGACGTGCGCGTCCGGCAGCCACGTGTGAACGGGGAACATCGGCACCTTGATGGCGAAGGCCAACGCGAACGCCGCGAACAGCCAGCCCTGCTCGGTCCGGCTGAGCTTCAGCTGAAGCGCGTCGGCGAGCAGGAAACTCCATTCGCCACCTCGGCCCGCCACGTAGATGATCGCGATGAGCATCAAGAGGGAGCCGGCCATCGTGAAGATGAAGAATTTGATGGCCGCGTAAATCCGGCGCTGACCGCCCCAGATTCCGATGATGAAGTACATCGGAATCAGCATCGCCTCCCAAAAGACGTAGAACAGGAACAGGTCGAGGGCGACGAACGCGCCCAGCATACCCGTCTCCAGGAGCAGACAGGCGATCACGAACTCCTTGACGCGATGCTGGATCGCCGACCAGGCGCCCAACAGGGTGATCGGCATCAGGAACGTGGTGAGGACGATGAGGGTGAGGGCGATGCCGTCGATTCCGATGGCGTACCGAATGCCAAAACTAGGAATCCACACAACCTCAGCCGCGAACTGATACCCGAGCGTATCGGGGTCGAAGCCCGTCCACAGGGCAAGCGACGCCCCGAAAGTGACGCAAGTGACGCCGAGAGCCGTTGCCTTCAGGTTCGTGTGGTCCTGGGGCGGAAACAGAGCCAGGAGGACCGCGCCGAGGGCCGGAAGGAAAACGACCGCGGTCAGCAGGTCCGCGGATAACATCGCAGGGGCGAGTACAACGGCCGCGGAGTACCGTCAACGGAAGCAGCCCGAGAGTCGGGTCATTCGCAATGCGAATTGCGTACAATGGTGGTCGACGGGGATGAGCGGTTCACCGAGCTGCAGGTCATGGCGCCGTCCTTCGGAAGCAGGGCCCCCAACGTATTCTCCGGTCGGGTTTGTTCCAAGTCTGGTGAACCGCTCCTCTGCATGTGTAGGCAATCAACGTACCGCGTCACCAGCCCATATAATTCACATCACATTGAGAAAATGGGGGGCCTGAACCCCCATGGTGGGGGCTCTTGCCATCAGGCACCGGGCATTGACTTTGGCCCGCTGGAGGTCGACCACCCGTTGCGTGGCCTGGGCGTTCCTCACCCGTGCGGGCGGCGAGCGAGACCTCCTCGACGAGCTCGAAGGTCTCAGGTCCGATCGAGCCCAGGTTCTGGCGCCGGGCGTGGTCGAGACCCCCGACCGGCCGCGTCAGGCCGACGGTGGTCTCGCGAGCCTGATCTTCGCTCGGCAGGCGATGAAGATTTTTGAGCGGGTCCCTTCGGAGTCGACCGCGGTGGCCGGGATGCTCGCCGACGCGCTGGCGACACACCGCCCCAAACGAGGGGGCCCGGGGTGGACATGGGCCCTGCAGGTCCTGGCGCCGGACAGTCAGGAGCCCAAGGACCCTCGGCGGGCCGTCGCCCGGCATCTAGAGGAATCACTGGTCCCGCAGCTCGAAGGTCGCCTGCCGGCGGGCATGGCCGAGCGATTCGTCGATGCATCCGAAGCCCAACGGTTGGCCCAAGTATGGGTCACCTCCGCCGACGAGGCGCTGGTCGGGCTGACCGTGGCCACCCAAGCGCTGTCGCGGTGGCCAGCCGGCCGGGTCCGCCTGCGTCGAGGGGAGGACGATCCGTCGCGGTCCGCCCTCAAGCTCGAAGAAGCCGTCGATTGGGTCGGCGTGGGGCCCGAAAGCGGGGACCTCTGCGTCGACCTCGGCGCCGCGCCGGGTGGATGGACCCTGGTGGCCCTGCGCCGCGGGGCTGCGGTCATCGCGGTCGATCCGGGGACCATGAAGATCGACGGGCCTCCTCGCAAATACACCCACCTGAAAGACAACGCCTTTTCGTTCGTACCCCCGGAGACGGTCGACTGGCTTCTGTGCGACATGGCGTACCGACCCCGCGAGGTGGCTCAGATGCTGGGCAAATGGGGGCGACGCGGTTGGGCTCGCCAGCTGATCGCCAACATCAAGCTGCCGATGAAGCGGAAGGCCCAGATGATGAATGAGGTCTTGGGGATCCTCAAAGCGTCGGGGTGGCAAGGCCTGCGCGCTCGACAGCTGTACCACGACCGCGAAGAGGCCACCGTGTACGGCTGGCTCGACCCGCGCCGAGCGACCCGAGGCGCCTTGGCACCGTTTCGCCCGCGCACCGGCCGAAGTCCGCCGCCGCGGGCCCGCTCGACCGCGCGGGAAGAACCCCGCCGGCGCGGGGCGCGCGGTCGAACATCCGGCGATTCCACAAGAGCGGGAGGGGAACGCGGCGCAGGGGGGCGTGGCAGCTCACGGGCAGGGCGCGGTCCCCGGGGCGGCCGCGGTTCCCCCGGCGGCCGTGGCTCCCCCGGCGGCCGGGGCGGCCGACGGTAAACCAACGGCGTCGAATCTCAGTCGCGCGCCCTCAGCCGCCCTCCCACCCTGAAGGCCCGCCGACTGGACAGCCCCGCCTCATCGACCACCACGACCTCGTGTCGGCCGGGGCTCGGTGGCCACCACACGGGCCGATCAGCCGACACGGTGCCCAAGAAGCGACCGTCCATGAACCACGAGAGCTGCCGGGCCGCACTTTCGGCTTCGAGGGGGATCTCCTGGCGAGACGGGTCGACTCCGGGAAGCAGGAGGGCGGTTTGGTAGGGCGCCGGAGAAGTGATCCGGGGGGCGACGTCGGTCAGTCGCTGCGGTCGACACCCCTCGGCCCATGCGGGCGGTGCCGGCAAATCGCGCCGGTGCGCACTCATCCATCGGCGCACGCTCGACGGCAGACGCAGAAACGACCGCGTCTCATAGGCCCGCTCCCCTCGACACTGAGGGCGAACGGCAAGGCCGGTCGCCCGGTCGACTTCGACCGCCCGATGATAGGGGCAAGGTTCGGTCGGCACTCGACTCGCCAGCGCCCACGCAAGCCTCCGATGGGGACAGGCCCGGGTGGGTCGATGACCCGAGAATCGACAGACCTCGACCTGGATCAGGTCACCCGGGGGCTCGGGAAGGTCAGCCGGCGGACGGCCGGTCGCCAGGGCCTCCAGAATGTCGAACAGAATCGGCCCCGCCGTCTCCCCACCCACGAGATGTCGACTCGGCGTATTGTCGAAGTTGCCGAGCCACACCACGACCGTGTGCCGTTCGTCGGAGCCCGCCGCCCACGCGTCCCGGTGTCCGTAGCTGGTCCCCGTCTTCCAGTGAACCTGCGGCGGGATGCCCGACCACTTCCGTCGGCTCGGGAAGTCCGGTCGGTCTCGAATCCGAAGGGCCCTTTGGGTCAGAAACGCCGTCCCCGGCGCGAACATCGCCTGCGGGGTCGAGGTGAGAGCATCGGACCGGATCCGCAGGGGTTGGTACCGACCACCTTTGGCGAGCATGGCGTACAGCGCGGCGAGCTCGAGCGGGGAGATCTCGAGGCCGCCGATCGCCGCCGACAGGCCGTAATGGCCCTCCTGGTCGACCACGGACTCGACGCCCCACGCCGTGAGGTGCCCGATGAACGGGTCGACGCCGACATCGGCCAAAACGTCGACAAAGGGAACGTTCAGCGACCGGGCCAACGCATCCTCGAGCCGGACCAGGCCGTCGTATCGGCCGTCATAGTTCTTCGGGGCGTACGTTCCATAGCGCCGAGGGACGTCCGGGACGAGATGCTCGGGCAACACCCGGCCCCGGTCGACGGCGAGGGCGTACAGAAAGGGCTTCAGGGCCGAGCCGGGCGACCGAGGCCGAGCGAAGCCCGCGATCTGGCCGCCGTGGGCTCGGTCCCAAAAGTCGAAGTTGCCCACCAACCCGAGGACTTCACCGGAGTCGTGGTCGACCACCACCGCCGCCCCGTTGTTGATGCCGAGAGGTTCGAGGCCCCGCCCCGCCTCCCGCAGGATTGACTCGGTGATCTTCTGGGTCCCACGGTCTAGGGTCGTTCGTACCCGGTCTCCGGCGTCGCGGTCGGCCAGCCAGTACGATGCGTGCAGGGCGTGCCGGGGAAAGGGCCGAATTCGCGCCACTACCGGCGCCCGTTGGACTTCCGCGACCAGCGTCTCGTCGTCCTGTCGCTCGGGCGCCAACCTCGAACCGAGGCGTTGGGCGATCGCATCCCGTGCCCGTCGAAGTCGACCCTGATGAGACCGCGAAGGGAATCGGACGTTCGGATTCTGGGGCACGGCGAGAAGGGTCGCGACTTCGTCGGGACCGAGCTTCGAAGGCCGATGCCCGAAGTAGGCCAGCGAGGCCGCCTCGATCCCCTCCACATTGCGTCCGTACGGAACGTAGGTCAGGTAGAGCTCCAGGATCGTTCGCTTGTCGTACTGCGCTTCGACCTGCCACGCGCGATACGCTTCGATCCCCTTGGACACCAACGTGCGGGGTCGCGGCTCGCGGACCCGAACCAGCTGCATGGTGATCGTGCTGGCCCCCGACACCACTCGGCCCTCGCGAACATTGGTGACCAGCGCCCGCAGGACCGCCGCGTAGTCGACCCCTCGGTGGCGATAGAAGTTCCGATCTTCGAGATGCAGTAGAGCCTGCAGGTATCGGGGATCGACGTCGTCGATGTCGACGGCGATGCGCCACTTGTCATCGGGAGAAAGAAAGACGTGCGCAAACGACCCGTCGCGAAACGTGACCACCGTGGAGCCGGTCGTCAGAAAGTCTGCGGGCAGCGGCACCCATCGGGCCGACAGACGGACGGCCGTCACTGCCGCGACCAACGCGACCACGACGGCGGCCGCGATGCGGATCGATCGCCTCACTGCGCCGGTAGCTCGTCATCCCACGGCCCGCGGACGGTCATGGGCCGCGCCGATTGCCGGGCCCAGCGGGCCGGGTCGTACATCGCCTCGGCCTCGACGGGCAGAACCGCGAAGGTCCCGGCGCTCACCGCGCGCAGCTGATAGATCAGCTTGAGCGGTCGCCGGGGACGCAGGGCCCCAAACGCCTCGATCCGGTCGTCGCGGAGGTTCATATGGGCCGGATACCACCGGCTCGACTGGTCAAACCAATCGGCCCGCGCCCCGCGGCCCAGTCTCGGATTCTCGATCTCCCAAGCGGCCGGGAAGCGGTCGACAACCGCGACGTTTTGAATCGTGTCCGGCGTCGTGTTGCGCAAGGTGAGCTCGACGTAGATCAGGTCGCCGAGCGATATTGGGGTTTGAGGATCGATGACCTCACCCCGGGCGTCCCGAAACTGTCTTTCGATACGAATGCCGTCGCCGCCTGTCTTCCAGGGGGTGTCTTTCTTCACGCCGACGCTCGACAACACCAGGAAGACCCGGTCGTCTTCTTGGTGCCGGGTCGTTAGCACAAGCTTCTCGTACTCGCTGGCCCGATACAGAGAGAAGGTTCGATCGCCCAGATCGTCTTTGGTGGGCGGGGCCACCTGGGGGGGGATCGCGCGCCCGTTGCCGGTGAGCGTCGGCGGCGGGAACTTGTCGGTCACCTTGCCTAACATCTTGCCGAGGCCCGTGATCCCCCACGCCAACTCCTGCGTCGTGAAGTAGTAGCTCGGCCGCCCTTCGAGGTCCTCGGAAACCAGCTGGGCCAGCGGCTCGAGCGTTTCGCGGGGCCCGAACAAGTCGACCAGGATGCTGAGCATCAACCCGCGCCGGCGACGGTCCGAGTAGAACGACCAACCGTTTCGGCGATCGGTCTGGATCGGGGTGAGGTCGACGGCGAGCAGCTCGGCTTCGTACCGCTGGTCGCCCGCCAAGTGCAGGCCCGCCCGCAGCAAGAATTCGGTCTCCGCGACGTATCGAGGGTCTCTCCAACGCGTTCTCAGCGGCGACCCGACCGTCTGCACCTGATTCAGCAGGTCGAGCATCTCGGCCTTGGCACCCCGTCCGCTCAGTGCCAACACGAAGTGCATGTAGGCCTTCGCGTCGACCAGCTCCTGAGGGTCGGCCGACGTGGTCAGGGCGCGATTCATCCACGCGAGCGCCTCGTCGATGCGGCCTTGCGGAACGTCGAAGCCCTGGCGCTTGGCGTCGATCAGCATGTGGGTCGCGTACGCCGTCCCCCAGTGCGTCGGCTCGGAGGACCCTGGCCAGTAGCTAAAGCCGCCCGACGGGGTCTGCATGCTGAGTACCCGATCGATGCCTTGCTGCACGAGGTTCTCGATACTGCCGTCCATGAACCGTTGCGTGTTCAGATTGCGGATCAGGCCCCCCAGATACAACAGAGGCCGAGTCGATGACGTGGTCTGCTCCACGCAGCCGTACGGGTAACGCACCAGATACTGCAGATGATCCAGGGCGACGCCGTAGGGATTCGAGGTGATCCAGAACGTGCTCGACTCGGTCGTCGGCAACCAATCCTGCAGATAGGGTTTGAGGTCGACCTCGCCCACCGGCAGCGGAATCCGTCGCACGACCTTCGTCCTCGGCGCGTTGGGCGTAAACGGAACTTCGAGCGTCTCGAAGACCGTCAGATCGCCGGCCTTGGCTTCGACCTTCAGGCGCGCCGCTCCGACCGTCGCCAGGGCCTTGAGTCGGAAGATCACCGTGCCCTGCCCGTCTTTGGCGAGCTCGAGCGTGCGAACGGCCGGACCGCGCACCTCGACCGCCGCCGCCGCGTCACCCTCGGGAGCCACCACCCCCGGCAACGGTATCGTCTCGCTGGTGAACGATATCGCGATCTTCTGGGCTTGGCCGGAGAGGTTCGTTAGGAAGACCGGTACGTGCGCCTCGTCGCCGGTCACCAAAAAGCGCGGGAGCGTGGTCTGCAAGACGATCGGGTCGCGAACGAGCACCGATCGACTGCCCGACACCAAACGCTCCGGCCCCGCCCCAACGACCATCACGCGAAGCTTGCCGCGGTACTGCGGAACCTGGAACTTCACCTTCAACGGTCCTTCGTCGGGAACCTCGAGAACCTTGGACCACATCGCCACCGGCTTCACCATCTGGATCCGCCCCGGCGCGGCGGGCCCGCCGCCGCCCGTGCTTCGGCCGAGGTCTCCGGCCGGCAAGCTCACGTTCCACCCGATGGTCTCGAACGTCTGAACCGCCAGCCGCTGGCGTGCAAACAGCGCGGAGGCCGGGTCGGGGGTCTTGAAGTTAGTCAACGACAGAATGCCTTCGTCGACCGCGGCCACCGTGACGTAGGTCGGCCGCTCGGCGTCGGGGAGGTCGACTTCGATCTCGAGGGGTTGATTCGAGCGGATCTCGTCGGGCGCCCGGATCGTCACCGGCTGCAGGTACTGCTCGGGCAGGATACGAACGCTCGTCACCCCGTACGCCCGAGACGGAAGGAACGACTCGTCGCTCTCTTCGTGCGGGTCTTTGAGAAGCAGCGCGCTCACGTACACGTTGGGCTCGAAGGCATCGACTTCGAACGACCACTCCAGCGGCCCGGGGGTGACGTCGACCCACTCCGCCTTCTGGACCCCGGACGACTCGACCGTCCACAGCACTCGACCGGCGTACGGAACCTCGACCCCGACGTTGATGGCCTCGCCGACCCGCGCCTCCTTCGGTGCCGAGACGACCAGCGACTCCGGCTTGACGGGGCGCGGAGTGGCGTCGCCCCGGTAGTAGCCATGGTAGTACCACCAGTAGCCCCACGATCCGCCGAGGCTCAGGTCGCCGATGACCTCTTCGGGCCCCCGAGAACCGTCGGCCGGGGCTGGTTCGGTGTAGCGGGCCCGGACCACGTACGATGAAGCCGATTCCGGCGTCTTGAGCTCGATGGAGAATCGGCCACCGCTGACCGCCACCTCGCGCTGTTGCGTACGCACCAAGTGGGCGTGCCGCCGGTTCGTCCATCGCCCCTCGAGCTCGTCATAGACCCAGCCATACTCCCGCTCGACCTTCAGGAGCTCGATACTCACCGTGTCGACGGACTCGACCCGCTCACCGTTCCAGTCCACGATCACCCCCTCGACGTTGAACGACTTATCCTGGCTGACCCGTTGAACGTCGCTCTTGAGACCGATGTACGAGAGGTGGGGGTGCACGATGGCGCTCGTACGGGTCACCGTCGTGCGGCCGCTGCCGGACTCGAACACCGAGACCATCGCGTCGAGCCGCGCCGTCTCCAGGATCCGGCCCCGACTGGTGAGCGGCGGACAGGCCAACTTGCCCGCCCCTTCAGCGTCCAGCGTTCCGGACGTCTGCCCGAGGGCGACCGAACGGTCCGGCCCTTCCTGCCACACGTCGAAGGTGTATCCGACGTGCTGCTTTGGCGCGAAACGGGTCGGCTTGAGCTCACAACGGATGTCAACGCGACTTCCGGCCGCGGAGCCTCCGAACAGATAGCGGGCCGACACGTCGACGGTGGCTTCGTCTTGGGCGCCAAAGTCGGTCGCCGATGGCGACGCGGTGACCTCCATGCGCTCCGGAACGAACTCTTCGACGCTGAACGCGTAGGTGCCGAGGACTCGGTCACCCGCCTTGAAGTTTACTTGGTAGCGCCCCGTGTCGGCGTAGTCGGCGAACGCGAAGTCCGCGGTCACCATACCGGCCTCGTTCGTCTTCGTGGAGAGCCGACGAGCAACCTTTCGCTTCGGATCATACAACTCGCTCTGAATCGGCATCCCCGTTGGCGGCGCCCGGTTGTCGTCCGCGCGAATGATGGCCACCACGTGGGCGGTGTCGCCGGGTCGGTATACGCCCCGGTCGCTGTACACCGCCGCCCGGTACGGCTGGCTGCCGAGCGGCGCGACGCCGTGGACATCGTACCCCGATGTGTCGAGCCCGACTTGATCGAAGCGCAGGAAGGTCAGATCGTCGTCGCGGCGAGCAACGATGGCGAACGGCTGGGTCTTGTCGACGGCGTCTTCCGGCAGGCCGGTCAATCGACAGCCCCCGTCATCGTCGGTAGTACAAGTCGCGATCCGGCGGCCACTGTTCACCACCAACTCGACCTCGGCCCGCGAGACCGGCCGGTGCCCATGGCTGGTCAGCACCCAGACCGCCACCGAGCCGTCGAGAGCCCGCTTGGCCAGCAGGTTGAGGTCGGTGATCGCGAACCGGACGGTCGCCCGAACCCCGTAGTTCTTTACGTCTTGAACCTGAACATCGACCAGCCCCGGCGGAGGGTCGGCAAGGTAGCTCGACATGGCGAGGGCCGAGGTCGTCAGGACGTCGGCCTCTCCGGTCAATGATACTTTCTCATTCAGGATCAGATCGGAGTTCTGGTAGCTCGTCCCCTCGCCACTTTCGGACAGCCAGCGCACGACGTTGTCGGGCCGTACATGTCGAACCAGCAAGTTAACCTGCTCGACGTTTTGATGTCGAAGGGCCAGGCTTCCCCACGCCGAGGTGGGCAAGTATCGACCCTGGGCCACGAACTCGAGCTTGGGCCGGCGGGCGGGGATGGTGACCGTCCGCCGAAATCGGGACGCGGTCACCCCGCCGTCGACCGACCGCGCGCCCGAGTCGATGGTGATGGTCACCGGGCCCCGGGCGAAGGGCGCGTGTACCCGGAAACCGCCTCGGGTAGGCGACATCCGAAAGTCGATCTTCGGTTCGAAGCGCAGCTTGGCTTTCGCCGACTCCTCGTCGAGCACGCAGCGGGGCGACACATGAAACCGCTGCCGGAGCACCGAATCGCGAAAGCGAATATTGCGCCCCTGGCTCGCTTCGTCGTGGCAGATCACCCGGAGGAAGAATCCACCGGCGCCTTCCACCACCGCGACCCCGCGAATGAACACCGCCTTCTCTTTCGGCAGGTCGACCCGGGCGCCCCCGCTCGCCGTCATATTCGCGTCGACCACACTGAGGACATCGTTGGGCCGAACCAGCACCTGAAGGGTGCTGCCCGGTCGCAACCCCCGGTCGTCGAGGCGAGCGCTCCACACGTTCCGACGGCCGGTGGACCGGACGGGGATCCGCCGGGGAATCCCATCGACCCTCCACTGCAGCGCGGTGTTGGGTCGCCTGATCTTGACCGGCCCGGTGAACGTCAACTGGAACTCGGCGTGCCCATTCGATGGGTCCCAGCGAGTGACTTCGAGCGAGGCCAGGGAAAGCGCCGGCGTCGTGAACCGATGGTCGTAGTTCCGCGCACCCTTGATCGCGGTCTGACCGTCGGGCGATTGCACCGACCGCAGGGTCACCAAGTATGAAGTCCGCGGACGAAAGCCGACCTGCGGCGTGAAGATGAGGGTGCTCGCGTCTTTGAACGTCCAGCGGCCAGGAACCGGCGGTTGAATCGAGACGTCGGTCTGGTCGGTCACCGACGCGCGTTGGGCCGAGATCACGGAGCGCCCGAACCGAACCTCGAGGTGGTCGGGTATCTGGCCCTCTTCGCCGACCGCGACGATGCGCGGCAAAAGCTCGTCGAGCGTGGGCAACGGGGCCACGACGGGCTCGCCCGCGGCCGGACTGGCGGCCTCGCCGCCTTCTTCCGAGCTGAGGGGCTGGGCCGGAGTCTCGGACGCGCTGGGCGGCGTCGAGGTCGGCTCGACGCAGCCGAAAGACGAGACGCCGAGCACGACCACCAGGCCGAGAACGAGAAGATGAGGGAGGCGATGTGGCGCAGGCATGGCAAGGCTCCTTCGGACCGCAGGCGTTCGAACCGTAGCTCGGTCTTATCAGCCCTCGGAATCCGGGAAAAGGGAGGCCCCTATCGTCCGGTCCGGGAACCCGACCTGGAGGCAGGCTCAGAGCCGGGCGCGGAGACCGGTGCGAAGTACGCACCGACCGCCTGTCGCCGCCACCAGTGGCCGGTTTCCGCTCGCGTCGCCGGGTCGGTGAACGCGTATCGAAAGCGGAGCGCCCGCACGTACTTCGGCGGCGTAGACCCGAACGGAGTCTCCTCGAACAGCTCGAGGATTTCGATCTCGATGCGCTCGGTGGTCATGATCGCGAACAGCCCGTACCCGTTGAACGTTCGCAGCGGCCGAAGCTCGGTATTGGTGCCCTCGATCGGCGTCGGCACCCAACCTGGGACCCGCCGATCGCACTCGAGATCGCTGGCCTCCCCGGAGGCTCCGCCACGAAGCGTCCGAAACCAGAGTCGAGCGCAACCCGACCGTGAGCAGGTTGAAGAAAAGCGTAGTTCCCCGTGAGCGCGATCAAACACTTCAAGGGCCACCAAGGGGGCGAACACCCATGCCCTCCACCGAGTGAGGACGATCGGTGCCAAGACGAGCTGAATCACGACGACCCCGACCACCTCGAGCTGATGCCACTCAGCCGGCAGGTGATGGGCCCTCCAGCCGACCCAAGTGGGCCGCGGCTGGCCGTCGCCTCCAACAGCAGCGCGTCCCACTGATAGGCCAGGAAGACCCGCCCGACGCTGCACAGCGAAAGGTACAGAATCCAACCGACCAGCAGCATCCAGCGCTCGAAGACGCCCGCGACCAGCAGAAGGGCCGTGACGATGCCCAGGCCACAGACACCGAGCAGAGCCGTATCTGACGCCGAAAACCAAAAGACCGTCGGCACCCGCCACCAAGCGTCGAGCCCCAGCCGCGACTCGAAGAAAGCGAGCCACTCTCCGGCCGGAAGAACCCCCTCGAAACCGACGAGCCCCTCGATCTGCCGCCACAGGGAACCGAAAGCGAAGAGGTGCGCAAGGCCGAGGACGCGCAGAAATGCCCCGGCGCCGATCGCGTAGGTGAGTTTAGGAGTCTTTGGCCCGAGACAACGCAAAAGCGTCGATGCCGACATGATACGCGTCGACGGCTGCATCAGGGGGGAGGTTCTCGCTACGGATTCGGACGAAGTCGAGGACTTCTTGTTCGAACTGCTTGAGTCGGCTCTTGACCTCGGCCCAGCCGTACGCATCCAAAGCGACCACGTGGCTCATGATCATCGCGTCGTCCGACGTATCGACCGCCTCCCGAGCGCGGTCGAGCATCGCCCGTTGGCAGTTGCGATGCGCCAGGGCCTGGACTCGAACCCCGGCCGCGAACGGGCTCTCACCGGGATGCAGCCGCCCCTCGGCGTCCCGTACCAAGAGGCCGACTTCCAGCATCATTTGAAGGGCCCGCTGCGCGTCGGCCGGTCGAATGCACGGAGAGAGACGACGCGCGATCCACGAGGGATCCTCTTTGAAGTCCGCGCTCTGGGTCAGCTCACGGATCGGCTGCGTGTACCACAGCGACAGCACTTTGAAGTACGTCTCCTCGAGTCGGGCCCGCGGATGTCGCTCCCGACTGCGTCGTCGCAACCGTTGATACGCCTGATTCCGTTCACGATCTGACCGAGCCTGCTCCAGCTTCACCAGGTCACTGAAAAGGTCCTGCTCGTGCGGTTCGAGCCCGAGACCCCGGGCAAATTTAGAGATCGAACGCTCGCTCAGGTTGCGTTGCCCTTCAGCGACCAGCTTCAGGAAGTTGGGCGACGAAAATCCCGCTATTCGAGAGAAGTATCGATACGAAAACTTCGGTTGAGTAGCTTTGAGGAATTTGATCATCGCCCGCAGGTATGCACGGTAGTCGTCGAACTCTTCGGGCGTCGGCCGGTTGGGAAAGGGTTGCGGAAGTGGGTTATGTGTATCCTGAACGACCATGACTACCTCCATCGCGCCATAGATATCGACGGCGCTTGGCTTGGATTAACCAAGCACAAAATCGGCATACCACACAACGGGATAATCCGAAATCTAGACAACACCAACGTCAATCGGGCCGTTCGGTCGCGTACATCGATGGTCGTCCTTTTCCCCAGGCCGGCATCTCCAGGATCTGGACTCCGGTCACCACAGTCATGTCAAAATGGGAGTATTCCAGTTACGGCTTGGGAATAGGTTGAGGCGACGGGTACCGAGCGGTGACGGTTTGCTGCGCTGCTTCGACTATGGTCGGCGCCGCTGGTAACACGAGCCGGGACAGCAAGCGGTCCGAGAACTCGGTATTGACGCGGTGCGCCCACCATTCGGCGATAGCGGCGGGGGGCATCGGCCGCCCGAAAAAGAAGCCCTGAAACGCATCGCAGCCCGCATGGCTCAGATTCCGGAGCTGCTCGGAGGTCTCGACGCCCTCGGCGAGCACCTTGAGCTCCAGCGTCTTGCCCAAGGCGACGATCGTCCGGCAGATCGCGAGGTCTTCGGCGTTGGTCGAAATGTTTCGGGTGAAGTCTCGGTCGATCTTGAGCGTGTCGACGGGAAAGCGCTTCAAGTACGCCAGCGACGAGTATCCGGTCCCGAAGTCATCGATCGCGATCCGGACCCCCATCCGTTTGAGCTCCGAGAGCATCCGGTCGCTCTGATCCACGTCCTTCATGAGGAGACTCTCGGTCAGCTCGAGCTCCAGGTCTTGGGCCGGAAAGCCGGTGTCGTCGAGCGCCTGAGCCACCGCGTGCGGCAAGACGTCGTCGCGAAACTGCCGAGCCGACACGTTGACCGAGACCCGGAAATCCGAAATGCCTTTGGCGCGCCACTCCGTCCCTTGCCGGCACGACTCCCGTAGAACCCATGCGCCCACCTGAGTGATCAATCCGCTCTCTTCGAGCAGAGGAATGAACTCACCCGGCGACACGAACCCGTCGCGCGGATGCGTCCATCGGAGCAGAGCCTCGACGCCGATCACTTCTGCGCCCGCTGCCTCGACCTGAGGCTGGTACACCAGACTGAACTCATGGTTGTCGACCGCCCGCCGCAAGTCGGCATGCATCGCGACTCGCCGCCGCACCTCCGCATCCATGCCCTCGGTGTAGATCTGAATCCCTCCGCGTCCGTGTCGCTTGGCTCCCTTCACGGCCGTCTCGGCGTTGGAGAGCAGACCGTCTACGGAAGCTTCGTCGCTTGGAAAGACGGTGATGCCCGCACAGGCGGTCAGAAAGAGCTCGTGGCCATCGACGGCGAAAGGCCGATCGAAGGCTTCGAGGAGCCGGCCGCCGGATGCAAGGGCGTCGTCGACCGTCTTGACCCTATCGACCACCACTACGAATTCGTCCGTGCCCAACCGCGCGACCGCGTCGACCGGGCGGATGGCCTCGGCCAGACGGGCGGCCACCGACCGCAGCACCCGGTCCGCCACGCGAGGCCCCACCGAACGATTGATGTCTGCGAAGCGGTCGATGTCAATGTGGACCAGCGCACCCATTCGGTCGTGGAGGCGGCACCGGGCCAAGGCCACCGTGAGGTACTCGCGAACCTGGTTCCGGTTCGCCAATCCCGTGACCGGGTCGAACTGCGTCGCGAGGGTCACCCGGTCGCGCTCCCGCTGCAGCGCGGCTTTATGAGCGCTGGTTTCGATCTCGAGCGCTTGCAGCCGTTCCGAAGACTCGAAGTCTCGAGAGGCGTCCCACACCTCGATGATGGCGCGACGAAGGGGGCCGGGAGGCGCGTGAACGACGACCGAGTGTTCGGGGGCGGACGCCGACTTCAGCAGGGGACGCTCGTGAAGCGCGCTGCTCAGCAGACCGCTCCGTCCGCCGCTCAAAGCCGCCCGAATCACCTGCCCACACCGTCCCTCGGCCGCCTCGGGAAAGATCGAGCCGAACTCTCGGCCCGAAACCTCGCGATGATCGAGCTGAGCGCAACGCAGCAACCAATCGTTGCACAGCTCGATGCGTTGATGGGCGTCCAGCACCATCACGCCGCAGCCGACATGGTCCAGCAGTTCCCGGTACAACGCTAACGACCGCACGGTTCCTCCTCACGCGCTCCGGTCGCTCAAGAGTGCGACAGTTCGCTAAGAAATGGGCTCACGTACAGGGCGAGCGCTCGTTGAAATACGCCGGCAGACGGTGGATTCCACGTCAAGCTGACGCGGGATGCTGAGCCGTGGCCATCGACGGTATGCGACAAATGAATGCATACCCCCGACCGCCCGCTCAACTCATCGTGCTCTCGGTGCTCGGCCGTATCGACTCGGTGCAAGGTGGGCACCGATGCCTCCAATCGCAAACCGAGCGCCGACGCGACCGCGTCCAGCAGTCCATCAATGAGAATGTGGCCGAACTCGAGCAGCCCATCGCGCTCGAGGGGGCTGAGGTCACGGTCGCCAACGACCGTGCCTCGCACCCGACGGATGAGCTGATGGCCTTCGTCCAGCCCCACCCACCAGCCGCCGGTGCCCTCGAGGTCGCCGGATATGCGCTGCCCCACCCGCCAGGCACCGCCACCGGTCGCCAGGGCGCTACCGAATCGTTCGAAGCGGACGACGGTCGGCGCCTTCGAGAGAGCCGCCAACGTACTCGACGAGCGTCCCACTTGAAGACGAATGAGCTGGGCCAAAGCATCTTGCTGTAAATGAGTCAGCCGTTCCATGGCTTCCTTGGCCGGGACCCACGGATCCCGCCTGATTGAAGGCATCGGCCGACCGGAGTCCGCTTTGAACCGAGGTGCGCAGAATATCGTGGTCGTGGGTCATGGCGGCCGGCCGCTGAGCGACAGCCGAGCGACGCCGGTCAGTCGAACTTCTCTCGACGCTGACGTTTTTTGTCGGATTGCCGCCGCTTGTCTTGCAGTCGGCGTTCCCGCGCGCCCCGGGAGGGCCCGGTGGGTCGCCGAACCTTGGGAGGCTTCGAGGCCTCGACGAGAATGTCGGTGAGCCGGCGCCACGCGTCGGCCAGGTTTCGCCCCCGTTCTCGATAAACGTCGGCGGAGACCAACAAGACGGCGTCTTTGGTCAGCCGAGGTGCCAAGCGCCGGAGCAACCGCGACCGTAACCATGGAGGAAGGTCGGCTGCGTTGAGGTCTAGCCGAAGCGTCACCCGCGTCTCGGTCTTGTTGACGTGCTGTCCGCCGGGGCCCGACGCCCGGCTATATTGAGCCTCCACCCGCTCAGCGGGAATCTCGATCCCTGCTGTCAGCTTGATGCCCATCGATCCATGCACATCGTAGTCAACCCAGCGACACTCGTCATCAAGAAGCGGTTGATGATGATCGCCGGGTGAGGCTGTCGAGTCGTTCGCGGGCGCAGGCGATGACCGAGCCGGGCAAGACCTGGCGGCCGCGCTGCCGCTCATCTTCGGACATACTGTTGTGGCCCGATTCGGTTGCACAGCCCGAACTTGACGGTCGGCCGGCCGCAACGGAGACCGCATGGCGCGCGAAGCACAAACCAGGGTCGCCGTCCGATCGTGTTCGGCTGATGGT
Organism: uncultured Myxococcales bacterium; assembly: GCA_964519665.1. Classification (GTDB taxonomy): domain Bacteria; phylum Myxococcota; class Kuafuiibacteriia; order Kuafuiibacteriales; family Kuafuiibacteriaceae; genus JANQQN01. The sequence continues at coordinate 21,941 of CAZFIV010000091.1, forward strand.
TTCGGTGGTTTCACTGCCGCGACCACCGTGAATGGCGCCGCTGGCTTACTTGAATGGATCGACGTCTACACTGAGACTTTATCGCCAGAAAGCACCGATATACGTCAGCGCCGCGATATACACAGGCGCGTTCCTCCATTCCGAGGCAGCAGCTGCTGTGTCCTCGCGACCCGGGCTGTGACGAACTATCCGGCACCAAAGTGTGTAGCCCAACGGCGGCACCCGAGCGCTTCCCCTAAAATGTCTCCGTTCCGCAAATCTTGATAGGTCGCGATCGTCGTCTGATGCATCTTGCGTGAGCCCGATGTAGGGTCCCGGCGCACCCATGACCAAAGATTCTGTGCCGCTGCAGGAGACGGACCCGTCGCCCGTGGATCATGCGCCTGTCGAAAGCGTCTCGTCGAAGCCCATCGGCCAAAGACTCCTGATGCCCATGATCATCGCCGTGTTGGTGTACGGCGCCCTCCTGCTGTACGCCGACGCCGACGCGATCATTCGCCACGCGACGCAGGTGCCCGTCACTACTCTGCTGGTGGCAACGGGGTTGTCACTGTCCAACTACGCGGTCCGCTTCTTGCGCTGGCAATATTACTTGCATCGGCTTCAGATTTCAGTGCCAACCTATGATAGCGGCCTGATCTTCATCGCCGGCTTCTCGATGAGCATCACACCAGGCAAGCTGGGCGAAGTCGTCAAGTCTCTGCTCCTCAAGCAGGGCTATGGGGTGTCGATGGCGGTCACGGCCCCCATCGTGGTTGCGGAGCGAGTGACGGACCTAAGTGCGTTGCTGGTTCTTGGCGCACTCGGGCTGTTCGGCTTAGCCGGTGGCTTCTGGTCGGGGGTGTTGGCGTTGGTGATGGTCGGGCTCCTGTTCGCTCTCGTGGTGTCGCGGCCACTCGGCAATCTGGCCATCAACATCGCGACTCGGCTGCCGTTCCTGTCGAAGCGTCGAGACCGCCTGAAGGCTTTGCAAGAGTCTTTGCTGACCCTCAACCAACCGTTCCCGTTCGCGGTCAGCTTGCTGATGTCGATCGTGGCCTGGGGTCTTCAGTGCATTGGCCTCAATGTCCTCGCCTGGAGCTTTTCCGACGTCAGCCTATCGATCCAAGAAGGATTGCTCGCCTACGCGGCTCCCCTGCTCGCGGGTACTCTAGCCCTCATTCCGGGGGGACTCGGGGTCACCGAAGGATCGATGACCGGCGCCCTCCATAACCTTGGGGGTGACGGTGCCACTCCCGCGGTCGCGGCCGCGATCACCATCTTGTGCCGACTTACAACTTTTTGGGTGGCTATCGTCCTTGGCTTCGCGGCGCTGGCGGTCTGGCGAGCCCGTCACCCGAATAGCTGACCACCATGGCTTTCAATTCATCCCACTTCATCTGGTTTTTTCTGGCGGCGTTCACCGGATACTACCTATGTCCGCCCCGGCATCGCTGGATGTGGCTCCTCGGCGCCAGCATCTATTTCTATGGCATCTGGCAGCCGCTGCTCCTGGCGCTGGTCCTGGCCGCGACCGGAGTCGGTTACTGGCTGGCGCTGAAGATCGAAGCGGAGCCCGACAAACCACACCGCAAGAAGCTCACGACCGCCGCCATTGTCCTGCTCGTGAGTAATCTGCTGGTGTTCAAATACACTTCCTTCGTCAACGAGAGCATACGGTCGGTACTGGGTTGGGTCGATGTCCCCTACGGCGTCCCTTACGTACAGCTGATTCTGCCCCTCGGTATCTCTTTTTATACCTTTCAGCTGATCAGCTACGTAGTCGACGTCCACCGAAAGACGGTGCCGGCCGAGCGCCATTTCGGGATCTTCGCACTCTACGTGATGTTCTTCCCAAAGCTCGTCGCGGGACCGATCGAGCGGGCGAAGGGCCTGATTCCGCAACTACACGAGCACCATCGATTCGACGACGGTCAGGTAGCCTCCGGGCTCCAACTCGCCGGCTGGGGAATGTTCAAGAAGGCCGTGATCGCCGACCGCCTCGGCCCGTTCGTGCAACAGGTTTACGACGACCCCGCGGGCACCAGCGGCGTAGACATCACCGCCGCTACCTTTCTGTTCGCAGTACAGATTTATGCCGACTTCAGTGGCTACACCGACATGGCCCTGGGTACCGCCCAGATGCTAGGAATCCGACTATCGCCCAATTTCCGGCGGCCGTATTTCGCCGCGTCGGTCTCGGAGTTCTGGAAGCGCTGGCATATATCCCTGACTTCGTGGCTCAACGACTACCTTTACACGCCGATGACCCGCACTCGGAAAATCAAGCTCAAATGGTACTATTTGATGCTGGTTAGCTTGTTCCTGACGTTCTTGGTGAGCGGTCTGTGGCACGGGGCCCAGTGGACCTTCGTCGCGTGGGGAGCGCTCCATGGAGCCTATCTCGTCGCGGCAACGATGACTCAGAAGTGGAGGCGCCAGCTGGGGAAGCGGCTCAAGGTCAATCGAGCACCGCAACTTCACCACGCAGGCCAGGTTCTCATGACGTTCGGGATGATCTGCTTCGCGTACATCCTGTTTCAGGCCAAGAGCATGTCCGACGCTTGGTACATGATCGTGCATCTGCCGACGGGCTGGGGTTCATTGACGACCGAAGTCCGGGACTTCGTGAACGGGCGATGGGCCGAGCTATCGTTCGCGGCGTTCGGAACGGCCGTGCTGTTGACGATCGACATCCTCCAGGAACGGGGGAGCGTTCGCGAGTGGGTCGGTTTGCGGCCGATGCCCGTGCGTTGGGCCCTGAGCGCCGGTTTGGCCACGTCCATCGCCCTGCTGGGGGCCTTTTACGATCAAGGCCAGCAATTTATCTATTTCCAGTTCTAAGCCATGAATTCATCCCAAACCAAAGAAGCTGGTCCGGTCGCCGCAAAGGTGTCACCTCCCTGGAGGTCGGCCTTTCGTCTGCTCTTGCAAGCCATCATGCTCCTGATGTTCGTCAACGTCGTTTTGGTAGCGATCGTCGTGCTCGTGCCTGACGGCAACGACTACGCACTGGCAACGATCGACAAGCATGCGCGGCTGGAAAAGATCGAGTCGCCGAAGATCGTTCTCGTGGGGGGGTCCAACCTCGCCTACGGCATCGACAGTCAGACGATATCTGCAACGACCAACTACGACGTCGTCAATATGGGCATGAACGGCTGGCTGGGGGTCCGCTTTATGCTCGCGGAGATCGCGCCAGCTCTGCGGGATGGCGACATCGTCGTTCTTTCGTTCGAATATGATGGCTACTACGCGAACGTCGATGGGGTCGGTCGCGACCTGCTCATGATCACCAAGAATCGACCGGCTGCCATGACTGCGCTTACCGCCGATCAATTCACCTCGGCCTACAGTATGATCCCGTACGCGGCTCAGCAGAAGGCTCTTCGGTTGGTGAAGGAGGGGCTCCGGAGCCTCAAGCCCGCCCCTGTTGACATAGACCGGGAGCTCACCGGCTGGGATATCGTAGAATCGGTCGAAACGAATAGTGGCTTCAACCGGTTCGGGGATCTCGAGAGTCACTTGGGTATCGAGTGGACTTTCGAGCGGGAAGAAGGCTTCGATCTCACTGCCTTGGGCATCGACCCCGACGTCGTCGGTATCGTGCAGGCGTTTTCGAACGAGATGGATCAACGAGGGGTAACGGTCGTCGTCTCGTACTGCCCAGTCATGCGCGCGTACTATGACCAGCACCGCGAGACGATCAACGACCTCCACCATCGCCTTCAGTCGGCGGGGCTTCGGCTGCCATTGTCACCCGAAGAAATGGTCTTCGACCCGTCATTCTTCTTCGACACGGTCTATCACCTGAATGCTCAGGGGCGACCGGTCCGAACTCAAAAGGTGTTGGACTCGCTCGAACCCTATCTCAGGCGGCGCACTGGACGTAGCGGACCTCATCGCGTTCGCTGGGTACCCAACTCAGGATCGGACTCGACGAGCTCAGAAGCTCTCTGACTCGACTCAATGGGCTAAACTCATGACGGAACAAGAAGTATTGACTCAGATTGAAAAGCTGGTAGCGGAAATCGCCGATTCGAAGGGGATGGACGCACCAGCGATCACCGCCAACATCGAGCTGTTGGGCGGCGACCTGCCGATCGATTCCCTCGATCTCGCATCGATGGTGCGGGAGCTCGAAGACATCACCGGGCACGACCCGTTTAAAGACGGGTTCATCGACTTCCGGACGGCGGGCGAGCTCGCCAAGCTCTACGTAAAATGAACCCGGACGCGCTGGGGCTGATCATCGGCGACGAGACGCCTCTGGTCGCGCGCGGTTCGGCGACCGTATCTCGCGACCAACTTCGGGAGCGCGCTGAACTTCTGCAGGATCGCCTGCAAAGCGACGGCGTTCACCGGGTCCTCGTTCAAAGCGACGACCCTGTCGACATTCTGAGGGCGATGCAGGCATGCGAGGCCGCCGGCGCCGACCTGTGGATTGCTCACACCAACGTGTCCGACACCTTCATCAACGAGATCATCGACCGCTTTGGGATTCAGCTTCTGGTCGGCCCAACCGACCAGGCAGTCGACCGCCCCACGGCCGGCGAAGCGCCGGCCCGACGAGTCCACATGATGACTTCGGGTACGACCGGACGCCCGAAGATCGCGGTTCACACCTTGGATTCGCTGTTGAGCCGGGTGCGTCCGAGCGCCCAGCTGCCCGCCAATCGGGCCGGGCGATGGCTGCTCACCTATCAGCCGACCGGATTCGCGGGTATTCAGGTCACCTTGACCGCCGTCTTGACGAACGGGACGCTGGTCGTGCCGGAGGCACGAACGCCGGCCGGATTCTACGCCGCTGCGCGCGACCATCGAGTCACCCAGGTGAGCGCGACGTCGACGTTCTGGCGAGCCCTACTCATGGTGGCCGAACCCGGCGCCCTTGCGTTGCGTCAGATCACCCTGGGCGGCGAGCCGGTCGACCAATCGACGCTCGACCGCCTGCGCCGAGCCTTTCCCGATGCCCGCCTCACCCACATCTACGCGTCGACCGAAGCTGGCGTCGTCTTTGCGGTGCACGACGGGCGGGAAGGCTTTCCGGCCGAATGGCTGGACAGCGCGGTGCAGAACGTTCGGCTCCGGATTCGAGACGGCCGCCTGCAGATCAAGACCCCCAGCGCAATGCGCGCATACACGACCGAGACCACCCAACCGCTCACCGAAGATGGTTGGCTGGCCACCGCCGATGAATGCGAGATTCGGGGCGACCGCGTGTACATTCTCGGACGGCGGGATTCGACCATCAACGTCGCGGGCTCCAAGGTCTATCCGCTCGCCGTGGAGACGTTTCTGCTGAGCCTCGATGGCGTGATGGAGGCCCGGGTATTCGGCGTACCGAACCCGGTTGCAGGAACGATCGTGGGGGCCGAAGTCGTCGTCGCCGCCGGACTGGAAGCTCGCGAAATGAAGAAGCAAATCATGAGAGCCTGCCACGCTGGGCTGCCGGCCTATCAGATACCTCGCGCGCTCAAGATCGTCGACGCAATCCAGGTGCACGCGTCGGGCAAGAAGGGCTGACATGGCATCGAGAAGACATGTGATCGTCACGGGCGGTAGCCGGGGCCTCGGCGCCGCCATGGTCGAAGGCCTGTTGGCCGATGGCTATCGAATATCGACTTGCAGCCGATCCCGGTCGGAGGCGATCGAGCGAATGGCCTCGCACGCTGACTATGGCGAACGGTTCTTCTGGGCGAGCTGCCGGGTGGGCGAGGCCGATGAGGTCGATAGTTTCGTCAAGGACGCTGTCGAGTGGGCCGGCGACGATGGTCTGTGGGGTTTGGTGAACAACGCCGGCATTGCTCAAGCGGGGATTCTTGCATCTTTTCCGAACGCGGAGACCGAGAAGATTCTCAAGGTCAACCTATTCGGAGCGATTCAGGCCGCCCGCGCCGCTTCACAGCACCTGCTGTCTGGCCGCGGCGGCCGCATCATCAACATCAGCTCGATCATCGGAACCCGCGGCTACAACGGCATGGCGAGTTACAGCGCATCGAAGGCCGGCATGGATGGTATGACCCGGGCGCTGGCTCGGGAGCTAGGTCGACGTCAGGTCACGGTGAACAGCGTCGGGCCGGGGTACGTCAAGACGGATATGTCGTCCTCTCTCAACACCGGCCAGCTCGCGCAGATCGTCCGACGAACCCCGTTGGGACGACTGGCGACCGAAGACGACGTTCTCGGCTTGATCCGATTCCTGCTGAGCGACGCCGCCAAGATGATCACGGGTCAGATCATCCTGGTCGACGGTGGGGTCAGCTGCTGACGTCTCGCTAAGGGAACACTCTCCGCAGGCGCCCTGTCTAAAAGGCAGCATGGTCGCAAACATCTGGATGGTTGTGCTGCTCGGCACTTCAGGAGCGCCCGAGGTGACCTCCACCACCACCTCGACCTCCGCCTATTTGGCCTACGTGGACCGGTTCGCGGGCCGCCAGCGACAGTTGGCGAGGGCTTATGAGCGGGCCTCACGTTCCCAGCGGGCCCGGATTCTCGATCGGGGTCGACGGGAGGTGATCTCCGCCATCACCCGCGATCTCGCGCCGGTATGGTACGGAACTCCGTGGCGATACAGCGGTCGCACGCGCTGGCCGCGGACCGACGCGATCGCGTGTGGAACGTTCGTGGCGACCCTGCTGCAGGATGCAGGCTTTCGTCTGAACAGAATCGCCATCGGCCGGCTCGCGTCCGAGCACATCGCCCTGTCGCTCACATCGAACGCCAATGTTCGACGCTACCGCAACCGCCCGGCGACCGAAGTGGCCAGCGACGTGGAGAGTTGGGGTGAGGGCCTCTATGTGCTCGGTCTCGACTATCACGCCGCGCTCGTTCACGTAGATGCCCAAGGGCGCAGCTGGGTCATTCACTCGTCGTATTACAAGAATCGAGTGCTCCGTGAGCCGATGGCTTCGGAGCCGGGCTTCGCGATCTCCCGGTATCGGGTCGTAGCCAAGCTCCTCGACGACCGCATGATGAAGGCCTGGCTGCAACGACGCCGATTCGAGGCTCGGGCCGGCTAGTCTTGAAAGTCGTCAGCCCCGACCGCGATACTCTGCCCCAACGTGTTCGATCCCATTCTCGTAGGCGTACTCGCGACCGCCGCCATCCTCGCGCTGGTCTTGTTCATTGCGGCCCGCCGACGCGCGCCACAGATCGCAGCGCCCGAGGATGAGCCAGGGCGTCCCTTCCCGTACGGCTGGACACCGCCGTCCTCGCAGTACTCGTTCGCGTCCGTACGATCCGAACAGCACACCACGCCCGTCGGAGGTATCGACGAACAGCCGACGGCCTGGCGCGCGGCGCTCGCCGAGTTGGGCGCACGCTTTCATCGCTCGGGGGTCCGACGGATCGAGCTCGTGCACGGCACCTTCGTGGGTGATGACCCGCTGGCGATGGGGCAGCAGTGGGAGCCCCTCATGGCTCGGTTGGACCCGGCGATTTGGGGTCTGGTTCGAGGTCTCACCAAGCAAAACCTCGACCGCATCATCCGCGACGCTGGCAACTTCCACCCCGGCTACGCGAAACTGGTCACCGATGCATTGGGCCAGCCGATCCCCTGCCACTTGTTTGTGTGGTCGTCTTCGAACCACCACGTCGCTCGGCTGCGAGCGGCTCGCGACCTGATCATCCAACTCGGGACCAGTTTAGGTGCGCGGCCCTCGGCGGGCCGAGTCTTGCTCATCGGTCACAGCCACGGAGGCCAGATCTTCGCCCTCATGACCCACCTCTTGCTGCGCTCCCGCATCGGCCAGCGACTGCTCGAGATTCTCGCGTCGGAGCGACCTTCGGACGAGGAACGGGCTCAGTTCGACTCCGCGCTGCGTACTCTTCGAGGGTGGCGCCAAGACTTCGTCACCCTTGGGGCTCCGCCGAGGTACGGGTACCGTTTGCATCCCGACCGATGCCGAGTCCTGCACATCGTCAATCATCGTGGACCTGAGCCGCGAGGCGCCTCCCCGGTGGGTGCCTTACACACCGCGGGCGGAGACTACGTTCAGCAATGGGGCGTCGCCGGCTCGGACCTCGTTACGCCCGCGGCGGCCGACCAAGCGATCAACCGAATGCTCGACGAACACCTCGGCCCGGGCGCCGACCCAACCAAGTGGCTGCACAACGTGCGCACTCGGCCTCGGGTCCATCGCGACGGACATACCGTGCTCGTCGACTACGGTGACGCGAGCCCGCTCAAGCCGAACTTTCACCAAACCGGCTTTGGCCACGCCATCTATACCAAGCAAGTAATGTTGCGGTTCAACCTCGAGCTCATCGCGGAGTACCTTTACCCGCCTCGACGAACCCTCGGATGAACGGCGCGGCCAAGCACGGCATCGGCGACATCTAGCGAGGCTGCGCCTCAAACGCTCGAGTTCATTCGCGATTCCGTGCTGGCGCA
>CAZFIV010000092.1:0-29902 GCA_964519665.1 uncultured Myxococcales bacterium
CGGTCGGTGCGCCGACCGTGGGCGCTGCGGTCGGCGGCCCGGATGAGACCGCCCAGTTGGGGAATCAGCACCTGTTCGATGCGGGTCGCGAAGGCGCGCTCGGCGTCGGTGGGCGGCGCGTCGCCCAACAGCAAGCCCGCCACGGTCGCCGCGAGGTCGCGCCGAGCCTGGCGAAACAGCTCGAGCTTCTCTTCGGGCTCGTACACGTGGCAGCCCAGGGCGACCGCCTCGAGGGCCGCCCGCAGCCGACGGCTCATCGGGTGCGCCGGACCGACGGCGTCAACCATCTCGCGAAAGAGGACCTCACCGGCCTGAAAGACATTCAGGTCGCCCACCGAATACCGGCGCCCGGCCGCCCGCCGCACCGCGCTCGCTTCGGCCGCGGCATCAGCCGCATTGGGGGCGGCGTTCGGGGCGGCGTTCTCGGCCGCGGCATCAGCGGCGTTCTCGGCCGCGGCATCAGCGGCGTTCTCGGCCGCGGCTTCCGCCCGAGCGACCGCTGCCGCCTGCGGCGCCGTCGGCGCCACATCGAGGTCGCTCTTCTTGACCAACCAGCGCGCTCCGTCTTTGCGAGCGGGTATCTGGCCGCTGCGAACGAGGTACCGGACCTGCCGCAGGTTCTTGTTCAACAGCCCCGCCACCTCGGGCAGCGTGTAGTCGTTCTTTGGCACTCGTTTGGTACCTTTGGTAGTCTTTGGTCGCTTCGGACGACCAAAATGTCAATCCCGACGACCAAATTGTCAGTTTTGACGACCAAATTGTCAGTCTAGACGACCAAAAGCGACCATTTTACGACCAAAATAGTGCCAAAATAGTGCCAAATTGGTCGATCTAAAAACGTCAGGGGGCTTTGCCCCCCGAACCCCCCGTGCTCGGGGGGGCGAGACAAACACGAAAGCCCTGATACTGGCTCCTGTCGACGGCGAGGTACCTGCCCCGGAACGCGGACCGGAGCCAGTCCGCGTCGAGGTTGAAGCTGCCGCCCCGCGCCATACGGAGATGGGCATCACCCGTTGCCACTTCCGGGTCGATGGTGCCGGAGGCGTGAGGGGGTTTCTGGTATGCCGCGGCGTCCCAGACGTCCTGACACCACTCCCAGACGTTGCCCGCTAAATCGAGGTGGCCATAGGGGCCGATGCCCTTCGGATACTGGCCCACCGGCTTCGGGGCGTCCTTATTGTAGTCCTGTCCGTACCACGCAAGCTCCGGCGTCAGGGCGGCCGAGCCCCAGGGATAGGGACGACCATCGTCGCCCCGGGCGGCGCGTTCCCACCACGCCTCACTCGGAAGCCGCGCGGTCCAGCCGCGGCCCAGGCGTTCCGTCATCCACCGGCAATACGCGACGGCGTCCTCCCACGTCACGGCGACCACCGGCTGCGAATCTTGATTGAACTGACGGTTGCTCCATAACGCAGGCTCGCGGCCCGTCGCTTCGACGAATGGTCGGTACTGCGCATTGGTGACCGGCGTCTCCGCCAGCCAGAACGAGGAGACCGTTACGCTGTGAGTCGGCCTGCACACGTCGCCTAGGTCGTCGGCCCCCATGTTGAAGGTGCCGCCCGGGACGGGCAAGAAGCGCATCTTCGTTAGGGTCTCGATGAATTCTTGCGGCGACCGGTCGCGGCCGACGAAGGCTTCGAGGGTCTGGCGAGCGGTCGGGTCTTGGACTTGGTCGAGCACTCGGTCGGCCGCTTGTCGCAGCGCGGCCCGCTGGTCGTCGGGGCGGTTCTGGAACAGGCGGGCCACGGCCGCGCGGGCGGGGTCGTGGCCCGTATGCAGGACTTCGATGAAGGGGTGGGGGTCGACCGGGCCGAGGATGTCGAGCGTCTCTTGCAAGACGTCTTCCAGTTGGGGCCAGTCGGGGCGCTGCAGCAACGGGCGGGCCAGCTCGGCGAAGCGGTCGCGGCCGAGGAGGCGGGCGGCGTACAAAAACGGCTCCCGCCAGGTCTGCCCGTCGGCGTGCTGCGCCAGGTACTGCAGGCCTTGTTCGCCGTGGCGCACCATCCGGGCGGCGGCGAGGCCCTCTTGAAAGCCTCGGTGGCGAAAGATGAGCTGGTCGCGGGCCAGCTCGGCGATAATGTCGGCGTCGAGCTGCAGCCAGTGCACGGCGGCCTGGTCGAGGGTGCGGCCGGGGTCGTCGGGGGCTTCCAGGTGCCGGCCGAGCCAATTCTGCCAGGCGGCCTCGTTGCGGTCGGGAATCTCGCGGCCGACCGCCCAGCCCCACGTCTGGGCCCACTCTTGGCGGGTCAAGCCGTCCTGCCGGCTCTTGCGCTGGATGACGAGCGCGACGTCTTCGAGCACCCGAATGAGCGAGCCCGCGTCGGCGTCGCGGGGCTTGTGCTCGACGCCCAGGTTGTGGCGCCGGTCGATCAGCAGCTCGAGCGCGTACCGCAGAAAGTCGCCGCTGTGGTTGGGCAGCGACCGGCCGGCCAGGTGCAACACGCACTGCAAAGTGGCGAACAACGGCGTGGACACGAGGGCGCGCAGGTGGGCGTCGAGCTTGAACACCGGGCCGAGCTCGTCGAACAGCGCCTCGGTGTGCAGCTCGGCGCGGGCTTCGGGGTCGCGCAGGCGCTGCTCGCGAAAGGCGGCCACGAACCACCGCCGGGTCAGCTCGCGCCGCTGGTCGTCGTCGAGCGGCTGCACTTCGAAGCGCTTGCATCGGTCCGGAAACCGCATGCCGAACCCGCGCGCCGAGTGGCGGCACGAGACGACGGCTCGCAGGTCGGGGTCGGCGATCACCGCCTCGTCGAGGTGGGCGAGGGCGCGCTTGCGCAGGTCGGGGTCGGCCAGTTCGTCGAGTCCGTCGAGCAACACGAGCACCGGTCGCCCGGCGGCGAGCAGCACCCGTCGGTGGGCTTCGGGCAAGCTGGCCTTCACCAGCGACCCGAGCGGCCCGTCGAGCCACCCCCGCCCGGCCGAGGGGGCCGAGGCGGCGGGGGCCGCTTCGAGGATCGACTTGAGCTCCGCCGCCCGCACCAAGATGGGCGCGATGTCGGCGGGAAGACCGAGCGCCTCGGCCTGGTCGAGCACCAGCACCAGGAGCTTTTTGAGGGCGGTGGTCTTGCCGCTGCCCGCCTCGCCCATGACCGTCGGCACTTCGCTCGCTTTGACGTGATGAAAGACCTCTTCGATGCCGAGCGCGACGGGGCCCCCCCGCGCTTCGAGGTCGTGCCACTGGCCGTCGAGCTGTGCGCGCGGCAGGTCGGGCATGAAGCGCAGGGGCACGTAGACGTCGCTGATGGTGAAGCGAAAGTCGTCGGAGTGCACGCCGATCATCGACACGTGCCCGTGTCGCTCGCGCACCGCGCGGCGATAGGCCGTCCACACGGCGGCGGGTGGGGGCGCGTGCGCCTGGGCCGGATGCACGCCGAGCGCCTCGAGCCGCAGCACCAGGTCGCTGACCAGCACTTCGGGCGGGTGGCTTTCGATCGCGGTGAACAGGGCGCTGGACGCGTTGAGGCCGGGCAGGTTGAGGCCGTCGAGCCCGTCGGGCGTGAGGCCCACCGAGAACAGGTGAATGGTGTCGGTCTCGCCCCGATGATGACGGTCGTAAACGACGCCCCACTCCAGGCGCGTCCACCGCTGCCGGGCGGACAGCTGTCCGTAGTCCTCGCTCAAAAAGACCGCGATCAATTTCGCGGACTTATACTTGCGCTCGAGCTTCCACCCGCCGTCGGTGGTCGACACCTCGGCCCGAGACCACTCGTCGAAGAACACCGCCTTCGGGCCGTACAGGGTCTTCAGCCCCTCGGCGATGGGCCGCACCAACGCCCGATGCTTCCCGGTAAAGCTCAGGGCGACCACCGGCGCCTCTTCGACCACCTCCGCGGACGACATCACCGGCCCAGCATCGCCCACGACGAGCCCCACGCCAAGTCGGCGACCCGCGGAGGTGGCCGGGGTCGGGCAACAACTGCGCGACAACCGCGCGACCTGAATGAATTCGGCGGTTTTCAGTCGCTCATAATTTGCGGTCGCGGATGGCGATTCTGCGAACCGCCCGCCGAGCGGCCCGATAACAGCGGTCAGACTCGGCGGAGCGCGTCTCGGGGCCGGTCCAGCTCGCCATGGATATCTTCAACCTACGACATCGAACCTTCGACCCGGGAACCTTCGACCCGGGGACCAACCGCCCAGAGCACCGGGCTCCCAAGAGCACGGCCGACGGCATCCGGCCAGACGATGTCGATGCCGATGATCTACGATTCCCGGCCGGTCCGGGCCTGGTCGTTCTTCGCTTCGAGGTCACCAGAGGCGGCACCACGCCCGACGTCGATCAGGCCGGACGAGTCTCACAGCCGGCACCGTCGGCACCGTCGGCACCGTCGCCACGGCCAGCACCGTCGGCACGGTCAGCACCGTCGGCACGGTCAGCACCATCAGCATGGTCGGCGGAAGCACCGGCCCTCGGCCACGAAGCGGCGAGCGTTCTCGAGACTTCTCTTCAGAGGGCTCGGCCGCTCGGTGACCGCTCCGGATGGCGGGTCCGAACCGCCGGCGCCGAAATCTCGTTTGCCCTGCGGATCCGGCCGGGCTTCGAAGTCCCCGCGATGGTCGTCCGCACCCTCCAATGCACGGATCCGGAGCCTCGCGACTTGCTGCTGCCCCACCGTGACGAGCTCCTGAGGATTCGGCACGTCGATGACCTCGAATCGCTCCTCGTTCGATTGCTCGAAGACTACGCGCCTTACCTGACCGCCTACGGCGTCGGCGCTTCCAACAACGAACGATACGCCATCGCCCGAAACCGCCGCCGGCGCCTGTTCTCCGCCCTGAAGCGCAACCCGACCGGCATGTCGGCAAAGGCGTTCCAAGAGGCCCTCGGCCTCCTCACCGACTTCGAAGAGCGGCTCGTGGTCAACCGGCCGTTCACGCGGGAGACCGGCCGCAGGACCCAATATTGGCCGTACTGGAGCAACTACCTGCCCCCGCTGTGGAAGCTCCGCGGGCAGACCGCAGAGCACTCACCCGAGGCATCCCTGCTCGATCACCGTATCCGCGATATCCAACTTCGAAAGACGGTCTGGGGCGACCGAAGTGCCGTCGACGAACACGACGTCGAAACCTCGGTCGGGGGCGCGTTCGTGTTTCATGACCTCGACGCCCCCGGCGACGACGAACGGGGCCATCGAATCAGCGTCCGTCCCGCGCTCGGTGACGAGCATCCCGGATATGAGTTGCTCTCGATCGCGGCGCACGGTCTGCCCCCCTCGGATCAAGCCTACGCGGGAGCCCAGGTGTTTCGAGAGGGCACCGACCTCCGATTCGACGAGATGGGCCGCCGCCAGACCGCTGGCGCTTCCCAGGCGATCGTCCCGCCGTCCCTCATCCCGCACCTCGGCCGACGGCCGGTAACGCTCGGGGAGCTCCGATCGCAGGCCACCTTTCGTCCCTTCCGGCGCCCCGAAATGGCCCGCCCCGGTATCCGATACGACTGGGACCACAGCGGCGATCTCGCGCCCGAACCGCTCGGCATCGACTGGTGGGGCCATTCGCACATCGAGGCCCCGGCCAACGCGATGGGCATCGATCCTCGCAAGCCGGTTCGAGTCTATACCGCCGACCGCCGAGTGCCCGCCGACCGGGCGCTCGCGACCTACTCGGCCGACGACGTTTGGGACGCCATCGGAGCCTTGGCCGCGGACACCGAATATGGATACCGACACCTTTGCGATGGGCAGCCCCTGGGCCCCGCCGACGTCGCCCCCCCGATCTCCGGCCGCCATCGCAACGACGGCCGAGGCTGGCTTCAAGTTCGGTTGACCTCCGGGCGCGCGGTTCACCTTTCCGCCCGGGTCACCGACCTCGACGTCATCGACGCCGCCGACCCCCTCGCCGAACCGATGTCGCTGTTCCAGCGATACTTGCCGCAGCCCGACGGGACTTTTCGAGAGAATCCATTGTGGCGACCGACCACGATCGAATCCGGGGGTCCGGACGACCGACACGGCTACACGGAGATCGACTGCACCGAGCAACGGATGACGGTGTGGGTTCGCGCCTATGAGGGGCTTGACGCCGGCCCCCCCCGGCCCGTCGACGTCGAGGTCGAGATCCACCCGGGTCACGACGGCGACATTCGGCTGGGCCAAGACGTCGACCAGGCGGCGTGCGCGGGCAGCATGATGCTGACCGACCACTTCTACAATCCGGTCCGGCGCACCTACCGGTCGACGACGCATCGCCTCACTCGCATCGACGGCGAGATGCGATGGCGCCTCGCGCGAGAGTCACCCGTCCAATGGGTCGAGGCCCTCATCGCCGGCCAAGATACATCCTACGACCCCAGCGCCGCCCGACACGCGTTCTTGGTCGACCAGATCGACTTGCCGTGCACCGTCGCGACGGCCGCGGGCTCGGAGATCTGGCGCTACGCGGTCGACCACCTCAAGGTCGACCGTGTTCACACCGTCGAGGTCGAAGAAGGAGGAGAACGATTCACCTACGCGACTTACCGTCTCACGTACGAGACCGTCGGCGGGCCCGAGGGGCAGGCGAGCTACATCATCAAACGATCGTCGGACGGCCGAGGGGCCGGCGCCGCGGCCATCGACCCGCTCCCGGACTTCGAATTTCAGCCCGACGAATGGACTTTTGCCCCGTTGGTGGTCGACGAGAGCGGGCGCACGGTCATCCACAGCCACGCGGTCTCGACCGGATACCTGATCGACCGACAAGGGCGGATGAACCCGTTCCTGTGGTCGAGCCTGACCCGCCTCCTGTACGCGTCCTTGTCTTCCAAAACCCGACCGCAAGAAGCATTGCTATTTGTCGACGAAGACGGTCGGGCTTGGTCGTTCGACGACGAGCCCTCGTTCCGGCGGGCCGTCGACGCCGACCTCGCGCTTCGAGCGGAGGTCAGGTCCGAGGTTACGGCCGACTCTCCAGCTCATCGAGCAGAGCAGCCGCCTCGGCCTCGTTTCCGGCATTGAGGGCTTCGTGAGCCCGAGTGAGCTTCGACCACACGTCGGCGGGAACGGCTTCCCCCCGCTCCGCACGCCCGACCAACCGCGTCTGGACCCGAAACAGCTGCTCCTGCAACGGCCCCGCCGGAGCCACCACCGGCACCCCGGGGCTCCGGTACGAAACCACCAGCGCTCCGACGACGACGCCCAGCAGCACGGCCACCGAGAGCATCGCGGCCAGCAGCAACAGATGCCCACCGGGCAGCGAAGGTCGCTTAACATAGCTCCGGAGCGGACCCGGGTCACCCTGGCCGGCGCGCGGCGACGGCATCCCCTGGCCGCCGCGCGGCGACGGCATCCCCTGGCCGCCGCGCGGCAACGGCATCCCCTGGCCGGCGCGCGGCGACGGCATCCCCTGGCCGCCGCGCAGCGACGGCATCCCGTGGCCGCCGCGCAGCGACGGCATCCCGTGGCCGCCGCGCGGCGACGGCATCCCGTGGCCAGCCAAACCGACGCCCCCGCGACGTCGGTCGCCCCCCGGATGCGCGTCCCCGTTGGGGCGCGGCGTCATGGGCTGAACCACCACCGAGCCCGGACTCCGCGGTCGACGCCCGATAGGTGCGCCATCCGGATCCGGAGTGGTGTCGCCGGGCGCGTAGGTAAGCGGCCGGCCGGGCTCGATAAAGCCGGGCAAGGCCGTCGACTTGCCCGGCGCTCCTTCGGCTCGGGCCAGGTCCAAGACCGGCGCGTCCTGCGGGTTGAACTCGATCCTCGGGAGCATCTCGTGGGTGCCCGAATCCTCGTCGAACGCCAGCCGGTGGGGCTGCATGGTCATCGCCCGCGTGGGCATGCCGTCGAGGGCGCCCAGCTCGATCACCGAGACCACCTGCGCGGAATCGGTGACGTCGCTCGGCACGACCGACCCCAATCCGGAAGACGAAGCGACCACCGGCCGAGCATCCGTGTTGTCATGCAGGGCGTTGAGGGCCATCGACAGGTCGGTGCCGGCCGACAACGCGTCGTCGTTGCCCACGGGCTCCGACACGTCGGTCGCGGGCGCCCGAAGGAGGTCGCCCGAGCGAGCGCGAGCCGCGATCACCACCGTCCCCTCGCTCGGCGCCTGAAGATCGTCCGCGGTCATCGCGCACAGCCGCGAACACTCCTCGAGTTCGTCGACTTTCTCGGCTTCGAACAGATGGCCGAGCCAGCGGCCGACCGCGCTGCGAGGCACCAGCAGACCGGCCGCCTCGGCCTCGACGCCGAGCTGCAGCAGGAGCTCTCGGGCATCGGATGGGCGCTCCAACGGCTGCTTGATCAGCAACCGGTGAACGAAGGTGACGAGCCAGGGCGCCAGATCGGGCCTCAACTCGCTCAACGAGCGCGGTTCCTCCGACACGACCTTCATCAGGACTTCGGCCGTCGTCCCATAGTGCGGAGCCACGCCCGTCAAGAAGCGGTAGATCACCGCGCCCAGCCCATACAAGTCGGACGCCCGGGACGCCCGGTCGCCCTGAATGATCTCGGGCGCGAGGTAGTGAGGCGTGCCCAGGATTTCGCCGTGCTGAGTCAAGTGGGCCTTCTCGGTCAGGAGCGACTTGGCCAGACCGAAGTCAGCCAGCTTCGCGACCCCCTCGTAGCTCACAAGAACGTTCCCGGGCGTGATGTCCCGGTGGACCAACGCGAGCGGCGTCCCGTCGAGATCGACGGCTTGATGCACGTACGCCAGCCCCGCCAGCACATCGAGCATGAGCCGGATCGCGACCGCGGCCGGGCCCCCCTGATTGCGCTCCCGAAGTCGGTCCGCGATCAGCCCGGTGTCTTTTCCGAGCACCAGCTCCGAGGCCACGTAGAGCTGCCCGCTGACCGATCCGACGTCGAGGGTCCGCACCACGTTGGCGTGGTCGAGACGAACCGCGAGCTCGGACTCATGCCGGAACCGCTCGGCGAAGGTCGGGACGCGAGCGACGTCGGGCCGAAGGCGCTTGACCGCAGCGACGGGGTGATCGGTCCAGGGCGTGCGCGCAATGAAGACTTCGCCCATGCCCCCGCGGCCGATCGTCCGAACGACCTGAAAGGGCCCGAACTGCTGCTTGCTGCGCTCCACCGTCGGCCCTAGTGTACCAGGTCTCCGATCGCGATCACTCCCCGGTCACGACCACCACTTTGGCCTCGGCCAAGAACGCGATCGCGTCCCCCCTGAGCGTTTCGGCAAGATCCGCGCCGATCACCAGGTCGGACCGAGACTTCCCGAGCCGAGCCGCCTTCACGATCAGAGGCTTCTTGCCGACGCGGGGGCGCTGCTTGGCCGCCTCCACGGTTCGTACGTACGAAGCGGCGCCGTGCAGGCGAAGGGCGTTCGGCGCGACCATCGCCGCCGAGTACAGCTCGGTTCCCTTGGGATCCATGATCTTGGGCTGAAGCGCCGGGCGAACCCCCAGTCCGGTCGCGTCGACGATCAGGCCGCTGAAGGCGCTCTCGGCCCCCGCGACGCGAGCTGCTTTGCGGGCTGAAATCGGGGCCAGCGAGGTCGCCAAGCCCCCGTCGAGCGGGCATCGCAGCACCACGTTGACGCCGCCGTCGCGGTAGTAGCGGGTGTCGGCGATCTTGCATCCCCGAACGATGCCTTCGACCTGCGTGCGAACCTGCCCTTGCGACAGCGCTTGCCGGCCACTGAGCGTACCGCTGACCTGAATGCCTTGGAGGGTGTTGATGATCTTCCGGTAGGCATCGAGTTTGGCGGCGCGCTCCGCGTTCAAGCGAATCACCGCCACGTTCTCCAGTTTGAGGTCGGGCGAACCGCTGCCGGTTGCGGTCACGCTCTTTTCGGTCCAGTCGACCTCGCCGTGCTTGAGCTTTTCGATGACCGGCTCGTCATCCGGCTGGGCCGACGCGACCGCCGGCTGAATGAGCACCCCGAAGAGCGCTAAGTACCCCACTCGCGTGATCGTCACGTTTGCACCTCGCCGCCCCCTCCCGGGGCCTTCGGTTCCTAGGCATACACTCTTCGCGCGGACGGAACCAAAGCCTCGACGATTCTCAGGTCTAGAAATTCAATCGCGATCACTTTTTTTTTCGCGGCCGGTCGTTCATGGATCGAGGCATGGCACTGCCCGAGCGGGTCTTCCTGCGCCACAACGACGGTGAAGCCATCGGTCCGGTGGCCCGGACCGCCCTCGAGGTTCTTTTCGACGCCCGCATCGTCGACGAGCGCACGCCGGTGTCGGGCGACGGGATGACCTTTACCGCCCTGGCCGAATGGCCCGAGCTCATGCGTCAGGTCCTCGACGTCAAGGAAGCCCTGGGCCGCGGAGAGGATCCGTGGTCCACCGACAGTCAGCCCTCGACCCCGAGCACCCCCGAAGCCACCGCCGATATCGAGCCCCCCAACCTGATCGGAAGTCTGGTGGCCCGAGCCGGCGCGAAGGCGACCGGGAGCCTGGTGATCACCACTTCCGAGGGGCACATCGAGGTCGACCTGAAGGACGGCGGCGTCGTCGGCGTCGACACCACCATCCCCGACCTGGTGCTGACCGAGTACCTGCTCGACCAAGGGATCGTCGATGCCGACAAGCTGGCCGTCGCCGCCGCCCACGCCCCCAGCGTCGGCGGCGACCTGGGGACGGCCCTCGTCACCCAAGGCATCGTCGAACCGCACGTCTACTTCGAAGCCTTCGTAGGTTGGGCCCGGTGGGCCCTGGGCCGAGCCGCTCAGCTCGGCTTTGGGGCACCGATCTTCGAGGCCCATGAGGTCGACAACCCCAGCGTCCCGCTGGGCTTCGACCGACTGGCGCTGCCGGTAGAGATCGTGCGCGACGGCTTCGACATCGACGACATCAAGGGCCACCTCAATCCCCAGCTGCGGTGCCCGGTGATCCTCTCGCAGGTCGAGGGGATCGAGCCGGAAGACTTGAAACTGCAGCCCAAAGAGCTTCGGGTCCTGACCCGAGTCAACGGGGTCCACACCCTTCAAGATCTCCTCAAAGACCTGGGAGGCTCGGAAGACAAAGACCACGCCGTCTGTCGCGTGGTCTTCTTCGCCGAGCAGGCCGGCTTCATCGTCTTCGGAGAAGACCAGTCCGCACGCAAGGAGCGAGCCGAGGCGAGCCGACTGGAAAAGGTCTTCGAGAAGCTATCGAAACAGAACGACTTCGAGATCCTCGGCATCGACCTCAAGAGTACCGACGAAGACGTGCACAACCGGTTCACCGAGCTGGCCAAGCGCTATCACCCGGACGGCATGCCGGCCGCCGTCCCCGAGCTCCGCGACGTCCGCGACCGGATTATCAAGATGGTCAACGGGGCCTATGAGCGGCAGAAGTCCCAAGACCGACGGGTCCGCTACTCCAACGAGCTCGAACAAGGTGCGGCCGCGGGTCCCGATGAAGTGTTCCAGGTGCAGGCGACCCTGCAGGCCGAGACCTGCTTCAAGAAGGCTGAAATCCTCGTCAAGGTACGCAAGTACGACGAAGCGCTCGAGCAGATCGACGAAGCGATCCAGTTGAACCCGAGCGACACCGAGTTCCAAATCCAGCGCCAGTACATTAAGTATCTGCTCGCGTTCAAACAAGGTCGGGGCCCGGAGGCGGCCGTCACCACGATCAAAGAGGTGTTGGCGCTCCTCAAGAACGACGCCAACATCGCATCGGGGTACCTGGTCCTCGGCCACCTGCACAAAGCGGTCGGCGAGGCCGACCTCGCTCACCGGTACTTCGAAAAGGTCCTCGAGTACGACGAGGACAACGTGGTCGCGACCCAGGAGGTCCGTGTGGGCAACCTACGCAAAGACCGCGAAGCCAAGAAGAAGCGGCGCTGGATCTGAAGGGTGGCTTACTCTCCGGGCGGCGCTTGGGCCGGGAGGTCTTCGCCGGAGGGCTCGGTGTTCGGTCGCAGGGCATCGAACCGGCGAAGGATGGCGAGGCCTTCGCGATACTCGCCGCGGAACATTCGGGCCCGGCCCGCGTAGAACAGCGACGTCGGATACGCCTGGACGAACTCTTCGTCGGCGATCACCGTTTCGAGGACATCGTCGGCGTACGAGACCTCATCCATCCGGTACAACAGAAATCCGTACATAAATCGGTGCGCCAGGCTCCGCTCCGCGAAGTCCGAGATCGACATCGCGATGGCCAGAGCGTCTTCGTCGTCGCCGTCGATCATCGCTTTGACGACCCGGGCGTAATCGACATCGGACCGGGTGGTCTCGTCGGCGATCACGACCGGCTCGGTGTCGTCGCCATCGATGTACCGAGTCAACCGTTCCACCCGGTCGACGTCGAGCTCACCCGCTTTTCTTGCCCGATCAATGAAGGTTCGGGCGTCTTCGAGCTGGGCGCTCCACACGAGTCGGTCCGCGACGTCGGTCCACGGGGGCCCGAAACCTTCGAACCGGGTGTCGAGGAGTCGGTCGCGTCGACCGTCGAATGCGGTCAAGAACGGGAGATCGGCATCGGCGGTGGAGTAAGTCAGCAGATCTTTGGGGGCCGAAAACTCGATGAGCGCGTTGTCGTCGGTGTTGAGGGGACCCTCGCCGATCAACGCATCCACCCGGCTATCGTCGATCAACAGCAACCCCAACAGATCGTTGGCGCTCTCGAAACCGCCTTTGGCCAGTTCGGCCCTCATCTGTTCATCGGCCAGCCAGCGCTCGATGCCCTCTCGCCGCACCTTGAGCGGATGGTCGGAACCGACCAACAGCATGTCGTTGCTGCTCGGATCCGGCGAGAAGATCAGCAGGTGCGGAAAGACCGAATGAAAGGTTCGAACCAGGGTGTGCACGTTGTCGGTCGACAGCTCGTACAACTGTAGCCATTGAAGAAAGATACCTTGCGGCCGCAATCGTTGCTTCGCGATCGAAAAGAAATCCGTGGTGAACAGACTCGCCGCGCCGGTCATCCAGGGGTTCGACGGCTCTGAAATAATGATGTCGTAGGTGCCCGACCGGGTGCGAAGAAAGTTCCGGCCGTCATCGACGACCAGCGAGGCTCGAGGATCCAGGTCGGGCCGGTGGTTCACGTGACCAAAGTGTAGATTGGAGGCCTCGTACACGCGGGCTTCGATCTCGGCCACGTACAGGGACTCGACCGGCGCTTGCAACACCGCCCCCGGCGTCACGCCGGAACCGTAGCCAATGACGAGAACCGACTTCGGCTCGTCGTGAAGCAACACCGGCAGCAGCCCCGAGAGCACCTGCGTCGGCATGTCACCGACGTCGCTGGCGTCGGTCTTGCCGTTGACCTTCAGGGCGACGCCGAATCCCTCACCCTGCCGCTCGACGGTGACCGTCGTCGCCAAACCGTCGCGGTGGTACACGACCTCGCCGTAGGGATCCCAGCCGTCGGCGTACACACTGTGGACCAAATACATTCGAAAGAGGCCGGCGGTCCACGCACCGACGTTCCAGCCCGGGGCCAGGACCACCACCAAGAGCCCGACCGCCACCGTCGCCACGGCCCGCCCTCTTGGCTTCGGGCGGTCGATCAGCAACCCGGCGCCGACCAACAGGCTCAGCAAGGCCGACAGTTGAACACCCCGCTCGACGCCGAGCACCGGCAGCAGGACGAAGCCCGCCACGAAGCTGCCGACGATCGCCCCGAGGGTATTGAGGGCGTAGGCTCGGCCGACGATCGCCCCGGCGTGCACGGGGCCCTCAGGCGCCAAGATGCGCACCACCAGGGGCATGACCGCCCCCAAGGCCAAGGTCGCCGGGAGCATGACCACCGCCGCGATGAAGAAATTCGCGAGGTACAACTGCTCGAGGGTGAAGTCTTGCGAGCGGGCGACAAAGTGCAAAAACAACGGTAGCCGGTCGACGAGCAGGTTGCCAGCCAGCGCAAGAATCCCCACCGCCAACTGAATATACGCGAGCACCTTGACCGGGTCGGAGACTCGACGAATCCGTCGGGTCATCACGGCCGCCCCGACCGCCAGTCCGATCAGAAACGTCGTCAGAATGAGGGTGAACGAATAGGTCGAGGCACCGATGACCACCCCGACGGATCGGGTCCACAGGACCTCGAGGGCCATCGCGGCGCCCCCCGACAACGCGAACGCGACCAACGCGCGGCGGCGATCGGCCGTACTCGGGGGGCGGAAAGGCTCGAGCTGGACGATCTCGGGCCCGCCTTCAGCGTCTGCTTCGGATGTCGCGGGCGTCGAGACCCGAAGCCAGCCCCGGCCCCCGAACCGGAACACCAGCAGCACAAAGATCGCGACCGCCAGGTCGACGGCCGCGGCCACGTAGACCGTGGTCGCCATGCCGAGGGTTGGAATCAAATAGAAGCCACCCAGCATCGCGCCCAAAACGGCGCCGAAGGTGTTGGCCGCGTAGAGCGTCCCCACCTTGGAGGCCATCTCATCGCTCCGCTCGACCACCCCTTCGGCCAACACGGGAAGCGTCGCCCCCATCGCGGTCGTCGGTAGGAGCAACAGAATGGCGACAATGAGAAACCGAGCGATCGCATACCACCAATAGCCGTAACCCTCGGGGAGCAACACCCGTTGCCAGTCGGGCATCGCGTGCAGGAGCGTGGGCACCAAGAGGCCGTACAGGCCGACCGCGCTCTCGAGAACGGCAAACACCAGCAGCGGCCGCTTCAGCCGGGGCGCCCACCGGCCGCCGAGGTGACTCCCGAGCGCCAAGCCACCCATGAACACGGTCAAGATCGTGGACACCGCCAAGGCGGTGGCCCCGAACACGTGACCGATCATGCGGGTCCATAGAACCTGGAGAATCAGCGCGGCAGCACCGGACAAAAAGAAGCAGACAGCAACGGCCACCATCGGTGAGCCTAGCAGGCCGCCGACGAAGGCGCAGCCTGCTTACTCCACGCTGACCAGTCGGCCCTCGGCCATCCGCAGCTGTCGCGGCAGACGACCGGCAAGCTTGGAGCTGTGCGTCACCACGACGATCGTCAGGCCGGTCTCGGCGTTGAGCTGGTCGAGCAGATCATGAATACCCGCCGCGGTGACTTCGTCGAGATTTCCCGTCGGCTCGTCGGCCAACAGCAGGCGCGGAGACATGACCAGGGCCCGGGCCAGCGCCACTCGCTGCTGTTCACCCCCCGACAGCTCTCCGGGGCGGTGGCCGAGGCGATGGCCCAGGCCAACCTTTTCGAGGATCGTCATCGCCCGGTGATGCGCTTCGGCCGGATTGAGCCGCTGAATCATGGCCGGCATCGCCACGTTCTCCAGCGCCGAAAACTCGGGCAGAAGGTGGTGAAACTGAAACACGAAGCCGATCGAGCGGTTCCGAAACGCCGCGAGCTGAGCCGGCGTCTTGAAGAAGACGTTTTCGCCCCGAAACTTGACCGTCCCGGCGTCGGGTCGGTCCAACGTTCCGAGCACGTGCAAGAAAGTCGACTTGCCGGAACCGGAGGCCCCGGTGACCGAAATCCGTTCGCCCGGCGCAATGTCGAGGTCGACGCCCCGAAGGACCTGGATCTCCTGGCCCTCCAGCCAGTAGTTCTTGTGGAGGTCTCGGATCTCTACGAGCGGCCCCAAGCTCGGCCCTGCCGGCTGGAGCGGGCTTACCCCGGCGGTCGGGCGGTGGTTCGGAAAGCCATTAGTCATCGCGCAGTCCTTCGACAGGGGGGTGAGAAGCGGCGGTCATCGCCGGATAGATGGTCGCCAGGTAGCTGATCACCACCGCCGCTACGATGATGAACGAAATCTCGCTCCAGTTCATGACCACCGGGAGGCGCTCGATATAGAAGATCGCTTCATCGAGGCGGTAACCCGCGTGCGTCAGCGCCAAACAGATCGCGACCCCGACCGCGCCGCCCAGCAGGGCCCCCCCCGTTCCTAAGATCACGCCGACCAGCACGAAGATCTTCATGATCGAGGCATCGCTGGCCCCCAGGGACTTCAGCACGGCGATCTCTTTTTTTCGCTGAAGCACGATCATCACCAGGACCGCGATGATCAGGAACGAGGCCACCATCACGATCATCCCGAGCGCGATGAACATGGCGATCTTCTCCAGCAGCAGGGCCGAGAAGAGCTCCTTGTTCATCGTGCGCCAGTCTTCGACCGCGTAGGGGTGGCCGTCGAGTCGACGCTTGATGTCTTCGACCACCCGCGCGGTGTCGTCGATATCGTCGACCTTGACTTCGACCCCGGTGACCCGCTTACGCACGCCGAAGAAGCGCTGGGCATCCCGCATCTCGAGGTAGCTGAACTTGGCGTCGTACTCGTACATGCCGGAGTAAAAGATTCCGGCCACCCGAAACCGCCGCAGCTTGGGGATCGGCCCCATCGGTCCGATCTCGTCGGACACCGGTGACACGAGCTTCACGGTGTCGCCGACGTACGCCTGAAGGGTCTTCGAAAGTTCTCGGCCGATGATGATGCCGGGCAGGACCCGCTTTCGCTTGACCGGCAATCGAGCCGCCGGCGACGCCAGCTCGTACGGCCCGGCCCGGCCGGTCGTCGACGTCTGCGACCTCGGAGACACCGCCGGCTCGAACTTGACCCGCGGTCGAGCGCCCAGGATTTCTTCCGGGTGCTCGAGGTGGTCGAGAGACCCGGTCAAGATCGTTGCCCGGAGGTCGGCCACGCCCTCCGGATCGCCGAGGTCGACCCCCTTCACCAGCGTTCCGGACAGACCGATGTCGGTGGAGATCATCGCGTCGCCAAGGACGAACGCGCTGCCCGACCCCACGCCCCTCACCTTGCGAACTGCTTTCGCCACCTCGCGGTACTCGGTGAAATCGTCGCCCTTCTTGTTGACGACGATGTGGGCGTGAGCCCCGAGGATCTTGCGCTTCAGGTCGTCCTCGAAACCGCTCATGATCGACAGGACGATGATCAGCGCCATGACCCCCAGGCACACGCTGCCGATGGCGATCATGGTCACCAGGCCCACCACCAGCCGCCGCAGGTAGTCCTGGAACACGAGCAAGAGCGCCACGTTGGCGCACACCCCGAGCACCGCGAGCCCGAGCCCCAGGGGCAGATTGATCCACATCAGCAGCGCTACGCACGACAGCAGGAAGCCGTTGACGGCCAGCCACGCGAAGCCGACGACGATGCTGATCGTCTGCGCGCTCAGATACCGCATGGCGATGCGGACTTCGAACTTGAAGCCCGGGTCGAACCGGCCGCCGCCGTTGAGCAAGAAGCCAAGACTGCCTCCGACGTTCAACAGCGCGATGATCGCGATCGGCGGAAACAGCGCCGCCGCCAGCAGGATCTGCGCTTCGGGCAGGTTGGACGCTTTGGTCCACGCCACCGGGCCCAAAGCGATGCTCAGGTAGAGGGTGTAGCTCACCAAAGCGGAGATCAGGACCAGCTCCACGAAGGACATCCGGCGTCGGAACCACGACACGCCGAAACCCGACGCCAATGCCGCCACCCCGAACCCGCCGGCGGCGGTTTCGGCGACCGTCGCGGAGTCGATCGATACGTATCGCGCGGCGTAACCGAGGACCGCCGCGATCCCTACGAAGGCGACGTACCCGAGGAACGCAGCGCGAAACGCGCCCGGCTGAGCGTTGGCGCCGAGCCCGTAACCCACATTGACAAAGATCAGCCCGACGAAAAGGGCCGAGTCGGTGGCAAACATCGCCCGGCCGATGCCCCCCGGCGCCATGGCCGCTTCCGGCATCAGACCGTCGAGGATCCCCAAATAATAGGCGGCGAGACCGATGACGAAGAGGGCTCCGGCGGTGGCGATCGCCTCCCAGTGCCAGGCTTTTTCGGCTCCGCCCTCGACCCCCGCGCCCGCGACGTCATCGGAACCACGCCGGCGACGGACGCCGATCGCCACTCCGACCACCAGCATCAGCAGCGTGGAGACGCTCGCCCCCACGCCCTGCGCGCGAGCCCCGGCCGGCACGTGCATCAAGGCCTGCGCCAACGCCAGCTGAACGACGACCACCGCCGCAGCGTGCAGTATACCTTGCAAAACGACGGTCATCTTACGTCCGCTAGACCTTCCGCATCTGTGGGAAGAGGATCACATCACGGATCGAGTTCGAGTTGGTCAAGACCATCACCAAGCGATCGATGCCCACGCCTTCGCCCGCCGTCGGCGGCAAACCGATCTCGAGGGCGTGGCAGTAGTCTTCGTCGTAGTCCATCGCCTCTTCGTCCCCCTTCCCCTTCGCTTCCACCTGAGCTTTGAACCGTTCGCGCTGGTCGTCGGGGTCGTTCAGCTCCGAGAACGCGTTCGCGATCTCCTTGCCGGTCATATATAGCTCGAAGCGGTCGACGAGGGTCGAATCGGCGTCTTTTCGACGCGACAAGGGCGAAACCTCCACCGGAAAATCCGTCACGAAGGTCGGCTGAATCAGCTCCGCCTCCCACAGGTGCTCGAACAGCTCCATCTGGAGCTTTCCGACCGGCCATCGAGGGTCGACCTTCAGGTCGCGCTCGCCGGCCGCCGCCACCAGCGCTTCCGGGTCGGCGAGGTCGAGCCCCGGAATCTTCTCGAGCAGCCCGTCGCGCACCGGGATCCGGCGAAACGGCTTTTCGAAGTCGAGGATCTCGGGTTCCTCCCCTTCTTCATGACCTCCGTACGGCAGCTGGAGGGTACCGGCGACGGCTTCGGCGGCGCCCCGGAACATGGTCTCGGTGAGGTCCATGAGGTCCTCGTAGGTCGCCCACGCCTGATAGAACTCCAGCATCGTGAACTCGGGGTTGTGCTGGGTCGACAACCCCTCGTTCCGGAAGTTCCGGCCGATCTCGTAGACCCGTTCGAAGCCGCCGACCACCAGCCGCTTGAGGTACAGCTCGGGCGCGATCCGACAGAACAGCGGCATATCGAGGGCGTTATGATGGGTGACGAACGGCTTCGCCGCCGCGCCCCCGAGCAGGCTCTGAAGGATCGGCGTTTCGACCTCCATGAAGTCGCGGTCGTCGAGGAAACGGCGAAGGTACTGGATGAGCTTCGACCGCTTGATGAACACTTCGCGGGTCTCGCGGTTGGTGATCAGATCGACGTAGCGCTGGCGGTACCGCTGCTCGACATCGACCAGCCCTTTGTGTTTGTCGGGCAGCGGATACAGACTCTTCGTGGCCAGCTCGATCTTCTCGGTATAGAGCGTCAGCTCCCCGCGGCGGGTCACGAACCGCGGCCCTTCGACGACCACGATATCCCCGATGTCCAGGAGCTTGCACTGCTTGAAGACGTCTTCGCCGACCACGTCCTTGCGGATCTGCAGCTGCAGGCGACCGCTGCGGTCCCACAGGTCGCAGAACATCTGTTTGCCGCCGTCGCGAATGGCCAGGAGCCGCCCGCCGATCCGAAACCGCGGACCATCTTCCTCGGGCTTATTGCTCGGCTCACCCTCCGCGTCGCGCACGTCGGCGGTGGTCTGGGGGACTCGGATATCGTTGGGAAACGATGCCCAGCCCCCCTCGGCGAGGCGGCCCGCCTTTTCTCGTCGCCGACGGAGAATCTCCTCGATGCCCCCGGCGCTGCCCTGCTCGGTCATGGTCGGCGGAGGCTTACAAAGCCCCTCGAAGCGGGTCAACGTCGCTGTCCGACCCAATCATCCTCACCCTCGAAGATGACCGCGAACAAAGATGCGGCGGGTCTCAAGCCCGAGTGAAATGCGCCCGCCCGTCCTCGCTCGCTTCAGCCTTCGGTCAAACCCTTGACTCCCGGGCTCGTTAGGGCGTCAACTGCAACGTCCACTCGGTCGAGCCGGGCAAGAACGGCGTGGCTTGGCCCTCGACCCAGGCCTGGTGACCCGCGTGCAGATAGGGCGACAGGGGATGGCTCGCTTGCCCCGAAGGCATATGGAAGATGCCCTCGGCCTCGCGGCCCGGCGACACCACGAACCGCTCCGAAGCACCGTGGGTGGGGCTCTGAACCCGCGGCATGTCCCGGTCACCGGGCACCGGCACGCTCGGCGGGTTGAGCAGCCGCCCGAGAATCGGGACCGCCGACGACAACGGATGCTCGATCCCGAGCCGATTCCGAGCCCCCCAAGTGAACCGTTCGGGCCCTCCGTCCGCGGCGTCCATCTGCCGCTGCACGTCGTCGATGGCCCGGTCGAGCACCTCGTCCCAACTCGAAGCGCCCTCGGGCAGGAGCGCGGCCGGTCGAGCGGTCAGCACCGTCCAGGCGAAGTGCTCGACATTCTGCGGCCGAAGCCGATGGACGTCGATGTTCGGGCTCTGCTCGACCATCGCCCGGGCCGGGGCCAATATCGGGTCCACTACGCGTTCGAGCGTGGCCTCCCGAAAGGTCTTCACCGCTCGGTAGCCGACCGAATCGACGGCCGCGTGGCCGCCCCAGTTCTCGACCGCCTCCCGCATCGCCGCGCGGTCCTCGCGCTCGAGGCGCGACAGCATCAGACCGCGCCACGGCTCGAGGAACACCGCGCGATCATCGAGCTGAATCGCGAGCAGGTCCGCCTCGGACAGCTTGTCCTTCGCCATTAGGCCATCCCGGATCTGCTTGGCCCGCGCGCCCAGCGCCGGTTCCCGGTACCGGGCCGCGCGCCGCTCCTCGGGCCCCACGATGCGATTGTTGGCCGTCCACAGCCGACCCGACGGCGGATCCACCACCCGGGGCACTCGGTCTTCCGCCGCATACCCCTGCCACGCGCAGCGACCGTCCGCCCAGGAGGTCGGTCGAGCGCCGTCGCACCCTTCGGGGCGGACCGGAATCAAGCCGGACAGGGTCCATGCGATGCGGCCGTCGGCGGCCGCGATCGTCACGTTTTGGTTGGGCATCCCGGCGTCGTGGGCTGCCCGGAGCGCGTCTTCGAGGGTCTTCGCGAGCATCAGGCCCCGCAGTCCCAGGTCATTGCCCCCCTCGTCGTGGGCCGTCCAGCGCAGCGCGAGGTCTCGGCCGTCGAAGTCCTGAGCGATCACCGGGCCCCACTCGCTCATCGATATCTGGAGGGTCTCGGCTTCGCCGCCCCGCACCTCGATCGTCTCTTCGATCACCTTCAGCGCCTTGGGCCCGTTCGGCGTTCGATAGGTACCCGGCTTTGGACCCGGCTCGAGCACGACCAGGTCGGATGTATCGACGTAGGCGTTCGTGAAGCCCCACGCGACGCGACCGTTGCTCCCCGCCACCACGATCGGGGTCCCCGGCAAAGTCACGCCGGTCACGTCGAAACCATTCGGGCCGGCCACCTGCTGACGGGTCCGAAACCAGGTGTTGGGCATCCGGAGCGAGAGGTGCATATCATCGGCGACCATCGCGCCGCCGTGCACGGAGTGAGCGCCGGAGACCGCCCAGTTGTTCGAGCCGGGAACCGGCTCCGCGGCCGGCTCCACTGGCCCGGGCGCCGGTCGATCGTCCCCGGAGGGGCTCGGCAAGCCGGGGAGCTCGAGCGTGCTGCCATCGATCGGGGCATCCCATTCGGAGCCCGGACTCAGGACCAAAGCCGCGAGGCCCGGCGGCAGGGCGCGTTCGATGGCCATCCGGCGTAGCTCGGCCTGGCCCGACGCGTCTTGGAGCGTAAAGAACATGGCGTACGAGACGCAGAAGGTGTCCTCCGGTCGCCACGGTTCGGGCTCGACCCCCAGCAGGTCGTACTCGAAGGGCGGAACCCCTCGGTCGGCGAGGCCGGCCTGCACGCCGGCCGCGTACGCCTCGAGGAGCGCCTTGTCTTCCGGAGACAGCCGCTGCATCGCCTCCCGGGCTCGGTGCCGGAATCGGTGGACGCGCCGGGACCGGTCCACCGCGACGACCGACGGCCCGAGCAGCGCCGCGAGCTCACCGGCGCCCGCTCGGCGGGACAGGTCCATCTGAAAGAACCGTTCTTGGGCGTGAACGAAACCCACCGCCCGGACCAGGTCGACCTCGCGCTCGGCCACGATGGTGGGAACCCCGTTTCCGTCGCGCTCGATGGTCACCGCAGCGCCGAGCCCCTTCAGCTGAGCGGTTCCCGTCAACCGGGGCCGACTCGCCCGCAAGCGCAGGTATCCGTACGACAGGGCGACCACGAACAGCACGGTGGCCAAGACGATCAAGCTGACCAGGATGCGGCGCCCAGTGCGAACCAGCGAAGCCATGGTAATGGGCCGTATATCTTCGTCCGAATCCGCTGACCATCAGCGACGAGATCTTCCGGGGGCTGCCCGCCGACCGGATCCGGTCGGTCATCGGCGCGGCTCCCCGCTCGCGCGGATCGGCTTCGGGACGCTGGGGTCCGCAACGAGGCATCCGGGGCGGCATATGTTCCGAATCGTCGCCGGACGTGCTGTGATCATCTGACGCGATGCCGAGCTGGCTGACTACTCTCGCGGCGCGCGTCGTCCGGAACCGGTTCGACGGCCCGGGCGCGCCCGACGAGGGCCGGCATCCCAACCACTGACCTCGCGAGGCGCCGTTCGCCCGCGATGAGAAGGAAACCTGATGGCCGAATTCGTGTTCACCATGCAGAACGTCCGAAAGGCGTATCCCGGCAAGGTCGTCATCAAGGACATGACCCTCGCGTTTCTGCCGGGCGCCAAGATCGGCATCTTGGGGCACAACGGTGCCGGGAAGAGCACCCTGCTGAAAATCATGGCCGGGGTGGACCAAGAGTACACCGGCGAGGCCAAGCCGGGCCGCGGGGTTCGGGTGGGCTATCTGCCGCAGGAACCCCAGCTCGACCCGTCCAAGACCGTCCGCGAAAACGTCGAGGAGGCGGTCTCCGAGATTCGCGGGCTGCTGAACCGGTTCGACGAAGTGTCCATGAAGATGGGGGAGGACATCACTCCGGAAGAGATGGATGATCTCCTCGAAGAGCAGGGCAAGCTCCAGGACGAGATCGAAGCCCAGAACGCATGGGAGCTCGATAACATGCTCGAGCGGGCGATGGACGCGCTTCGGTGCCCGCCACCGGACAACGGAGTCGAAAACCTGTCCGGAGGGGAGCGCCGCCGGGTGGCCCTGTGCAAAATCCTGCTCGAGAAGCCGGACATGCTCCTGCTCGACGAGCCGACGAACCACCTCGACGCCGAGTCGGTGCTATGGCTCGAACAGCACCTTCAGCAGTACCCAGGCTGCGTCGTGGCCATCACCCACGACCGCTACTTCCTCGACAACGTGGCCGGCTGGATCTTGGAGCTCGACCGCGGCGAAGGCATCCCTTGGAAGGGCAACTACTCCTCGTGGCTCGACCAGAAAGCCAAACGTCTGGCGGTCGAAGAAAAGCAAGAGAGCGCCCGTCGTCGCACGCTGGAGCGCGAGCTGGATTGGGTTCGGCAGTCTCCCCGGGCTCGGCAGGCCAAGAGCAAGGCTCGGCTCAAGGCGTACGACGAGCTGCTCGAGCAGGGCACCAAGCAGCGGATCGAACAGGTCGAGATCCACATCCCCCCGGGGCCTCGCCTGGGCTCGATGGTCGTGGAGGCCAAGGGGCTGCAAAAGCAGTACGGCGACAAGCTCCTGTTCGACGACCTGACCTTCCGGCTGCCCCCGGCGGGCATCGTCGGGGTCATCGGCGCCAACGGCGCCGGTAAGAGCACTCTGTTCCGGATGCTGGTCGGCCAAGAAGAGCCCGACGGCGGTGAGCTGGCCATCGGTGACACGGTGCAGTTCGCCTACGTCGACCAGTCCCGGGACGCCCTCGATCCCGATCGGGCCTTGTGGGAGGAGATCTCGGACGGCGCCGAACACGTCGAGCTCGGCGACCGAACGCTGCCGGCCCGGGCCTACGCCGCGATGTTCAACTTCAAGGGTCCCGATCAGCAGAAGCTGGTCGGCAGCCTGTCGGGCGGTGAGCGCAACCGGGTCCACCTCGCGAAGCTGCTCAAGTCTCGGGGCAACGTCCTGCTCCTTGACGAGCCGACCAACGATCTCGACGTCGACACCCTGCGGGCGCTGGAAGACGCGATCTTGAACTTCGCCGGCTGCGTGGTGGTCATCACCCACGACCGCTGGTTCCTCGACCGCATCGCGACCCACATCCTGGCCTTCGAGGGCGACAGCCGAACCTTCTACTTCGAAGGCAACTTCGCGGACTACGAGGCCGACAAACGCAAGCGGCTCGGGCCCGGCGCCGACATGCCCAAGCGGATCAAGTACCGGCGGCTCACCGCTTAACTCGGCCGGGCCCGACTTGGCCCGGCCTTGCTCGCTTTGCGCAGCTTACTCGGAGAAGCGCCGAACCATCTGATGGATCTCTTCGGGGTTGAACGGCTTGTTCAGCCGCCGGTTCGGCAGCCGGTCGAGAAACGCCTGCGCGACGGCGTCGTGAGCGCCCCCCGTCATGAACACAATGCGATCTTCGAGCCCCGGGTTCGTCTTTTGGACCCACCGGTGAACGTCCATTCCGCTGACTTCAGGCATGTAGAGGTCGCAGAAGATCAGGGAGAAATTGACATCATCGGAGAGGATCTCGATCGCCTCCCGACCCGACAACGCCACCGCGAGATCGACGTCTTGCAGCACCCGTCGGAATGCGCTCACGATCAGGGGCTCGTCATCGACGACCAGGATCCGCCCCGCCTCGGCGGGTACGAAGTTCGCCTCGTCTTCGGGTGATTCTTCGTCCAGAGGAGGCGGAAGGGGCGGTAACCGCACCGTAAACGTGGTGCCCTCGCCGAGCGCCGATTGCACCTCGATCGTGCCGCCCAACTGCCGAACGATGCTGTGCGCGATCGACAGCCCCAGCCCGGTACCGAGCCCGTGGGGCTTCGTGGTGAAGAAGAGCTCGAAGACGTGATTCAGCACTTGGGGCGGAATGCCCGGCCCCGAGTCGGTGATCCGGAAGATCGCTTGCCCGGCCTCCTCGTAGGTCGCCACCTCGATGCTGTTGGTGGTGCTCTGGTTCTCGGGGAGCGCCTGCACGGCGTTCAGGATCAAGTTGAGGATGACCTGCCCGAGCCGAGCCTCGTTGCCCTTGACCGCCGGGGTGGGCTGAAGACTGCGGTACAGCTGGGCCTTCCGCCGGATCTGAACGTACGCCGCGGTCAGCGCCGATTCCACGATCGACGGCAGGTTCAGCGCGCCGGTCGAAGTGGAGTCGGCCCGAGAGAAAGTGTTGAAGTTCTTGACGATGCCGCTGACCCGGTCGGCGCCGTCGAGCGCCTCCTCGAGGGCCAGCCGGACCTCGCCCAGGTCGACCCCGTCCGGAAAGTTAGGCTGCCCGAGGACCGAGATGGCGTAGTGCAGGTTGCCGATCACGAACGACATCGGGTTGTTGATCTCGTGAGCGACCCCCGACGCGAGCGCCCCGACGGTCATCATTCGGTCCGCGAGCAGCAGGTCGGCCTGGGTCTGCTTCACCTGTGAGATGTCTCGAGCGATGAAGGCACGAGCGGGTTTGCCCCGAAATGATGACAGCCAGATCGGTGTCAGTTGGAGGGTAACCCGGGTGCCCTCGGTATGAACGAAGCCGTACTCCGAAGCGCCGTGGCGGCCGGTCTCCGCGGACGCCTGCAGCCAAGTGGCCATCGGTTCGCGGTAAGCTTCGAACAGCAGGTCTAGAAACGGCGCGGAGAACAGAGCTTCGCGAGTGCGGCCCAGGAAGGTCGCGAAAGACGAATTTACGTATAGAACGAAGCCATCACGCAGGATGATGATGCCGTCCGGGCTCTGGTCGACGAGAGCCCGGAGGTCGGCGCTGTCGTCGGGCGGCACCACCGATTTCCTCGAATCGATCCCGCGGAGCGAAGGAGCAGCTCGGCGCCGTGGTTCGACGGAGCCGACGCCCCCAGACACAGCACCCAGAACAACCCCCGGGCACAACACGAGGTCGAGACGTCAGTTAAGCACGGGTCCTCGGATCTGTCGACCCGACGCCCGCATTTACCTCTCGGTGACGGCATCTTGCTGTCGGACGCCGATCGACGCCAAACTATGCGACATGTCTGAACGGCTGGGTCGGTATCAGCTCTTGCGTTCGCTTGCGTCCGGCGGAATGGGCGAGATCTTCCTGGCGGAACACACCGGAATCTCCGGCTTCGCAAAGCGGGTGGCACTCAAGCGCATCCGCTCCGAGCTGGCGCGCGACCCCGAGTACGTGAAGCTGTTCCTGAACGAAGCCCGTCTCGGCTCTTTCCTCAACCACCCCAATATCGTGCACATCTTCGATGTCGGGCACGCCGACGACGAGCTGTGGCTGGTCATGGAGTATGTCGACGGCGTCGACCTCAAGCGTCTCCAACGCCGAGCTCAACTGGCCAAGCGGCCCTTGAACCCGCCGCA
Organism: uncultured Myxococcales bacterium; assembly: GCA_964519665.1. GTDB lineage: Bacteria > Myxococcota > Kuafuiibacteriia > Kuafuiibacteriales > Kuafuiibacteriaceae > JANQQN01. The sequence continues at coordinate 26,005 of CAZFIV010000092.1, forward strand.
GGTCGCGGCGGTGATGGTCGAAGTCTTGTCGGCGCTCGAAGAAGCCCACCGGGGCGGCCCGCTGGCCGGAGCCCCGATCATTCATCGCGATCTCTCGCCCGAAAACATCCTGATCGCTCGCTCCGGCGCAGTGAAGGTCCTCGACTTCGGGCTGGCCAAGTGGCTGCCGGAGAGTCACTCGGTGCCCTCCATGGAGGGCAACATGATTTTCGGCAAGGTCCGGTACATGCCTCCCGAGCAGCTCCGAGGACTGTTGATCGACCCTCGGGCCGACCTCTTCAGCCTCGGGGTCGTGATGTACGAAGTGCTGACCGGTGCCCTGCCCTTCGGCCGCGGAACCGCCAACCAAGTGCTCGCCAACGTCCTGGCCGGGCCCCCGCCCTCTCCGACCGGTCACCTCTTCGAGATCGACGAAGCGCTCGACGCCATCATCTACCGGGCTCTATCGCCCGACGCGAACGACCGGTACGCATCGGCGACCGAGATGCGGGCCGACATGGTTCGGTACGTCGAGCAGCGAGCGCCCGTCCTACCCCTGGAACCGGTCCGAGCCCGCCTGCAACGCCTGGGCACGAAAGCCCGCAGCATCGATCCGGAGACCTTCCAGGATGGGGGCGGGGGCGAGCGAACCCCGACCGAGATGGCGCTGGTGGTCGCCGAGCGCTGCGGAAAGTGTGGAGGCCCGTTTTCGGCCCTCTTTCTCGACGGCTTGATCGTCGACCGCTGCACCAGCTGCCACGGCATCTGGCTCGACCGCGCGGAGCTCGAGCGGGTCATCGGTCAGGCCTCCGAGGCGCCGACCGAAATGCCCGGCGAGGTCTTCAACCGCGCTCCCCTCGACCGGCTCGTCGGCTCTTGCCCAACCGATCGGGTGGGCCTTCATACCTACAAGGTGCCCAACCAGCCCGCGCACATCGAGCTGTGCCCGCTGTGCGCCGGCATCTGGCTCGACGACGGTGAGCTTCGTCTGTTGAGCCAGCCCGACGTCGCGACGTGGCTGCGCGAACTGCTCGATCAGCTCGACACGGTCGCCCCGAGCAGCGGCCCAGCCTAGCGGTCAACCGCTACATCGCCCGCCGCCCGCTCAGAGCCTGGGAGATCGTCGCCGGATCGGCGTACTCGAAGTCGCCGCCGATCGGGAGACCGGAGGCGATCCGCGAGATCCGGAGGTTCATCCCGGCGAACAGGCGCTGTAGGTACAGGGCCGTCGCCTCGCCTTCGACGCTCGGATTGGTGGCCACGATAAGCTCTTCGACGGCCTGATCTTCGGTCTGAAGTCGGCTCAGCAGCTCTTTGATCTTGAGATCGTCGGGGCCGACGCCATCCAGCGGCGCCAGGGCGCCATGAAGCACATGATACCGACCATTGAACTCTCGGCTCCGTTCGATGGCTCGAAGGTCTTGCACCGTCTCGACCACGCATAACAGGCGGCCGTCCCGTCGGGCGTCCTGGCAGATGGCGCAGAGGGCCTCGTCCGTGAGGTTCATGCACCGCCGGCAGAATCCGACTCTCGACGTCGCCTCGATCAGCGCGTTCGCCAAGTCTTCGGCGAACGCCGGCCCCTGGCGCAGGACATAGAACGCCATCTGGGTGGCGTTTTTCTCGCCCACCCGGGGAAGGCGCCCCAGAGCTTGTATCAGTCGCGCAATCGGGTCGACCCGGTGCGGCGCTTCAGTCAACGTTCAGGCTCCTCGATCAGAACATGCCAGGCATCGGCATGCCTCCGGTGACCTGGCTGAGCTCCTCCTGCATCATCTCGTTCGCCTTCTTGACCGCATCGTTGGTCGCGGCGACGATCAGGTCTTGAAGCATTTCGACGTCGTCGGGGTCGACGGCCTCAGGATCGATGTTGACCGACTGCACCTCGTTCTTGCCGTTGACGACGACGACCACCATGCCCCCGCCCGCGGTGCCCTCCACGGTCTTCTGACCGGCCTCTTCCCGGATTTTCTCGATTTTGCCCTGCATGCGCTTCGCTTGGCGCATCAGCTCGTTGATGTTCATCGCTGGCTCCTATCCTTCATCCTGTACCCGAACGCCGGTGACTTCCGCGCCCAGAGCCCCGGTTACCGCCTTGACCGCCGGATGTTGCAATGCGGCCTGCGTGACCGCTTCCTGATGCGCAGCCCGCTTGGCTTCTTCGGTTTCGGTGATCGTTCGCGGCGCTTCCTTCCCATCGGAGCGCACGATTTCTATCGTCGACGGGACCCCCAAGAACGCGGTCAGCAAGGCCTCGATATCCTCGCGAGTATCCGGCTCTTGGAGCTTGGTCGCATCGAAGGACGTCTCGCATCCGAGTCGGACCCGGCCGGGCTCGAAGACGAGCGGCCGAACCTGTACGAGCGTCGCCGAAAGCGACGGCCGGCGCTGTCGGACCATGGCCACGAAATCCTCGAACACGGGTGCCCCCCGGCCCGACCGGGCATGGCCGCCGGCCGTCTTGGAGCCCGCGCTCCGAGGACTTCGCCCCGAGGGCCCACCGCCTCCCGGCGGCGCGCGGCCGCCCGACGAGCCGGACGACCCGGAAGGTCCGAGCATCCCCTCGACCCTGCTCAGCTGGCTCAAGACCGCTTCGAGGTCGACGGCGGCCGGTGCTTCCGCCAGCCCCGCCAGGCCGACCTCCAGCGCGAATCGGGGGTAACTCGCCTTGCCGACCTCTTCGGCCACCCTGCACAGCTGCTCGAACAGGCGCTCGAAGGTCGCCGGGCCGTACTGTCGAGCCTGCGTCACGAGCCGATCGACCTCGTCGGCGGGTCGGTCGAGGCTCGGGCCGGGCTCGGGCACCACCCGCGCGACGAGCAGGTCGCGGGCATGCTCGATCAACGCCTCTGCGAAGCGCTTCAGGTCGAGACCCCGATCATTGACGTCACCTACGAGTCGAATGGCATCCGCCGGATCCCGCCCGAGCAGGGCGTGGAAGGCCCGTTCGACCAGGGCGCCGTCGACCACCCCCAGCGATTCCCGAACCACGGCGCCGTCGAGGAAGCGATCCCCTGCGTAGGCGAGGACCTGCTCGAGCAGCGACTGCGCATCGCGCATCGAGCCCTCGGCCTCCCGGGCGACCAAAGTCAGGGCGGTCGGGTCGTGTTCGACGCCCTCCTCGCCCAGGATCCAAGACAGGCGCTCCACGATCCGTGACAAAGCGATGCGGCGAAAGTCGTATCGCTGACACCGCGACAGAATGGTGACCGGAACCCGGTGCGGGTCGGTCGTCGCGAGCACGAACTTCACGTGGGGAGGCGGCTCTTCGAGGGTCTTCAGCAGCGCGTTGAAGGCGCCGGTCGAGAGCATGTGCACTTCGTCGATCACATAGATCTTGAAGCGCGCGGAGCTGGGCATGTACCGAACGTTATCGATGATCTCGCGAACGTTATCGACGCCGGTGTGACTCGCAGCATCGATCTCGAATACGTCTGTAGAAGCGCCTTGAGTGATTTCGACACACTGGCGACACTCGCCGCACGGTCGGGCGGTCGGTCCGTCTTGGGCCTCGCAGCACAGGCCCTTGGCCAAGATTCGGGCCGCGGAGGTCTTCCCTACGCCCCGAGGGCCCGAAAAAAGAAAAGCGTGGGCGATGCGGTCGGCCTCGATCGCGTTGGTGAGCGTCTGGGTTACATGCTCCTGTCCGAGCACGTCGGCGAACTGTTGCGGCCGCCATTTGCGCGCGAGGACGACGTAAGCCATGACGCGAGCCTAGCAGGTGTTCAAAAGCGCTGACAGCGCGCAGTCTTCGCGTAACAAGTTCGCGTAACAAGTTCGCGTAACAAGTTCGCGTAGCAAGTTCGCGTAGCGCGTTCGCGCAGCGCGTTCCAAGGCTACGCTGGTGCGCTACGTTGGCGCGCTAAGCGCTGTCAGGCACCCCACAACACACGCGCTGAGCTCCTACCGTTGCTTCCTT
>CAZFIV010000093.1:0-29651 GCA_964519665.1 uncultured Myxococcales bacterium
AGCGCCCAAAGTCCGCTTCTTTGTCACGCTTCGCTCGGAGCAAGTCTCCTAGCCGTAGCACGGCAGTGGCACGGGCGATCCGAGACTGTCGGCTGCGAGCTACGGACTGTCGACGCGAGGCTGCGCCAGCACGGGATGGCGAATGAACTCGAGCGTTCGAGGCGCAGCTTCGCCAATACCCGACGGTTACTTCACAATGGGAAGGCCGCGGGGGGCTTGCTCGAAGGGGTCTTCTCCCGGCTTGATCAGCCAGTCGCCAACGCCGATGTCGTTGAGTTCCGCTCTTCCGTGCGCAAGAAGGACGGCATCCTTGACCCGTTCGTCATATGCGTCGAGGGCTGCCCGAAAGAGCTCCTGACGCCGAGGCTCGAACGCGCGATCCTGCTTCTTGGACGGGCACCGGGTCCCCCAGGTCACCCGTCGCCGCATGACCGACAGCGAGTACGGGAACCGTTCACACGTCGTGGGCCAGTTGGGATACAACGTACACTTAAGGTTCTTGCTCAACGCGGCGCATACTTTGAGGTCGCCCGTCTGACGGAGAACCGGTAACGTTTGCCATAGTTCTGAAGCCACCAGCTCGCGAAGGCTTGGACGCTCGGCCAACATATAAGCCGGGAAGTTTGGCTTCTTTTTACTCATGAGGTCGGTTCGCTTCATGTCGATGAGTTGGGCGATATCGCGTAGTCGAAGCGAGACGACGTTTTCTAGGCCTGCGCAGCAGATGTCGGTGCAGTTCGGGCAGTCGGGAATCGTCCCGGCGGGCACGAGGTTTTGGATTCGCCATCGGCCGAGCAGGTCGACGTCGAAACTGGCCCGAAGCCGAAGCTCCCGAAGCGCGCTCGTAGACAACAGTCGACGCCACTTGCTTCGGTAGCGAATCCAAACTCGGTTGAGCGCCTCGACGTGCTGCCCGCGCGATTTTTGCGCTTCGGTCATCTTTAGTATTCAAATCGAGGAATCGGTTGGCGACAAGTCCGAGGTTGTGACGGCGATCGCCTGTGACCTGCTCGATTCGCGGCGCTGGTCGGCGCAGTGGCACAGTTATCGACACAATCGACTTGTCAACGGAAAGAATGCCCCCTGGCATGGACTGTGCGTTCAGCTTGCCGCAAGTTGAAGTCAGGAATCGCAGTGAACGACTCACCTACCCTCGAACTCGGGCCGGACGATATCGTCGAGCGAACTCAAGACTTACCCGAGGTCGCCCGTGAGCAGGGATCGCGGATCACCGCTTCGACGCCGACGGTGACCTCATCGACGCCTTACGTAGGCCCCTATCGTTTGCTTGCTCGTTTTCCGTCGAGTTCCGCCGGGGACGTTTTCCTGGGGGTTCGCCGGACCGAGTTCGGATACGCGCGCCGCGCGGTGGTGAAGGTCGTATGGATGAGGCTGAGCGACTATGAGGAACGCCGAAAGGCGCTTCTCGATGAGGCGCGGGCGGTCGCCGGGCTCGATCATCCCAACATCGTCAAGATGCTCGAGTCGGGCGGCGGCAACTACGGGACTTATCTGGCGCTCGAATTCATCGATGGCATCGACTTGTTGCGGGTCATCATGGAGCTCCGCCGGCGTCAGCAGCGGTTGCCGCTGCCCATGGCCGTGTTCGTGGTAGCCGAAATCCTGCGTGGCCTGGAGCACGCTCACCAAGCGCGCGATGCCGGCAGTTCCCCGATGCGGTTGGTTCACCGGGACGCCAATCCCTCGAATATCCTCGTTGCTCGCTCCGGTCACTGTGTTCTGGCCGATTTCGGGATCGTCAGAATGCGCGACCGATACCAGCGTAATACTTCGCCGGACCTCGTGAAAGGCAAGTTTCGGTATCTCGCGCCCGAGTACATCACAGCCCGGGAGGTCGACCACCGGGTCGACGTGTACAGCATGGGGGTGGTGCTGTTCGAGTGCCTGATCAACGGGCCCTGGACGGAGCCGCGTTCCGCCGAAGCGATGCGTCGGATCGTGAACGAAGGTCTGCCGGTCGACGAGCTGTCGCAACACGGCATCCCAGCCAGATTGCAGGCGCTGGTGGCCACCGCGGTGGCTCGGGAACCCGAGCGGCGGTTTCAGACGGCGGCACAGATGGCCGATGCGCTCGAAGGGTATCTGGTCGAACTTGGCGCGTACGTCAGCCCGGCCCGGATCGGGGCGTACCTCAACGAGCACCAGGTGTTTCAGAACCTGCAGAACGGCCTCTCGGCGGCGGGCGCAACCTTGGCCGCGGTCGAAAACATGCGCTCCTAGGGGCCCGAGACGGACGCCGACCCTACCGCGGGTGCGACGTTATGTCGTCCGGCGACCTCATAGGGTTAAGCTCGGGGCAGCGGGGCTTCGCGTTTCCGGGGGCGAACTGCGGTGGCATCGGCCGGGCCAACCCACTACACCATGATTGCTCGGAGGCCGAGCCAGGGATCTATGTCCGGCTATTACGACTACCACCCGCAAGTTAATCTCCGCTGTCCGTTGGTATTGACCGGGCTGACCACCGATCCTGCGCGACGGCTGGGGCACTGGCTGGCGTCGACCGAGGGCCTTCCGATCATCGACCTCGATCGCCGAGTCGAGCACGTGGCCGGTGAGAGCATCTGGCGGCTTATCGGAACCCAGGGCGAGGCGCCCTATCGGGCGCTCGAGCGCGAAGCGTTGGCGGCGGCTCTGCGAGCGCTTCCCGTCGGGGTGATCGTCGGGGGCGACGGCCTGACGCTCGATGATGAAAACCGAGCCTCCATCGCGTCGGCGACGCGATGGGTCGCCTTGGTGGCGTCCAACGCGTCCGTGGCTCAGTCGATCGAACGCACGGTGCATCCCTCGACCGGCTTTTGGCATCCGACCCGGCGGGAGATTTTCATGGACGAGGCCCAGCTGCACCCCTTTCTTGATCCGCGTCGATCGGCGACCGCCCACGCCGACGCCGTCATCGATATCGATGCGTACGACGAGCGCGGACTTCGGCAGCGAATCTTAAGCGAGCTGCCCCTGGCCGAATGAGCCGCCTGGTGACCGCCCTGCACGATGCTCGGCGGTCGTTCGCGCGGGTGCCGGTCGCATTGAGTCTAGTGAGCGCGGCCGTCGGTCTGTCGTCGGCGGCGCTCCTGCTGTGGCGGTGGACGCAGCTCCCATTTATTGTGTTCGCTCTGGCGCCCCTGTTCGGGGGGTACGTCCGCCTGTGCGCCGAAGTGGGGCGTGGGGGCCCGGTTCGTTTCGGCGCCCTCTGGAGCGGCTTTCGGGAGATCGATCGCTGGACCGGCATCATGGTCATGCTGGCGCTTCATGCCACGTTGACCTTGCTTCCGCTGTGCGTCGGCATCGGTTTGGGCAACATGGCGCCGCCGGATGCGCGGCCATTCTGGTGGGCCGCCGGAAGCGTAGTATCGGCGCCGACCGCCGGGTGGATGCTGGTGCGGCTGTGGTACGTGCCGATCGCGGCCGTCGATGCCGAGCGGACGGACAGCACCGCGATAGTCTTCGAACGCGCGACGGGTCGGGCCAAATCGGAGTTCGCCGTCACCCTGGGGGCGGTCGTTGTTTCGTCGGCGTTCGTGGCCGTCAGTGTTGCGGTCGGGGGCTGGCCATTGCCGGTGATCGTGCCCCTCGTGGTCCTCATGAACACCGCTTTGTATGACGCGCGACCGAAGTCGTCGGTGAGGCCGATTCCCCCAACATAAGCCGCCGCCGACGAGCCATGCAGTGTACGCTGACGCCATGAACGTTCTTCGGTCCGTCTGCCCGCATGATTGCCCGGGCGCGTGTGCGCTCGAACTCGACGTATCGCAGGAAGGTCGCCTGCGCCGAATTCATGGGGCGAAAGAGATGCCGTACACCGATGGCGTCATCTGCGCCAAGGTCGCGCGCTACGAAGAGCGGGTGCACCATCCAGGACGACTATCGGTGCCGCTGCTGCGCGATGGCCCCAAGGGCGAAGGCCCGTTTCGTCCGATCTCTTGGGACGAAGCGCTCGACCGGGTCGCCGAGCGATTCGCCGCGGCCACCGCTGAGCACGGTCCCGAGGCGGTGTGGCCGTACTACTACGCGGGCACGATGGGCCTCGTCCAGCGAGACGGGCTGGTGCGATTCACCCGCAGCCTCGGCTACTCGCAGCTCGACAAGACGATCTGCTCCAGCATCGTTAAAGCCGGTCTTCTGGCCGGCATTGGGGGGGCGTTCGGCACCGACGCGCGCGAGATGCCGGAAAGTCAGTTGATCGTCGTATGGGGCATGAACCCCGTGTACACGCAGGTCAATGTGATGGCGTGGATCACCAAGGCCCGCAAGAACGGCGCGAAGCTGGTGGTCATCGACCCTCATCGCACGGCCACGGCCGAAAAGGCCGACCTGCACCTGCCCGTCCAGCCGGGCACCGACGATGCCCTGGCGTGCGCGATCATGCAGGTCATGTTGTCCGAGGGGCTGGCGGATCGGCCCTTCCTGGCCGAACGCACCGATTTCGACGGCCAGGTCGAAGCCGAGCTCGCGACGTGCACACCGGAGTGGGCGGCCGGCATCACCGGCCTATCGGCCGACGACATCCGATCGTTCGCGCGTCTGTACGGTTCGACGGAGCGAAGCTTCATCCGCGTCGGCTACGGCTTTACGCGCTCCCGCAACGGAGCCCAACGACTGCATGCGGTCAGCTGCCTGCCGGCCGTCAGCGGCGCTTGGCGGCATCGTGGCGGTGGATTCCTGGCCGCCTCGAACGGCGTGTTTCATCTCGACCGAACCCTGATCGAGGGGCTCGATGTGCCGACGTCGGCGCGGACGCTCGACATGTCGCAGATCGGCCGCGTCTTGACCCATGATGCCGACGCCCTCCGAGGCGGACCGCCGGTGAGCGCAATGATCGTGCAGAACAGCAATCCGGCCGCGGTGGCGCCGGAGCAGTCCACCGTGTTGGCGGGCTTGGCCCGCGAAGACCTCTTTCTGTGCGTGCACGAGCAATTCATGACCGACACCGCACGCTATGCCGACGTGGTGCTCCCGGCGACGACGTTCCTCGAGCACGCCGATATCTACGGGTCTTACGGGCACACGTTCCTGCAGGTGGCCAAGCCGGTGTTGGCCCGCCACGGCGAGGCCCGGTCGAATCACGAAGTCTTGCAAGGATTGGCGCAGCGCCTCGGTGCGAAGCACGAAGCGTTCGGCCTCGATGAGTGGACGATCATCGACCGCACCCTCACCGCCTCCGGCTATCCGGACGCCGAAACGCTGTACGCGCAGCGATGGTACGACGCCAACGCCGAAGAGGGGCAGGTCGACCTTCGAAAGGCGTTTCCCCAGCCCGACGGGCGTTTTCGATTCCGGCCCCGGTGGAACGAGACGGGCCCCGAGCACGCCAGCATGCCGGCGCGATTCGGCCATTGGGCCGTCAATGACACGGCCCACCCGCTCCGGCTGGTGGCTGGCCCCGCGCGGCACTTTCTCAACTCGACGTTCACCGAGACGCCGACCAGCCGGGCCCGACAAGGGCGACCGACCGCGAAAGTTCACCCCCAAGATGCCTCGACGGCCGGCGTTTCGACCGGGGCGTTGGTCGCGCTGGGTAACGACCAAGGAGAAGTCCACCTGCACGCCGAGGTCACCGATGAAGTGCGGCCCGGGGTGATCGTGGTCGAGAGTGTCTGGCCCAGCGATGCGTTCGCGCGCGGAGCCGGCATCAACGTGCTGACCAGCGCCGACCGGGTCGCGCCGGCGGGCGGGGCGGCGTTTCACGACACGTCGGTGTGGCTCCGGCCCGTCGCCGGCTGATAGGTTGATCGCGTTCGATGTCGCTGAACCGTCCGGATAACGAGGTGTGCGCGCCTTTTCCGCTCGATGTGGTGGGCGACCTACACGGGCAGTTGGGGGCGCTCGAGAGTCTGGCTCGCCAGCTCGGCTACGAAGTCGATGGCGACTGGACCCATCCCGAAGGCCGAAGGCTCGTATTTTTGGGAGACCTCGTCGACCGGGGCCCCCACAGCCTCGAAGTTGCCGAGCGGGTGCGGCACCTATGTGAGGGAGGCACGGCGCTGTGCTTGATGGGCAACCACGAGTTCAACCTGCTCGAGTGGCGACACGGCCGGTCCGGTCCGAAGACTTCGAACCGGCCGACCATCGAAGACGTCAAAGCCCGTCCCGCCCGATGGGCGCCGGTGCTCGATTTTTTCGAGACCCTCCCGGTTTCGCTTCAGCTGCCGGACCTCCGGGTCATTCATGCCGTTTGGCATCGACGTTGCGTGGCCGCGCTGGAACCTGTGCTGCGGGTTCCCGGCCCGGACGGCGTCGACCGCGGGGTATGGTCGACGCTCATCCACCTGCACAGTCCCTATCACATGGGCCGAAAGCGACCGGGCGTCCCCGACGGCCCCTTCGAAGACCAGGACGAAGGCGCGGTCGAGATCCTTCTCAAGGGGTACGAGATTCGCGCCGAGGCTCCCTTTCGGGATAACGACGGCAAGCTTCGGGAGTTCGTGCGCAGTGAATGGTGGAACGAGGATGGGCACAACGTTCCGCTCGACCGCCGCATCGTGTTCGGTCACTACTGGAACCTTCCTCCGGTACCCGGACATCACGACGCGTTCGTGCCTCCTTACCCGAGCGGCCGTCCGGAGCTTCGGGCCTGGTTTGAGCGCCTGCTGCCCGCGTTGACGGCATCGGGCGTCCGAAGGGTCCCGGAGCGGGTCCGGGCGGTCTGCGTCGACTTCAATGGCGTGATTCGAGGTGGGGGCGCGGCCTGCGCAGCGGCGTATCGACATCCGGAGGCCGAAGTCGTTTGGGCGAGTGAACCGACACCGACACTCATCCGATAGCCAGCCCGAGTCGGATCGGCGATCGTTCATCGTCGCACTATGGTTGATCCAGACATCACGGATGCCGCGAGGCGTCGGGCAATGGCCGAGCTTTGGTTTCACCTGCTGATAGAGGAGCTCGGGCCAGCGGCCCGATGGATTCCACCTCATTGGCAGGGATTCATCGGCTTCGAGAGCCGTTCGACCGAAGGAGGTCGGTCGATGCTCGGCGGCTTACGCATCAATGGTGCGGCGCCGCCCATACGGGTCGATTCGTTCGACGGATCGCGAGATGCGCCGGAATGTACGGTGGTGGTGGACGAAGAGAAGATCCGTACCTTCTTTTCAGAAGAGTCCGTGGCCGCCGGAACGTTCGTGGTGACCGGTGAACGCGGTCTGTACGAAGCATTGCTCGACGCTATCGATAAAAAACCGAAGAGCCGAGGATGGCTCGAAGCGAGGCTGCAATGAGCAAGGTCAATTCGCCGCGCCTCAAAGATGCCTTTCACGCGCTCGAAACGCTTCGCCGCTTGTCGCCGGCGGGGGTTCGGACATCCGACCTCGTGCGGACGGGTCCGACGGGTTTCGAGTACGACAAGAGTTTGTTCGACCCCAAGCCGGGGACCATCCTCAGCGAAGCCCTCGATACCCTGCAGGCCTTCAGCGCCCGCACGGGGCTTCCGGTCGAAGAGATCGCCCAGGCTCGCCGGGCCTTCGTGGCGCGTACGCGGTCCGGCAGCGTCTTTGCGTGATGGGCGAGGCCGCCCGCCGGCGCTTCACTCGTGGTTCTGGAGCCATTCGGCCATGAGCCTCGGCAATACCTTTTGCACTTTGCTGCTCACGTAGACGCCCACATGCCCGGTGTCGAAACCTTGCTCCCGATAGTCGGTGCTGCTGACGACGGACTTCAACGCCTGCGATGACCGTGGCGGGACGAGGTGGTCATGGAGCCCGTACAGGTTGAGAATCGGACACACCAACTGCCCGAGGTCGACTTGTCGCCCGCCGAGAACGACTTCGCCCTTGATCAGCTTATTGCCTTGGTAGAAGTCGCGGAGGAACTGTCGAAAGGCCTCGCCCGCTTGATCCGGACTGTCGAAAATCCACTGCTCCATCCGAAGAAAGTTCAGGAGCCGCTCCGGATCGTCCATCGAGTCGATCATATCGACGTACTTGCCGATCATCAGTTGGAACGGGCGAAGCATGAGATATCCGAAATTCATCAGGTCGCCGGGAACGTTGCCGAAGGCGTCGGTCATCAGGTCGGCATCCAGGCCTTGGGCCCAAGCGTTCAGAAGGCCGCCGTGAGCATCGGGGACGACGTGAAAGTCGACCGGCGTGATCATGGTCGTCAGGGTCTTGAGCCTCGCCGGGTGAAGCGCGCCGTAACACAGGCTCAGGACACCGCCCTGACATACGCCGAGCAGGTTGATCGCGGGAAGCTCGTGGGTTCGACAAATGAAATCGACGCACTCGGCGATGTACTCGTTGATGTAGTCATCCAGCGTCAGCCATCGCTGCATCGAGCCCGCGTACCCCCAGTCGACGAGATAGATATCCAAGCCTCGGTCGAGCAGAGCTCGAACGAGCGACCGATCTTCCTGCAGATCAACGATGGAGGGACGATTGACGAGAGCATAAACGATCAACACGGGCGTTCGAATGCTTCGCGTCGAGGAGCGGTAGCGATACAGCACGACTTCGTCGACTTGGAATACGGCGTCTTTCGGGCTCTCGCCGGTTCGAACATCGCTGGCGTGTAAGCGCCGGAGTCGACCGAGTCCGGCGCGGAGCTTGGCGGCCCCGGGAGATGGGGGCTCATCTTTGAGAGGGTCCACCGAGCGTACCGATATTCCGTCAGACAGGCTCGGCGCGCGACGAGACCCGCGTGAGCTCGCGTCGAAGTTCTTTGAGTTCTTTGCGCATCGAGTAAAGCATGCGGTTCGCGTCGTCGATTTCGCTGCGGGTCGGGATGTCGAAAGCGACCAGTACATCTTCCATAGCCTCGCGGCGAGCTATCTTGAAGCGCATCATCGAATTTATGAGCTGAGCCTGGCTTTCGCAGTATGCCTCAGTGCGGAAGAGTGTGCCGAAAATCTGATCCGCGCATTCGACCCATTTTTGAACCGTCTGCCGGCTTCGCTCGAAAGGATCCTCGCTGGACTCGGCGTGGTCGCCCTCGTCGGTCAGCTGGGCTACGAGGGCGTCGAGTGATTCGAACCAGGCGGTTCCGACCAAACGCACATATCGGTCCTCGAAGCCTTGATATTCGAGCCAGGCCTGTACGACGCGCGCCCACTTCTCCTGAAAGCCCCGCGTTAAGCCAAAACCGGGCGAAAATAGAAGACCGGTCAGCGAGGCAAACGCGTCGGGGTCTGAAAAAGAGCGGTCGAGAGCCTCCGTCCAATACTTTGCGTAGCGGGATCTTTGTTCAAGCCAGCGTTGGAATCGGGTCTGCCATTCGGCGGTCAACCACCGAAGGCTCTCCGCATTCGAGCTTGCTTGCCGCTGTCGGTCCCATGCCCGGTTCCATTCTGCGTGAAGCGCCGTCATGAAGTTATGCAAACTCTCCGGGCCTGGAGGTTCGAGCAGCATTTTTAGCCAAGCCGTGAAGAGCTGTTCGAACTCGTACGCGACCTTGTGGACGCCGTCCGGCGAGGCAGGGGCGCTCTTGGGAGACTCGGCGGCGGAGTCGTCAGCCGCCTGCGCCTGGTGAAACGCCGCCTCGAACGCGCTCGTCGCGGCCCGCATGAAATCGACCAATGGCTCGACCTTGGTTTCGCTCATCGCAGTTCCGGCGCCCTCCGCGCAAAGATATGCCCCCGGGGCCGACCGAGCATACTTCGGAATCCCCTCCAGGTGAGCTTCCGGCGCCCAGTTGGGCGACCGTACCGAACTTGACAGAATCCGGCGATGGCCAGCGTCACTCCGACGTCTCAGGCGAAGACAGGGCGGCCGTCAAATGCTCGATGATCCGTCGGGCGCGTCCTTCGATGGCGAGTGTCCCGGTTGTGAAGTACGGGACACTAGCTCACCGTCGTGGGGAACGGGGAGGCACGATGCGGGTCTCCGACCGATGTGGGCCCCCGACGGGAAAGGCAGCCTTCGTCGGCCAGGACGGAATGCTGAAGAGTGAGTTCCGCCTTCTGGGCGACGGTCATCCCGAACCACGAAGGTGCAATTGCGGCCCAAAGTCGCCGAGCGGCCACGATATGGCCCGGGACGTTCAGCATGGTTCTCAAGGCGGCGCGGGCGGCGTCCCGGTCGTACTCGACCCATTGAGCCTGGCTCTCTACGAGCTGGAGCCGCTCGTCAGAACTGAAGCTGGCAAACTCGGGGGCCACGGTCAGCCGGGCGATGACGGGATTCAGCCGAGCGACGGACAAGGTGTCGTCGGCACTTTCGAGCAAGATCAGCATTCGAATGACGGCGGCCACCACGCTTCCGGCGTCGATCCGGGGCGCGAGCGGGTGCGCCGGGCGCTGGCCCGGCACCTCGCCTTGAGCAGCCGCAACAATATTGACCACCGAAGACCGGTCTTCGGTCGGGGCGGGCGCAGGTCGATCTGACGTCCACAGCGTGTAAAAAGCGGTCTCGGTCCAAATGTCGCGAGCGCACGACCAGGCGTCCCAGGTGGCGTGAATGAAGTCGGCCCACCGGCGCTCGGCAAGCCGAAACGGATTCTGATCGCTAGCCCGGTGTCGGTTCGACCGGATGGCGGCCGCGACGGCTTCAAGTGGCCGCAGGGCCGGTTCGAAGCGCTCACCCATCACGGCTCGGGGTAGCCGCAAGGGATGTGCGGCGCGCATCGCGCGCGTCACGCCGGTGGCGGCCGACGTATGGGCCATCGCTCGAACCCAGGGCCGCCAGAAGCGGTCGTAAGCCTCCAACAGTCGGTCGCTGAATCGAGCTGCCGACCGGAACGCCTCGGGGTCGACGACCGGCTCGACGCCGAGTTGGTCGATGGTTCGGGGCTCGAATCGAAGGCCTGCACCGGTATCTTCGCTCGCGGGACTCCCGTCGATGCGGATCTCGTACAACCCGGGCGCGAGCGAGGCGATGGTCGGCATGTTGCGGGTGATCGCTTCGTGGGCGTGCTTGGCGACGCCGGACGAGGCGACCAGGCCGAGGTGACCGACGTCCTCGTGAATGTAATAGGCGATCCGCTGACCTCGAGCGCGGATCTCATCGACGCTGGAGTACGCGTCCGCGATCCATCCCAAGGCCTGGGCGGGGGGCGTGATGACATCTCCGCGGGACGTAAAGACCAGGATGGGACAGGGGACGGTGGTGATGTCGAACGGTCTGCTCGGCTGGACGGTCGCGGCCTCGGCGGACAGCCGATTGCCGATGAACAGGTTCTGGAGGATCCAGCGCAACTCGCGCTCGCCCAGGTCGTGAAACCGGTTCCACCAACGCTCGAAGGCCAAGAAGCGCTCCGAGACGTCGTCGATCCCCGCGAACAGCTCGTAGTACTTCCGAAACCAGGCTCGACCGGGGTTGTGCGCTCCGAAGTTGTACACCAGGTGGGCGCCATCGAATCGCCCCCCTGCGAGATCGGCCGCCACCACGCAAGGAAGTGCGCCCCCGCCGAGACCACCCAAGAACCGCATGCTGCTTTCGTCGTTTCCGACCCAGTAGGTAAGAGGGCTGCCGTTCAGGACGACGATCCCCGGCAGCTCGGGTTCTCGGGCGGCGACCAGCATCGCCGACCATCCGCCCTGGCAGTTGCCGAGCACGATGGGTTTCGGCGCTTCGGGGTGGCGTTCACCGACCACCCGCAGAAAGTGGGTTTGCGCCTGCACGACGTCGGCCACCGACTGATCGGGCTTCGGTTCCGGAGAGAAAGCCACCAGATAGACCGGGTGACGATCGCGAAGGGCGATGCCGATCTGGCTGTCGGCCTTGAACCCTGAAAGTCCCGGACCTTGCCCCGAACGTGGGTCAAAAATGACGAATGGCCGTTTGGCGGGATCGGTTTCGGCGGCCGATCCGACCTTGATGAGCGAGTAGTTGACCGGCGGCGACAGATGCTGCCCGTCCACCACGGTCTCGTGCGCGAACGCCAAGACCGAGGCGAGCGGATCGGCCTCGGCCGCGACGGCGGATCGGGCGCTTCGTTGGAGCGTGTCGCAGGTCAGCCACGCTCTCTCCGCGGCATCCAGAAGGTACTCGGCGCCCTGATGGATGCAGCCGGCCGACCAGCCGCTTCGGCTGGAAGCCATGAGGGCCGTCCGCCAGCTCTCGAGCAGCCGGTCGAGCGCCTGCTCTCGCCGCCGAGCGCGGCGACGAAGGACGTGTTCGAGGTGCAGCGGCAGACTCGACAGCGATTCAAAGACCTCGGACACGGCGGCGCAGCATAGGGCGTCGAATCTTTGTTGGCCACGATTAAGGCCTTAGAAGCCGGTTTTTCGAGGTTCGAGATCCCATGAAACGAGACTCTAGACGCGGCGCAGCAAAGGGTTGCCGCTCGCGGTCGGGTGACCAGCGCGTACGCTACCCCTTTGCGGCCGTCAGGGCTGCTTCGTAGTTCGGTTCCTGAGCGATCTCGGGAACGAGCTCGGTGTGGACGACCTTTCCGGCGTCGTCGACCACCACGACCGCTCGTGCCGACAGATGGGCGAGTGGACCGTCGATCATTCGAACGCCGTAGTCGTCCAAAAACGAGCCTCGGAAGGTAGAGAGGCTCACCACTGCATCCAGTCCCTCGGCGCCGCAGAAGCGCTTGTGGGCGAAGGGAAGGTCAGCCGAGATGTTCAACACGGTGACGCCGTCGAGACCGCCCGCTTCGCGGTTGAAAGTGCGGACGGACGTCGCGCAGACCGAGGTGTCGACGCTCGGAAAGATGTTGAGCACGCGCCGACCGGGGTAGCTGCTCAGGTTCACTTGCTGCAGCTTCGTGTCGACAAGAACGAAATCGGGCGCGGGCGAACCGATGGCCGGGAGCGCTCCACTGGTGTTCACGGGGTTGCCTTTAAAGGTGATCGTCGCCATGAGGCATCCGTAGCGGGAGTGGGCGCGAAGCGCCAGGGATCCGATCCCATCACCGCGCGAGGCGCTCCGTCGAGCGCCGGCGGGCGGCCGTCGAACGAGCGGCTCGGGTCAATTCGACAGGGGCCGTCGTTCGAGGTCCTCAGCGAGGACCGTCGGGACCGCCGTATCCAGGCCCGGGCGGGTACTCCGACCCCGGCGCCGGTGGGTATCCAGACCCAGGCGGGTAGCCAGACCCCGGCGGGTAGCCAGACCCCGGCGGGTATCCGGGCCCCTGTCCATAGCCGGGCCCGGGGGGTGTGGCCATCGCCCACGCGGGTAGCACTCTCGTGTGGGTCGCTTGATCCCACCAACCCCGGCGAAACGGCTCGCTGGTCAGCTGGACGCCGGCGACGATGCCGACGATGCAGCAGATGCTCATCACCAGATACTTGAGCCCGTTGCGCCCGAGAGCCGTGGAGAAGCTGATCCGTTGGCCGGTCGCTTCATCGACCACGTACAAGCCCAGCGCGCGCTTGCCGGGGGTCGCCATCCACGTCGAAGATTCGAACGCCGCTCCGTAGATGATGCTCATCGGGATCGCGCCGAGTTGAAAGACGAGGTTAAAAACCGTGAACATGCCTTCCTTCGCGCTGGGGGACATGTCGCTCAGCTCGATCATCACCACCACGGGCATGATGAGCACGAACAGCACGACGCCGAGGATGATGCCGTCCAGAAAGTAAGCGCCGAACCGACTCCAGTTGTTCGGGAGCGTCGCTTCGGAGAGGTGCGCGGCATAATATTGGGGTACGGGGCCCGGCGCGGCCTGGGTCTGGGGCGATTCGAACGGATTCGTGGGCACGGGAGCTCTCCTTCGCGGTGACCATAACCCGATCTGTCAACCCGCCAAACCCGCGCCGGTTTTGGATTGGCTCCCCCGGACTTCACCCAGCGGTGGCGCCAAGGGGGCGCCAAGGGTGGCGTGTCCGGGCGTGGGGAAGGACACTGTTCGGGTGACGATATGGGCCGACGACGTTCAGCGCTTCTGGTACGGCGATGGTGACGTTCACGCGGATGACTACGAACACTTGTTTGCGCGTTGGTATCGCGGTGGTCCGGATTTCGATCGCGAGGTCCGCGACCGGTACTTGGGCGATCTCGAACGAGCGCAGACCGACCACGCGGAAGGTGCACTCGACCGCTGGGGCGTGACGCCTCTCGACCGGCACGCGCTGGTCCTTTTGTTCGACCAATTTCCCCGGAACATGTTTCGCGGCTCGGCGAGGATGTTCGCGACCGACCCGATCGCGCGTGCGCTCGTACATCAAGCCCTCGCCGACGGCGCCTATGGTGAGCTCGCGCCCGTGCAGCGGCTGTTCATGGCCGTCGCGCTCGAGCATTCGGAAGACCGAGCCGAAGTCGAGTTGTCCGCGTTGCTCATCGCGGAGCTGTGCGAGGTCGCGCCGCGACCTCAGCGCGGACGGTTCGAAGCGATGAAGAGGTACAACGGCGATCATCTTCGGGTCGTTCAGCAGTTCGGTCGTTATCCGCATCGTAACGCCCTGCTCGGTCGCACGACGACGGCCGAAGAGGAGAGCTTGCTGGCTCGACCGAAGAAATGGATGCAGTCCGTCTTGCCGACGACCATCGTCGAGCCCGGCGGCTCCTAACGGAAGAAGCCAGGGGTATCGTGCCGGCGACAATTTGACCCGGTGGCCGTCATTGTGTCGCGGAGGGCCATCCACTCGCGGGTCGTGGGCGGCGTAAGGCCGCGTAAGTCGAATCGACGACCTTGGCACTCACGGTGCATTGGTCGAGCTCATGATGATCTACCGAAACATGGTGTTGTTAGCGGCCGGCAGCCTCTTTTTCTTCGCGGCGGCTCAGTGGTGGCCGAGCGAATCTCGTGTCGATCACTGCCGGCGCAGCCGTCCACCGGCCCATGATGCGCCGGCCACCGTGGATGTCGTACCTACCGATCCCGTCGGCTCGCAGAGCCAACGGCGCGCGTCGCCACCGATTCCCGCGACTACCCCGACGGTGCACGAGCCGGAAGCGGAAGCCCTGCCGAAGCTGGGCGACGCCCCCTCGAAGGCGTGCCGGGACGCGGTGGCCATTCGCTGCGGCGACCTGGTCATTCCGGCCACCATCGACGACCAGCACTGGCCGGGCCACGGTTCCCGCGCGATCCCCGTCTTTCGAGACGGCAGCCCTCGAGGCTTCAGGCTGGTCGGTGTTCAGCCGAACAGTGTGCTGGACCAGGTTGGTCTCGAGAACGGCGACGTCGTGCTCCGGGTGAACGGCATTTCGGTCAGCACGCCCAACATGGCCTTGGCGGCGTACGACCACCTCAAGTGCGCCCGAGCGCTGCGGATCGAGATCGAGCGACGGGGTCGCCCGGTCGCGTTCGTCTGCACGCTTCACCGAACCATGCCGGTTCCCGCCCGCTGACGGGCCTTCGCCGAAAGTTCGCCGTCGGTGTTGCCCGGTGCCAGTCGCTGCGGCTGCGACTTGGTCGGTGGCCTGGTAGGCTCCGCCGGAATGGCGGTCGTTTCGATAGTCATGCCGGTTCACAACCGGGAGCGGCTCGTCCGGCCAGCGATCGAAAGCGTGCTGCGTCAGCGGTTCGTCGACTTCGAGCTCCTGGCGGTCGACGATCACAGCACCGACCAGACGCTTCAGGTCCTCGAGCGGTTCGCGGCGAGGGACGAGCGGGTCCGGGTGGTGCGAGCGCGCCGTCGAGGGGTTTCGGCGGCCCGAAATGCGGGCCTCGAGGTCGCAACGGGCGAGATCGTGGCCTATCTCGACTCCGACAACACCTGGCGGGACGACCATCTCGAGCGGGTCGTGGCTCAGCTCCGAGGTCGCACCCGGGCCAGCTGTTACACGAAGCTCGCGGTGCGGGTGCTCGATGCGCGGGGCCATGTCATTCGGGAGACCGTCCTGGCCAACCCGTACGACCGGTCGCGGCTGCTCCGCGGCAATCAGATCGACCTCAACGCCTTCGCCCACACCGCGCAGCTGTACGCGCTCGTCGGTGGTTTCGACGAGCGCATGGATCGCCTGGTCGACTGGGACTTCATCCTGCGGGTGACCGAGCGCGCGCCGCCCGAGCTGATCGATGCGGTGACCGGAGACTACCTGCACCACCAAGAACCGGGACGCATCAGTCGAGCGGCCCACTACAACAAGAACCGGCTGGCGGTCGCGCTGAAGCACCGCTTGGGGCCGGGATGGCCGCGGATTCTATTGTTCGGAACGGCGCCGGATCCGGTCGCGTACATTCGATGGCGTGATCGAGGCTTGCCGGTCGAGCACGTCGACAAGAGACGGGCCCTGAGCGGTCGTTTGGCGCCCACGGCGAACGACATCGTCATTTGGGCGTGGTCGCCGTGGGACGATGAAGGTGATCGCTTGCAGCGGGTCGTGGCCCGGTTCATCCGGCGAACCGCGGTCTCTTTCTATTGGCTGTCGGGGGCTTCGCCGGGGCAGACCCTCCGGATCGCCGATCCGGGCGTGGCCCGGGGCTTCGACTTTCTGGTGACCGAGACGGTCGACGACAAGGCACGGCTGGCGGCGGAGATCGAACATCGGCGCCCCGAGCCGGAAATCAACCCGGCCGACACCGTGCTGGTGGCCCGGGACCCCCGTCACGAGGCTGAAGACGTGCGCACCTACGTCGATCGCATCGCCCGGTATGGGTTTGAAGACTTAATGGCGAGCTTCGTCGCCATCGACCCACCGCCGAACGTCGCGACCGACGTCGAGCGCCTCGGTGAGCGGCTACGAAGCTTCGGTTTCGGATGGGCCGACCATTCGCCCCCCGACGACGCCGCTCGTGTCGATATCGTCTTCGACTCGACGCCGGGTCCGCTCCTTCCGAAAGCGCGGGGCTGGACGGTTCTGTGGTGTCCGGAGGCTTCCTCGGAGATTCGTCCGGAGCGTTTGGCGGAGGTCGACCTGGTCGTGGTCGACTCCCGAGCGCAGGCCACTGCCTTAGAAGAGCGCTACCCAGGGCTTCGGGTCGTCGAATGGGGGATCCGGCCCGGGATGCGGGCGCAGGCTTTGTTGCGGGCGGTGGGGCGCCTGGTGAGCGTCCGCCATCCGGACGGGGTCCCGGAAGGCCGACGGCCGCGTCTACTGTGGCTGCATGGGCGTCCCGGCGCGAACACCACGCGAAAACGAGTGTTCGAGATCGGTGAGGCGCTGCGCGGGCTGTTCGAGGTTCGCTGGCTGGGCCACGCCGAGGCCACGATTCACGACATCGTGGGCGCCGACCTGGTCATCATTCAGCGCTGGACCGACAATGACCCCGACGAACGCGAACGGGTCTTTCAGGCGATGGCGGCGCTGAAGCCATGCGGAAAGACCTTCGTCTACGAGATCGACGACCTGATTTTTCGTTTGGGCGACGGAACGCCGATCCGGTTCATGGAGGCGGCCGACGCGGTCTTCACCAGCACCCGCCAGCTGGCCGAGTTCATTCGGCCTCATAACCCTAACGTATGGGTCCTGCCGAATGCGATCGACGCCCCCAAGCTCACCGCCGCGCCGAGCGCTCGGCTCGACCCGGCCCGCAAGCATGTCATCGTCGCGTCGAGCGATGCTCTCGGGCTCGAGCAGGTCTTGACCATCGCTTCCGAAGTTGCCCGCACTCATCCCGACGTGCGCTTTCACTTCATGAGTTATCTGTGCGAACCGCCGGAGCATCCACACGTCGTGTTTCATCCGGTGATGCCCATCGAACGGTTGTTCGCGTTCTGTCGGGAAGCGGTGGCGCTCCTCAACCTCGGCTATCCGTCGACCATGACCGACGAACTCTTGGCGCAGAGCCCCGAAGCGTTCGAGGCGTTCGTCAATTCGAAGAGCGAAGTCAAATTCCAGCTGGCAGGGCTAGCCCGGACGGTCTTGGTGACCACGTCGAAGCCGGTCATCTATCAAAGCCTCGTCCGGTCGGGCGAAAACGGTATCATCGCCGATGACCTGAACGGGCAGGTCGCAGCGCTTCGTCGATTGCTCGACGACGAAGCGCTGCGGAACCGTCTCACGGCCCAGGCGTATGCCGAAATCTGGGCCGGTCACACCGTTGCTCAACGCTGGCCCCTCTGGCGAGACGCTATCCTCGAGGTCAATGCCCGTCGCCTTCAAGATATGGGGCGATGATCGTCGTTTGCGGTCGACGTTGATCATAGACTGGGCACATGTCCGATCCGATCACCGTGCTCGGCCGTGGCAAGGCGGGCCGTGCCTTGGCGACCGCCCTCGGCGTGCCGAACCTTCCGCATGACGCCGAGCCACCCGGGCTGGTCATTCTGGCCGTGCCCGACCATGCGATCGCCACCGTCTCGGCCCGTTTCGTCGGTCGATGCGCGCACCTGTCCGGGAGTCTGCACCTCGACTCGGTGCCTGCGGCGCACCCGCTGGTGAGCTTCGACGGCACTCCTCAAGATTGGTCGGGCGTGCCCCTGGCGATCACCGGTCCCGTACCGACGCCGATCGTCGAGCGCTTGACCGCTCTCGGTTTCGTGGCGTTCGAGCTTCCCCCGGAAAAGAAAGCGCTCTATCACGCGGCGGCGGTGCTCACCTCCGGCCACGCGGCGACCCTGTGGCTGGGCGCCGCGGAGTTGCTGCGAGCAGCGGGGGTGGCGCTCCCGGGCCACGGTCTGTTGGCGTTGGCCCGGGCGAGCCTCGATAATGTCGCTCGGCACGGCGCGGCCGGCCGGACCGGGCCGTTCGTTCGAAACGATGAAGCGACGATCGACCGCGATGCGGCCGCCTTGCCGGACGCTTGGCGATCGATCTTTCTCGAACTAGGTCGAGCTCCGATCGGTTCGCGGCCCACGCTACCCCGGTCGTCAGAGTTGTCGTCGGCCGACGACGATTGACGCCGGCCGAACGGAGTGCGGGGATCGACGAAGGCGATGGAATGCTTCGACGTGCTGATCGTGGGCGCCGGGATCTCCGGCATCGGAATGGGGTGTCATCTGCGCCTCAAGACCCCCGAGGCCCGGTTCTGCATCCTCGAAGGGCGCACCCAGATCGGGGGCACGTGGGATCTCTTCCGTTACCCCGGTATCCGCTCGGATTCCGACATGTACACCTTCGGCTACGGCTTTCGGCCGTGGACGGACCAGCGCGACATCGCTTCGGGGGATGCGATCCGTCAGTATCTAGAAGATACGGTCGATGAGTACGGCCTCCGCGAGAACATCCGATTCGGCCACCGAGTCGAAGCCGTCTCGTGGTCGTCCGACTCGGGCCGGTGGGTCATCCGCGGCGAGCAGGCGGCGAAGAGGGCCCCGTTCGAGGTATCGGGACGTTTCGTGGTCTTCTGCACCGGCTACTACGACTACGCGCACGGCTACACGCCTGCTTTCTCGGGGCAGGCCGCGTTTCAGGGGCGGGTCGTTCATCCACAGCAGTGGCCGGAAGACCTCGACTATACCGGGCGTCGAGTGGCGGTGATCGGCAGCGGGGCGACCGCGGTGACCCTGGTACCCGCGATGGCCGAGAAAGCCGGCCACGTGACCATGGTGCAGCGAACGCCGTCGTTTGTCGTCAGTCGCCCGGCGAAAGACGCGCGGGCGCTGTGGTTCCGCCGGTGGTTTCCGCCTCGACTCGCCTACCGGCTCATTCGCTGGACGAACATCGCCTACTACTGGTCAATGTATCGGTTGGCCCAATTGCGACCGAAAGCGGTCCGCGAGCGCCTTCTGCGGATGGCCGCCGAATCGTTGGGCTCGAGCGTCGACGTCAACGTGCATTTCAATCCACCCTACGGGCCCTGGGATCAGCGGTTGTGTCTCGTTCCCGACGGCGACCTCTTCGAAGCCCTTCGGTCGGGGCGGGCCACCATCGTGACCGATGCCATCGAACGGTTTGTTCCCGAGGGACTCCGACTCGCATCGGGCAAGACGATCGAAGCCGATATCATCGTGACCGCGACCGGTCTCGAGCTGCAGTTTATTGGTGGCGCCGCGCTGGAGATAGACGGCCGCCCGCTCTCGCCAACCGAGCTGGTCACCTACCGAGGGGTGATGTTCCAGAACGTCCCCAACCTGGCCGTGATGTATGGGTACTCGGCCATGTCGTGGACGCTCAAAGTCGATCTGGCCGCCGACTACATCTGTCGGGTACTCAAGGCGATGGCCCGGCGGGGCGCGGCGGTAGTGACGCCGACGGGTGCCCAGCCAGCCCACGAGACAGAAGCGATCACCGCCCGGCTCGCGTCCGCCGGATACGTCAAACGCGGCCAAGACCGAGTACCCCGCCAAGGGAGGGCCGCCCCGTGGCGAAACCTCGACGACTTTTTCGGCGACTACCTGAGCCTCAAGTGGAGTCGCCTCGACGACGGCGTCCTCCGATTCGAGACTCGGAGCTCGACGTCGAGGTCACTTGATGTTGTCGGCGAGCTCCCACAGGGGCAGGTACATCGCCCATAGAGTCGCCAGGCTACCGACGATCCCAATGATCAGGCTGCTCAGGATGAGATACCGACGCGTAGCAAGCGGCAACGACGAGCTTAGGCCGCCCATGACCATCAGCAGTACGACCGCGGCCGGTACGAGCGTGACCCAGTACTGGAGCAACACTTGGGTGGGCACGGGCAGCGTGCCGCCGAAGTCGCGAAACATCTTGATCAGAGACGGTGTGAAGGCGGGAAACGCGCCCAGGAAGCCGACGCAACCGAGCGCAATGATCGCGGCCACCCAATGGGCAAAGTCGAGCTTACCGGCGATCGGAGCCACGGTTGCCCCGTAACACCGTCCAGGCTCGAAGAGTAGGGTGTCGCCGCCAGCACAACCCTATTCGGCTTGTTTCCAGGGCTGCCCCTGCAGTTCGGGCTGACCTTCGACGAAGGCGATCGTGGCGCCCGCCTTCTTCTCGATCTCCGCGACCATTTCGAGGACCGCTTCTTCGGCGACTTTTTCGGGGGAGCCGCGGACCGCACTGACCATCGAGCCGAGCATGCTGCCCTTCTTGATTTGGTTCACCATATAGAAGTTCAGGTGATAGCCCTTCGTGTACGGATACAAGCAGGCCGTCATCCGCATGTTTTGGCTCTCGACCCGCCGCTCGGCGCTGCCGATCCACACCGCACCGTTGGTGCAATCGGCGAACTTCATGGATACGCCCTGCGACGCGGCCATCGCGGCCATCGGATTGCCGGCGAGCGGATCGGACAGGGAGAAGCGATTGGGCGTTTCGGGAATGGTGGCGCCCATCTGGAGTGGCCGGTTCGTGCGGGCGTCGTTCACGTGTCGCTTGAGACCCGATTCCGCCGCTTCGAAGACGGTCGCCTTGGACGCCGTCGTTTGGATGTCAAAAATGTAATATTGCTCGATGGTTTGCGTTTCGTCGGCCAGCATCGCGTTGGTCGATCCGCAGCCGACGAGCCCTAAGGTGGTGATGAAAATGAGCGCTTGTTTGTTCAAAGGGTGGCTCTCCTCGGAGCGGAAACATATTCGAAAAAGTGCCGAGGGTGGACCGATAACTCTGTTCGCGGAACGAAAAGGCGGATGCTTGTGATGAGCGTCCAGCGGCGAACTTACCTCACCGCGCTGGTAGGTCCGACGCGCCGTGGCAAACAACTCTCGCCGAATATTGGGCCGCCGAATACTAGACCGCCGAATACTAGACCGGCATGGGCCGGCATTCGTTGATGCTTTTCAGGAGATTCTATGATCCGAAAACAAGTGCGCCGTTATTCACCGGTTGTCGCCGCGCTCACGGTATACGTTCTGGCCGAGATACTTGTCGTTTCCACGGCCCGCGCTGACCAGCCCCGACCTCAGTCCGAGCAGGCTGATCCGCGCGGCGAGGATACGCGTTCGCCCAACTCGCGACTGCAGCCGCGGGCCACCGACACCTGCGATCCAGCCGATGTGCGGGCGCACAAGGGGCGGGTCGCGTCCTTTCGGCCGAACCGCCAGCGGCGAACCTGTTCGCAGATCGCGGCCGCGCTGGCGGTACCGGGCGCGCGCGTCTCCCACCCCGCGAGTGACAAAGACGTGAGTTGCTCCAACTTCGTATTGGATCCAGTCCCCATGGATGCCTTCGAGCTTCACGTCGTCGGAGTGTACGAGCCTCTCAGGATTCCGGACGGTCGCCCGGCTCGGTCGATGCGGCCCATCGACGTACAGGTTGAACGCACCGCAAAGCCGGTGGTCCTCGCCCTGACGAGCTACGAACCCGTCGAATGGCGCATCCGTACCACCCCGGGCGCCGCGATCGCTGCGGTGATCGTCGCCGGCTACCACCGGCAGACCGTGTCCTGGCGGACGCCCGTCCGCTCGAACACTCCGGTCTATATGGTCGGTCGAGACTTGTGTCGCTATCCTTACCAATGGGAAGCCAGTGATAGCGGACGGGTTTCCGAGTTCGCGGTTTTTCAATCTGCTCTCGAAGAGTATTCCGGCCTCACCGTCAAGAGTTTCAACGGTTGCTACACCGGTCGCGAGTTCGTCGTTCCGCACGCCCACTGTCCCATGGTCTCACCCGCGCGTCAGGTCTTCGGCGACGAGACCCTCGACAATCGACAGGTACGGTTGACGACCTGCAGGTCTACGGTTCGGGAGTCCGCGTGGTGTGTAGCTCGGGTCGAGAATCTTCTCACCTTGGTCGGGGCTGATTCGGGGAGGATTTGCTCGACGCCCTACACCGTGGATCAACCCGGCGGAGCGGGGGCCGGTCTCTTGTGGCGAGGCGAAGTCGTGTACCTGTGCAGTCGAAAAGGCATCACCCGGCTCTCGCTGCGGGACGGAAACAGCGAGCGCCTCAACGTGGGGTGTGAAGACATCGAGTTCGACCCCCGGACCGGCAAGTACTATCTATATGTGGGCGCCGCGAACGGCCTCACGCAGCAGTGGTTCGCATACGATTCGTTTGACGATATTCGAAGCGGGCGCGGGCGGCCGGTGGGCGGCTTCGGGTATGCGAGTCGCTTCGCGCTGCACGACGGCGTCGTGTTCGGTGCGTGGCATTCGACGGATTCTCTTGTTCGCACGGCGGTCACCGGAGGCAAGTCGATGGAGCCGGTGGCGCTCGGGGGCTACGACGGATGGGTCCATGGTCTCAGCGTGACCGACAAGTCGATCCTGTGGACCACGAACGATGGACTCATGCGGCTCGACCGAAAGACGCGCGAGGCCCGAATCGTCTCCCGCGACCGACGTCTCGCGGCGGCCCCGATCGCGTGCACCGAGCGCTAAACCTGGCCGGACCGGGGTTCGGTGCCACACTCCGTTTGGCCGCGGGCCGAAGAATGGGCAGGAGTCGGGTGGGTCTTCCGTGCTAAGGATCCGCCCGATGATGTCCGAAATCCGAGACGGCCCGGCCGTGCCCCTGGCTCCGCATTTCGACTGGCGATCCGTAGCGTCGCTGCTGTTCGCCTCCCGGGCCATGGACCGCATCGAAGAGGAGGAGCTGGTACCGGCCAAGAAGGTCCTCTATCAGTTTTCCGCGCGCGGGCACGACCTGGCCCAAATCCTGTTGGGCCGGCTGCTGACCCATCGCCACGACGCGGCTTCCGGGTACTACCGGTCGCGTCCGCTCTTGCTCGCGATGGGTCTCGACTTTGACAACGCGATGGCCGGTCCGCTCGGGCGCTCCGGTGGGTATTCGGACGGTCGCGACATCGGGGTCGTCTGCAATCTTCCGACCCTCGACGGGCCCAAGGTTCTGCCGATGGCGGGAGGCGTCGGGACGCAGTACACGCCGACGGTCGGATGGGCGGAAGCGATTCGATACTTTACCCGCACCCTCCGGAACACCGAATACAACGGTGCGGTGGCGGTGGCGCTCGGGGGCGACGGCTCGGTGGCCACCAACGGTTTTTGGGCTTCGCTGAATGTCGCGACGACCCAACAGCTTCCGATGCTGTTCTACATCGAAGATAACGGATACGGACTGTCGGTCCCCTCCGACCATCAAGTCCCGGGCGGCAATGTGGCTGCGAACCTGGCGTCGTACGCGCAGCTTCACGTTCTCGAAGGCGACGGGACGAATCCGGCCGATGCGGCGGACGTCCTCACCCGGGCCGTTTCTTTGGTGCGAGAAGGGCATGGACCGGTGCTGTGCCGGATGAAGGTGGTCCGGCTCTCGGGTCACTCGGCCCAAGACACCCAGGCCTATAAGTCGGCCGAGACCATCGAACGCGAGCGGGCCCTCGACCCGCTGGACGCCCTGCAGGCGGCGATGGTGCCCTCGCGGATGACGGCGTCCGAGTGGTCGAGCCTCCAGGCCGACGCTGAAGCCACGGTTCGCGAGGCTCTGGAGCGCGCACTCGCGCGTCCGGAGCCGAATCCCGCGACGGTCTACCGGCACGCCTTCACCGAGGTCGGCGCCGACGGTCAACCCGAGCTGCAGATGATAGGTGGGCTGTGGCCGTTCGGTCATCGCTTTGCGGATTCGACGGAAGTGCCCGCACCCGAAGGGGCGCGCATCAACATGGTGACCGCGATCCGAAGGACGCTCGACGAAGAGTTGGCGGCCAATCCTAAGCTGGTGCTCTTTGGGGAAGACGTGGGGCCCAAGGGTGGGGTGCACGGGGTCACGCTCGGGCTTCAAGAGCGCCACGGCGTCGAGCGGGTGTACGACACGAGCCTGTCCGAAGAGGGCATCATCGGTCGCGCGGTCGGGCTGGCCTACGCGGGTCTGATGCCGGTGGCCGAGATCCAGTTCCGCAAATACGCCGACCCGGCCCAAGAGCAACTGAACGATGCGGGCACCATTCGATGGCGCACGAATAACCAGTACGCGGCGCCGATGGTCGTGCGCACGCCCGGCGGCTTCGCTCGCGTCGGCGACCCCTGGCACAGCCAGAGCGACGAGACTTCGTTCGCTCACGCGGTCGGGTGGCGGGTGGCGGTGCCCAGCAACGCCGAAGACGCGGTGGGGCTGCTGCGGAGCGCCCTTCGGGGCAACGACCCCACCTTCTTCTTCGAGCACCGGAGCTTGCTCGATGGTAAGTGGGCGCGTCGGCCGTACCCGGGCGACCGTTACGTCATTCCGTTCGGGCAGGCGAAGAAGCTACGCACCGGCGATGCGCTCACCGTGGTCAGCTGGGGCGCGATGGTCGAGCGGGCCGAGCTGGCGATCGAGCAGACGGGGTTGTCGGTCGAGCTCATCGACCTCCGAACGCTGATGCCCTGGGACCGCGAGATGGTCTTGAGCTCGGTCGACCGGACCGGCCGCTGCCTGGTGGTGCACGAAGACGTGGCCACGGCCGGGTTCGGCGCCGAGGTGGCGAGCGCGTGCGCGACGGAGTGTTTTCTGTCGCTCCGGGCGCCGGTCGATCGTCTGGCCGTGCGCGACATTCCGCTCCCCTACAATCCGATCCTCTTGCAGTCTGTCTTGCCGTCGGTCGAACAGATCGCGGCCAAGATCATCGAGCTCACGGAGTTCAACTAAGTCATGGCCGAACTGATCGATATCCGCATCCCCGACGAACAGGAAGAGGGCACCACGCTCGAGCTGGCCGGGTGGTTGAAAGAGGTGGGGCAGTCCGTCGCTCAGCACGAACCGATCGCCGAAGTGGCCACCGATAAAGCGGTGATCGAAATCCCCGCGCCCGCGGCCGGCATCTTGCGCGAGACGTTGGTCGAGGCCGACGATGCGCTCGAGCCGGGTCAGGTCATCGGGCGGCTGGAGGTCACCGACGCCCTTTCGGTCGACGCCGCGAGTGCTGCCGGCCCGGCCCGGCCCGAAAGCGCCGACCGAGGACGGCCCACGATGGTGGCGACGGACGCTCGGCCGGAGCCGGCCGGTGCCGGTCGGGCGTCCTCGGTATCGGTTGGGGCCGACCGCCCCTCGCCCCATCCGGCCGTGCAGCGGTACGCGCGCAAACTCGGCATCGACCTCGACGCCATCGAGGGAACAGGATGGGACGGTCGAGTGACCCGCGTTGACCTCGACCAGGTCTTGGGGCGCCCCCGACCGGCCGCGATACCGATGGCCTCGACCCCGGAGCGCAACGAACCGGTCGAGGGGCCCAGCCGGCGTGTTCGCCACGATCCGATGCGGCGGGCGATCGCCCGCAATATGGCGGACAGCGTCGCGGTGGCGCCTCACGTGACGGCGGTCTTCGACTGCAACCTGTCGGCGGTGATCGCCGACCGCAAGGCGCGAAAAGACCCGCTGGCCGAACAGGGCGTCAAGCTGACCTTCACCGCGTACTTCGTGCATGCGGTCGCGGCGGCGATCCGCGCCGTTCCCGAGGTCAACAGTCGATGGCACGACGATGCGCTCGAGATCTTCGAGTCGATCCATGTGGGGGTCGGCACGGCGCTCGAAGATCGCGGCCTGGTCGTCCCGGTCGTCCGCAACGTTCAAGACCTCGACCTCGACGGCATCGCGGCCGAGCTCACCCGGCTGACCGAGGTGGCGCGGGCGGGCAAGTTGACTTCGGCCGACATGCAAGGCTCGACCTTCACCATCTCCAACCACGGCGTCATGGGGACGCTCATCGCCTCTCCGATCATCATTCGGCAGCCGGAGTCCGCCATCTTGGGCGTCGGCAAGGTCGAGGATCGCGCGGTGGTCGTAGATGGGGCGGTGACCGTTCAACCGATGATGTACGTGACCTTGACCATCGACCACCGAGCGCTCGACGCATTTCACACCAATCGTTTCCTGCAGACGTTCTGTCGGGTCATCGAGACCGGGGGCCAGTCCTGATCGGCGGGGGTCAGGGGCCGCAGTGCCCCTCGAAGCCGAGGTCAAGGCACCTTGGGCATTCGGCGCCGGATCATCGTGGCGAAGTGGTTGAGGCCACGTTCCTCGAGAATCTCTAGAAACACGTCCCACGGGGGGATATTGCTTCGATACGGTTGGGCGCAGGCTCCGATGAACATGCCGCCGCCCGGGCCGGAGTACAGGCCGCCCCCCGGGCCGATGTGCAGACCACCGCCCGGCCCCTGAAAGAGGCCGCCCCCCGGGCCGATGGACAGGCCTCCCCCGGGCCCCGTCCACAATCCACCGCCCGGGCCGGGGTACAGGCCGCCCCCGGGGCCCGCGAAGAGGCCTCCCCCCGGGCCCCGGCTCGCGCCACCGCCGGGGCCGGTCCACAGTCCGCCCCCGGGACCTCGATGACGACCGCCGCCGGTCCCGGCGTATTGGTCCCGGGGCCAAGTGTTTCGCTTGCCTGGTGGGTTCGTCATGGCGTTCGAACACCGAGCATTCCACACCGGTCGGCGGAGTTCGAGTTTCCGGACCGGGCACTTTGACCGGGCGCACAGGGCGACGTACGGTGCCCAGCTTGAGGTCAGACGTGTTGATTGAACGCTCTTCTTTACTTCAACGGGCCCTGGTGGCCCTGGTCGTGCTCGGCACCGCGGTCATCGCGGGCCTCGCCCACGCGGAGACCGCCCGAACGGCGCTGGTGGGTGGTCGGCTGATCGACGGGTTTGGGCATGCGCCCATCCAAGACAGCGTGATTCTGATCGACGGTGACACCATCACCAAGGTGGGCACTGTCGACACGTTGGCGGTTCCGGCGGGCTATCAGGTGATTTCGACCGAAGGCATGGATGTGCTGCCCGGCCTGTGGGAAAGCCACGCGCATCTGATGCTGTCGGGTCACGCCGACTACCCGCATTGGCAGGCCAAGTACAAAGACCGGTTTGCCTCGGAGATCATGCCGGCTTCGGCGCTGCAGCTCTTGTTGGCGGGGGTGACGTCGGTCCGAGATCTGGGGGCGCCGCTGGAGGCCTCGAAGTCGCTCAAGGCCCGGGTCGGTTCGGGTGAGATTCATGGTCCGCGTCTATTCATGTCGGGGCCATTTTTGCAGGCCGACGTCGAGCCGTGGCAGGCGCACTATCGGTGGACGGTGCGGTCCCCGAAAGACGCCCGCGCGAAGGTGAACAAGATCGCTGACGCCGGCATGGACATCATCAAGCTCATCGATCAAGACAAGATGCGCATCGAGGTCGCCCGCGCGGTGGTCGAGGCCGCCCACAAGCGGGGTCTCAAGGTCGTCGCCCACGCCCACCGGCCGAACGAGATCCGGGTCGGGCTGAAGATCGGGGTCGACGACTTCGAGCATACCGGCCTGACGACCGCCCCCGAGTACCCGCCTGACGTGATGGCGATGCTCAAAGAACGGACGGCCACCGGCCGGGTCGCGGGCGGGCCGTTGTACTGGGCGCCGACCGTCGAGGGGCTCTGGAACTTCGACCTGACCGTCGCCAACCCCGAAAAGCTCGATGACCCGTGCTGGAAGCGAGGTCTGGCCGAAGACACGATCGCCGACATCAAGGCGTCGGTGGCCCATCCGGGTCAGCTCGGCTACACCCGCCTCACGCCCCTCCGCAAGCCCACCCTCAAGCGCAAGATTCAGCAGCTGAGAGAAGCGGGGGTCGTCTTTCTGGTCGGGACGGACAGCGGGATTCCGATGAAGTTCCACTGCCAGTCGACCTGGAACGAGATCGACGTCTTGCATCGGGTCATGGGTTTTCCGGCGATGGACGTGATCCGCGCGGCCGTCTACTGGCCGGCGGTGATGATGGACGTCGAAGACGAGCTCGGGACGGTCTCGGCGGGCAAGAAGGCCGACATCATCGCGGTTCGCGGCGACGTGCTGAGGTATCTTGACCGGCTCCAAAACGTCGACTTCGTGATGAAGGGCGGCGTTGTCTACAAGCTGAGGGGCCAGGTGATCGAAGCGGCGCTTCGGCCGAGCAAATAGCCCGCCGGGCGCGCGGTCGCGGTTAGGGGCCGTCGGCCGCGAGCGAGACGAGCCGATCGATGCGCGCCAGGTCGTCGTCGAGGCGACGGCGCAGCTGCGCGGGGTGCGAGGTGTAGAACAGGTCGTGCTTGGTGTGGATCAAGAGCAGAACGTCCGGGCCCCGAATGACGGCACCGATCTTGGTTTTCGGCATGTCGCACTCGGACTGGATCTTGCGAAGCCACGCCAGACATCGGACCCCGAACGCCTCGTCGGACACGAACTTGAGCTCTTGGTCTTCGAAAGCCTTGGCGGCGCCGGGGCCCACCTGTTCGGCCAGCCGATGAAGCCGCTGTTCTTGGGCCTCCGCGTCGCCGAGCCGAGCCTTGCCGATGGCGACCGCGAGCAGGATGGCCGCGCCGAGGATGGCGAACACCGTCAGCAGCGGCCACCAGTCGCTCCACGCGAACTGCTGTTGCCAGATCATCGGCACCGCGAAAAACAGCAGCAGGCCGACGAAGGTCCACGCGTAGACGGTGACGATGAGTTTGAATTGCCTGTGAAGCGAGCGGCCCGTGAACAGACGAAAGCCGTCGCTTTCCGACAAACGGGGGACGATGAGCTTCGCCATCCAGCCTTCGAATAAGGTGTGGCGTGATCTGTTATCTCCGGTACCTCTGTACACCGAGATGTTGGCTTCGACGACCCGGACCTTTTGACCTTTGATATCCCGCAAGAACAGGTCCTCGACCGAATGAAAGAAGGCGTGCGGAGAAAAGAGGGACAGCGGCACCCAGTCCAGCGTCTCGGGTTCGGGTCGGGCTTCGTACGCTTCGAGTTGCTCGAAGAACGACCGATACGATTCCTTGGTGCGCAGCTTTCGCCGCCGCACTCGGTACTGCTGAAGATAGATGATCACCGTCGGGCTCAACACGACCATCACCAGAAGTACAGACAGCAGAGTCGTTAAGGTGGTCGCCATGACCGTCGATGTACCGCCCACCACGCCGGGGGTAAAGGTCGGCGAAGATAGGACCAACGCCGGGTGTGGGGGTTGCAATACCGAGGCGGCTCGACGCACCGTGACATGGGGCTCGGTTTGTAGAACGCTTGCGGCATGTCGGAGTCGAAGGGCACACCGAACGGAGCGACCGAGCCGGCGATCGATGCGCAGGCCGAGGTATCGGACGACGGGGCGCTGGACCTGCGGCCGGAGTACTGGGCGTTCATTTCGTACCGGCACATGGACAACCAGC
>CAZFIV010000094.1:0-29562 GCA_964519665.1 uncultured Myxococcales bacterium
ATGTTTGATTACGAGAGGTTGTGCCGTTGTTTCTAACCAGGCGCAGCCTCGCTAATCCTTTGCGCCGAGAGTTTCGATACGCGAGCGACGCGATCTCCGGCCTGCTGCGCCGGCCGGTCATCTATGCGGCGTCGCTGGTTTCCGGCGGTAGCTCTCGGATGATCGGCAGCCGGCTTTCGATGAGCCGCCGGCCCGCCGCGTAACGGCCGGTGAAGCAGGCATTGCAGAACCGGCGGTTGGGACCGAGCTGGTCGTTCACCGCGTCATGCAGCCCTCTTTCGTTGAGGTACGCGAGCGAGTTGGCGCCGAGATAGGTCGCGATCTCTTCGACCGGCATCCGCGCGGCGATCAGCTCCTCGCGGGTCGGCGTATTGATGCCGTAGAAGCACGGAAAGCGGATGGGGGGGGCGCTGATCCGGAAGTGGACTTCCCTCGCCCCGGCGTGGCGAACGATCTCGACGATCTTTCGGACCGTGGTGCCGCGAACCAGCGAGTCGTCGACGACCACCACCCGCTTGTCTTCGACCACCGAGCGGACCGCGCTGAGCTTCAGCTTCACTCCGAAGTTTCGGATCGATTGGGTGGGTTCGATGAACGTGCGCCCGACGTAGTGGCTGCGAAGGAGGCCGTGCCGAAACGGGAGGTTCGCCTCTTCGGCGAACCCGAGCGCCGCCGGGACGCCGGAGTCGGGCACCGGCATCACCAGGTCGGCCTCGGGGGCCGATTCGCGGGCCAGCTGCATCCCCATCTTGCGACGGGCTTCGTACACGTTGGACTCGAAGATCCGGCTGTTCGGTCGGGCAAAGTAGACGAGCTCGAAGACGCAAGCCTGAGGCTTGGCGCTCGGCGCGTGATACAGGCGCTCACTGCGAAGGTCACCGTCGCCGGTGATGCACACCATCTCGCCGGCTTCGACCTCCCGCACGAACTCCCCGCCGATCAAGTCGAGCGCGCACGTTTCGGAGGCCAGCACCCAGGCGCCCGAGACGCGGCCGAGGACCAGCGGTCGGTAGCCGTTGGGGTCGCGCATCCCGATGATGCCGTCTTTGTGCATGATGAGGAGGGTGTACGCGCCTTCGAGCTGGGCGCAGGCCTCACGCACCCGGTCTTCGATGCGAGGGGCCCGGGCGCGAGCGAGCAGATGCACGAGCACCTCGGTGTCGCTGCGGGTCGCGAACACGGCGCCTTCGCGCTCGAGGTCGCGCCGGATCTCCTCGAAGTTGACCAGGTTACCGTTGTGCGCGATCGCGAGGGGTCCCCGGAGAGTGTCGACTTTGAACGGTTGCACGTTCTGCGGACTGGACCCTCCGGCGGTGGAGTACCGGACGTGCCCGATGGCCCGCCCGCCGGGCAATCCCTGTAGAGCGTCCTCGGTGAAGACGTCGGCCACGAGACCCCGCGCTTGGTGTCGCGCAAACGTGTCCGTCACGAGTTCGCCCGCGACGATGCCCGCCCCTTCTTGGCCGCGGTGCTGCAGGGCGTGGAGCCCGAGATAGGTCAGCTTCGCGGCCTCCGGGTGGTTCCAGATGCCGAACACGCCACACATCAGGGAACTGTGAATCCCGGGTTTTTAACGAAGGGTCAAGCGTCCGTGCAGCGACTCCGCCCCCCGTCTCGCGCCAAGAAACGAATCGCTGTTAAAAGGTCATCGATGTCCGTCTCGTACGGGGGATCAGCGGCCCTCCGCTCACTGCCGGCGCCGGATTCAGACCTGATCACGGAGAGATTCTCCGATCGGGCGCGTGCGCTCTTCTATGCGCGTCTTGCCTTTCTGACGATCGCGTTGGCGGTGCTGGCGGTTCCGGCGTGGTCGGCGTTTTTGGGCACGACCGGCTCATCGGCGTTCCTGGTTTACTTCGCGGTGATCGCCTACTCGGTAGCGAACTTCCTGCTCATCGACCATCCGCGCCTCGGAAAACCGCTCACCTTCGCCACCTTGGTGCTCGACCTGGCCGCGCTGACGTCGATGGTTTTGCCGAGCGGCGGCCTCAAGTCGCCCCTGATGGCCGGGCATCTCATGTTCACGATCTTCTTCGTGCTCTTGTTTCCGCATCGACTCGCTATCCTTCCTCCGTTGGTGATGCTGCCGATCATGGCTCGGCTCGACCTGATCCTGAGGGAAGAGGCGATCTGGTCGCAGGGGGTGTTCTTGGTGCTGTGGTACACGACCCTCAGCCTGATCGCGGCTTACGTGATGATCTATCTCAACCAGCGAGACGAGGCGCGCACCCGCCAGCTGAACATGCTTTCGAAGAGCCAGGAGCTCGCCATCGTGACCGAGGAACGGCTGCGGCTTTCGCGCGAGATCCACGACGGCCTCGGGGCCACCCTCTCGACCCTGATCATCCAGAGCGAGTATATCCACCGCCTCGCCCAAGACGAGCGCCTCAAGGAAGAGATCACCGATCTGAAGAGCCAGGCCGAAGAAGCGATCGAGGAGCTCCGACGAGCGCTCACCATGATGCGCCGCAACTTCGACCTTCACCAGGCCCTCGACGACTATATCCAGCGCTTCAGTCAGCGCAACGGCGTATCGTGCAGCCTGAAGGTCAAGGGCCGGGTGCGGCGGATGCCGAGCGAAATGCAGCTTGCGGTATTTCGAATGCTGCAGGAGTGCTTGACGAACGTCCAAAAGCACGCCCACGCCGAACGAACGAAGGTCAGGCTGCGCTACGAAGACGAAACGGTCGTCCTCAGCGTCACCGATGACGGGGCCGGCTTCGACGTCACCAGCCAAGGCGGCGACGGCCACTACGGCCTTCGGAACATGCAAGAGCGAGCCCGCAAGTTCGGAGGCTCCGTCGAAGTCAAATCGGCCGTCGGTTCGGGCACGACGGTCCAGGCGACCCTCGTGATCCCCGAGGAGGGATCCCATGTCGCATTCTTGCCGACCATGCTCCTGAGGTGACGCTTTGGAGCGAGACCAGACCCGCCGGTCAAAGGGTCGACAGGGCCGGGCCGCGTGAGGCGATCATGAAACAATAACCGGGTCCGACGTCGAATGCGGGAGACCGGCGGCTTCGTCTGCTAGGATTGAGCAATGTTCGGTTTGGGTGTGTGGGAGTTCGGTGTTCTGGCCATCATCGCGATTGTCGTCATCGGACCCAAGAGTTTGCCGGGTGTCGTCCGGTTCATCGGCACCGGCATCAGGGAGTTTCGCGGGGCCACGGACGCCTTGAAGGCCAGCGTCGATCCTCGGGTGCCGAGCCCGCCCCGTCGAGAGCCTCCGGCGCCCGTCCCGGTCGAGTCCGAGTCGCCACCACCCGTTACGGTGGAGTCCGAGTCGCCACCACCCGTTACGGTCGAGTCCGAGTCGCCACCACCCGTTACGGTCGAGTCCGAGTCTCCGGTTCCGCAGCGTCCGAAGCCCGACCCAGCCGCAGCCCAGCCTGAGTCGCCTCCACCCAGCGAGCCGACGCAGGCGTCGTCACCGAACGCTCAGACCCGGGATTGAGACGCCGCGCCGGCCCGCGGACCGTGAGGGAGGAAGGGATGCGAATTGGGATCGTCGGCTTTATCATTTTCTACGCACCGTCCGCGATGGCGTTACCGGGCCTCGCGGATTCTATACCGAATGCCTTTAGCGACGAGCTGTTGGTAGGCGGCCAGCCTTGCTTGCTTTGCCACCTGTCTTCCGGTGGGGGCGGAGATCTCAATTCGTTTGGAGAAGATTTCGATCGACTCGGACGGTGGTCACAACTGGCCGCCGAGGATTCCGATGGCGACCAACAGTCGAATGGCTTCGAGCTCGGAGATCCGAGGGGTGTCTGGACGCGCGGCGCAACGCCCGAGCGAGAAAGCAATCTCTCTTTCCCCGGCGATCCGAACAGTCGCACGATGGGAGCGCCGGACGCCGGGTTCGCCGACACGGGGATCATCGTGATGGATATCGGTCTTACCGACACCGGGACGGGCGCCCCGGATTCGGGGGTGATCAGTCCGGACGCGGGCGTCGAACTCGAAGATACGGGGCCGGCCGACAGCGGAGTTGCGGACCCCGAACCGTCGCCGATCATCGGCACGGAAGTGATCTGCGCCTGCGGCCGGGTGCCGTCGGACGCGAGCCTCCCGGTCGTCGTCGTCGCTTTCGGCGCTCTGGCTCTGCTGCTTCGACGTCGGCGTCGTTATGCGCCGAGCGCCGAGCCGCGCTCACTGGCACGATAAAAAGCCGTTCGGCAGATTGGCCTCGATGTTCTCGAGCAGCGCTGACCGTTCGCTCGCTTGAAACGGGGCGACCGGGCGCCCGAGCGCGTCAAACAGCGGAGCGGTCCACAGGGGCGGCATCTGGTCGGGAAGGTCCAACTCGGCTGAAGTGTCAACTCTCAAGATCACAGAGCACCCCGACGGTGGCGTACCTGACGCATTGTAGGCGTTGAAAGTCGCCTCCGAGGTGAAGTCGGATGACGGTTCGGCCCGCAGCTGTTCGTCGAGAATGTGCAGCTGATGAAGAATCCAGGCTTTTTGGCGGGGCGCGGCGGGATCGATCGTGGCGTCGCGGGGTGGGTTGGCGCCGGCGATGAGTTCCTCGGGCGACTGTCGAGTCAGCACCGTCGCGAAGAATTCATCCGGGAAGCGCTGCTCGTCGAAAACCGCGTCGTCCAAGGAAAGTACCTCGTCGATGAGCCGCTCGAAGCCGCCGGCGTCGTGGCAATTACCGCACTGAGCGGTGACTGTCGGCTCGATCTCCGAAAACGAGCTGCCGTCGCCGGCGCAGCCCGCGATGGTGAAAGTCGTCGCGGCCACGACGCCCCACCGCACAATGAGTGCCGAGTGATTCAAGACGACCTCCTGGGATCCGCAGTGCGGCGTTAGCTCCGGGGAACGGTGATCAAAAGCCAGAGCGTTCCCATGATGAGTGAACATAGAAAAAGATAGAAAATCATGCCGACCATAAAATCTGCCGGGCCCCCCGGTCGCGCCTCAGCGGGCCGGTTCCGAAGTCGTTCGATCAGCGGGACAAACGGCTCGGGATCCTCGGACGGTCCCGGTGGAGGCACCGCTCGCCGAGGCGCGGGAGGCGCGGGAGGTGGAATCGGAGCGCGCTCAGCGCCGAAATGGGGGTTCTCGTACCGGTGTCCGTTTGAACACTGGACGTAGTCTTTTTGGGTGGACACTCGCTGAAGACGCCCGCACTCGGGGCACAACACCACGGGAACGTGATGAGGCTTGGTGCGCAGGAACTCGGCTTGAGCCTGTCGAACGGCTTCAACCTTTTTGGATAAAGTTTCCCGGTTCACGGAAACCTCGGGGAAGGTTCTTGGAGAGAACGCTCGGTGGGGGCCCGTAGGCCCCCACCGAGTCAAACTAAGGGACTCAGTCTCAGGCGTCGGTCGGGACGTCGCTGGTCGCCACGCGGCCGGCGTCGTCTCGCATAATCACGACGGTGGAGGAGCGGGGACGCTTGGTGCCATCGCCCACAGCGGTGGCGTCGCCGCCGGTCTCGTTGGGCCACGAGGCGCCGGTGCCTTCAGGGTGCTGAACGTTGAAGAACAGCGAAGTGCCATCCGGGGTGCGAGCCACGCCGGTGATCTCGCAGCCGCGCGGGCCGACCATCAAGCGGCGCAGACGGTCCGGGTTGTTCGAAGCCGTGATGCCGCCACCGCCGACGGAGTCGGGGATAGCGACCAGCATCTGGTCTTCGGAGCCGTTACCCAGGTCGTCCGGCTGGCTGCCGTCGGTCTGAATGTACAGCTCGCCGAAGGGCCCGAAGTTCAGACCATCGGGATCTTCGAAGGTGTTGTCGGGGGTCAGACCCGAGAAGTTATCTCCGGCTGCGGCGCCCGCACCGTAGACGAAGATGTCCCAGGCAAAGCCAACCGAGGTCGGGTCGTTGCCGTTTTCTTGGATTCGGATGATGTGACCATCCGGGCTGCCGGCGCGCGGGTTGGCGGCGTCAGCACCGAACTCACGGCCAGCGAGCGCCTCCGTGACTTCGTCCGACTCGTTCTCGAAGGGGAAGCCGACAGCGGCCAACACCTGCGCCGGGTCGCGCTCCGAGAAATTCTCGCGGTCCGAGTTGTTGGTCAGGGTGAAGTAGACTTCGCCGTTGAGCGGGTTCACTGCGCCCCACTCCGGACGGTCCATCGGGGTACCACCGGCCGCGAGGCCCGCCGCACGGGTGTTGACCGCGATGTCCGCCGCCGTGGCGAGCTGACCGGCCATGACGCCGTTGAAGGTATTGCCGGCGTTCGCGTCCTCGATGTCGGGGTTGGTGGGGGTGAGCGCGATCCATCGACCGGTCTGAATGCCGGTGATGGGGTCCTGGTTGAACTGAGCGACGTAAAGGGTTCCGTCGTTCATGTACGTATCGCCGGTGGCGATACCGGTCGGTGCGCTGGAGTCGTACGCGTTGGTCGAGACCCACTTGTAGATGAACTGAAGCTGGTCGTCGTCACCCATGTAGAACACGACTGGTTCGCCGTCGGTGACGGGCGCGGGCCAGATGCCTTCGTGGGCCATCCGGCCCAACGAGGTTCGCTTACGCGGGTTGAACCCATCGGACCCCGGGGTCGCGAAGGGGTCGATCTCGACGATGTAACCGTACTGGTTGCCTTCGTTTCGGTAGTCCTCGGTACCGTCGGCCGCGGCGCCGTCCCGAGGAGTGACGTCCATCCGAGTGAACACTTCGTACAGGTCGGTGGTGTCGTCCTGCTCGATGGCGTTACCCGCGAAGTCCGCCCAGTTGTACAGACCCTCGGGAACTCGGAAGCCGATACCCGCGAGGAAGTTGGGAAGGGGGAGGAGACCGAGGGCCGCAACCCCGTCTTCGGCGCTGCTATTGTCCTGCGTCGCGAAGGCGCGGAAGTCACGGAAGTACAGGTCGTAGTTCTCTTCGCAGGTCAGATAGGTGCCCCACGGAGTGAAACCGTTACCGCAGTTGTTCAGCGTGCCGCGGCCTTGGACGCCGGTCGGGCTGAACTTGGTGTACAGCTTGGGGTCGCCAGCGGCGACACCCGTGATGTCCATCAGGGTGTTGAGCGCGGTGATACGACGGTTGTAGGGCGAGTCCAGCTCGACGTCCCATCGATAGGCGCCCGGGGTGCCGGTTCGAACGATACGGACGCACGACACACCGTGCGAGCGCATCTCGCGCAACGCTTCGTTCACGTCGGAGCGGCGAGGGTCCATGACGGCATTTCCGTCCGAGCCGACCGGCGGATTGCCGTTGATGTCGACCCGGTTCAGGGTCGCATCGGTGGTGTTGTCCGAAATGAACTGCTGATCGATGTTCTCGTGGTTGATGCAGAGGATGCCTTGATCGTTGGCGGTCGGGTCGAAAACGAGGTTGCCGTTCTCTACGCGAGTGCCGAAGAAGTGCATCCCGTCGTGGTGGTCGCCAATGCGGGAGTCGAAGGAGGCGGGGTCCTGCGTGTTGGGAGTGTTCACGTCGTCGACGGCACCGGCGGCCGTGGTGAGGGGGTCGCCCCAGCTAACGACGACCTGCGCCTGGTGACCGGCCGGAACGGAGACGTTATCGATGTCGTTTTGCGGGATAGATTCGAAGTTGAACTGGACGAAGTCGGCAGCGTCAACGCCCGGCCCGGCGCCGGGAGCACCCGCAGGACCAATATCGCCTTGCGCACCCGGAGCGCCGTCTTCGCCGTCAGCGCCCGGAGCGCCCGGAGCGCCCGGAGCGCCCGGAGCGCCCGGAGCGCCGTCTTCGCCGTCTTCGCCGTCAGCGCCCGGAGCGCCCGGAGCGCCCGGAGCGCCGTCTTCGCCGTCTTCGCCGCTGCAGGCAGCGAGCATCATGCCCATTGCGCCCGCGGCGGAAGTCTTCAGGATCACGCGACGCGAGATGAGCGTCTCGATGATCTTCCGCATCGGGGTGCCGGGAGCGAAGCCTTCTTCGCTGGTAGGAGTGTTGAGAACAGTATCGGTCTTCGTATCGGCCATTAATTGTTCCTCGTTGTGGCAACTTGCGTCGATGTCATCGGCGTTGCCGTGCCGAAGTCGGCGGCAACGTAGCCCCGTTGCGTGGCGCGATTGTGACCGTCAGGAGTCCTTAGTGCTATACGGCACGGTCGGGTATTCTAGTTGCGACAAAAGCGCATCAGCCGTGTCCCCAAGCTCACCGTGCGATCCAAGTGAATCGGCGCTCTAGACCAATTCAGCCTTCGGAGTCGAATTCTGGGATTAACGCAAACCGTCAACTATTGCTCCGCTAAGTCCGCGAGCACGACTCGGACTAGCCCTGGTGTGTAAAGGGCTCGCCAGTGCGACATCGAGGAAAGGTATTGTGGCTGAGCGGCCGTGCACTCCGGGTTCGTCTTGACCCTTCGAGAGGGGCATATCAATCTCCTCTCCGAGGAGACCTCGATATGTTTGGACTTGGACCTTGGGAGCTCGCGGTGGTCATCACCATTATTCTGGTTATCGCCGGGCCGACAGTGTTGCCCCGACTCGGCCGGACGCTCGGCAAGAGCATCAAAGACCTGAAGGAATCGACCGAGAGCTTCAGCTCGAACCTGCGCGACGAACTGGAAGTCGACGGCGAAGCGCCCAAGCAGCTCACCGAGGGCGCCTCCGACCATCCGCCGAAGGCGGCCCCCGTCGAAGAGTCGAGCCGCGCCTGAGCCGGGCCTACGCCGCGCTCAGTGCGGCGAGAGGTCGAGCGCGTCGGGGCGCGGGCATACCACCCGGCAGTCTCCGCAGCTCACGCAAGCGTCGGGCGTCTCGAGCGTTGCCAGGCCCCGAAAGCGGGGCCCGACAATCGCGAGCGCACCGAACGGGCAAACATCAACGCAGGCGCCGCACCCATTGCACTCTTCGGCGTAGAATATTGGGCGAGGCCTTCGGCTTCGAAGCAGATAGAACGTCGGGTTCCCTGCAGGATCGAGCACCGCGTTGGGCGCCGGGCAGACCATCCCACAGACGCCGCAGTCGATGCACTTGGTCGAGTCGACCCGGTGCACCTGGTCTGGACCGCCGGTGATCGCTTCGGTCGGACACTGGCGGGCGCACGCGGTGCAGCCCGTGCAATGGCCCGTGATCGTGTGGGTCATGGGTCGACGACCTTCAGGCG
This sequence comes from uncultured Myxococcales bacterium, assembly GCA_964519665.1. Classification (GTDB taxonomy): domain Bacteria; phylum Myxococcota; class Kuafuiibacteriia; order Kuafuiibacteriales; family Kuafuiibacteriaceae; genus JANQQN01. Next base: position 9,023 of record CAZFIV010000094.1, read on the forward strand.
GGGATTGCGCACAGGTCGCAACGCGTCCGTCGGACACGTATCAATGCACAGGGCCCCGGTTCGCTCGCACGCGTCGCACGCTTCGACCAGCGCGGTCGAGGCCGGCTTTGCGTACACCACGGTCGCTTCGTGGCCTCGACCGGCCAGGCTCAATGCCTCCACGCCTTTGACCTCTCGACAGATGCGGACGCATCGGTCGCACAAGATGCACTTCGACATCTCCAGCTCGATGCCCGCCCGTAGGAGGACCGGCGCATCCTCGCGAGGCGCACGCTCCGTGGACAAGGGCATGGCCTGCACCTGCAAGCAAGCGCTCCGAAGAACGCAGGTGGGATGCCCTCGACACGCGCAGACCATCGGTGGCTTGCGGCCGTCGCCGACCCGGTCGGGATAGAAGCGGGCTGACGCGCTGTGTCTGGCGATCAGGAGTTCCAGCGTCCATCGCCGCGACGCCGTGAGCGCGGGCGAACGGGTCCGGACCTCCTCGATGCCGTCGAGCCGGGTCGCGCAGGCGGGCGTCTTTCGCCACTGCTCGCCAGAGCGGACCTCGACCATACAAATGCCGCAGGTGCCCCGGGGCGCGAGGCGAGGATCATGGCACAGCACCGGCACGTGGCTGTCCGTCGTCTCCATCGCCTGCAGCAGCGAGTGCGTGGCGTCGGTGGTCACCGATCGACCGTCGATGATGATGACCGCCCGCGCGGAGCTTTTCGGTTCTTTCATGACCGCACCTCGATGACCCCGTACGGACAGGCCTCCCGGCAAGCGTTGCAGCGGATGCATCGATCGGCGTCGATCTGAAGCGGAATGACCCGAGGGTCGAAGCGGATCGCATCCACCGGACATGCGCGATAACAAGCTTGGCACCCGTCGCAGTTGGCGGCGTCGATATCGTATCGGATCAAGTCCTTGCACACGCCGGCGGGGCAGCGGCGGTCGCGAACGTGCGCCTCGTACTCATCACGAAAATACCGAAGCGTGGTGAGCACCGGACGGGAGGCGGTCTTGCCCAACCCGCAGATCGAACCGGAGGTGATGTGCCCGCTCAAGTCTTCGAGCCGACTCAGGTCGTCGACATGACCGTCGCCGCGGCAGATGCGCTCGAGGATCTCGACCATGAGCACCGTCCCCTCCCGGCAAGCGGTGCATGCGCCGCACGACTCGTCGCGCAAGAACGCGGTGAAGTACCGGGCCACGTCGACCATGCAGCGGCGCTCGTCCATGACCACGACGCCCCCCGAACCCAGCATGGCGCCGATCTCGGAGAGCGCTTCGTAGTCCATGGGCGTCTCGAGAAGGCTCGCCGGCACGCAGCCGCCCGACGGACCCCCGACCTGCACGGCCTTAATGGGGCGGGGGCTGCCCCCGCCCAGTTCGTTCACCACGCTATGTAAGGAGGCGCCGAGCGGGACTTCGACCATGCCCCCGCGAAGGACATCGCCCGCCAAGCAGAACACCTTGGTGCCGGAGCTGGCGTCGGTTCCGTGGGCTCGAAAGGCTTGAGCCCCGTTCTCGATGATCCAGGGAACAGTGGCGAACGTCTCCACGTTGTTGATGCACGTGGGGTGGCCGAGATACCCTTGGGTGGTCGGGAAGGGTGGCCGAAGCTTCGGAACGCCCCGGTAACCTTCGATCGAGGCGATCAGGGCAGTCTCTTCACCGCATACGAAAGCGCCCGCCCCGCGGCGAACCTCGACGTCGAACTTAAAGCCCCGGCCGGCGACGTCGTCGCCCAACCAGCCGTGCGCCCGTGCGCCTTCGATGGCGCCCTGCATTCGCTCGACGGCGAGCGGATACTCGTACCGAACGTAGACGAAACCGCGATGGGCGCCGATCGCCCACGCCGCGATGGCCATGCCCTCGAGGATGCCGTGGGGGTCGCCCTCGACCAGGTTGCGGTCCATGAAGGCGCCGGGGTCGCCTTCGTCGGCGTTGCAGATCAAAAAGCGGGTCGGGTTCGACGATGACGCGGCGAACGCCCATTTCTTTGCGGTCTCGAAACCCCCGCCGCCCCGGCCGCGCAATCCGGACTGCGAGACTAAGTCGATGACCTCGGCCGGCGGGAGAGTCAGCGCCCGGCGTAAGCTTTCGTAACCGCCGCGGGCCACGTACTCGTCGATCGACGTCGGGTCGACTCGGCCGCAGTTTCGGGTGGCGATTCGAACCTGCCCGTCCTCGATCTGAGCGAGCTCATGTTCGTCGACCAGCGCTTCGGCCACCGGGCGTCCGGTCGATAGATGGGTCTGCAGAATTTCTTGCACACGGTCGGGCGTGAGGTCGCCATACAGCGCGGCGGGCGCTGCACCCACTTGAACCTCGAGCAGGACTTCGCGGTGGCAAAGCCCCAGGCAACCGACGGGCTGAACGCGGGCGGATCGGCCGAGCTGGTCGACGGTGGCGCTCGCGGCCGCCGCGACTTCGCGGGCGCCGGCCGCGAGGCCGCAGCTGCCCATGCCGACCCGAAAAGTGATCTCCGGCTGGGTCCCGGCGGGGCCGCTCATATGGCCTCCGAGTCGGGGGGCTCGGGCCGCACATGACGGACGAGCGCCTGAATGTCGGCGCTGCGGGCTCGGCCTCGGGTAATTCCATCGAAGCGAACCACCGGCGCCAGCGAACAGCACCCGACGCACGCGACCGACTCGAGAGTGACCCGTCCGTCGGCCGAGGTCTGGCCGACCCCGATGTCGAATGAGCGCTCGAGGTACCGCATGAGCCCCCCGCTCCCGGCGACGTGGCACGCCGTGCCCTGACAGACGTGGATGAGGTGCTCGCCGCGGGGCTGCAGGCGAAACGTACGATAGAACGACGCGATGCCGGCCAGACGGGCGACGGGGACGTCGGTCCGGGCCGCCACGTGTTCGAGCACGTTGCGGGGCAGAAAACCGAACGCCTCGTTGATCGACAGCATCAACCCCAGCACGTCGCTCGGATGGCGGTCGATGAGCATTTGGACCTCGCGCGTCCAATCGGTGCCGGTCAGGTCCGTCGATGGCTGGCCACGCGAAGTCATGGCAAGCGTTCGGCGTGTTTCGGGGGCAGGGGTTGGGCCTTGAAGACCGCCGCCTCGGTCAGTGCTTCCCCTTCGGTCACGGTGATCGGGCGCGACTGCTGGCCCGAGTTTTCGTGCCAGAAGTGCAACGTGTATTGGCCGGGCGGAACGTCGGTGATCTCGAACCGACCCATCTCGTCGGTGACCGTATGGTAGGGGTGCTTGAACACGTGGATCCAGGCCCGCATCCAGGTGTGGCCGGAGTCGCACTGGATGCGCAGGACGCCGGGGCGGCGAACCCTCTTCAGGGCGACCTGCCCCTTGCGCGGCATACCGATGTTGAAGGCGGTGATCGGCTGGTCGCGGTAGATCGCGTGGGTGTTGTGCAGGATGGGGTCCTGGTTCTCGATTCGAATCTTTGCCCCGATGTCCACGGTTTGCAGGTGCGGCAAGAATCGGCAGTCCTCGTTGATCATCTTGCCCTCGGCGCGGGTCATCGGTTTGCCGGCTTTCACGCCCTCGATCCACACGGCGACGTTGGCGAGCACGCCGTTGTCGCCCACGACGTAGAAGGGTGTGATCAGCGGGCGCTTGGTCTCGCACAGTGTGCGGTCGGGCGCGGCCAGGGTCTTCGGAAAGATCGCTCGGTCGGCCTTGGCGCCGACCCCGTCCAGGGTCACCACCCCTTTGACGACCCCGCCGTTGTCGACCGGGCCCGGCTTGTACGCCATCGCGGGCGAGCTCAGCCCGAGGTCGATGATCAGGATGGCGAGGCCGGCCGTGATGGCCAGACCGACGATGGAGATCAGAATGGACTTCGGTTTCATCGTTGTACTCCCTGCAACCTCTTCTGCAGCTCTTGGGCGAGCCGCTCGTCTGTTCCGTAGGCCAAGGTCAGCGCGACCAAGGCATCGACCTGACGAAACACGTCGCCCCCCAGCCGGTCGGGATAGGGCGTGGTGTAGCTCGTGGGGTCGTCGTCATCGTACAGCGGAAAGAACGTGGGCATGCGAGTGCCCGGCTCGAGTCGCTGAGGACCGAGCAGCCACCGCCGTACCCATGCCGGCGTCAGTCGGACGGAAGCCTCGGCCAGGTCGGGAGCCGCCTCCGCGCTGTCCCCGGGGTCGGTGTCCGAGGGGTCTCGACCGTGGCACTTCAAGCACTTCATGTCGGTGAACAGCCACATGGCGTCCTCACGGTCGGCGGCGGACAGCGGCGGGGGCGTCAAGTCTCGGAACGGGTAGGCTTGCGCGTCTACGGCCGCGAAGTACGCGATGAGCGTCTCGCTCTGCTCGCTCGTCAGGTCGTAGGTGGGCATCCGCCCTGGCAGCCACCGTCGCACGGTGTACGGCGCCCGCATGTACTCGAACCACCAGCGGTACTGCAGCTTCAGACCGCCGTAGGTCAGGGTCGGGGGCGCGAAGTGCCGGTCTTCGTACAGCTTTCGAACGTCTCCGCCGCGGGGGTGGTCGTCGACCCACAGGAGTGTGCCGTCGTCGTCGAGATGGCGCTCCTCGGTGCGCCCGATCTCGTGGCAGGTTCGGCAGCCGAGGCGCCCGATCAGATGCTCACCCCGGGCGATCGACCGTTGGCGCACCGGCTCCGGCGCGTGAAATGCGGCTGGCTGGCGCGGCCGGTCGGCGAGCACGAACACCGTGAGCGCCTCGGTCTCGGCCTCGGTGAGGCGATACTTGGGCATGACCAGCGACACTCCGGCTCGCCGGAAGCGACGGGGATCCGAGACCTTGATCCGCGTCCACGCCGGCAGCGGCGATTCCTTCGAGGGGGGTGTGGCCTCGCCCCAGTCGAGCTGATCGGGCGTCGAAACTCCGTAGTCGAGCAGGGTCGGGCCGGCCTGACCCGCGGCCGCGAAGCCGGGAATCTCGTGGCAGCCATGACAGCCGAGCTCGCGAACCAGCGCTTCGCCGCGCTCGATGAGGTCGGGATCCGGCGGCCACGGTGGCCTCTCCATCCGGTCGGCGTGGCCATCGACCGCGGCCGGAGGATCGTGCTCGCCTATCGACCGCAGGTGGGCGACGAGGTCTATCCGCTCGCGCTCGCTCAACCGGAAGTCGGGCATCGTCGCGGCGGCCCATACAGCCCGCGGGTCGTCGAGCCAGGCGTGCAGCCATCGGTCGGAGGCCGTCGCCCCGAAGGCGGCGAGCTCGGGCCCGAAGATCCGCCCCCCCATCTCTTCGTGGCAAGCGGGGCAACCTAAAGCACGGTAGAGCTCCTCGCCGCGTCGTGCGTCGCCCTCGAGGTCGGCGCCCTCGACCTCGGGCACCGACGCGGTTCGGGTGAGGCTGAACAAGAACGCGGCAATGGCCCGGGGCTCGGTCTCGCGGGCCTGCCGCCAGGCGACCTCGTCCGGGTGGTCATCCGGCAGCGGCGCCCCCTGTGGGCTCCGCGGCTCCGGCCATGAATTGGGCATCCGGGTGTGGGGCCGGATCTCCTCGGGGGCTCGGATCCATCTGACCAGCGCCTCGGGTGAGTGCTTGAGCCGGACGAGGTCGAGCGCCGGGCCGACGGTCGGTCCGCTAGGGGCGACGAGCCGGCTCTCATGGCAGGCTTGGCACCCCAAGTCTTCGTATAGTCGCCGCCCTTCGGCGAAGGTTGGCGCGAAGGTCTCCACTTGTCCGACCGAGTGGCACCCGAAGCAGCTCGACTCGACGGTTGCTCCGCGCAACAGGGGCGTCTCCCAGAATGGGTCGTCGCGCCCGTGGTCGAAGACCGCTCCCGCTACCCCTTTGGTCTGCATCCCCTGCCCGCCGTGGCAGACCGTGCACCCCATGACCGACGGCGGGTGAGCCACCAAAAGGCCATCGTCGAGCCCCGGATGGGCCCGGAAAGGCTGCGGAACGTCGGAGTCGTCGAGCGCCGGCCGCTCGATGCCCACGTGACAGGTCGGGCAGCGGTCGGCGATCGCGAGCTCGTGGTTCGTGACTTGCCGAATCCCGAGCTCGGTGGGGGGCATCTCTCGCTCAGCCGCGAGTCGATTGAATGTCGCCTGAACCTCTTTCCAGGGGCGACGAACCACCAGCTCGTCGTATATCGCCCACCCCGTCACCGCCGCCAACAGGAAAGCGAGCAGCGCGAACCGACCGCTGGTGCCGACGTGCTCGTCGGGGTGACGGCTCATAGGTTGAACCATGGCGTCACCCACACGTATTGGACGGCGAGCCCCCACCTGAGCATCATCTTCAGAGGAATCGCGATCATGCTCAGGGTGAAGAACGCCACCCACATGAACCGGACCGCCCCCAGCTGACGTCCGGTCGGCGTTCGCCGCCATCGCAGCCACGCGACGAGCCCCAGGCCGTAGTAGCCCACCACCGTCGCCGCCCCGATCGCGAAGGCCGCAGCCGGGTCCGTGACCCCGAACAGGTCGGACCAGTTTCGATTCGGGGCCTCGACGTATCGGTGCGGGTCCCAGGTCTCCCAGGGCCAGAACCAATTCCAGCCGGGACCGCGAAAGAACGTGCCGATCACGATGAGCAGGATCCAAAGCCCCAGACCGCTCCAGAAGAACGTCAGGGCGAAGCGACGGGGCTTCCAGCAGTACCAGCCATCGCCCTCGGGGTTGGGGTCGATGTAAGGGAGCAACGCGAGCCCCACGATGATCAACACCGGCAGCATGACCCCGGCGATCCAAGGGTCGAAGTACACCAGCAGCTCTTGTAGACCGAGAAAGTACCACGGCGCCTTGCTGGGATTGGGGGTTCGAAAGGGGTCGGCCTCCTGCTCGAGCGGCGCGTCAACCAGGATTGACCAAACTGTGAGGACGACCATGACCGCGAGACCCACGAGGAGCTCGACGCGCAGCAGATAAGGCCAGGTGTGCAGGCGCTCCGGGTTGTCGGTGCCCAACGAGCGCGACCGCGGCGGCACCGGCCCTCGCATGTGCTCCGCGATCGCCCGCACTCCGCCGTCGGCGAGCCGCCGATCGTTTCGAAGCGCGACCCACCGCCACCACACAAAGAGCCCGATGAAGGCCGGTACGAGCAGCAGCGCCGGCAGATTGTCGGGTTTGAGCAGGTTCGACCAGCCGCTCATACGGACCCGTCCTTCGACCGCGGCGGGTCGCCTCGTTCGGCGACCGCGGCTCGCTCGACGGGGGGCGGCCCGCTGATGCCGCCGTCGGTCCGCACCCGCCAAAAGTGGAGGATGCATCCGAACATCAGCAGCAGCGGCAGGAAGATGCAGTGCAGGACGTAGAACCGAAGGAGCGCCGGACCGCCGACGACGGAGTCGCCCAACAGCAGTGCTCGCAGATCGTTGTCTTTCGTGACGCCCGTCCACGAGGAGAACGGCCCGTCGTGACCGATCAGCGGTGCCGCCCCCGCGAGGTTGGTACCGACCGTGACCGCCCACATCGACAGCTGATCCCAAGGCAGAAGATAGCCGGTGAACGACAGGAGCATGGTCAGCGTGAGCAGGCCGACGCCGAGCGCCCAGTTGAACTTTCTCGGCCCTTTGTAGGCTCCCGTCAGAAACACCCGCAGCATGTGCACCCACACCATGATCACCATCAGGTGGGCAGCCCAGCGGTGCAGGTTCCGGGTGATCATCCCGAAGCGAACGTCGAAGTCGAGCGACTTCATGTCGAGATAGGCGTGTTCGACGGTCGGTCGGTACGCAAACATCAGCAGCACGCCGGTGACCACCGTGACCAAAAAGAGCAGAAAGCTCATGCCGCCGGCGCCCCAGGTGTAGCCGAGCCGGGTGCCATGACGTCGCACCTTGACCGGATGGATGTGCAGCCAGACCGAGTTCGTGACGCGAAGGATCCGATTCCGCGGCGTGTCGGGGCCCGGTACCCGAACCACGGACTGCTTGATCTCGCTGAAGATCGAAGGCCCTTCGTTCTCCGACGACATGTCAGGCCTCCGTTTCGCTTCGTTCCCGAGGCGGATAGGGCAGCCAGGCCTCGTCGGCTTCCCACTCCCCGCGTTCTTTTCGAAAGCTGACCGCCGTATCGACGACCGCGCGCCCGACAGGGTCGATGGTGACCTTCAGTCGCTCGAGTGGACGCGGGGCCGGGCCCTCGTACTGCTCGCCGGTTCGCCGAAAGCTGCTGCCGTGACAGAAGCACTTGAATCGATCCGACCCTGGCTGCCAGCGAGTAATGCAGCCGAGGTGAGTGCAGACCGATGACAAGACGTACAACCCTTCGGGCTCCCGGATGACGAACAATCGGTGTTGGCGCGCGAACTCGGTCGAGACCTCGCCGACCGGAAAGGCGCTCGGCGACCCGAGAACCACGTTCGAGGTGGGCCGAAACCGAACGCGGGGAAACAGCAGCGAGCTCCCGGCCAGGCTCGAAGCCCCGGCGGACGTCGCGAGCAGACCCCAACCCATTCGGCGAAGGGCTTGTCGGCGCGATGCGTCGGTCATGACGTCATCCATCTTCCTTCTTCGGGCGGCGCACCCGGACCTCCGAAGGCTCGTACCAGCGCGGCGGCTCGCTCAGCCATCGCCACAGGCCCGGCCCACTGTCGAACGACATCACGTAGTAGACGAGGCTGTACACGTCGTCGGGCGGGAGGGTGTCTTCGTAGGCCGCCATCCGGGTGCCATCGAGCCCGGTCACCAGGGTTCGGTAGAGGTCACGGGGCCGAACCCCGGACTTGTACAAGCCGTCTCGAAAGTCGCGGGGGAGGGCAGGTCGACCCATCTCGTCGGTGAAGTCTTCCTCGGTGCCCCATCCGTCGCCGGAACCGTCGTCGCCGTGGCACTTGCCGCACTGGAGCTCCTTGTACAGCGCCTTGCCTCGAGCCACCGCCTTCGGGGTCCACTCGGGTGCCTCGGGGATCTCGATCGGATCGTCGATCAATTCGTCGGTGAAGCGCGGGCTGAACGCCTTGACCCATACGACGAGGTCTTTGACGTCGCGCGCGTCGAGCTGATCGCGAAACGCGGGCATTGAGGAGCCCGGAAGCCCTCGAAGAATGGTCCGCGCGAGATCGAGATCCGCAGGCAGCGAGCCCGTCGGCGTCGAGCGATACCGGTAGACCGCCGACACGAAGCTTCGGGGCGCGGGGTCGAGCCCCACGGCGGCGGCTCCGTGACCGTCGCCGTACACCCCATGACAGCTCACGCACAGGGCCCGACCAAGACGAGCGCCGCGGTCGACATCGCCCTCGGTCTTCAGGTAGCCCGGTGCCGCGCCGTCCGGAAACTTGACGGCCCCCATGCAGGCTGCGGAGGCGAGCAGGGTTGAAAAGAGAAGAAACCATCCGAAACGTCGCATAACAAGCCTCAAAGGTAGACGTGCACTTCCACGAGGATGAGATCCGCGTTGCCGACCTCGTCCTGAGGAACGCTCCCGCGGAATTCATAGAAGGCCCGGGCCGCGAGAAACGGGGCCGGGAAGATCTCCACCCCCGTGAGCAGGCTGAATCGCTGGTTTTCGTCAACGTCGATCGAGGGGTCGTGATAACCGTAAGCGACCTTTAGATTGAGCCCTCGGGCGACGAGAAAATTGGCCTCCCCGTAGGCCACCAAGCTGACGATGGCCTCGTCTTCTTCGATGAAGAACGTGCTGAGGCGATCGACCTCGCCCAGCAGAGTGAGGCGGCCGAGCGTGAGACCTGCGAAGCCGCCCACGAAGAAGTCTTCGGTCTGAGAGGTTCGGTTGTACGAGGCGGACCCGCCGAGCCGCCACCACGACCCGGCCCACTCGATGAGGCCGGACAGCTGCTTGTCGCGGTCGTTGTCGAGACCGCCGCCGGCTCCGTTGCTCACCGCCACGAACAGACCGAAAGGCCCATTTTCGTACCCCAGCTCGACCCCGAGGTCGGGGCTAGCATAGTTGAAGCCAGTCTGGCTGCGGATGAACTGATCCTCATCCCAGATCCGAAGCCCGTAGGGCAGGAGGATGATCCCCCCCTTCAGACGAAACCCACCGCCGTGCAACAACAGAAAGGCCTCGCGCGCCTGCACGCTGCCCTCGGCCAAAGATACGTCGAAGTAGGCAGTGGCGAAGTGGGTCGCATCGAGCGCGACGTACAGGTTGGCCTCGGGGTTCGTGAAGGTGGTCTCAACCTCGTTGGCGAGCGCGGTGAGGCTGTCGACGCGGATGTCGGCCCCGAAGGCCACGTAGTCGTTCAGCGCCGGATCGATCGTCCACCATGCGCGCCGCTGTAAGCCGTTCATCTCTTCGACGACGTCGACGTCCCTCGGCGCGGTCGCCAGCATGGTGAGATGAGTCATTGCGTACTGCCGACCGAACGCGGTCCGCATGCCTCCGCCCGTTCGGTTGACGTGGCATTTCGAGCACCGATAGCCCTCGCGCTGGGCAAAGTAGGGCTCGGCGAAAGCGGCCTTCGACGCGAGCAGCGTAATGGCCAGGGCAAACCACCGACTTGAAGCTGTCATCAATTCCTCCGAGCGCCGTTGGCGATCCACGTCCGGATGATTTCGATCTCTTCGGGAGGCCGGGCCGGACGACCGCGGGGCATGAGCCGCCCCAACATCTCGTCACCGCCTTCGAGCTTGATGATCAGGTAGCTGTTGTCGGGGTCGCCGGGTTCGATCAGGTCGAGGTCGGGTCGCTGCACCGACGGGACGTCGACCATCTCCTGGAATGCGCGCTCGAAGGTGACGTCGAGCCCCGTGCTCGGCGCGCCTCCACCGTGACAGTCGGCGCAGAGTGGTTCCAGAAACGAAAGGGCAATGTCTTCGTAGGTCGGCTCGAAGGTGGAAGCACCGTACCGACTGGCAATCCCCGGCGCGAAGGGCTGGTCGAGCGGTCGGCCCCGCTCATCCAACGTCTCGCCGTTGCCCGCCCCGCAGTGAAAGTGCAGGGCGCCCAGTACGAGTATCCATGCCGCACGGCAGCGGTGTGACACCCACCAGCGACTCCAGTCTGAAGTAGTGTTGGCTCGGCGTACCATTGACTCGCGCTGGCGGCGTGCAAGCGACAAGCCATCAAGGGCCTCTCTGCTTTGCGATGCAGGCTTACGAAAGCGTGACCGACAATCGGGTCGACTATGTTCACAAACAGGGACTTGAGTGAGTATCGAGCGACGCCAATAGGCGAAAGTGCGTTACAGGCAAGTTACGCCGCGACCGAGCTGCTGACCTCTGCGGAACCGCTGGGCCCGGCGCCCAAGACGCGCGCGCGGCGAACGAAAGCTAGGCTGCGAGATCGGCGATGGTATTGGCATCGACGTGGACGGCCCAGGCCCACCCGGGGTACCGCAAGCTTGGAGCATCAGGGACCTCATGTCGTATTTTGGCCTACCGCGCTCCCGAGGTGACGAATTGAACCACCAAGTCGTGGCCGACCGGCTCCCCTTTTGGTATGACCACCGTCTACATGCCGGGATGGCGGAATCGGTAGACGCAGGGGCCTTAAAAGCCCTCGCCTTCGGGCGTGCGGGTTCGAGTCCCGCTCCCGGCATCGATCGGAATCATTGGAATTTGGGCTCACGCTGCAGTTTATCTGCAAGTCGAGCTTTTAGCTGCTGCACCGCTCCCGGCATCCACGCCCTCCAGCCAGGCGCCCGGCGACGTTTGAGTTGACGAAACTTCGCGAAGAAAACGAGGTGGATGCGTCGCGGTCGACCCCGCCACCGCTGCTCCTGTTTTATGGCCGCCACTCCTCGACATCGCCTTCGATGTGGGTGGGCAGCGCGAGTCGCACGCGCATCCGATCGGCCAGTTCCAGAATCTTAGCGATCAGGGCGTGTCGGGCCGCCACCTGCTCGCTGTATGTGTCGACCCGAAAGAACCCTCGAAACTCGACCTCGATACCCACCGCGGCGAAATCGGCGAGCGCGATATAGCAGTCGTTGGGGTCGGCGTGATCCTGGCTTAGAAACAGCTCTTTGAGCGCCTCGACGAACGCGGTCACTGTCTTGGCTTCAGTCCCGTAGAGCACGCGGATGGTCAGCTGGACCCGTCGGCGGCGACGCAGGCCCCAGTTGACGATCGCTTTGTCCGACAGCTGAGCGTTCGGAATGATCAGGACGGTGTCGTCGAGCCGCTTGAGCCGGGTCGAGCGCAATCCTACGCTCTGCACGAAGCCCAGGTCCCCGTCTGCTTCGAGCAGGTCGCCGCGGCGAAAGGGTCGGTCCGCGAGGAGGATGGCGCCGCCGAGCATGTTGGCCACCGTCTCCCGAGCCGCAAAGGCCAGCGCGACGCCGCCCACACCAAGGCCAGTGAGTACGCCTTCGTAGGGGAGGTCGACGATCTCGGCGCCGACCAGGAGCCCAGCGACCACGACCCCGAGCTGGGCGAGCCCCGTCGCCAGCGACGTCACGATCTCATCGGCGTACCCCGGGGTCAGCTCGGCTCGTTTCAAGAGAATTCGGCCGGTGAAGTCGACGAGCAGGAACAGCAGCCACGTGACGCCTATGACCGAAGTGAGCTTGACGCCCCAATAGAGGAACTGAAAGCCGGGGGCGAGAATCGCCAGCCGGTTGAGCTGCTCGGTCGCGACCAGACCCGCCACTGCGACCCGCACCGGCCACGTGATGACGTCGAACGAGAGCCCTTCCACATCGGCGCCCACGAGCGACTGGAGTTTTTGCGCCGCCTTGTCTGCCAACCGGCCGGCGAGCCAGCCGGCCAACAGTGAAATGGCAAAGCTGGCGAAGAAGACGAGCCACTGCCAGTTTTCGAGCGCCAGATCTCGGCGGACGAGCATCGGCAGTCGGTGCCGAAGCGCTTCTCGAACCTCGAAGTACGGTGTCAGCGCGGGGCGGTCCGTGAGCCCCGCCGCCGGAGGCAGCGCCTGAATCTCGGAGAACAGGGTGGGCGCGTCCTGCAGGGTCCGGGCTGAGAACAGCCATCGCGGCGGCGAGCCGGCGCGGCCGTCAACCCGTTCGATGACGATGTCCCCCGCCGGATGACGGTAGTGCACGTACGGGGTGGCCTGGTTCGGATCATCGGGCACTTCCTGCCACAGTACGTATCCGGCCCGATCGAGGATGCGACGCAGATATTCGGCCAGGATGGGACCCTCGACAGAGCGAAGCTCTTCGGGCAGGAACGACAGATCGAGAGTCGCCAAAGCCGTGGCCGCGCCGCCTTCGTTCCACCGGTAAGCCCCCATCAGAAAGTCACGCATCGCGCCGCGCGGCGAACGTTGCTGTCGCAGGCGCACGTCCTCGACCGATTCAGCGCCGAGCGCGTCGAGGAACGCGCCCACGGTGGCCGTCAGTGTGGACTCGGCATCGACGATCAGCCGCCACCGGTCATCGGCGCTCTTGGTGAATCGCAACCCGTAGCGCACGTGCGCATCGACCGGGCCGACCTCGAAACGCGCTTCGCGACCGCTGCCGCTATCCGGTGCGTCGTTGATCCGTAAGGTCGACATATCGAAGACCGACAGCAACAGCGACCTCCGCCGTCTGCGCTCCGGTCCCTGGGTCGGGGGCGGCTCGTAGATCAGGTACGCATCGAGGAGCGGGAGCATGACGATCTCTCGCTCGTAGAGGGCAAGATTGGCGGCGGCCAGCACCGTCCGCAACGTCTCGCGCGGTGTGGCCGCCGAGGCGAACGGTGTGCGGACTCGTCGGCCGTCCAGCTTTTCGCCGTTCCAATACTCGCCGCTATCGTACCTTCCGATGAAGGTGTCGGCTTCGTCGTTGAGGGCGAAAATGAATCCGCCCGACCGTTCGTCTTCAGTCCAGGTCCCTCGCAAGACGGACCCTTCGACTCGGCCTTCGATGCGCCCGCCGCCGGGCTCATACGTTCCGCGAACGTCATCGCCCGCGTGGGTCAGGGTCAGGATCGCGCCGCCGTCCCGCCAGTACGTTTGCCACTCGCCGGTCCAGGGACCAGTGCTGGAGTCGGCGCGGGCGGGCGACGCACCGAGGCTCAGGAGCACGGCTACGATGAGGGCCGCATGCGTGGACGTCGTTCGCCCATGGGAAATAATGGTCGCGGTCACGGGAAACTCGGGCGCGTGCATCGGCCTACCAGGAAGACTCGTCGGCCCGCAATACGCCCCACATGCCGCACGCTTGTGACGCACAGCGAAGTCAACAAGGACCGCAGCGGCGCTTCCCACCGGGCTCTTGGGAGGAGCGTTCGTGTTGTGAGCCGGCGAAACGTGGAGCGCCGATCAATCGAGGGTCGATGACCGCCAGGAATGTCGCGTGCCCACCAGCCGAACCGGCATCTTTGAGATCTTCACGGCAGGTATTGTAATGGTCCCATCACGGCTCGCCTCCACGACGCGTTCCGTGTCGCTGAGCCGAACGTGCACGCGTTCGCCCGGAATCGGCCGAAACCTCATGAAGCGGCGCGGGGTTACATCGGCGGTCACGGCCGGCGAGGGACACGACTCGGACAAACGAACCTCGATCGCGAACCGAAGCTCCGCGTCTACGACGCGCTGCGGCTCCCAGCGCAGGCATCGATTGATGACCCCATAGGGAGCCCCTGGCTGCCCATCCGGCCTGGAAGGAGGGTCGTCCAAGCTCGAGGCAGAGAACGCCACGACAGGTTGGTTCCGTGCGAACAGGCTCGAGGTTCGCAGCGGATTCAGCCTTCTCCACCATCCCCGGGGCCGCTTCGGGTCGTTCGTGCCATGCCCGCCGGCGTCCCATGTAATGAAGTGCGGGATCCGTAGCTGCTGCAAAGTCTGCACGAGACTTCGGTGAGAGACGGGGCTCGGCTCGACCAAGGTACTAAAGTGGATGATCGGGTCGTGGGTCCCAAAGTGTGCGGACACGTACACGGACCTCTTCTCGGGCCGTCGCGCCAGCTGAGCCGTCACGTCGAGCGATGTCCAGGGCGAGCGCGTCGACGTCGAAGTCACCGGAGGCGGCGGACCCCATAGCTTGGAGAGCGTGCGAATGCGGACCCTACGATGCAGACGCGGTATCGACTCGCCCCAGTCTGTCTCGATGGCCGCGAAATGATCCCAATAGTGCAGACCGATCGTTGCCGCGCCAGCGCCCCCCATGGACCCGCCGATAATGGTCACCCGCTCGGGGTCGGCTTGGTCGAAGGTTCGGAGAACCCAATCGAGAAGATGAATGACGCGCCGCTCAGTAAAGTTCGTCGCGACGGAGTCGCCGGCCGCACGATAGCCATACCAGTAGGAGTTGAGAGGGTCATGCGGGCATACGCTGATCCGATCACGCTGACCTTTTCGGCAAGGCTTCCCCGACAGACCATGCAGGCCGACTTTCACCCGCATGCTCCCGTCAGAAGCGCGGTTCGGCGTTATGACCGTGGCCTGGTAGACCTGACCGATCCTGGACGGTCCATCGAGGAATCCGTCGGATGTTTGACGTACCTCATGTCGCGTGACCCGGCCCAGATCGACGGACGAAACCACGACCGGATCGGGGGGCTG
Source organism: uncultured Myxococcales bacterium (assembly GCA_964519665.1). GTDB lineage: Bacteria > Myxococcota > Kuafuiibacteriia > Kuafuiibacteriales > Kuafuiibacteriaceae > JANQQN01. The sequence goes on from CAZFIV010000094.1 coordinate 24,328, forward strand.
CACTGAATCGCGGACGTTGATGAACGCGTGGCCGTGCACCAGACGTCCCGTATCTAGCTTGGCCGCCACTTCGACCGCATATCGAGCCGGCCCTTTCGTGAAGTCGGGCGTCCAGCGGATCTCACGCCGCTCCGCGTCGAAGACGGCCCCTGTGGGAAGCTCGACAGCATACAGGGCGACGACGGACGACGCCGAACCCGTCAGGCGAATCGGAAGGCGAATGGTCGACTCCTCATCGACCGAGATCGGCGACCCGGCCCCGAAGACGATGTGCACATCTCTCGCTTGACTGGCGGGAAGAGGGCGGTCGCTTCGCACCCGGTAGATGGCCCGAAGCGGTTGTCCGTCCGTCCAGGCGCGCAGGGAGCCTCGGACGGTACGATAGCTCACCCCAAATTCGACGCCAGCTCGCGTCGAAATGTGCTCGTGAGCGCCGACGATCAGCTTCTCCTTGGGCGAAACGAGCACGACAATGTGACCTGGGCGCAGGTCGGCGGATTCGCTCTTGGGCGCGTCGCCCGGGTCGTCGGGCTCGTAGACGAGGATGTCTCCTGGGCGAAGGGCGCTCTGTTGAGTATCCACCGGGAGTCGGATCAGCGCGTCAGGGTAGGCGCCCGCCTCGCTCACCCATTCTCGGGTCGTCATTGGGCGTTCACCTATAGGAAGCCCACATCTTCGATAGATCATCCACACGAACTCGGTCGGCGACAGAGCCTCGGGAACCACCGCTGCCCCTCGGGATCTTCTCGCGACGTCCCTTTGCGCAGTCGGGTGGTAGGCGACCCCTGAACGACTGAGCATCTCTGCGGTGTAGAGCGCGCACTCGGCCATGGCACCGAGCGACTGCGCACGCACTCGCCTCGCCATCGGCATGACTTTGTGGCGCTCGGGCGCGTGGAGCTTCGTCCTCTCTGTGCGACATGATGACGTCAGGAGGCCGAGCAGACCGAAAACAATGAGATGGCGGTACGGCATGGCGGAACACTCCGGGTCCTAAAGTAGGACCTTGCCGGGGCGATGTCTATATGCAACAGGAGTTGCGATAGAAGCGTGACCGGCCCTCGGGTTCACCCAAGCTTGGGCACGAAGGCTGTCGCTCGGACGTACAGCGGGCGACAAGGTAGAGGTTAATGTTGCGAGGTGACAAATTGAAAGCGTTCTTCAAACGATCTCTGGTGGCGGCCGGCGCGATGGTCATGACGGCGTGTGCGACAACGGCGAGAGCCCCGAGTCCGGCATCGAGTCCGGCATCGAGTCCGGCATCGAGTCCGGCATCGAGTCCGGCATCGAGTCCGGCATCGAGTCAAACCGCGGCCCTTGAGGCGGCACTCCAGGCGCGGTACAGCGGCCTCGGGGGCAAGATCCGGTACTTCGACGCACATGCCGACCTCAACGGCGACGGCACTTTAGAAACCATCGTCCATGTCGTTGGCCCCATGGTGTGCGGGTCCGGTGGCTGCAACACCTTGGTGCTGAGCCGTCGGTCGTCGGGCTTCGTCGTTATCAGTGAAATCACCGTGAGTCGTCCGCCCATACGCATTGCGTCCGACGCGGCCAACGGTTGGCGAAACCTCATTGTACGAGTCAGCGGCGGCGGTGTCGATCAGGCCTACGACGCCGAGCTTCGCTTTGACGGCAACACATATCCCACCAACCCAACCGTGGCGCCAGCCAGAAGGGCGCTCGATTCATCGACCGCTCAGGTCGTCATCCCCGCGTTTGATCGAATGGACGAAGGCAAACCGCTCGCGGCCAGCGTCCCCGGCGAGCGCCCCGACCGCTGACGATTCGAAGGTACCAGGCACGCGACATGCGACGGGCGAAGTCCCTGCCGGATACGGACCAACGGGGGGATGCGACGGTATGCGTTCTCCGTCGAGCGAAGCGGTGGCGGTTCGGTCATCGTCTTCCTCACCAAGCCCGATGGCCTGACGCGGGCGGTCTTCTTCGAAGAGGGCAAGGCGACGGGATACGACGTGAGCCAAGCCGACCACGGCGAGTTCAAGACGACCCGACGGGACGACTGAGGGGAATAGACAGCATGAAGTGACCGGTTTGGCGGCCGTGCTTGCTCTCCGTTGAATCGGGCTGATGTTGTGCCTCCCGGGGCGCGGCACATCGATAGCCGCTCTCCGTCAAGACTTGATGCTTAACGTCCCGTGGAATTCGCTTTCGTTCTTTGAGCGGCCGGCGATTCGACTCTCCGTATAGTACCCGTGTGGGGACAGGAGCCGCTACGGCCTCTGACTCCGAATCTCCCGATTGATCCCGTTCAAGGCGATCAAAATGTCCCTGTGCGCCTTGTCGAGTGCGTCCGCGATGGCGGCGTCACGCTCCCGCACGAGGTCGAAGCCCTGCTGCATGTCGGCTCGAATCTCTTCCAGCTCCTCGACTAGCTTAGCGAGAGACTGTCTAGGCTAGGAGACACAGGCCCGTACCCTCATGCCAAAGGACCTTCGCGCGCTTCCGATTGCGCGACACGAAGGCGAACACATCGCCGGCCGTCACGTCGCGACCCATCCCGAGAACGAGACCGGTCAGCGTATTGAAGCTCTTCCGCATGTCGCACGGCTTCGGGTACCCGAAGACACGAACGCGTCCCCTCGGGCCGATCATGCCAGAGCCCGAATCAACGCCGCGAGACCCGCGATATCGAGCCCCTCAATGGTCAGGCCACCAGGACCTCGAACGATGATCGCGCCCGACGATGTGCCGACGACGCGAACAGGTCGAAGACTTTCGGAAGGCTCCTCCAGAGCCGCCAAACGGTGGACTCGCCAACCCCAAGCGCTCTGGCGATGGCGTTCTGACGTGCACCTTCATCGGCCCGCCGTCGGGCATAGCGATCGATCAGCTCCCGCAGCTCCGGCGGAATCCGCCGTGCGCGACCCTTCGGCAGACCTGCGAGGCCCTCTCTGATTCGCTGTAGCTCATTGTTCGTCGTAGACATCTGTCCTCCTCACTTGCGTGAGGCGCCAACGTCCACGATCCGTCAGGACGCGGTCAGGACCGACAGGGCGAGCACGGACGGCCTAACGATGGGAACCAGCACGGATGACGAAAGTAGCCAACACGGCGTTTACTTACGGCATCTTCGAGGCTCGGCGATAAATCCTTCGGTAAATATGCCGTCGGTTCTGAACGTATAGCCGCCCGCGAGCTCTCCCCTGTTGTTGATCTTGGCGAGGCCAAAATTGTCAGCGTCGAAGGAAAGCGGTTTGAAGTTTCGACCATCGAACAGCACGACTTGGTCGAAATCACCATCGCCGTCGATATCAATCACGCCGGATGCAACGCCCCAGTCGTTGATACCGGTGAGGTTCGTGCTCGCAGCGCCAGGCGCATTCACGATTATGGCGTCACGACCCGGTCGCTTGTAGAAGCCAGATTCGGTATTGTCCGCGTTCACGATAAACCCAACAGCCGCTCCCCAGTTGTTGGTGTCCAGAAGGTAGGTGTCTTGGTCCAAGTCGACGACCTCGACCTCGGCGCCCTCCGCAATAAACCCTATAATCCGTGAGTCGCTCGTGAACGCAAAGCCTGCGATCGTTCCGCGATCGTTGATGTCTTGGGGAAACTCTTGGACGGCCTGCTCGATAAACTTAGGCAGAACGTCGATGCGCCCGTTGGGCCGCAAGAGGAAGTTATCCACCTCCGGGCTGGAGCTGCTGAATCCGTTGGCGAGGATGACGCCTAAATTGTTGATGCTTCGGAAGATGACGCCCACGTCGTATTGATAGAGCGAGACGCTCTTCGTCTTGTCTAACCGCGGAAGATAAATACCGCCCGCCAACGGAAAGACGTTTTCGATGGAGCAATCAGCCCGAAGACAAACGTCACCAACGCCGACGCCCCGGTCGTTGATGTCAAACCAGAACGTTGGCAGGCCATCGACCTTGACGATGCGGAAATCGTAGCATCTCTCAAACCCACGAGCGTCAGCGTCTGGGCCCGCGAACAGGATCGACAAAGTTAGGATAGTCGTAAATACGATGCGCATTTGGTGGTCTCCTTATCCGAGCGGGTTGCTCGGCGCGTCATCATCATAGAGCGACGAAAAGGGGTCAATAAATAATCTGCCGCCTCCGCTTTTTATATAAGTTTGGCTGTCGATGATCCGTTGCCCATCCCTTAATTATCGTACTCGCACTGTACTTTGATGCAGGGTTGGGCGCTGCCATCACCCATCACGCCGTCCTGCCCTGAAGCTCCTATTCCATCTCGCGTGGACAAGTTTGGCCGAGGTTGCCTGCTGAATTGGGGGCCAATTGTTGCTCGGTGGGCCTACCTGCGTTGTAGTCCAAGCTGCACTATCGAATGCAGGCGCTAACGCAGGTCTGGACACGCACAAGAATACGACGGCACAGGCGATACTAAGTGGTTTCGCAGGAATAAGTAGCAGAGTATTCTGCCCGCAATCTGCGCTTCGGGCGGAAGGTTCACAACGCCATCTGCGAACAGGAAGAAGGCTTTGCTCCGAAAGATATCGGACGGACCAGACGCCCTGGCGCAGGCCGTGCTTCATGCGAGCACTTCCCGTCCTGTCAGGAAACTCGAGCCAACCAATATCCTTGATATTTTCGACGCCCAATCAATCGGGCAGGCATCCACTGACAAGGTGTTCTGTGCTAGAGCGCCGATTCACTTGGAGCGTGCTGTTATCGTGCCGGAATCGGCCCGTCGGGTCGTCGCGTGAGGAGGGCGCGTATCGGGAATACGCAACCGACGAAAGCCGAAGGCGGCGCGGCGAGCAGACGGGGTGAGAACCAGCGACAATAGTGCGATCCAAGTGAATCGGCGCTTTAGGCTTGTGGAATATGAACTCGGCGCTCCAATTCGTGATTCTCGTAGTCACGGGGTGGGTCACTCGCCGACAACAAGCGGCGATCGACTACGTCATCGCCGAGAACCGCATTCTGCGCGAGAAGCTCGGCAAGCGGCGACTTCGGTTGACCGATGCCCAGCGCCGGAGACTCGCCATCAAGGGCCAAGCTGTGGGTCGCAAGGAGCTTGCGAAGATCGCGTGCATCGTCACGCCCGACACCATTCTCCGATGGTATCGAACCCTGGTCGCACGCAAGTACGACAGCAGTGGAAGGCGCAACGCCGGCCGGCCTCGGACCGGATGGATCGGCTGGACGGCGATCACCCGGTCTGGCTGGATCCACCCTCATGGCCGCCCGCCCCGGAAGGGCAAGCCGGCTGGCTGCTGACGGACCAGGAAGCCATCACATC